>NZ_CP052757.1:1984969-2646625 GCF_009708005.2 Cellulosimicrobium protaetiae | reverse complement strand
GGACCGGACCGGTGCCCGTCCTCGGGGTGCGACGGTCGTGGCGCGGTCCGCCCGGCCCGTCACCGCTGATCAGCGATCGGTAGGGTCCTCGCCGCGCGAGAGCGCGTCCCACGCGTCGTGGTCGGAGATCTCGTCGGGCGACGTGCCTCCGGCGGGGTCCGCGCGGTCCGTCCCGGGCGTGGCCGCCCCGGGCGCCGCGCCGCCGGAGGGCTCCGGGGCCGGCACGGGACGGGTCGAGGAGCCACCGGACGTCGGTCCGGGCGCACGCTCGTGCCGCGTCGACGCCTCGGCCCACGACCGGGACCCGACCGCGACCCACACCGCCACGAGGACCGTGAGGACCCCCAGCGCCGCGGCGAGCCACGGAGCCGCCGTCAGCTCGACCGGGGCGGTCAGCTCGGTGACACCCGTCGCGTCCGCGACGGCCGACCGTGCGCTCGGCTCCGGGTCGAGCGCGACGCCGAGCGCGGACACCGTCGCGACGACCCCGCTCACGGCCGCCACCGCGAGGACGACCCACCGCCCGACCCGGCCGACGAGCCCGAGCGCGAGCGCCGCGGCGACGAGCACGAGCGCCGCCGCGCTCACGCCCGGTGCTGCGGAGGTCCCGGCGACGGCCACCTCGACCTCCGGGTCGAGGGCCGTGGCGCCCGTCGTGCTGAGCCAGGTCGGGACCGCGGCGGCGAGGGTCGCCCCGCCGAGGAGGAGCAGGGAGAGGATCGCGGTCCGGCGCGAGGGCGCCGCCCCGCGGCTCATGCGAGGCCCCGCAGCCGCGCCGCGACCTGGACGGCCCGGACCGCGGCCGCCGCCTTGTTGCGCGACTCCGCGTACTCGAGGGCGGGGACCGAGTCCGCGACGATCCCGCCGCCCGCCTGGACGCTCGCGCGCCCGTCGCGGATCAGCGCGGTGCGGATCGCGATCGCCATGTCCATGTTCCCGTCGAAGTCGAAGTACCCGGCGGTCCCCCCGTAGATCCCGCGCGACGCGGGCTCGAGCTCGTCGATCAGGGCGATCGCGCGCGGCTTGGGCGCGCCGGAGAGCGTGCCCGCGGGGAACGTCGCCCGGAAGGCGTCCAGCGCGGTCGCGCCGCCACGCAGCGTCCCGACGACGGTCGAGCAGAGGTGCATGATGTGGCTGAACCGCTTGGTCGCCATGAACTCCACGACCTCGACGGACGTCGGCTCGCACACCTTCACGAGGTCGTTGCGCGACAGGTCCACGAGCATGATGTGCTCGGCGAGCTCCTTCGGGTCCTGCAAGAGCTCCTCGCCGAGCGCCACGTCCTCCTCGGGCGTCGCGCCGCGCGGCCGGGAGCCGGCGATCGGGAACGTCGTGACGCGGCCGTCCTCGACCTTCACGAGGGTCTCCGGGCTGGACCCCACGACGGCGAAGTCCCGCCCGTCCGCGTCCGTGAGCTGGAAGTAGTACATGTACGGGCTCGGGTTGATCGTCCGCAGGGCGCGGTAGACGTCGAGCGGGTCCGCCGGGCAGTCGAGGTCCAGGCGCTGGGAGAGCACCACCTGGAACACCTCGCCCTCGCGGATCGCGTCCTTGCCCGCGACGACGGACGCCTCGAACTCCTCGCGCGTCGAGCGGAACTCGAGCGCCGGCTCGGCCGCCTCCACGGACACGACCGACGCGACGTGCGCGCCTCCGGCCACGAGCCGGGACTGCATCGCGTCCAGTCGCGCGACGGCGTCCGCGTACGCCTCGTCCACGCGCTCGTCCGTGTCGTCGAAGTTGATCGCGTTGGCGACGAGCCACACGCTGCCCTCCGCGTGGTCGACGACCGCGAGGTCCGTCGCGAGGCAGAGCGTCAGCTCCGGGACGCCGAGCTCGTCGGGCGCGTCCGACGGCAGGGTCGGCTCCCAGTGCCGGATGACGTCCCAGCCGATCGCGCCCGCGAGACCGCCCGTGAGCGGCGGCAGGCCCTCGACGGCGGGCGTGCGGAGCACGTCGAGCGTCGCCTCCAGCACCTCCACGACGTCGCCGTCGAGCGGGACGCCCGCCGGCACGTCGCCGGACCAGACCGCGCGGCCGTCGCGCGCCGTGAGGGTCGCGCGGGACGCGACGCCGACGAACGAGTACCGCGCCCACCGGCCGTCCGACTCGGCCGACTCCAGGACGAACGTGCCCGGCCGGCCCTGCGCCAGCGTGCGGTACAGACCGACGGGCGTGACGTCGTCGGCGAGCAGGCGCCGGACCACCGGGACCACCCGTCGGGACGTGGCCAGCGCGCGGAAGCCGTCGAGCACGGGCCACGTCTCGCCCCACGCGGGACCGCCCGCGGGGACGGTGGTGGTCTCGGCCGGGTCGACGGTCGCGCTCACTGGTTCTCCTCCTCAGGATCGGTGTCGGGCGTGGTCGGATCGGCGGTGCCGGCGGGCAGGTCGCCCACGACGGCGCCCAGGTCTCCCCCGGCCTCGAAGCACGTACGCGTGCCCGTGTGGCACGCGGCCCCCACCTGGTGGACGCGCACGAGCAGCGCGTCCCCGTCGCAGTCGAGGGCCACCGAGCGCACCACCTGCACGTGCCCCGACGTGTCGCCCTTGCGCCAGTACTCCTGCCGGGACCGGCTCCAGAACGTCACCCGCCCGGTCGTGAGCGTCCGGTGCAGCGCCTCGTCGTCCATCCAGCCGAGCATGAGCACGTCACCCGTGTCGTGCTGCTGGACGATCGCGGCGACCAGGCCGGCGTCGTCGCGCTTGAGCCGCGCGGCGATCTCGGGGTCGAGCTCAGTTCGGTTCGACGTATCGGTCGTGGGTCCGGTCGTGGAGTCGGGCACCCGAGAATCCTGCCAGACGCCGGGCCGACCTCGGTCCCCGTCTCGCCTCGCCCGTGGCCGAGCCGGGCGGCGGGCGCCGGGCTCAGCGGGTCTGGGAGACCCAGGCGTCGTGCATGCGGGCGTAGACGCCGCCGGCGCGCGCGAGGTCGTCGTGGTGGCCGACCTCGACGACGTGGCCCGCGTCGACGACCACGACCAGGTCCGCGGCCTCCGCGGTGGAGAGGCGGTGCGCGATCGTCAGGGTGGAGCGGCCCGCGGTGAGCGACGCCAGGGCGCGAGCGATGCGGACCTCGGTCGCGGGGTCGACGGCGGACGTCGCCTCGTCGAGGACGAGCAGGTCGGCCTCGGCGAGGTACGCCCGCGTCAGCGCGACGAGCTGCCGCTCGCCGGCGGAGAGCGACTCGCCCCGCTGCCCGACCGGGGAGTCGAGCCCGTCGGGCAGGCCCTCGACCCAGTCGGTGAGACCGAGCCGCTCGACGGCGGCCTCGATCCGGGCGCGACGCTCGGCGGCAGGTTCCCGCTCGGCGTCGCCCCGCAGGCCGTAGGCGACGTTGTCCGCGAGCGTGCCGTCGAAGAGGAAACCCTCCTGCGGCACGAGGACGACGCGTTCGCGCAACGAGTCGACGGCGAGGTCCCGCAGGTCGGTGCCGTCGAGCAGGACGCGCCCCGCGGTCGGGTCCATGAGCCGCGTGACGAGCTTGGCGATCGTCGTCTTGCCGGAGCCGGTCGCTCCGACGACGGCGACGGACGCGCGCGCGGGGAGGTCGAGGTCGACGCCGTGCAGCACCTCCGGGCCGTCGGGGTAGGCGAACCGCACGCCCTCCAGGCGCACGTGGGCGGGCCCGCGGGGGCTGCGCTCGCCGTCAGCGCCCTTGTCGACGACCTCGACGGGCGTCTCCAGCACCGCGAGGACCCGGCGCCAGCCCGCGACGGCGTTCTGGAGCTCGTTGAGGATCTCGGTCGCCATCTGCACGGGGCCCGTGAAGAGCTGGACGAGGAAGAGGAACGCGAGGAGCTGGCCGACCGAGATGTCGCCGGCCACGCCGAGGTAGGACCCGACCACGACGACCACGGCGAGCACGAGGTTCGCGACGAGCACGCCGCTCGAGAAGACGACGGCGACGAGCTTCTGCGCCCGGACCATCGCCCGCCGCGTCGCGTCGACGGCGGCGTCGACACGCCGCGCGGTACGCGCGCCCGCGCCGTACGCACGGATCGTCTCGGCGCCGACGATCGACTCGGAGATGGCGCCGAGCATCCCGCCGACGCGCGCCCGCACCTGCGTGTACGCGTCGTTGACGCGCGCCTGGGCAGGGCGCAGGACGAGGAACAGCGGCACGAAGCACGCCCAGACCACGAGCGTGAGCTGCCACGAGTAGACGGCCATGAGGACGGTCGCGACGCCGATCTGCAGCACCGAGACGAGCAGCATGATCCCGCCCCACTGCACGAAGAGCGAGATGGTGTCGACGTCGCTCGTCACGCGCGAGACGAGCGAGCCGCGCCGCTCGGTGTTCTGCGTGAGGACGGACAGGTCGTGCACGTGGCGGAACGCGCGCACGCGCAGGCCGGCGAGCCCCGCCTCGGTCGAGCGGAAGAGCCGGACGTTGACGAACGCCGAGCAGAGGCCGGCGAGGACGATGACGACCGCGGCCGCGCCGACGAGCACCGCGACGCGCGCCGTGTCCGGGCCGCCGTCGGCGAGCACGCCGGTGTCGACGGTCTGCTGGACGGTCACCGGCACGACGACGCGGCCCAGCGCGGCCGCGACCGCGAGCCCGAGCGTGATCCAGATCCCGTCGAGGATCTGCGGCGACACCTGGACGCCTCGGCGCAGGGTGGCGAGGACACCGAGCGAGCTCGCCGAGGCGATCCGGGCGTCGGCGGCCCCGCCGGGCGTACCCGGAGCGGACGCCGCGCCCGTCGCGTCGGTGCGCTCGTCCTGAGTGGTGGTTCGGCTCATTCCTCCAGCGCCCCCGTCTCGACGTGCCGCACGACGTCGTCCTCCTCGATCACTTCCTGCCGCTCGAGGTCGTCGTCCCGACGGTCCTCGTCGTGCCCGTCCCGGCCGTCCTCGGCCGCCTCCCGCGCGGTGTCGTCCGTCGCGTCGACGCGCTCCTGCTCGCGCCGCTCCGCCTCGCGCGCGTACGCGGTCGCGAGCTCGCGGTACCCGGCGTCGCGGGCGAGGAGCTCGTCGTGCGTCCCGACGTCGACCACACGGCCGGACTCCACGTGCACGACGACGTCCGCGAGCGCGACGCTCGACATGCGGTAGGCCACCATGACGACGGTCGGGCGGTCCGCCCCCTCGTGGGCGAGGCCCGCGAGGATCTGCTGCTCGACGCGCGGGTCGACCGCGGAGGTCGCGTCGTCGAGCACGAGCAGGCGCGGGCGACGCACGAGGGCACGGGCGATGGCGAGACGCTGCCGCTGGCCGCCGGACAGGTTCGCGCCGCGCTCCCCGAGCGGCGCGTCGAGCCCCTCGGGCAGCCGTGAGACGACGTCGTCGACCCGCGCGAGGCGCAGCGCCTCCCAGACCTGCTCGTCGTCGGGGCCCGGGTCGCCGTCGTCGACCAGCGTGACGTTCGCGCGCACCGAGTCCTCGAAGACGAACGCCTGCTGGGCCACGAGCGCGACCTGGGCGGTGAGGTCGGGCTCGCGCACGTCGCGCACGTCGGCGCCGTCCAGGAGCACGCGACCGCGCGTCGGGTCCGAGAGCCGGGCGAGCAGCGAGACGAGCGTCGTCTTGCCCGCACCCGTCGGGCCGACCACCGCGACCGTGGTGCCGGGCTCGACGGCGAGGTCGACGTCGTCGAGGAGGGTGATCTCGCGGCCGCCCGCCCGGACGTCCACGCCGACACCGTCGAGGCGCACGCCCAGCCCGGAGCGTCCGCCGGGTAGCCCGCCGGTCCCGGGGCGCAGCCCCCCGCCCGCGTCGACGACGCGGCTGATGCGCTCGTACCCGACGAGGGCGCGCGGGAGCTCGCCGAGCACCCAGCCGAAGGCCCGGACGGGGACGGCCATGATCGTGAGCAGGTAGGCGGCGGTGACGATGTCGCCCGCCGCGACGTCGCCCGCGGCGAGGCGGACGGTCCCGACGGCCAGCACGAGGAGCGTGCCGAGGGACGGCAGGAGCTCGATCACCGGGTCGAAGAACGCCCGGACGACCCCGACGCGCACGTTCGCGGCGCGCAGCTCGTCGGTGCGCTCGGCGAACCGGCGCTCCTCGCGGTCCGCGGTGCCCAGCGAGGTGACGAGCAGGGCGGCCTCGAAGCTCTCGTGCGCGACGTCCGAGACCTCGGCCCGGAGCTGCTGCGCGCGCGTGATCGCGGGCGACATGGAGCGCTGGAAGACGATGTTCACGGCGATCGCGACCGGGATGACGACGAGCGCGGCGCACGCGAGCCAGACGTCCACCCGGAAGAGCATCACCGCGGCGACGCCGATCATGACCACGACCCCGAGCGCGAACGGGAGCGGGTTGAACACGCCCGTCGCCGCCTCGACGTCGGAGTTCGCGTTCGACAGCAGCTGACCGGCGGGGTGCGAGCGGTGCCACGACATCGGCAGGCGCAGGTACTGGCGCGTCACAGCAGTGCGGTGCCGTGCCTGCAGCGCGGCGTACCCGTTGCCCGCGAAGATGCGGCGCGCGGCCACGCTCGCCGCGAGGGAGACCGCGATGCCCGCGAGGACGAGCCCGGCGACCCAGATACGGCCGCGCGCGGCCTCGTCGCCCGCGATCGCCGGGACGACGACCTCGTCGGTCGCGGTGCCGATCGCGCTGCTCACCGCCACGGTGAGCGCCCCGAAGAGCGCGGAGGACCCGATCGCGAGCGCGTAGGTGCGCGGCTCGTCGCGGATCCCCCGCCCCATGAGGGCGAGCGAACGGCGCACGCGCGACCCGGTCAGGGCGTGCGGACGGCGGACGGTCGGCTCGTCGGGGAGCAGGTCCCGCGGCGGGTCGGTCCGGTCCGTCGGGGCCGGCAGGTCGGTCGGGGCGGGCTGGGCGTCGGCGCCGGTGGGGCGCGTCCTGCTGCCGGGCACGGGACGGTCCTCGTCTTTCGTTCAGGGGGTTGCACGATCTTCTCATGCGCCCCTGACACAGCCGACGGAATTCCGTCGGCGGCGGCCGCTCGCCGGGCACGCCGCCGACGCGCGCTTGCCTCAGCGCACCTCGACACCCTGCGCGCGCATCGCGTCCTTGACCTGGGCGACGGTCAGGGCACCGAAGTGGAAGACGCTCGCGGCGAGCACCGCGTCGGCCCCGGCCCGCGCGGCGGCCACGAAGTGCTCCGGCGTCCCCGCCCCGCCGCTCGCGACGAGCGGGACCCGGACCTCGGACCGGACCGCGGCGAGCATCTCGAGGTCGAAGCCGGCGGTCGTGCCGTCGGCGTCCATGGAGTTGAGGAGGATCTCGCCCGCGCCGAGCCCGGCGGCGCGCGCCGCCCACTCCACGGCGTCGATGCCCGTCCCCCGGCGCCCGCCGTGGGTCGTGACCTCGTATCCGGACTCGGTGCGCACGTCGCCCGTGGTGCGCCGCGCGTCGACGGACAGGACGAGCACCTGGCTGCCGAACCGGTCCGCGATCTCGGCGATGAGCTCCGGTCGGGCGATCGCGGCCGTGTTCACCCCGACCTTGTCCGCGCCGGCGCGCAGGAGCCGGTCCACGTCCTCCGCGGAGCGCACGCCGCCGCCGACCGTGAGCGGCACGAAGACCTGCTCGGCGGTGCGCCGCACGACGTCGTACGTCGTCTCGCGGTTCCCCGACGACGCCGAGACGTCGAGGAACGTCAGCTCGTCCGCGCCCTCGGCGTCGTACCGGGACGCGAGCTCGACGGGGTCACCGGCGTCGCGCAGGTTCTCGAAGTTCACGCCCTTGACGACGCGCCCCGCGTCGACGTCGAGGCACGGGATCACGCGGATCGCGACGGTCATGAGGACTCTCCTTGGTCGGCCGGCGCGTCGCCGGTCGTGTCGGTACCGGCACCGTCGGCGCCGCCCTCGGCGGCCTCCTCCGCGGTCACCGGGAACTGGGCGTCGAGGATGTCCACGACGTAGACGAGGGTCTCGCCCGCGAGCGGGTTGGCCGTCTCGCCGTACGCGAGGTCGGGCGGGACGACGAGCAGCACCTGGCTCCCCACGGACTGCTCGAGGAGACCCTGCTCCCACCCCTCGTTGACCTCGCCGATCCCGATCATGATCGACAGCGGCGCGGCGCCGTCGGTCCACGTCGAGTCGAAGACCTCGCCGTCGGACCAGCGCACCCCCGAGTAGCGCACGGTGACCACCTGACCGACCTCGACCTGGCGGCCGTCGCCGCGGATCAGCGGCTGCACGACGAGCCCGGCGGGGGCGGAGGTCTCGGCCGGGATCTGGACGGTCGGCGTCCCGTCCTCGGCGCGCGTCACCGTCGGCAGGCCCTCGACGGGCGGGACGTCCTCGCCGGACGCGCGGGTAGGGAGCACGTCCACCACGAGCGCGACGGGGACGCCGTCGTCCTCCTCGACCCGCAGGAGACGGGCCCCCACCCGCTGCCCGCGCAGCAGGTCGCGCAGGTCGCGACCGACCGACTCGTCCGTCAGGGACCGCCACCGCGGCGCGTCGGTGTACGTGTTCTGCAGGACGGTCCCGTCGCTGACGTCCTGGGCGTAGATGTTGAGCAGGAGCGGTCCGCCGTCGACGAGCTCGGCGCCCGCACCCGGCCACACCACCTCCGACCGGGCCTCCGGGACGTCGAGCGGTGCCCGGTACAGCAGCTCGGGCGGCGCCCCGGACGACCCCGCGACCGTGAGGTCGGTGTTCAGGGGCGTCTCGGTGACGTCCTCGGGCTCCGTGCACGCGGCGAGGACGAGGGTCGCCACGAGCGCCACGAGCAGCGCGAACGCGGCCCGGGCCGCGGGCGCGCGACGACGGCCGGGCCGGGCGCCCCGCACGGGGCGCGCGACCGCGAGGGTCAGGTTCGTCACATCACGTCCCGCGTCACATCGACTCGATGAGGCGTTCCACGCGCTCGTCGACGTTCCGGAACGGGTCCTTGCACAGGACCGTGCGCTGCGCCTGGTCGTTGAGCTTGAGGTGCACCCAGTCGACCGTGTAGTCCCGGCGAGCCTCCTGCGCGGCACGCACGAAGTCTCCGCGCAGCTTGGCGCGCGTCGTCTGCGGCGGGACCGCCGTCGACTCGAACACCTCGAGGTCCGTCGTGACGCGCTCGACCATCCCGCGCGCCGCGAGCAGGTTGTACAGCCCCTCGGTGCGCGAGATGTCGTGGTAGGCGAGATCCAGCCGCGCGATCCGCGGGTCGTCGAGCTCCAGCCCGTGCTTGGCCTGATAGCGCTGGATCAGGCGGTACTTGATGACCCAGTCGAGCTCGCGGTCGACCAGCGAGAGGTCACCCGTCTCGAGCGCGCGCAGCCCCCGCTCCCACAGGTCGAGGACCTGCTTGACGACCGGCGTGGGCGAGACGTCCTGCTCGACGAACTCCTTGACCCGCTGCAGGTACTCGCCCTGCAGGTCGATCGCGGTGACCGTCCGACCGCTCGCGAGCTGGACGGGCTGCTTGCCCGTCATGTCGTGGCTGATCTCGCGGATCGACCGGATCGGGTTCTCGAGCGCGAGGTCGCGCATGGGCACGCCCGCCTCGATCATGCGCAGGATGAGGTCGGTCGAGCCGACCTTGAGCATCGTCGTCGTCTCCGCCATCGACGAGTCCCCGACGATGACGTGCAGGCGCCGGTAGCTCTCCGCGTCGGCGTGCGGCTCGTCGCGCGTGTTGATGATCGGGCGGGACCGGGTCGTCGCGCTCGACACCGCCTCCCAGATGTGGTCGGCGCGCTGCGACAGGCAGTAGACCGCACCGCGCGGCGTCGTGAGCACCTTGCCCGCGCCCGTGAGGACCTGGCGCGTGATGAGGAACGGCACGAGCACGTCGGACAGGCGAGCGAAGTCGCCCTGGCGCCGCACGAGGTAGTTCTCGTGGCAGCCGTAGGAGTTGCCCGCCGAGTCGGTGTTGTTCTTGAACAGGTGGATGCGCCCGGGCAGGCCCTCGTGCTCGAGGCGCTGCTGCGCGTCGGCCACGAGGCCCTCGAGGATCCGCTCCCCGCCGCGGTCGTACGCGACGAGCTGGCGCACGTCGTCGCACTCGGCGGTCGCGTACTCCGGGTGGGAGCCGACGTCGAGGTACAGCCGCGACCCGTTGCGCAGGAAGACGTTCGACGACCGGCCCCACGCGACGACCTTGCGGAACAGGTAGCGCGCCACCTCGTCCGCCGACAGCCCGCGGCCGTCGTCGGACGCGCACGTCACCCCGTACTCGGTCTCCAGCCCGAAGATCCTGCGGTCCATGCGGTCCTACCCCTCGTCCGTCGCGGGGCCGTCGCCGGTCGTGTCGCCCGCGTCGTCGGTCGCGGCGTCGGCGGCTGCCGTCGGGCCGTCGCCGTCCGCGAGGAGGTCCTCGAGCGCGCTCCCCGAGATCCGGCGGAAAGCGCGCCGCGGACGGGTGCGGTCCAGGACGGCGACCTCGAGCTGCGTCGCCGGGATGGTCCGCGCCTCCTCCCCGTCGCCGCCCGCACCGAGCGCGCGCACGGCGAGCCGCAGCACGTCGGCCAGGCCGAGTCCGGGCTCCCACGCGTCCTGGAGCACGCGACCGAGCTGGTCGGCCTGCCCTCCCATGACGACGACGCCCTGCTCGTCGGCGACCGAACCGTCGTAGGAGATCCGGTAGAGCTGGTCCTGCGCCGCGGTCCGGCCGACCTCCGCGACGACGAGCTCGACCTCGAGCGGCTTCGACTCCGTGGTGAACACCGTGCCCAGGGTCTGGGCGTACGCGTTCGCGAGGCCGCGCGCGTTGACGTCGGTGCGGTCGTACGAGTAGCCGCGCAGGTCCGCGTAGCGCACGCCCGCGACCCGCAGGTTCTCGAACTCGTTGTACTTGCCCACCGCGGCGAACGCGATCCGGTCGTAGATCTCCGAGATCTTGTGCAGGGCGCGGGACGGGTTCTCCGTCGCGAACGCGATCCCGTCCTCGTAGGCGAGCACCACGACGGACCGGCCGCGCGCGATGCCCTTGCGCGCGAAGTCGGCCCGGTCCTTCATGAGCTGCTCGGGCGAGACGTAGAACGGCATGTTCACTCGGCGTCACCTCCCGACGTGGGGCCCTGCAGGTCGTGCGGCTGGTCGTGCGGGACCGCCTCGGCGTTCGTCGCCGCGGGGCCGCGGCGCGGCACGCCCGTGCCGGAGCGCTCGGCCACGATCTGCTCGACGACGGCCGCGAGCTCGTCGTCGGGAACGCGCTCGTAGCCGTCCCGGGTCACGACCGCGACGACCGGCCAGATCCGGCGCACGGGGTCGGGACCGCCCGTCGCCGAGTCGTCGTCCGCCGCGTCGTACAGGGACTCGACCGCGACGCGCACGGACCCGGCGCGGTCGAGCTCGGTGCGCCACAGCTTCTTGAGCGAGCTGCGGGCGAAGACCGAGCCGGACCCCACCGAGTGGTAGGCGCGCTCCTCGTACCGGCCGCCGGTGACGTCGTAGGAGAAGATGCGCCCGCTGCCCCGGTCGAGGTCGAAACCCGCGAACAGCGGGACCACGGCCAGGCCCTGCATCGCGAGCCCCAGGTTCTGCCGGATCATCGTGGACAGCCGGTTCGCCTTGCCGTCGAGCGACAGCAACGAGCCCTCGATCTTCTCGTAGTGCTCGAGCTCGAGCTGGAACAGCCGCACGAGCTCGACCGCGATGCCGGCGGTCCCCGCGATCCCGACCGCCGAGAACTCGTCCGCCGGGAAGACCTTCTCGATCTCACGGTTGGCGATCATCGACCCCATCGTCGCGCGACGGTCGCCCGCCATGACGACGCCGCCCGCGACGCCCTCGGCGCCGAACGTGAGCGCGACGATCGTCGTCGCGTGCGGCGCGTCGGGCACGACGCCCGCGGGCGCGTGCCCGGAGGCGCGGCGCGAGGGCAGCAGGTCGGGGGCGTGCCCGGACAGGAAGTCCAGGAAGGACGACGACCCGGGGGTCGTGAACGCGTCGGGCAGGCGCCCGGGCTGGTCCGTGCTCATCGGGTTGCCGTCACCCTTCCTACTCGCCGCCCTTCTGCACGAAGCCCCGGACGAAGGACTCCGCGTTCGTCTCCAGCACCTCGTCGATCTCCTCGAGGAGCGCGTCGACCTCGGCGTCGCGGGACTGCGCCTGCGGCGCGACCGGGGCCTCGGGGCCCTCGGGCTCGTCGTCGGGACGCCGGTCCTCGTGCGACGCGTGGGTGCGTTCGGTACCCGCCATGGCTGCCTCCTCGTCCGGCGGCGCGGTGCCGCGCCGACGTTCTGTCCGTTCCAACCCGGTCGGGGCTCGCGCCCTTCCCGGCCCTGCTCGCACGCGGCGCCCGTTCCGCGAAGGGCGGGGCGCCGTCGTCCGTCCAGCCTAGTCGCCGCCGCTCACGACGGGCCCGCCAGACCCGCCAGGAGGGCAGCCGCGTCCGGGCTCGCGTCGAGCAGGGCGCCGATGTGGACGCGCGTCCCCCGCAGCGGGTCCATCATCGGGACCCGCTGGAGCGACGGCGCGCCCGGGACGTCGAAGATCACGGAGTCCCAGCTCGCGGCCGAGACCTGGTCGCCGTAGCGCGCCATGACCTCGCCGCGGAAGTACGCCCGCGTGTCCTCCGGGGCGTGGTGCACGGCGGCCCCGACCTCGCGCTCGGTGACGACCCGGTCCACCGCGCCGGCCGCGAGGAGCCGGTGGTAGATGCCGCGCTCGGGGCGCACGTCGGACCACTGCAGGTCCATCGCGGCGAGCCGCGGGTGACCCCAGTCGAGGCCGTCGCGCTCGCGGAGCCGGTCCAGCAGCCGCAGCTTCGCGACCCACTCGACGTCGCGCGCGCACGTGTCGCGATCCGTCGCGAGCCGGTCGAGCACCGAGGACCAGCGCGCGAGCACGTCACGCGTCGGGGCGTCGACGCCGTCGGGACCGGCGAGCCGCTCCGACGCCTCGGCCGCCACCGCGAGGTACTCGCGCTGGACCTCGAGCGCGGTCAGCTCGCGGCCGTCCGCGAGGACGAGCCGACGCGTGAGGTCCAGGTCGCGGCTGACCCGCTGCACGTCCGCGACGGGGTCGGCCAGCCGCAGCGCGGCGAGCCGCGCCCGCACCCGGGGCCCCAGCTCCTCGAGGTGCTCGACGACGAACAGCACGAGCGACGTCGTCCCCGTCTTGAGGTACGTCGCGGTCTCGAGCATGTTCGCGTCGCCGATGATGAGGTGCAGCCGGCGCCAGCGCTGCCGGTCCGCGTGCGGCTCGTCGCGCGTGTTGACGATCGGGCGGCGCAGCGTCGTCTCCAGCCCGACCTCCGCCTCGACGTAGTCCGCGCGCTGGGAGACCTGGAACCCGTGCTCCTCGCCCGTCGGGCCGAGGCCGACGCGCCCCGAGCCGGCGAACACCTGCCGGGTGACGAGGAACGGCGTGAGCATCTCCACGAGGAGGCCGAACGGGACGTCGCGGTCCACGAGGAAGTTCTCGTGCGTGCCGTAGCTCGCGCCCTTGCCGTCCACGTTGTTCTTGTAGAGCACCACGGACCCGCCCGGCACCTGGGCGAGCTCGCGCGACGCCGCGAGCATCACGCGCTCCCCCGCCACGTCCCAGCACACGACGTCGTGCGGCACGGTGACCTCGGGCGAGGAGTACTCCGGGTGCGCGTGGTCGACGTAGAGCCGAGCCCCGTTGGTGAGGATGACGTTCGCCGCGCTCGGGTCGTCGTACTCCTCCGTGGTGGGCCGCGCGACCTCCTGGAACGTGCCGCCGTCCCCCGGCACGGGTCCCGACGGAGCCGGCGTGGACGGGTCGTCCGTGAGCAGCGACGGGTGCGCCGACGCCCGCGGCACGTGGAACCCGCGTGCGTCCTGGAGCGGGTCCTCGTCGTCGTAGTCCCACCGCGCCCGGCCGCGCGCGCCGTCGCTGCGTGCGGCGAGCGCCCGGTAGGTCGTGACGACCTGGCTCGACATCAGCATCGGGTTCGCCATCGGCTTCCCCGGCTGCAGGACGCCGTACTCGGTCTCGATCCCCATGACCCGTCGAACGCTCACGCGCTCACCCTATGTCGGCCCACCGACTGCCCGCGGTCCGCGTCCACCGACGACGCCACACCCCTCGGGGAGCGGCGAGACCCCGCCGGTGCGGCGCCCGCGCGTGCGGGTCGCCGTCCGGACGGGGTCTCGGGGCGTCGCCCGGGTGGTCCTACAGGTACTGGCCGGTGTTGGTCACCGTGTCGATGGTGCGCGGGGAACCGCCCTCGCCCTTCTTCTGGACGATCGTGCGGATGAAGACGATGCGCTCGCCCTTCTTGCCGCTGATGCGCGCCCAGTCGTCGGGGTTGGTCGTGTTGGGCAGGTCCTCGTTCTCCTTGAACTCGTCGACGCACGCCGAGAGCAGGTGGTCGACACGGATGCCGCGCTGGCCGCTGGCGAGGAAGTCCTTGATCGCGGACTTCTTGGCCCGGTCGACGACGTTCTGGATCATCGCGCCCGAGTTGAAGTCCTTGAAGTACAGGACCTCCTTGTCGCCGCTCGCGTACGTGACCTCGAGGAACTGGTTCTCGTCCTCCTCGGAGTACATGCGCTCCACGACTGACCGGATCATCGCGTCGAGGGCCGCGCGCTGGTTGCCGCCGTGCTCGGCGAGGTCAGCCGCGTGGATGGGCAGGTCCTCGGTGAGGTACTTGGCGAAGATCTCCTTCGCCCCCTCGGCGTCGGGCCGCTCGATCTTGATCTTCACGTCGAGGCGGCCCGGTCGCAGGATCGCGGGGTCGATCATGTCCTCGCGGTTCGAGGCGCCGATGACGATGACGTTGTCGAGCCGCTCGACACCGTCGATCTCGGCGAGGAGCTGCGGCACGATCGTCGTCTCGACGTCGGACGACAGGCCCGTGCCGCGCGTACGGAACAGCGACTCCATCTCGTCGAAGAACACGACGACCGGGGTGCCCTGCGACGCCTTTTCGCGGGCTCGGGCGAAGATCAGGCGGATGTGCCGCTCGGTCTCGCCGACGTACTTGTTGAGCAGCTCGGGGCCCTTGACGTTGAGGAAGTAGCTCCGTGCCGCGCCCGAGCCGGCCTCGATCTCCTCGCCGCGCGCCCGCGCCACGGTGTGCGCGAGCGAGTTCGCGACGGCCTTGGCGATGAGGGTCTTGCCGCACCCGGGAGGGCCGTACAGGAGGACGCCCTTGGGCGGGTGCAGCCCGTGCTCGCGGAAGAGGTCGGGGTGCGTGAACGGCAGCTCGACCGCGTCGCGGATCTGCTCGATCTGCGGTCCGAGCCCGCCGATGTCCTCGTACTCGATGTCCGGGACCTCCTCGAGGACGAGCTCCTCGACCTCGGACTTGGGGATCACCTCGAACACGAACCCGCTGCGCGTGTCGATCGTCAGCGAGTCCCCGACGCGCAGCGCCGTGTGCGCGACCGAGCCCGCGAGACGCACGACGCGCTCCTCGTCCGCGCGGCCGACGACCAGCACGCGGTCGGCGTCGAGGATCTCCTTGGCCGTGACGATCTCGCCGGTGCGCTCGTACCCGCCCGCCGCGACGACGGTCATCGCCTCGTTGAGCTTGACCTCCTGGCCCGGGCGCAGCCGCTCGACGTCGAGGCTCGGGCTGGCGCCGACGTGCATCTTGCGCCCGGCGGCGGACACGTCGACCGACCCGTCCGGGTGCGCGGCGAGGAACACCGCGTACGTCCCCGGGGGCTTGGCGAGGTCGTCGATCTGCCGCTTCAGGTCGAGGATCTGGTCGCGCGCGGCGCGGAGCGCCTCGGCGAGCCTCTCGTTCTTCGCGGAGAGCAGCGCGAGCTCCCGCGCGCTGCTCTGCGGGGCCTCGTCGCTTCGGCCGAATGTCTCGCTCATGGGGTGTCCCCTCTCGCCGGCGGCTCGCCCGACCGCGTCGTGGACGGCGGACGGCGGACCCGCGGGAGGACCCGTGCCGACCACCGTCCGGCGGTCGGGTGTAGACCTTAGGCACAATTCTCGCCCGTGCACACGGACGACACCCAGGGTGAGACGGCCGGGTCCTGATCGTTACCGGACCGTCACGGCCCCGACACGTCGGACGGGTGCTCGCCCTGCTCCGGGGCCGGCTCGGAGCCCTGGCCGGGGACCTGCTCCGGCCCCTGACCGACGTCGCGCCGCACGCGGCGGATCTTCTTCTCCGAGACCGGGCGCTCGCCGAGCTCCTCGGGCGACCACTGCTCGGCGTCGGTCGGGTACGCGCCCTTGGCGGGACGACGCTTGCGCTCGGGCGGCGCGACGCCGTCGGCCAGACGGCGCGCGGTGAGCAGGAAGCCCGTGTGCCCGATCATGCGGTGCTGCGGGCGCACCGCGAGGCCCTCGAGGTGCCAGCCGCGCACCATGGACTCCCACGCGACCGGCTCGGCGTACCGGCCGTCGGCGCGCAGGTCCTCCGCGAGGCGCGAGAGCTGCGTCGTCGTGGCGACGTAGCACACGAGCACGCCGCCGGGGACGAGCGCACGGGCGACGACGTCGAGGTTCTCCCACGGCGCGAGCATGTCGAGCACCACGCGGTCCACCGTGCCGTCCGGGGCGACGGTGGGCAGCACGTCGGCGAGGTCGCCGACGGACAGCGTCCACGCGGGGTGGGGCTCGCCGAAGAACGTCTCCACGTTGCCGCGCGCGATGGCCGCGAAGTCCTCGCGGCGCTCGATCGAGTGCAGCTCGCCCGCGTCGCCGACGGCGCGCAGGAGCGACATCGTCAGCGCACCCGAACCGACGCCCGCCTCGACGACGCGAGCACCGGGGAAGATGTCCGCCATCGCGACGATCTGCCCCGCGTCCTTCGGGTAGACGACCGCGGCGCCGCGGGGCATGGAGAGCACGTAGTCCGCGAGCAGCGGGCGCAGCGCGAGGTACTCGATGTCGGCCGTGTTGCGGACGACGCTCCCCTCGGGCTGCCCGATGAGGTCGTCGTGCCGCAGGTACCCCTTGTGCGTGTGGAACGTCGCACCCGGCGCGAGGGTGATGGTGTGCAGGCGCCCGCGCGGGTCGGTGAGCTGGACCTTGTCCCCCACCCGCAGCGGCCCGCGGCGCTCGTCGGCACCCGTCGCACCGGGACGGTCCGGGGCGGCTCCCCGGGAGGCGGGGGTCGCGTCCGGGGCGGTGGGCGGCGTCGGGGTGCCGGGCGTGGCGGCGGGCTCGGAGGTCACGGGCGACCATCCTACGGGCCGGGCCACGAACCGGTCGCGGAGCCTCGGTCGACGCGGTCGACGAGCGCCCTCAGCGCCCGCGCTGCGCGTCCCGCAGCGCGGCCACGACGCGGGCGACCTCGAGCGCGCCGACCACGCGGCCGTCGTCGGTCACGACGACGACGGCGCCCTCGCGCCCGACCTGCGACAGCGCGGCGAGCATGTCCTGGCCCTGCAGGTGCGCGTCGATCGTCGCGCCCGCAGGCAGCGGGACGGCGACCGCACCGACGGGGGTCGTCTCCGCCGCGTCCGGAGGCACGGCCGCGGCCGCGCCGGGGTCGGCGTACCCGACCGGGCGTCCGGCGCCGTCGACCAGGACGGCGAGGACGTGCGGACCGCCCGCGAGCGCGACCGAGCGGCCCACGGCGCCGACCGACGCCGCGGACGGCACCGCGACGGCGGGCCGGGCGAGGGCGCGGACCGAGAGCCCGGAGACCGCCTCCCTCGTGCGCCCCGCGGTGATGGCCTGGCCCGCGCCGCTCCAGAGGAACGCGCCGATGAGCGCCGCCCACGCGACGGTCCACAGGTCGGGCTGGCGACCGAGGGTGAGCGGCCACACGAGGGCCCACGCGACGACGCCGACGGCGACGGCGCGCCCGACCCAGCCGGCTGCGACCGTGCCCTTCGTCCGTGACCCCGTCGCGGCCCACACGGCCGACTCGAGGATCTGGCCGCCGTCGAGCGGCAGCCCGGGCAGGAGGTTGAAGAACCCGACGAACGCGTTGGAGAACGCCCCGGCGTACAGGAGGAGCGCGGGCACGGAGAACGTCGGCTGCGCCTGGAACGTCACCCAGAAGACGACCGCGAGCGCCAGGTTGGTCAGCGGCCCGACGACCGAGATGAGGAACCCGTCGAGCGGGCGCGACGACGTCCCCGAGTAGGCGGTGTGGCCGCCCCACAGGGTCACGGCGAGCTCGGTGACGCGCTGTCCGCGGGCGCGGGCGACGACGGCGTGCGCGACCTCGTGCAGGAAGACGGAGGCGAACAGCAGCAGGACGAACGCGAACGAGACGAGGTAGATCTCGGCACCGAGGTGCGGTGCGAGACGCTGGACCGTCGGCGCGAACAGCACCGTGAGGATCGCCGCCGCGAGGAACCACGACGGGGTGAGGATCACCGGGGCGCCGACCACCCGGCCGATGACCCAGCCCTTCGTGCGCGGGGCTGCCGGTGGGGGCGTGCGGGGTGCTCGGGGCTCGGGTCCGTCCACCCGGAGAGCCTATGCGCTCGCCCGACCCCGCGGGTCCGCCGCACGTCGCTCATCGCGCGTCGCGCAGCACGACGGCGAGCTCCTCCCGGGAGTGGATCCCGAGCCTCGTGTACACCTTGCGGAGGTGGTACTCGACGGTCTTGGGGCTGAGGAAGAGCGCCGCGGCGGTCTCCCGCGTCGTCCGGCCCTCGGCCAGGAGCAGGCAGACCTGGAGCTCCTGCGGGGTCAGGGCGCCGGGCCCGACGCCCTCGCGTGGCGCGACCTTCTCGCCGGTCGCCTCGAGCTCGGTCCGCGTGGTGGCCGCCCAGACCTGCGCGCCGAGGTCGTCGAACGTGCCCAGCGCGTCCCGCAGGTGCACCCGCGCGTCGACGCGCCGCCCGGACCGGCGCAGGCGCATCCCGAAGGCGAGCCGGGTGCGCGCGCGCTCGAACACGTCCCGGGTCCGCCCGTGCCAGGCGAGGGCGTTCTCGAAGCGTTCGTCGAGCCCGTCGTCGGCCGCGACGAGCCCGAGCGCCCGCTCGGCACGCCCACGGGTCCACGCCCGCCCCGTCGCCTCCGCCGCCTCCGCGAACCGCTCGGCGACCTCCCGGGCCTCGGCGTCCCGGCCCGTCCGCAGCAGGGCGTCGACCAGCTCCGGCCCGGGGTGCAGGTCGGGGTCGCGGACGCCCAGCTCGTCGAGGGTCGAGGCGAGCGTCGTGAGCCGGACCGCCGCCGCGCGAGACTCTCCCTCCGAGAGCTCCAGGTCGCCCAGCGCGAGCTCGGACCAGATGAGACCGAAGAGCATCGACCGTTCCCGGCACAGCCGGGCGGCGTCCGCGGCGTGCTCCCGGCACGCCGCACCGCGCCCGGCCCGTGAGTCGAGCCAGGCGAGCCCGGCGAGCGCCATGGCGAGCTCTCCGCCCTGCCCGGTCTCGCGCGCCAGCCGCGCGGCCTCGTCGTAGTTGGCTGCGGCGCGCTCCCACGCGTCGGTGGTCGCCTGGTCGCGAGCCACGTGGAACAGCACGTCGGGCAGGGCACCCACCCCGACGCGCGAGCGGACCTCGTCGACCAGGGCGCGCAGCTCCGCACCGGCGTCGGCGTCGCGCAGGAAGAGGGGCGCCAGCATGATCCACGGCAGCGCGGCGGGGTGCGCCAGCGGGTCCGCGTGCTCGGCCAGGAGCGCGACGGCGTCGCGCAGCCGGGACGTCGCGTCGCGGCCGAGCAGCACGCCGGACGCCCCGGACGAGGCGAGGCCGACCGCCTGCGAGACGGGGTCCGTCACACGCGGCAGGGCGGCGTCGAGGCGTTCCTCGACGCGGCGCAGGGCAGCGGTGTCGACCAGGTACATCGACGCGCGGCACGCCTCGGCGAGGAGCAGGACCTGGTCGTCGGGTGAGGCGAGGTCGGCCGCCCGCTCGAGCAGGTCCAGGCCGTCGCGCACGGATCCCGCGCGCATCGCGACGGTGGCGCGCAGCGCGGCGCCGGCGGCGGACCGGGTCCCGGCCGGCGGTTCCGCCTCGTCGAGCAGGGCCAGGGCCCGGGCCGGTTGCCCCCCGGCCCAGGCGGCACGTGCGGCGGCGACGAGCCGCGCGTGCGCGTTCTCGGGCTCCGGGCTCAGGCGTGCCCCACGCTCGAGCGCGGTCGCCGCGACGGTGAACGCCGTCCGCTCCGCCGCCCGCGCGCCGACGCCGTCGAGGAGCTTCGCGACGCCCTCGTCGAGCCCGGTCGCGGCGGCCGCCAGGTGCCAGGCGCGGCGGTCGGCGTCCACCCCCGCGAGCTCGTCGGCGAGGGCCAGGTGGGCCCGGCGTCGGACCTCCCGGTCCGTCGCGCCGTAGACGACCGAGCGCAGCAGGGGGTGCCGGAACGCCACGTGCCCGTCCCCCACCGTGAGCAGACCGTCCCGCTCGGCGTCATCGAGGCCGGCCGGGTCGAGGTCGAGTCGACGGCACGTCGCGCGCGTCAGCCGGAGGTCACCCCCCGAGAGGGCCGCGACGAGCGCGACGGCGCGGGCGGTCCCGGGCAGCGTCTCCAGGCGCCGCGCGAACGCGCGCTGCAGCCGCGCGGGCAGCGTGTGCGGGAGACCGGCCGTGTCGCCGCCCGCGGTCGCGTCGTCCGCGGGCTCGGCCGCCAGCTCCAGCAGGGCCAGCGGGTTGCCACCGGTCTCGCGGTAGAGCGCGTCGGGCTCCCGGGCGGGGCCGGCGGGGAACGCCGCGGCGAGCAGCAGGGCGGCGGCGTCAGGGGCGAGCCCTGCCAGGTCGATCGTGGGAAGCCCCCGCACCGCCTCCGGGAGCTCGCCGCTGCGGCCGGCGACGAGGACCGCGATCGGGTCGTCGCGGACGCGACGCGCGGCGAACACCAGCGCGTCGACCGACGGCCGGTCCGCCCAGTGCACGTCGTCGAGCACGACGACGACCGGGCCGTCCTCGGCGTACCGGCTGAGCAGGCTCAGGGTGGCCGCCCCGATAGCGAACCGGTCCCGGCCGCCGCCGGACCGCAGGCTCAGCGCCGCGCCGAGCTCGGCGGCCTGCGGGGCCGGGATGTCGTCGAGCAGCCGCAGCGCCGGAAGCAGCAGGGACTGGAGGGCGGCGAACGGCAGGTCCTGCTCCACCTCGGCGGGCGTCGCGGCGAGGACGCGCACGCCCGCCCCCGACCCGGGCTCGCGCCCGGCGCGGTCGAGCGCGTCGGCGAGCAGCGCGGTCTTGCCGACGCCCGGCTCGCCCGCGAGGACGAGCGCGCCGCCCCGGCCCAGACGCGCCGAGGCGAGGAGGCGGGCGACCGTCTCCTGCTCGGCGGCCCTGCCGAGGAGCGCCACGTCCATGAGTGTAGGGAGGGGCGGGCCCGCCCCGGCAGGACGAGGTGCCGGACCCCGGACGACCAGGGGGGCCACCGGACGCGGTCGGCGCGCGCCCCGTCCTACGTTCGCCGGTACCGGCAGACCTGCCGGGTACCGACAGCACAGGAGCATCCGATGAGCACCCAGACGAGCCCGGGGACGACCGGGCAGGCACCCGCCCTCGACATGGACGCCCTCATGGCGTTCGTCCTCCGCGCGGTCGACGAGGTCGGGGCCACCCTCAACGCGGGGCTCGTCGTCCTCGGCGACAAGCTCGGCTACTACCGCGACCTCGCGGCCCAGGGCCCGACGACACCGGCGGAGCTGGCGGAGCGCACCGGGACGGCGGAGCCGTACGCGCGGGAGTGGCTCAACGCCCAGGCCGCGGGCGGGTACGTGACGTACGACCCGCCGTCGGGCCGCTACACCCTCCCGCCCGAGCAGGCGGTCGCGCTGACCGTCGAGGACAGCCCGGCGTTCCTGCCCGGCCTGTTCCAGCTCGCGCTCGGCACCACGCACGACCTCGACCACGTGCTCGACGCCGCGCGCAGCGGCGGCGGGTACGGGTGGCACGAGCACGTCACCGACGTCCACGTCGGGTGCGAGCGGTTCTTCCGCCCGAGCTACCACGCCCACCTGGTCGCCGAGTGGCTGCCCGCGCTCGACGGCGTGGTGGACAAGCTCGAGCGGGGCGCGCTCGTCGCGGACGTGGGCTGCGGCCACGGCGCCTCGACCGTGCTCATGGCCCAGGCGTTCCCGCGGTCGCGGTTCGTGGGCTCGGACTACCACCCGGAGTCGGTCGCGGTGGCGCGGCAGCGGGCGGCGGACGCGGGCGTCGAGGACCGGGTGCGGTTCGAGGTCGCCTCGGCCCAGGAGCTCCCGGGGTCGGGCTTCGACCTCGTCACGATGTTCGACTGCCTCCACGACATGGGGGATCCCGTCGGTGCGGCCGAGCAGGTCCGGCGCGCCCTCGCCCCGGACGGGACGTGGATGGTCGTCGAGCCGATGGCCGGGGACCGGGTCGAGGACAACCTCCACCCCGTCGGCCGGGCGTACTACGGCTTCTCGACCCTGCTCTGCACGCCGGCGTCGCTGTCCCAGGACGTCGGGCTCGCGCTCGGCACGCAGGCCGGTCCGGCCCGGATCCGGGACGTCGCGACGGCGGGCGGGTTCGGCCGGTTCGCGTCCGTCGCCGAGACGCCGTTCAACCGCGTCCTGGAGATCCGGCCCTGAGGCCGGGCCGCGACGACCGCCGGACGAGGAACCAGGACGGGAGGGTGGGCATGACCGCCGCACAGGAGGACACTGCGAGGATGACGGGCCGTCCCACGCCTCGGTCAGAACCGGCTCCCGTCCGCCCGCCCGACCGGACCGGCGTCGTCGTCCGCGACGGGGTGCCGCTCCCCTGGGCCGTCCACGGGACGACGGGTCCGACCGTCCTGCTCCTGCCGACCTGGTCGCTGGTGCCGTCCCGCTTCTGGAAGGCCCAGGTCCCCTTCCTCGCCCGACGCTCCCGCGTCGTGACCTTCGACGGTCGCGGGAGCGGGGGCGCCGGGCGACCCGAGGGCGCCGCCGCGTACACCGACGAGCAGTACGCGGCGGACGCGGCCGCGGTGCTGGACGACACCGGGACGCGCACCGCCGTCGTCGTCGGGTACTCGTGCGGGGCCGCCTGGGCGGTCCACCTCGCGGCGACCCACCCTGGGCGCGTGCAGGGGCTCGTCGCGATCGCCCCCTCGTGCGGCCTGGCCGTCGCGGCGCCGGAGCGCGAGCGGTACGCCTGGGACGCGCGCCACGACACCACCGAGGGCTGGGCCAAGTACAACAAGGCGTACTGGCTCGCCGGCGGCTACGACGACTACGTCGACTTCTTCGCCCGCAAGATGTTCACCGAGCCGCACTCCACGAAGCAGGTCGAGGACGTCGTGCGCTGGGCCCACGAGATCGCCCCGCGGACGCTCGCCGACACCACCGCGGGCCGGCTCGGGCTGGAGGGCGCCGTACGCACCCCGCTCGAACCCCTGTGCGCGCAGGTCTCCTGCCCCGTGCTCGTCGTGCACGGGACGCACGACGCCGTCCGCCCGGCCGCGATCGGCGAGCGCCTCGCCGCGCTCACCGGCGGCGAGCTCGTCCTGGTCGACGGCGGCGGGCACGGCCTGCCGGCGCGCGACCCGGTCCGGGTCAACCTGCTGGTCCAGGACTTCGTCGAGCGCACCGCCCCCGCCGAGGCCGCACAGCGACCCCGCCGCCGGACCTGGACGCGTGCGCCGCACCGGAACCGCCGCGCGCTCTACCTGTCCTCGCCGATCGGCCTGGGCCACGCCCGTCGCGACCTCGCCGTCGCCCGCGGGCTGCGCGAGCACCACCCGGACCTCGAGATCGACTGGCTCACCCAGCACCCGGTGACCCGCGTGCTCGCCGACGCCGGCGAGCGCGTGCACCCCGCCTCGGCCTGGCTCGCGAACGAGTCCGCCCACGTCGAGGACGAGTCCGCCGACCACGACCTGCACGCCTTCCAGGCGATCCGCCGCATGGACGAGATCATGGTGAACAACTTCATGGTCTTCGCGGACGTCGTGGAGGACGGGCGCTACGACCTCGTGGTCGGCGACGAGGCGTGGGACGTCGACCACTTCCTGCACGAGAACCCCGAGCTCAAGCGGTTCTCGTTCGCGTGGATGACCGACTTCGTCGGCTGGGTGCCGATGCCCGACGGCGGCCCGGCGGAGGCGGCGCTGACCGCCGACTACAACGCCGAGATGATCGAGCGACGGGCACGCTTCGCACGGGTCCGGGACCGCTCGGTCTTCGTCGGGAACCCGGACGACGTCGTCGACCTCACGTTCGGGCCCGGCCTCCCGGGGATCCGGGAGTGGACCGAGCAGAACTTCGACTTCGCCGGGTACGTCACCGGGTTCGTACCCCCGGACGAGGCGGAGCGCGAGACGTTGCGGCGTGACCTCGGCCTCGGGCCCGACGACGTGCTGTGCGTCGTGACCGTCGGCGGCTCCGGGGTGGGCACGTCGCTGCTGCGCCGCGTGCTCGACGCCGTCCCGGCAGCGCGGCGCACGGTCGACGGGCTGCGGTTCCTCGTCGTGACGGGCCCGCGGATCGACCCCGCGACGCTACCGAGACGGCAGGGTGTCACGTACCGCGGGTACGTCCCCGACCTGTACCGGCACCTGGCCGCCTGCGACCTCGCCGTCGTGCAGGGCGGACTGACGACGAGCATGGAGCTCGCGGCCGCCGGCACGCCGTTCCTCTACGTCCCGCTCCAGCACCACTTCGAGCAGAACGTCCACGTGCGGCACCGGCTCGAGCGCTACGGCGCCGGACGGTGCGTCGAGTACGCCGAGGCGTCCGACCCGGACGCGCTCGCCGCGGCGATGGTCGCCGAGCTCGCCGCTCACGGCCGCGGAGCGGGGCGTGCCCGCGGCGGGACGAGGCTGCCGGTCGAGACGGACGGGGCCGAGCGCGCCGCCGCGATGCTCGCCGAGCTGCTCTGAGCCCGGAGAATTCCGTGCGGTCCCAAGCCCGGACCGTGCCACCATCGGCAGGTGCGCACCGACGACCCCGGCCCTGCTGAGATCGAGCTGTCGGGCGGGAACGTGAACGACGTCGTCCGCGTCGGCGACACCGTGCACCGGACGGCGGGACCGTGGACGCCGACGATCCACGCACTGCTCGCGTGGGTCCGCGCCCAGGGGGTCTCGGTGGCCCCCGCACCGCTCGGTCTCGACGACGCCGGTCGCGAGGTCCTGACCTGGACCGAGGGCGAGGTCGGCGGCTGGCCGCTCCCCGACTGGCTCTGGGACCGTGCGACGCTCCACCAGTCCGGCACGATGCTGCGCGCGTGGCACGACGCGACCGTCGGCTTCGCGCTCGCCGGGGCGGTGTGGCGCTCGCCGGTGCGGGAGCCGGCGGAGGTCGTGTGCCTCAACGACGCCGCGCCGTACAACATGGTCCGTGCGGACGGGGCCCTCGTCGGGTTCATCGACGTCGACATGGCGGCGCCCGGCCCCCGGGTCCGGGACGTCGCGTCCCTCGCCTACCGCCTGTGCGGATGGTGCGAGGACATGCCCGCGCCGCACGGGCCCGCCCCGCAGGAGCGGCTCGCGGACCTCCTCGACGGCTACGGTCGCGACCTCGCGCCACGGCCCGACGGCGTCCTGCGCGCGATGCGGGACGGTCTCCTCGACCTCGCGGCCTGGACCGACGACCACGCCCGGGAGACGGGCAGGCCCGAGCTGCGCGAGCATGCGCGGATGTACCGCCGCGACGCCGCGCGCCTCGCGCGAGGCTAGGCGGCGTCGTCCGCCATGAGGTCGACGACCTCACCGGAGACGAGCCGCGCGAGCAGGTCGACGTCGACGAGCTCGAGCGACGGCGTCCGGCTCAGCCCGGGCGCGGGCAGGACGGGGACCACGGCCTCCACCCCGAGCGTCGACGCGCCGGAGGCACGCGCCGACGCGATGCCGGCGGGCGAGTCCTCGATCGCGACGCACCGCGTGATGTCGACGCCGAGCCGCTGCGCCGCGAGCAGGTACGGCTCGGGGTCGGGCTTGCCGCGCTCGACCTCGTCCCCGCACACGAGCACCTGGAACGCGTCGTCCGGCGCGAGCTCGGCGACCGGCGCCGCGAGCTCGCGGTACGACATCGTGACGAGCGCGCACGGCACGCCCGCCTCGCGCAGCGCCGTGAGGAGCTCGCGCGCCCCGGGCTGCCACGGGACCTCGGCCTGCACCTGCTCGATGACCCGGCCCATGAGGAACGCGACGATCTCGTCGATCGGCAGGTCCACGCCCCCGCGCTCGCGGATGATCCGCGCGGACTCGCGCAGCGGGTTGCCGACGAGCGACATCGCGTCCTCGTGCGTCCACGTGCCGCCGTGCGCGTCGACGAGCTCGTGCTCCGCCGCGATCCAGTACGGCTCGGTGTCGACGAGCGTCCCGTCCATGTCCCACAGGACGGCCTGCGGGAGGGCGGGATCGGCGGCGGGGCGCGGGGACGTCACGGCATGGCTCCAAGGACGAGGGGTGGGGGGTCCGGGCGGGGCACGGCGCGGTGCACCCGGCACCTCCACCCTACGTGGCGCTACGCCACGCGCGAACCCGCTCCGCCCTCGCCGGGCCTCGCCGCATAGGCTGGGGCGATGACCGAGAACGCGACCGAGGGCACCCGGCAGACCGTGATGATCGCGGCGTTCGAGGGCTGGAACGACGCGGGGAGTGCCGCCACGGCCGCCCTCCAGCACCTGCACGAGGTGTGGGGCGCGGAGGACGTCGACGAGCTCGACCCGGAGGAGTACCACGACTTCCAGGTGAACCGCCCCGTCGTCACGACCGACGACGACGGCCGCCGGGAGATCACGTGGCCGACCACGACGATCGCCTCCGCGGTCCTGTCGCCCACCGGGCGACGGGTCGTGCTCGTGCACGGCATCGAGCCGTCGATGCGCTGGCGTAGCTACTGCCGCGAGCTGCTCGACCTCGCGGAGGAGCACGACGTGCGCACGGTCGTCACGCTCGGCGCGCTGCTCGCCGACGTCCCGCACACGCGGCCCATCCCCATGACGGCCACGTCGGAGAGCGTCGGGCTGCAGGCGGTGCTCGACGTCGAGCCGAGCACGTACGAGGGACCGACGGGCATCGTCGGGGTGCTCCAGCACGCCGCTGCTGAGCGTGGGCTGCAGTCCGTGTCGCTCTGGGCGGCCGTGCCGCACTACGTGGCACACCCCCCGTCGCCCAAGGCGACGCTCGCGATCCTCGCGCGCATCGAGGAGCTCCTGTCCGAGCCGATCCCGCTGGGCGACCTGCCCGAGGACGCCGAGGCGTGGCAGCACGGCGTCGACGAGCTCGCCGCGGAGGACGCCGAGATCGCCGAGTACGTCCAGCAGCTCGAGGAGGCGAAGGACACCGCCGAGCTGCCCGAGGCGAGCGGCGAGGCGATCGCGCGCGAGTTCGAGCGCTACCTGCGCCGCCGCGACCGCGGCAACCCGGGCAAGGGCCCGACCGTCTGACCGTGGGTGTCGGCTAGAGACGGACGCCCAGGAGCGCGTTGACCGCGCGCGCGACCACGCCGGGCGCGCCCTCGTCGTCGCCCGACGTGTCGCGCCCGGGACGGAGCGACTCCGCGGCCCACGCGTCGACGGCCGCGAGCGCCACGGGGGCGTCGAGGTCGTCGGCGAGCGCGGCACGCACGGCGGCGAGCGTCGCGGTGGCGTCGGGGCCGCCGTTGCCGGAGACGGCGTCGCGCCACGTCTCCAGGCGGCGCACCCCGGCGGGCAGGTCGTCGTCCGTCCACTCCCACTCGCCGCGGTAGTGGTGCGCGAGCAGCGCGAGACGGATCGCCATCGGGTCGACGCCCGTGGCCCGCAGGTTCGAGACGAGCACGAGGTTGCCGCGCGACTTGCTCATCTTCTCGCCCTCGTACGCGACGAGGCCCGCGTGCACGTGCGTACGGGGCGCGCCGTCGTCCGCGAGCATGCGGTCGTGCGAGGACGACATCTCGTGGTGCGGGAACAGCAGGTCCGCTCCCCCGCCCTGGACGTCGAACGGCAGGCCGAGGCCGTCGCGCGAGATGACCGCGCACTCCACGTGCCAGCCGGGGCGACCGGTGCCGAGCGCGCCGCCGTCCCACGCGGGCTCGCCCGGGCGCTCCCGGCGCCACAGGAGCGGGTCGAGCGCGTCCTTCTTGCCCTCGCGGTCGGGGTCGCCCCCGCGCTCGGCGAAGAGGTGCTGCATGACGTCGCGCGCGAGCCGCGAGACCGAGCCGAACCCGGCGTCGGCGGACAGGTCCGCGTAGACGTCGCCGAGCCCGGGGTCGGTGCCGCCCGCGCCGGGCTCGACGGGGACGCGGTAGGCGAGCCCGGCGTCGAGGAGCTGCGTCACGGCCTCCACGACGGCGGGGATCGTCTCGACCGCGCCCTCGTACACGTCCGGCGGCACGACGCCGAGCGCCGTCATGTCCTCCGCGAAGAGCGCGGTCTGCTCGACGGCGAGCGCACGCCAGTCGACGCCCGTCGCGGCGGCGCGCTCGAGCAGCGGGTCGTCGACGTCGGTGACGTTCGACGCGTACCGGACGCGCTGACCGGCGTCCGTCCATGCGCGCACGAGCAGGTCGAACGCGACGTAGGTGGCCGCGTGGCCGATGTGGGTCGCGTCGTAGGGCGTGATGCCGCACACGTAGAGCGTGGCGTCCTCGCCCTGGGCGGCGACGACGAGCTCGCGGGTCGTCGAGTCGTGCACCCGGACCGGGAGGCCTCGTCCGGGGAGCTCGGGGATCTGCGGGGCGGGCCAGCTGTGCACGCCCCAACCTTATCCGTCGAGGCCCTGGTGCCGGACCGTCGTCCGGCACCCGGGCGTCACGGTGCCTGTGCACGGCCGGCGCACGGACGGCGATCTCGCGCTCCCGGGCAGGTCCGTGCGGGGCGCGGGACAATGCGGACGTGACGAAGCCCACCGATCCCCCTGTCGGCGCCCCTCCGGACGGGGCGGCGGGCGACGACGGCGGCCCGCAGCTCCCCGGTGTCCGCGTGCTGGAGGCGTGGACGGTCGGCACGGGGACAGGCGAGGTCCGGACCGTCGAGGTCGGCGTGCTCGCGGACGTGCTCGCCGGCACCGGACAGACCCGTGAACAGGACGACCAGGACGACCACGAGGCCGCGCGGGGCCCGGCGACGTGGGCGCGCGTCGCCGACCTCGACGCCGTGCTGGACGCCGCCGCCCAGGTCGCCCCGGTCCCCGGCCTCGTGCGCCACGAGCTCTCCCGGCGCACGCACCGCCCGCTCGCGCACGTGCGCCGGGTCGCCGCGGACTGGCTCCTGCTCGTCACGCCGACGGCCTGGTTCACGGAGGCCGACCGTCAGGTGCGCACGGGCCAGTTCGCCGCGCTGCTCGGGCCCGGGACCGTCGTCACAGCCGAGGAGGGCGACGCCGACGTGCACGCGGCCATGCTCGACAAGCTCGCCGCTCCGGGCGTCCCGCGCGGGGCGCCCGTCCAGCGGATCGTGTCGGCCGCCGTCCTGGCGATCGTGGGCGGGGCGTCCCAGGTCGAGCTCGGCCTGGGCGACGCCGTCGCGGACACCGAGCGGGTCGTGTTCGACCAGCAGCGCGAAGACCCCGTCGAGCGCATCTACGACCTCAAGCGCGAGATCACCGAGGCGCGGCGCGCGCTCATGCCGGTCTCGGCGGAGCTGCCCGAGCTCCTCGACCCCGACGTGCCGCACCACCTCGGCGTGGACCGGCGCATGCTCGAACGGGTGGTGACGACCGTGGAGCGGATCGACCGTCACCTCGACGCGCACGACGACCTGCTCTCGGACATGCTCCAGGTCCACATGTCGCAGGTGTCGGTGCGCCAGAACGAGGACATGCGCAAGATCTCGGCCTGGGCGGCGATCCTCGTCTACCCGACGATCGTCGCGGGCGTCTACGGCATGAACTTCCGGGCGATGCCCGAGCTGCACTGGGCGCTCGGGTACCCGTTCGCGCTCGCGCTCATGGCGGGCGGGTGCCTCGTGCTCTACCGCGTGTTCAAGCGCGTCGGCTGGCTCTGACGGCTGCCGCAGGGATGCCGGCAGGGTGAGCGTCCCGCGGGACGTCCGGCGTCGTCACGGGGTCGACGCGGTCGCCCCGCCCGGCTCGAGCACGCCGGTGAGCAGGAGCAGCACGACGAGCGCGGCGAGCACCAGGCGGTAGACCACGAACGGCGTGTAGCTGAAGGTCGAGACGATCTTGAGGAACGCGATGATGACGAAGTACCCGACGACGAACGCGACGAGCGTGGCGATGAGCGTCGCGCCCGCGCCGGGCGCGCCGGGCGCCGGCTCCTCCGCGGACTTGAAGAGCTGGTAGAAGCCCGAGCCCATGACCGCGGGGATCGCGAGCAGGAACGAGTAGCGCGCCGCGGCCTCGCGCGTGAAGCCCATGAGGAGACCGGCCGTGATCGTCCCGCCCGACCGCGAGACGCCCGGGACGAGCGCGAGGGCCTGCGCGAAGCCGAAAGCGACGGCCTGGCCGGGCGAGAGCTCGCGCAGCGAGCGGCGCTTGGCACCGACCCGGTCGGCCCACCCGAGCAGGAGCGCGAAGACGGCGAGCATGAGGGCCGTGAGGTAGAGGTTGCGGAACGTGTTCTCGATCGCGTCCTGGAACAGCAGGCCGAGCACGACGATCGGGACCGAGCCGAGGGCAATGTACCAGGCCATCGCGGCGTCGTGGTCGTGCTTGCCGAGGCGCGCCTTCCAGTCCGTGCCGTGCTCGCCCCGCACCGAGCGCCACCACGCCGCGCAGATGCGGGCGATGTCGCGGCGGAAGTACAGCAGGACCGCCGTCTCGGTCCCGATCTGGGTGATCGCCGTGAAGGCGGCACCGGGATCCTGCGAGCCGATGAGCTCGCCCACGATGCGCAGGTGCGCGCTCGAGGAGATCGGGAGGAACTCGGTCAGGCCCTGGACCAGGCCGAGGAGGACGGCTTCCCACGCGTTCACGAGCGGTCACGATACCCCCTCCCGCGGACCTCTCCGGCACCCCGTCGGCGGGTCGGCGCACCGGGATGAACGCCGTGCGACGAGCCGGTGAACACCGCCCCGCGCGTCTGGCCGGCGGACCCGTCGCCCGGGTGAACCTCGCCTCTCCCGGGCGCCCGCCGCGCGCCCCGACGGTCGCGCGCCAGGGTGCGCCGGTACCCTCGGCTCCCATGGAACACCGCCACCTCGGCAGCACCGGACTGCGCGTGTCCGAGCTCGGTCTCGGCACCATGACGTGGGCCCGGGACACGGACGAGCTCGACGCCGCCGAGCAGCTGCGCGACTTCGTCGACGCGGGCGGGACCCTCGTCGACACCGCCGCCTCGTACGCCGACGGGGACGCCGAGTCCCTGCTCGGGTCGCTCCTGGGGACGAAGGTCGACCGGCGCGACGTGCTCCTGTGCACCAAGGCGGGCGTGCGCCACACCGCGCAGGGCCCCGTCGTCGACGCGTCCCGCGGGGCGCTGCTCGACTCGCTGGACGACTCGCTGTCGCGCCTGGGCACCGACCACGTCGACCTGTTCCTCGTGCACGCGCCCGACCCGCGCACCCCGTTCACGGAGACGCTCTCCGCGCTGCGGCACGCCGTGACGTCCGGTCGGGCACGGTACGTCGGCCTGTCCAACCACCCTGCGTGGGCGACGGCGCGGGCCGCGACCCTGCTCGGCGGCGCCGACGACGTGGGCCTCGCCGCGGTCGAGCTCGAGTACTCGCTGCTCCAGCGCGGCGCGGAGCGGGAGGTCGTGCCGGCTGCCGAGTCGCTCGGCCTCGGCCTGCTCGCCTGGTCCCCGCTGGGCAGGGGCGTGCTCACGGGCAAGTACCGCCGCTCGCTGCCGGCGGACTCGCGCGGCGCGTCGCCGCACCTCGCCGCGTTCGTCGAGCCCTACCTGGACCAGTCCTCGTCCGGGATCGTCGAGGCCGTCGTCACCGCGGCCGACGGCCTCGGCCGCGCCCCGCTCGACGTCGCGCTGTCGTGGCTCCTGGGACGCCCCACCGTCGCGAGCGCGATCGTGGGCGCGCGGACCCCGGCCCAGCTCCGCACGTCGCTCGCGGCGACCGACCTCGAGCTTCCCGACGCCGTCCGCGCGGCGCTCGACGACGTGAGCGACCTCGACGTCGGATACCCCGAGCGGTGGTGACCGGGCCGCTCAGCGCGCGCCGTCGGTCTCCAGCTCGCCGGTGAGGACGTCGTCGTCGAGGGTGTCGTCGAGGTCGTCGTCGAGCGCGTCCTCGTCCTCCTCGTCCTCCTCGTCGTCCTCGTCCTCGTCGTCGTCCTCCTCCGCGAGGTAGAAGGGCGTCGCCTCCCCGTGGACCTGGCCGAGCGCCTCGTCGTAGACCTCGAAGGCGTCCGCGAGCACGTAGTAGGCGTCGTCGACGGCAGGGTCGTCCTCCCCGCGGCGTGCGGCGACGGCGTTGTAGTGGGCCTCGAGCGCGGCGATGAACCGGTCGAGCGCGGCACGCGGGTCAGCGGTCATACCCTGACGGTAGCGCCGAGAGGGGCACAATGGCACTCGTTAGTCGGGCAGGTTCTCCTGCCCGGCCGACGACCGAGACAGGCGAGAGAGGACGGTGGCGCGTGGAGGAGAGGCCGACGTCACGCCGGCGGTCCGGATGGGCCGCGCACGGCGGGCAGTACGAGTACCGCGTCCTGACGATCGACCGCTCCACGAGCCGGTCGGACGCGAGCCGGTTGCTCACGGACGAGGCCGAGTACGGGCGCTGGGAGCTCGCCCGGACGCGGCTCTACGTCGGGGGCGAGCGCCGCGTCTGGCTGCGCCGCAAGATCATCCGGGTCAGCTCGACCCTGTGAGCTCCCTCGTGGGCCCGACCCCGTGAACCCGTTCCCGTGAGCAGGTCGGCGCGCGGTCACGAGGTCGGCGCCGAGCGCACGCCGTCGGCGGGCGTCTTCACGAAGTCGCGCGCCGACGCGCCCCCGGGGTTCTTCGCGTGCGAGGCCGCGGGGCTCGCCTGGCTCGGCGTCGCGGGCGGCTCCCGCGTCGCCCGTGTCCTCGACGTGAGTCCGACACGCCTCGACCTCGAACGCGTCCCGCCCGCCGCGCCGACGCCCGAGGCGGCGTACGCGTTCGGCCGGGCGCTCGCCGTCGTGCACGACGCCGGCGCCCCCGCGTGGGGCGCGTCGCCACCAGGGTGGACGGGCGACGGGTTCTTCGGTCCGCTCGACGACCCGCTGCCGATGCCGACGGGTTCCTGGCCCGACTGGCCGACCTTCTACGCCGAGGCACGGCTGCTCCCCGTCGCGCGGCAGGGCCGGGACCGCGGCGCCCTCGACGCCGACGACGTGCACCTGCTCGAGCGGCTCGGCGGCAGCCTTGCGGACCTCGCCCGGCCCGCGCACGACGACGCCCCCGCGCGCGTGCACGGCGACCTGTGGTCGGGCAACGTGCTGTGGTCCCCGCAGGGCCCCGGCCCGGGCGGGCGTCCGAGCGGCGTCGAGGCGGTGCTCATCGACCCCGCCGCGCACGGCGGGCTCCGCGAGGCCGACCTGGCGATGCTCGCCCTGTTCGGCGCGCCCTACCTCGACGAGATCGTCGCCGGGTACGACGACGCGCACCCGCTCGCGCGCGGGTGGCGCCACCGGGTCGCGCTGCACCAGGTGTACCCGGTCGCCGTGCACGCGGTGCTGTTCGGCGGCGGGTACCGCGCGCAGCTCCGATCGTCGGTCCGGGCGCTGCTCGGCGACGCCTGACCGGGCCGCGCCACGTCAGCAGGTGCGCAGCAGCCGGTCCAGGACGCGCACGCCGAACCGCAGCGAGTCGACCGGGACGCGCTCGTCGACCCCGTGGAACATGCCGGAGAAGTCGAGGTCCCCGGGCAGGCGCAGCGGCGCGAAGCCGTAGCCCGTGATGCCGAGGCGCGCGAGCGACTTGTTGTCCGTGCCGCCCGACAGCGTGTACGGCAGCACGGTCGCCTCGGGATCCTCGGCGAGCAGCGAGTCCACCATCGCGTCGACCAGGTCGCCCTCGAACGGCACCTCGAGCGCGATGTCGCGGTGGATCTCCTCGACCCGCACGTGCTCGCCCGCGAGCGCTCGCAGCGTCGCGAACCCCTCCTCCTCGTGACCGGGGAGCAGGCGCGCGTCGATCGCCGCCTCCGCCCGGCCCGGGATGACGTTCGCCTTGTACCCGGCGGTGAGCTGCGTCGGGTTGGACGTGTGGCGCACCGTCGCGCCGACGAAGCGCGACGCCGGGCCCAGCGCCGCGACGAGCGCGGCGACCGACGCCGGGTCCTCCGGGTCGTACCGGAGCCCCGTGAGGTCCGCGACGCCGCGCAGCAGCTTGTCGACCGTCGGTGTGAGCGTGTTCGGCCAGTGGTGCGCGCCGATGCGCGCGACCGCCTCCGCGAGCCGCGTCACCGCGTTGTCCTCGTTCACCTGGGACCCGTGCCCGGCCCGCCCTTCCGCGACGAGGCGCAGCCACGCGATGCCCTTCTCCGCCGTCTGGAGCAGGTACGCGCGGCGTCCGCCCACCTCGACGGAGAAGCCGCCGACCTCGCTGATCGCCTCGGTCGCGCCCTCGAACAGCTCGGGTCGGTGGTCGACGGCGTAGCGCGCCCCGTACACGCCGCCCGCCTCCTCGTCGGCGAAGAACGCGACGACGACGTCGCGCGCGGGCTTGCGCCCCTCGCGCGCCATCTGCCGCACGACCGCGAGGATCATCGCGTCCATGTCCTTCATGTCGACGGCGCCGCGGCCCCACAGCAGGCCGTCGATCTCCTCGCCCGCGAACGGGTCGACCGACCAGTCCGCCGCCTGCGCGGGCACCACGTCGAGGTGCCCGTGCAGCACGAGCGCGGGCCGTGTCGGGTCCGCGCCCTCCAGGCGCACGACGACGCTCGCCCGTCCGGGCTCCGACTCGAACAGCTCCGGCTCGAGCCCGACCTCGTGCAGCAGCCCCATCACGTACTCCGCCGCGCGCCGCTCCCCCGGCCCCGTCCCGTCACCGAAGTTCGAGGTGTCGATCCGCAGCAGCTCCCGGCAGATCCGCACCACCTCGTCCTCCGCCCGCGGCACCGCGCCGGAGGGGACGTCGAGGTTCGCCGGGGTACGGGCGCTGGCCAGGGAGTCCGGGTGCGGAGCGGTCATGGCCACACGCTACCCGCCGCCGTCGACCCGACCGACCTCCCCGGCCACCCGCCCACATCCCGGACAACACCGAGGCCGATTCTTGGTGAGCCGAGGTAGGACCCTGGTCGCGCGAGACAGAACCCTGGTCGGCCGAGGTAGAACTCAGGTAGCGCGAGATAGAACCCTGGTGAGGCGAGGTAGAACCGTGGTCCCCCGAGTGCGGCCCGAGAGAGGCGAGGCGAGGCGAGGCGAGGCGAGGCGAGGCGACGCGAGGACGAAGACGAGCCCGGCCCCACGGGCAGTCGCCCGGGTGCGCCAAGACCAGGGTGAGACGACGCGGGTCGGGGTGGGTGGTGGTGCCGCGTCGTGGCGGGCCTGGCGGGAGCCGCGAGGAACGAGCGGCGGATGGTAGACGCGGCACCACCACCCACCCCGACCACCCAGAGCGACCACACGCCGTCGGGAATGACCACAGTTCTACCTCGGCCAACCAGGGTTCTACCTCGACCGACCAGGGTTCTCCTGCGGCGGACGGTTCTCGGTGGGTCAGTGGTCGCTGCTGTGGCTCCCGTCCGGTGCGAGGGTGCGGCGCGGGCCGGTGCCGTCGCCCGGGAGGCCGTCGGCGTCGTGGTCGGAGTGGCCGGTACCGTCAGGAACGGCGATGCGCGACGGCGCCTCCTCGCCCGGGGCGACGACGACGAGCTGGCCCATCATGCCGCGGTCCTCGTGCGTGAGGAGGTGGCAGTGGAACATGTAGGGGGTGCTCGGGTCGGTCGTGCCCTCGGCGGCGTCGAACCGGACGAGCAGGCGCGTGACGCGGCCGGGCTGGACGTAGACGGTGTCCTGCCACCCGGCGAGGTCCGGCCCGGGCGGCTCGCCCGCGACGTCGAGGACGCGGAACCGGACGTCGTGCACGTGGAAGTTGTGCGGGGTGTCGTCGAGGCCGGTGACCTCCCAGACCTCGGTGTCGCCGACGGTGACGACCTCGTCGATCCGGGCCATGTCCATGGAGCGTCCGTTGATCGCGGTCCCGGCGAGCTGGAAGCGGCGGGTGCGCACGGCGTCGGCCTCGTCGAGCTCGTCCGCGGCGTCGTCGGCGGCGAGCGTGCCGGGGACTGCGGGGCTCGGCGCGAGCGTCCCGGACGCGCGGAGCTCGAGGAGGTCGAGGGTGTCGTCGCCGCCCGAGAACCGCTCGAACAGCGGGTTGACGCCGAGCTCGGGCGGGAAGCTGCGCAGGACGGCGCGCTGCCCCGGGGTGAGGGTCACGACGACCTCCGCGCGATCGCCCGGCGAGAGGCGCACGCGCTCGACCGCCTGCGGGGCGGGGAGCAGCCCGCCGTCGGTCCCGACGAGCCGGACCGTGCCGCCGTCGGCGAGACCGACGTCGTAGACGCGCGAGTCGGAGCCGTTGAGCAGGCGCAGGCGGACGCGCTCGGTCGTGACGTCGAGGTAGGGCCCGGGGGTGCCGTTGACGAGCACGGTGTCGCCGAGGGTGCCGACCGGCGAGAGGAAGGAGACGGCGTCGTCGAGCCGACCGTCGGCGTGGAAGCTCTTGTCCTGGAGGATGACGGGGACGTCGTCGACGCCGTACTCGTGCGGCAGGTCCGCTGCCGGACCGTCGGCGTCGGCCGGGTCGTCGAGGAGGAACATCCCGGCGAGCCCCCGGTACACCTGGCTCGCGGTCTGACCGTGCAGGTGCGGGTGGTACCAGAGCGTCGCGGCGGGCTGGTCGATGGTCCACGTGGGCGACCACGTCTCGCCGGGCTCGACCATCTGGTGGGGGCCGCCGTCCATCGCGGGCGGCAGGTGCATGCCGTGCCAGTGGAGCGTCGTGGTCTCGTCGAGAGCGTTCGTCACGTCGACGCGCACGCGTTCGCCGCGCGCGGCCCGCAGGGTCGGGCCGAGGTAGTCGCCGTTCAGCCCGATCGTCGGGGTGGGGGCGGACGCGCCGAGGTCGGCGACACCCTCGCGCGCCTCGAGCTCGAAGACGCGCACGCCGTCCTCCACGCGCGACTCCGCGAGCGGCGGGACGGCGAGCGGGCGCGTGAACTCGACGGCTCCCGCCGTGCTGGTCGCGGCACGCGCCCACGCGACGCCCACGACCGCGACGACCGCCGTGACGAACAGGAGCACGACGAGCCCGAGCACGAGGAGGATGCGGGCGAGCGGGCCGCGGCGCCGTCGGGGCCGACCGCCCGGCGGTCCGGCGGGTGCTCCGGGTGCCGGCGGGACGGCGGGAGGCGGGGTGGTGTACGTGGTCGTCATCGGGCTTCTCCAGGGTGGACGACGGCGGTCGGCGGGTGCGACCGACGGCGGGCCCGGCGGTGCGGGCGACGCTGTCGACGCTAGGGACCGGGCGGTGCCGGGCGCGTCCGCCCGGAAGCGTACGCGGACCCGGAACGGACCCCGACGGCACGACGATGCGGCTCGGGGTGGTGCCGGTCGGCTCGGTGCCGGAGGGACGGTGCGCGCTGGGCGGTGGGACGGGGCGGTGGGACGGGGCGGGAACGCGGGGCGAGGGCAGTCCGAGGACCGGCCTCAGCGGCGCCGGGCCGCGAGGAGACCGAGCGCCACGGCTCCCGCGAACGCGCCCCAGACCGCGTTGGTCAGCAGCATCGGGACGATCGCCACGGGGTGCGCGACGGGTCCCTGGAGCTCGCCGGTGAGGATCGGCGACAGCACGGCGCTGACCACGAGGGCCAGGACGCCGTAGGCGAGCCCGACGGCCACGCCGGTCGCGAGCGGGTGCGCCGGGCGGGCGACGACGATCGCGACGACCCACACGACCGTGAGCACGAGCGTGGTGAGCAGCGGCGCGGCAGGTCGCCCGATCGCGTCGTCGACCCCGGTCACGCTGAGGAGAGGACGCACGAGCGCGAGCGCGCCGAGCCCGAGGACGAGCGGCCAGCTCAGCGTGCGGACCGTCTCGCCGAGCGTGGGGCGGGTCGGCGGGGTCGGTGGCGCCGACCACCCGCCCGCCCGCGGCGGGACGCCGGGACCGGGCCGAGGGTGCGACGCGGGCGGGGTCGGGCGGTCGGGGACGGGGCCGGGTGTCGGGTTCATGCCGACGACGCTAGGAAGCGGGGACCGGGCCGCGCGTCCGCCGCGGAGCGCGGCCCCCTGCGTCGGCACGCGCCCCGCGCGTACGCGTCTCGACGTAGCCGACCCTGACCGGGACCCGTCTCGCGACGGACGCGCGCCCGGGCGGGCGTTCCTAGACTCGATGGACGTGACGCCCTCCGACACCAGGCACGAGCAGCGCACCGGCGCGACGCACCGTCCGTCGCGCCCGACGCCACCGCCGTGGCTCATCGACGCCCTGCTGGGCTTCGCGGTGTTCGACGTCGTCGCGTTCGCCATCGCGGCCGACGTCGGCGGCACGCGTGCCGACCCGTGGGTCGCGTACCCGATCGCCCTCGTGCTGGGCCTGCTCGTCCTCGGCCGCCGCCGCTTCCCGGTCGCGGTCCTGGTCGCGACCGCGCTCGTCATCTGCGCCTACTACACGCTCGACCTGCCCGCGATCGGCCTCGCGCTGCCCGTCTCGGTCGCCCTCTACTCGGCGGCCGCCGCGGGGCGCCTCCGCTGGGCGGTCGGGGTCGCGGCGGCGCTCGTCGTCGCCTCGACGTACTTCCGGCTCGCCGAGGGCGACGACGTCCGGTACGTCGTCGGGTACGAGCTCGCGACGACGGTCGCGCTGATGGCTGCCGCGATCGCCCTCGGGCACGGCTCCTTCGCCCGGCGACAGCGCGACGAGCAGCGCCGGCACGCCGACGCGCTCCGCGAGCAGACGCATGCGCTCGAGGCCGCCGACCGCGTGGCCCGCGAGCGCGAGGCGGTCGCGCGCGACCTGCACGACGTCGTCGGGCACCACCTGGCGGTCGTGGCCCTGCACGCGAGCGTCGCGCGCGAGGCGCTCGACGACGTCGGCCGGACCGGCTCCGAGGCGCACGAGACCGCCGTCACGACCGCGCGGGACGAGCTCGATCTCGTGCGGACCTCGGCGGCGTCCGCCCTGGCGGACCTTCGCGCGACCGTGCGCTCGCTGCGCGGTGCACCCGGGGCGGTCGCGGACCAGGCCCGCCTCGACCGGCTCGACGACCTCGCGCGCACCGCCCGGGGCGCCGGCCTCGACGTCGCGCTGGACGTCGACCTCCCCGACGACGCGGCGGACGGCAGCGCGGCGGGCGCGACGGTCTACCGGGTCGTGCAGGAGGGGCTGACGAACGTGCTGCGGCACGCCGGGGCGAGCGCCGCCGTCGTGCGCGTGACGCTCGACCCGGCACGGGACACGCTCGTCGTCGAGGTGCGCGACGACGGCGCCGGTGCGTCGGGAGGCACGAGCAGCGAGGGGTTCGGCCTGCGCGGGCTGCGCGAGCGCGTCGCGGTGCTCGGCGGCACCGTCACGACCGACTCGCCCGACGGCGGCGGGTTCCGCCTGCGCGCCCGGGTCCCGCTCGCCCTGGGCGCGTCCGGGAACGCCAACGGGACCGTGGCGCGGGGGCGGGCCGTCGACGGGGGGTCCGCATGATCCGCGTCGTGCTGGTCGACGACCAGCCCCTCGTCCGGACGGGGATCCGGGCCCTGCTGGAGCGCGCGGACGACGTCGAGGTCGTCGGCGAGGCCGCCGACGGCCGCGACGGCGTCGCGCTCGTGCGGCGGGTGCGGCCCGACGTGGTGCTCATGGACCTGCAGATGCCCGTGCTCGACGGCATCGAGGCGACGCGGCAGATCCTCGACGGCACCGCGGGACCGGTGACGTCGGCCGCCGCGCACCCCGTGCCGGCGGGCCACGACCGCCCGCCCGGACCGCGGGTCGTGGTCCTCACCACGTTCGACGACGACGCGAACCTCTTCGCCGCGCTGCGAGCCGGGGCGTCGGGCTTCCTGCTCAAGGACGCGAGCCCCGACGAGCTGCGCGCCGCGGTGCGCACGGCCGCCGCGGGCGACGCGCTGCTCTCCCCCGCGGTGACGGCCCGCGTCGTCGCGCAGGCCGTCGACGCCGGGCGGCGCGACGACGCGCTCGTCGCGGCGGTCGCCGACCGGCTGACGGACCGCGAGCGCGAAGTGCTCGCGCACGTGGGGCGCGGGCTGACCAACGACGAGATCGGCGCGGCGCTGTTCATGAGCCCGGCGACGGCCCGCACGCACGTGGGCCGGATCCTCACCAAGCTGGGCGTGCGGGACCGGGCCGGTCTCGTCGTCGTCGCCTACGAGACCGGCCTGGTCCGCCCGGGCACCCCGCCGAGGTAGAGGCGTGGTCATGACCACGCCTCTACCTCGCGCTACCGGGGCCTACCTCGGGGGGACGAGGCCTCGGGTCAGGCGTCGAGGCCGCGGCGGGCGAGGAGCGGGGTGATGTCAGCGTCGCGGCCGCGCAGCTCGCGGAACGAGACGAGCGGGTCCTGCGAGCCGCCGCGCGCGAGCAGGACGCGGCGGAAGCGCTCGCCGTTCTCGCGCGTCAGGCCGCCGTTCTCGAGGTACCACTCGACGGTGTCGGCGTCGAGCACCTCGGACCAGATGTAGGAGTAGTACCCGGCCGCGTACCCGCCCCCGAACACGTGGTTGTAGTACGTGGTGCGGTACCGCGGCGGGACCGGGGCGAACGCGACGCCCGCCGCCTCCAGCGCAGCCTCCTCGAAGGGCACGACGTCCGCCTCGGAGGACGGCACGCCGTCGGGACCGACCTGGTGCCACGCCTGGTCGAGCAGGGCCGCGGCGAGGTACTCGGTCGTCCCGAAGCCCTCGTTGAACTGGCGCGAGGCGAGCATCGTGTCGACCCACTCGGCCGGCATCGGCTCGCCCGTGACGTGGTGGACCGCGTAGGAGCGCAGGACCGACGGCTCCCACGCCCACATCTCGTTGACCTGCGACGGGTACTCGACGAAGTCGCGCGGCACCTCGGTGCCGGACTGCGACGGGTAGCGCACGTCCGAGAACAGCCCGTGCAGCGCGTGCCCGAACTCGTGGAACAGCGTGATGACCTCGTCCCACACGAGCAGCGTGGGCTGCCCGGCCGGCGGCTTGACGATGTTGAGGTTGTTCACGACGACCGGCTTCTGCCCGAGCAGGTGGTTCTGGTCGACGAGGTTGTTCATCCACGCCCCGCCGCGCTTGGACTCGCGCGTGTACCAGTCGGCGAGGAACAGGCCCAGCCCCTGGCCTGGCTCGCCCGGGGTCTCGCCGTCGAAGACCTCGAAGACCCGGACGTCCGGGTGGTACCCGACGAGGTCGTGGCGCTCCGCGAACGAGACGCCGAACAGGCGGTTCGCGGCCAGGAACACGCCGTCGTGCACGACGCGCTCGAGCTCGAGGTACGGGCGCAGGAGCGCGTCGTCGAGCGCGTAGCGGTCCTTGCGCACACGCTCGGCGTAGAACGACCAGTCGGACGCGCGGAGCGTCGCGCCGGGCTCGTCGGCCCGCAGCGCGACCTCGAGGTCGCTGGCCTCGCGCCGCGCGTTGGCGACCGCGGCGGGCGCGAGCCGCCCGAGCATCGCGTTCACGGCCTCGGTCGTCTTGGCGGTCGCGTCCTCCGCGACGTACGCGGCGTGGTGCTCGTAGCCGAGCAGGCGTGCGCGCTCGGCGCGCAGGCGCACGGTCTCCAGCACGATCTCGCGCGTGTCGTGGTCGTCGCCGGTCGCGCCGCGCGACTCCGACGCCTGCTGCACGCGCTCGCGCACGTCACGACGCGCGAGCGAGGCGAGCACGCCCTGCTGCGTCGGGAGCTGCATCTCCAGGAGCCACGCGCCCTCGTGCCCACGCGCCGCCGCGGCGGCCGCGGCCCCCGCGACGGCGTCCTCGGCGAGGCCGTCGAGCTCGGCGCGGTCCGTGACGAGCACGCTCGCCGCGTTGGCGCCCGCGAGCAGCTTGCGGCCGAACGCGGCCTCGAGCGTCGTGAGCCGCCCGTTGAGCTCGCGCAGCCGCTCCTGCTGCTCCGCGTCGAGCTCGACGCCCGAGCGGCGGAACCGGACCAGGAGCGTGCGGAGGAGCCAGGCGGCGTCGGGCTCGAGCGCCTGCTCGCCGGCGTCGACGGCGTCCTGGAGCGCGCGGGCGCGCGCGTAGAGGCGGGCATCCATGTAGATCGCGTCGTGGTGCGCCGCGAGCTCGGGCGCGAACTCCTCCTCGATCTGCTCCAGGCCCGGCGTCGCGTCGGCGGAGAGCTGGTTGTAGAACGCGTTGAGGACGCGCGCGAGGTCGCGGCCCGACCGTTCGAGCGCCTCGAGCACGGTCGCGGCGGTCGGGAGCGCGTCGTCGGTCGCGATCGCCTCGATCGTCGCGCGCTGGGCCGCGGTCGCCGCGCGCAGCGCCGGGAGGTAGTGCTCCTCGCGGACCGCGTCGTAGTCGGGCAGCTCGTACGGGAGCGCCGACGGGGCGGCGAACGGGTTCGCCGGGTCGAGGTCGATCGGGACGGGAGTCGTGGCCGGCGCGGAGGTGGGCGCGGGCGCGCCGGTGCGCGTCGTGGGCTCGGAGGTCATGGTGCCCATCTTGACCCCGGGGGCGGGTGCGACGGAAACGCATTCGTCCACCCCGGGTGTCGGTGCGGCACGGCCTGCGCGTCAGGTCGTGCGGCCCGACGGCGGAGCGTCGGCGGGCCACGGCTCGTTCGGCTCGCGCGGGTCGTCGGGCAGGAGCGTGCCGAACCACGCGTCGCGCCGAACGCCCCGCTGGACGAGCTGCCGACGGATCGTCCCCTCCACGCGGAAGCCGAGACGCCAGGCCAGTCGGCGCGACGGCCAGTTGTCGACGTACGCCTGCCAGACGAGCCGAGAGAGACCGGCGCCCTCGACGTCGAACGCCCAGTCGGCGACGAGCCGGGCCGCGGCCGTCCCGATCCCGCGCCCTCGTGCCGCCGGGGTGAGCCAGTACCCGATCTCGCCCGACCGCGCGCCCGGCGCACCGTCGTCGAGACCGATGCCCATCATCCCCAGCAGCGGGCCGCGGCCGTCGACGAACGGCGGACCGCCCGACTCCCGGACGGTCCAGGTGAGCGCCGTGCCGCGCTCCCATCCCGGGACGACCTCCTCGAGGACGAACCTCTCGGCGTCCGTGCGCTCGTACGGGTCCGGGACGACGGTCCACTCGGCCATGCCCGGCTCCCGGCATGCCGCCGTGATCGCGTCGACGTCGTCGAGGGTCGGGGTGGACAGGTGGATGCGGCCGTCGTCGAGGGCGAAGGGGTGCACCCGCACGACCCTGGCACGTCCGCGGCGCGACGTCACCCGGATTCCGCGTCGCCGACCTGCGCCGTCACCGACCCGCGACCCCGGACCAGGGCTGCGTCACGGACGCAGGGCGTCCCCGACGGGTGTCCAGGGCAGGCGGTGCGCGGCGGCGACCGCCTCGTTGAGGAGTGCGCCACGGTGGGTGGACGCCCCCGACCCCAGGAGCGGGTCGGCCCGGACGGCGTCCACGCCGCCGTCCGCGAGCGCCGCGAGGTACGGCAGGGTCGCGCTCGTGAGGGCGAGCGTGCTCGTCACCGGGACCGCGCCGGGCATGTTCGCGACGCAGTAGAACGTCGTGCCGTGCACCGTGAACGTCGGGTCGTCGTGCGTGGTGGGTCGCGACCCCTCGAAGCAGCCGCCCTGGTCGACGGCGACGTCCACGAGCACGGCACCGGGGCGCATGCGGGCGACGAGGTCGTCCGTGAGCAGCCGCGGGGCACGGGCCCCCGCCACGAGCACGGCACCGACGACGAGGTCGGCGTCGAGCACCTCGCGCTCGATCGCGTACGCGCTCGACGCGACCGTGCGCACGTGGCCGGAGAACTCCTGGTCGACGGACCGCAGCACGGGCAGCGACAGGTCGACGACCGTGACCTCGGCGCGCATGCCGACGGCGATCTCGGCCGCGTTGCGGCCCGCGGTCCCGCCGCCGAGCACGACGACCCGCCCGGACCGGGTGCCGGGCACGCCGCCGAGCAGGACGCCGCGACCCCCGGCCGGCCGCTGGAGCAACCACGCCCCGACCTGGGTCGCCATGCGCCCGGCGACCTCGCTCATGGGCGCCAGCAGCGGGAGCGTCCCGTCCGGCGCCTGCGCAGTCTCGTAGGCGACGGACGTCGTGCCGGCGTCGAGCAGGGCGCGCGTGCCGGCCGCGTCGGCCGCGAGGTGCAGGTAGGCGAAGAGCAGGAGGTCCTCGCGCAGGAGCGGGTACTCGCTCGCGACCGGCTCCTTGACCTTGCACACGAGCTCTGCCTCGCCCCAGACCTCCTCCGCCGTCGCCACGATCCGCGCCCCCGCGGCCTCGAACTCGGTGTCGGACAGGTGGGAGCCGGTCCCGGCCCCGGACTGGACGAGCACGTCGTGCCCGGCCCGCACGAGGTGGTGGGCGCCGGCGGGGGTGAGCGCGACGCGGTCCTCGTGGTTCTTGACCTCGGTGGGTATCCCGATCTTCATGGTCCAGTGTCGCCGCAGAGAGCGGCCCTCCGCAGGATGGCAGGATCTTGCCTCGCGGTGTCCTTTCCGCCACTCGTCGCCGCGCGCCCAGGCTGTCAGGGTGAGCGCGTGGACACCCCGACCCCGCTCGCACCCCACCGCACCGCCCCCACGTCGTCCGTGCCCGAGGCTTCCTCCTCTGCCCCGGCCGAGCACGCGCCGACGGGCACCCTGGGGCTCGCGCGCGGGAGCGCCCTGTACGTGGCGAGCGTGCTCGGCACGGGCGTGCTCGCGCTGCCCGGGCTCGCCACTCGCGTCGCGGGCCCCGCGTCCGTCCTCGCCGTCGCGCTCGTCCTCGTCGCGAGCGTGCCGCTCGCGGGCACGTTCGCCGCGCTCGCGGCGCGGCACCCCGACCGGGGCGGCGTCGCGAGCGCGGTGCGCACGGCCCTCGGCCCCACGGCGGCCCGCGCCACGGGCTACTGGTTCTACCTGGGCGTGTGCGTGGGCGTGCCCGTCGTCGCGGCGCTCGGGGCGGAGTACGTCGTCGCGGTGGCTGGCGCGGACCGCGGGGCCGTCCCGGTCGTGGCCGTCGCGCTCGTCGTCGTGCCGGCCGTCGCCGTGTGGCTCGGCGTCCGCGTGGCGGGCGCCGTCCAGCTCGCGCTCACGTCCCTGCTGCTCGCGGCGGTCGTCGTGGTGGTGGCCGTCGCGGCGCCCGCCGCGAGCGCCGAGCGGTTCACCCCGTTCCTCAGCGAGGGGTGGACCGGCGTCGGCTCTGCTGTGAGCCTCTTCGTGTGGGCGTTCGCGGGCTGGGAGGTCGGCACGCACGTCTCGGCCGACTTCCGTGACCCGCGCCGCACCATCCCCGCCGCGACGGGCGTCGCGCTCGTCGTCGTCGGGGTCGCGTACCTCGCGCTGCAGGTCACGACGGTCGGGGTCCTCGGGACCGACGCCGGGTCGGGGACGGTCGCGCTGCTCGACCTCGCGCGCACGGGCGCGCCCGCAGCCGGGCCGGTGGTCGTCGGCGTCGTGGCCGCGATCGTCACGTCGGGCGTCCTCACCGCCTACCTCGCGGCCTTCGCCAACCTGGGCCAGGCGCTCGCACGCGACGGCGACCTGCCGCGACCGCTCGCCGCGCTCTCCGGCCGCGCGGGCGTGCCCCGCCGGGCGCTCGCCGTCACGCTCGTGCTCGGCGCGGCCTACCTCGCCGTGCTCGTCGCCACCGGCCTCGACCTCGAGCCGTTCGTGCGCGTGCACACGAGCTGCATGGTCGCCGTGTACGCGCTCGGGATGGTCGCCGCCCTGCTCCTGCTCCCCCGCCGCACCGTCGGCTGGTGGCTCGCCGCCGTCGCGACCGTCCTCACCGGCGTGCTGCTGGTCCTCGCGGGGGCGTCGCTCGTCGCCCCGGCACTCCTCGCCGTGGCCGCGGTCGGGGTCGCGCTCGTGCGGCGCCGTCGCCCGCGCACCGCACGCTGAGCGCGCCCACCCCCACCCGAGGTTCGCCCGCCCGGGGCGTTCCCCGCTCCGGCAGCGTCCGCTACGGTCGACGGCATGCCCACGTGGACGGACCCGGGCCCGGTGACGTTCGACGCCGTCGTGATCGCCGCCGGGACACGTTCGGGAGCGTTCGTCGCACTCCCGTTCGACGCGGTCGACCTCTTCGGCACGCGCGGCCGCGTCCCGGTCGTCGCGGAGGTCGACGGCGTGCGGTACCACGCGTCGCTCGTCGCGTACGGCGGCCCGCACCTGCTCTCCGTGCTGCGGTCGGTGCGCGCCGCGACCGGCAAGGGCGTGGGAGACACCGTGCACGTGACCGTGCGGCTCGCCGCCGAGGTCTCGGCCGTCCCGCGCTGACCCGGCCGGTCAGCCGGCGGCGTCCTCGGCGGCACGGCCCGTCTGCTCGGGGCCCGCATCGCCGAGCGCGATCTCCTTCGCCGTCGGCAGGTCCTCCTCCATGGGCGGGTCCTTGTGCCGCAGGTGGGCGAACACGGACCACGCGACCGCGACGAGCGGCACCGAGACGACGGCGCCGAGGATCCCCGCGAGGAGGGTCCCCGCCGTCACCGCGATCGCGACCACCACCGGGTGCAGCGACACCTGCTTGCCCATGACGAGCGGCTGGAGCACGTGACCCTCGAACTGGCCGATCAGCGCGATCCCGATCGTCACGATCAGCGCGATGACGATGCCCTTCGCGGCCAGGGCCACGATCGCCGCGATGATCATGGCGAGCGGGGCGCCGATGATCGGGATGAACGCGCCGATGAACACGAGCACCGCGAGCGGTGCGGCGAGCGGCACGCCCAGGATGCCCAGGAAGATGCCCGCGAGGATGCCGTCCACCAGGGCGATGATCACGGTCCCGCGCGCGTAGCCCGAGAACGTGTACCAGCCCGCGCCGCCCGCGATCTTCCAGCTGTCGCGCGAGCGCGCCGGGAGCTGGTTGAGGAACCACGTCCACATGTCCTTGCCGCGGGCGAGGAAGAACACCGTGCAGAAGATGGCGAGCGCGATCGCGGCGAACGCCTCGAAGACCGAGCCGGCGCTCGCGGCCGCCTGGCTCGCGATGTCGCCACCGTGCTCGGCGAGCCACTGCCGACCGTTCTCGATCCAGCCGTTGACGTCGTCCGCGGTGATCGTCACGGGCAGCGGGCCGTTCTCGAGGAACTCGAAGATCTGGTCGATGCCGTTGCTGAACTGGTCCGCGAGGCTCTGCCACTGGCCGGCGACCGAGGTGATGACGTACGTCAGCAGTCCCGCGATGAACAGCAGCGCCGAGAAGATCGCGAGCCCGGTCGCCAGGCCCCGCGGCATGACCTTCGCGTAGAAGTCGGTCACGGGGCGCAGGACCGACGTGATGACGAGCGCGAGGAACACCGCGACGAAGACGAGCTGCACCTGCGCCGTCGCGAAGAAGATGAGCGCGACCGCCGCGACGATCATGAGCAGCCGCCACGACCACCCCGCCGCGGTCCGCAGCCATGCGGGCACCGTCTCGTCGTAGCCGACGACCGACGGGTTGCGCCGCGCACCGGCCACCTTGCGCGCCGCGCTCGACGCCCCGGCGAGGTGCTTCACCGACGCCGCCGCGCGGTCCGACCCGGAGCCCGGCCGCGGGGTGGGCGCTGCTGCCGCCGGCCGCTGCTCGTCCGTCACGCGTGCCTCCGCCCGCTCGTGGCCACCATCCGCCCAGTGTGCCCCAGGTCGTCCCCCCACGCCCTGTGCCGCACCGGGTCCGTCGTCGTGGCCGTGGCGCGGTGCCGACCGGTGACCGCGATGTGAGGACCACGCCCGAACCGTGCTATGTTTTTCCCCGCACCGGAACGGCGGAAACGCCGGGAAGGTCCACTCGTCCGGGTGGCGGAATGGCAGACGCGCTAGCTTGAGGTGCTAGTGCCCTTTATCGGGCGTGGGGGTTCAAGTCCCCCTCCGGACACCGAAGGAGAAGCCCCTGGGCTGCGGAGACGCAGCCCAGGGGCTTCTTCGTGCGCGCAGCCGCTCACACGCCCCGGGCGCGCTCGCGGTCCTCCGCGGTGAGGACCCGGCGAAGGCCCGTGAAGTCGCGCATCAGGATGCGCGCCAGGACCGGCGTCGGGAGCAGGGCGAGCAGCCGGAGCCCGGAGGCGACGTCGCCGTGGTAGTCGGCGCGGACGCGCGTGCCGCCGCCGTCAGGCGTCGTGACGTACTCGACGCGGGAGTTCCAGGGGGCCGTCGAGTGCCACACGACCCGCCGGTCGGGCTCGACGACCTCGAGCACGTCGGTGAACCGCACCCGGAACGGCCCGACGCGGTCGACGGCCGCCCAGCGGCTCCCCACCTGGAGCGCCCCCTCGTCCAGCAGCCGACGGGAGGCGACGGCGGGCGCGAACTGCGGCCACCGGCCGGGGTCGGCGAAGTACGGGAAGACGCGCGAGGGCGGGTGGTCGAGGTGGACGTCGAGCGTCACGCGTCGCCACACGGTCGTCCCCCTCGGACTCGGACTCGGACTCGGGCTCGGGCTCGGGCTCGGGCTCACACCATCGCGGGCACGGGGCGGTCCGGGTAGAGCTCACGCATCGCGTGGTCGTACCGCCGCTTCAGGAGGAGGAGGTAGAGCACCCGGACCGGGGCCGGCACGTTCGCCCGGAACCAGTCCTCCCGCTCGGCCTCGGGGACGCTCGCGACCAGCAGCCCGAGCTGCAGCGCCATGACGTCCTTGCCGAGCTCCTTGCGGTGCGCCATCAGCGTCGCGCGCGTGTGCTCCTCCATGAAGTCCCACTCCTGCTGCGACATCACCTCCCCCGCGACGGGGAGGATGTCGCCCTCCTCCTGCCCGAGGTGCGCGGACAACAGGTCCCGCAGCGCCTCGACGTCGGCGGCGAAGGCGTCGCGGAGCCGGGGGTCGGCGGTGGCCACCCACGGTGCGAGCTGTGGTTCGATCCGCGCGAGGTGCACCGCGACCTCGGCGTGCTGCGCCCGCATCTGCCCGACGTGCAGCGCGCAGGCGGGCGCGCGGGCCTCCAGCCGGTCCCAGAGCACCAGGTCCTCGGTCTCGTGGTGCATGTGCAGCGCGAAGAAGTCGAGGTGGGCGTAGCGCCCGACGACGGCGGAGCGCGCGGTGTCCCCCGGCGCGACCTCGCGCACCAGCGCGGGAAGCTCGCGGTAGAGCCAGCGGAAGATCCGGTGGACGAGGAACATGCCCGAGGTGTCGCACCCGGCGTGCTGGCCCGCGGGCAGCGGTCCGGGGGGAGGCAGCCTGCTGGTCATCTCGTCCTCCGCCCGATCGGTCGACCTCGGCGTCGTCCTGGCGCTCTCCGACGCTACGCCCGCCCGCCGCCGGGCGACAATCCCCGCTCCACGCATTCACCCGGGTAGCGAGAAGCCCCGCCGTGTGGAGCGACGGGGCTTCTCGATCCGCTGTCTCATCGGATCCCGCCGGCGCTCTCACGCCGGAAGCATGCCGACCAGCCTATCGCGTCGGTCGTCGACCGTTCACCCCCGAAGGGTGAGGCTGCGCCGCACGCTCCGCTGCGACCGTGGTGACGAGCGCCGGAGAGGAGCCCACGATGACGGCTGCGCAGATCCCCCGACAGCAGGTCCCTCCCGCCACGGGCCCCTGGCACACCGCGTCGACGGAGGCCGTGTGCGCGGCGCTCGACGTCGACCCGGCGGTCGGGCTGACGTCGGCGCAGGTCGCCGAGCGGCGCGCCCGGTACGGGCCCAACGCTCTCGCGGAGGAGCGCAAGGAGAAGCCGTGGCAGGCGTTCCTGCGCCAGTACCGGGACCTCATGCAGCTCGTGCTCGTCGGGGCGGCCGTGGTCAGCATCATCGCGCTCGGCGACGTCACGACGGGCGTCGTCGTCCTCGGGCTCACCGTGCTCAACGCCCTCATGGGCCTGCACCAGGAGGGCAAGGCCGCCCAGAGCGTCGCAGCCCTGCAGCAGATGCTCGTCATGACGGCCACGGTGCGCCGCGACGGGCGGCAGGAGCAGGTGCCCGCGGAGGAGCTCGTGCCCGGCGACGTCGTCGGCTTCGAGGCCGGGAGCAAGATCCCGGCGGACGGGCGGCTGCTCGTCGCGGCGTCGCTGGAGATCGAGGAGGCCGGACTCACGGGCGAGAGCACCCCGGTCGCCAAGAGCGTCGCGACCGTCGCCGCGGACGACGCGCCGCTCGGCGACCGCACGGACATGGCGTACATGAACTCGCAGGTGACGCGCGGGCGCGGCGAGATGGTCGTCACCGCGACGGGCATGACGACCGAGGTGGGCCGCATCTCCGGCATGCTCAGCGGCGTCGAGCAGGACAAGACGCCGCTCACGCGCCAGCTCGACCGCATCACCGTGATCATCACGGTCATGGCGGCGGTCGCCCTCGTCGTCGTGGTGGTCCTGGGCCTGGTGCGCGGCGAGGACTTCGACAGCCTGTTCGTCGTCGGGATCAGCCTGGCCATCGCCGCGATCCCGACGGGCCTCCCCGCCGTGGTGACGATGCTGCTGTCGCTCGGCACGCGCCGGCTCGCCGAGGAGGGCGCGATCGTCAAGCGCCTCAAGTCGGTCGAGACGCTCGGCTCGACGTCGGCCATCTGCTCGGACAAGACCGGGACCCTCACGCTCAACCAGATGACGGCGCGCCGGCTGGTGCTCGCCGGGCGCCGGTTCTCGGTCGACGGCGAGGGCTACTCGACGACCGGCCGCATCCTCGCGGCCGCCGGCTCGACCGACGTCCCGCTCGAGCCCGTCGCGCTGCCCCTGGCGCTCGCGAGCGACGCCGTCGTGCGCGACGGCGAGTGCATCGGCGACCCTACCGAGGGCGCCGTCGTGGTGCTGGCGGCGAAGGCCGGGCTGGACGTCGAGGAGACGCGGGCGGAGCACCCGCGCGTCGCGGAGGTCCCGTTCGACGCCGCGTACAAGTTCATGGCGACCTTCCACGAGATCGACGGCGTGCTGGCCTGCTTCGTCAAGGGCGCCCCGGACGTGCTGCTCGCCCGGTCGAGCCGCTACCTCACCGCCGACGGCGGGTCGGCGCCGCTCGACGACGACGCCCGCGCACGCGTGCTCGCGGAGAACGACGCGCTCGCGGGCGAGGGCATGCGCGTGCTCGCGGTGGCCCGGCGAGACGTCGGCCGGGACGAGCTCGCGGGCGACCTTCTCGACACCGTGCGCGACCTCCAGCTGGTCGCGCTCGTCGGCATCGTCGACCCGCCGCGCCGGGAGGCGCGCGACGCCATCGCGGAGTGCCGCGACGCGGGGATCCGGGTCCGGATGATCACGGGCGACCACGTGACCACGGCGGCGGCGATCGCGGGACAGCTCGGCATCGAGGGCCGCGCGCTCACCGGCGCCGAGTTCGCGGCGATGTCCGACGCGCAGCTCGAGGCGGAGGTCGCGGAGATCGGGGTGGTCGCGCGCGTCGCACCCGAGGACAAGGTGCGCCTCGTCGATGTGCTCAAGCGCCAGGGCGACGTGGTCGCGATGACGGGCGACGGCGTCAACGACGCGCCCGCGCTCACGCGCGCGGACATCGGGGTCGCGATGGGCATCACCGGTACGGAGGTGACCAAGGACGCCGCCGAGATGATCCTCACCGACGACGACTTCTCCACGATCGTCGCCGCCGTCGAGGGCGGGCGGGGGCTCTACGACAACCTCATGAAGTACATCCGCTTCCAGATGGTCGTGCTCATCGGCTTCATCCTCACGTTCGTGGGCGCCGGGATCTTCACGATCGCAGGCGGCACCCCGCTGACGCCGCTGCAGATCCTCTGGGTGAACTTCGCCATCGACGTGCTGCTCGCGATCGGGCTCGGGTTCGACGCCGCGACGCCCGGTCTCATGCGCCGCAGGCCGCGCCCGCCGACGGAGCCGGTCATCGGCCGCGGTCTCGGGGCACGGCTCGCCGTGGGCGGCGTGCTCATCGCGGTCGGCTCTCTCGTGGCGGTGGCGTGGGGCGAGGCTGACGCCGACCTCGCGGTCGCGACCACCATGGGCCTCACCGCGATGTCGCTCCTGCACGTCGTGGCCGCGCTGGAGTGGCGCGATCCGCGGGCGAGCATCCTCTCGTTCGAGACGCTCGCGAACGGCCGGTTCGTCGTGCTGCTGCTCGCCTCGCTGGGGCTGACGTTCCTCGTGACCACGCTCGACGGCCTCCAGCGGATCTTCGGCACCGTCGACCTCGACGGCGGCCAGTGGGGCGTGTGCGGGCTCGTCGCGCTCGGGTACCTGGTGCTCGTCGAGACCGGCAAGCTGGTGCTGCGCCTGGTGGACCGGCGCCGGACGGCACCCGCGCACACCTCCGCGCTCCCCCCGGGCTGAGGGGACGGCCTCAGGACACGACGCCGAGCTCGCGTCCCCGACGGACCGCGTCGCGCCGCGAGCTCACCCCGAGCTTGCGGTAGACCGACTTGAGGTGCGCCTTGACCGTGTTCACCGAGACGAAGAAGTCCTCGGCGATCTCGACGTTGCTCGCCATCGACGGGAGCACCGTGAGGATCGCCAGCTCACGCTCCGTGAGCGGCTCGACGAGGGGCGCGGGCTCCGGCACCCGGCCCAGCGGCTCGAGGCACGCACGGAGCCGGGCGGCGAGCGGGCCTGCGCGCCCGGCGACCGCGCGGGCGAGGGCGGGGCGGAGCTCGGTCGTCGCGACGGTGAGGAAGGGACGGGCGCAGCGCTCGGCCTCGGCGAGGTCCAGGGCGCGGCCCAGGGGCACGTCGACGCGACGCGTCCCCGCCCGGGCGAGCGCCGACGCCTCGACGAGCGCCGCCTCGACGCGCACGAGGGTGTCGACCTCGCCGTCGGGTGCGTCCACGAGCCCCTCGACCGCGCGCAGCGCCGCACCGGTCCGCCCCGTCGCGAGCAGCTCGCGCGCCCCGCACACCGCGACCACGGCGTCCGATCCGAGCCGCTCACGGCCCACCCGCCCCGGGATCGGGGACCGCATCACGTCGTCGAGCAGGCGGACGGCCGTGGTCGCACGGACCCACAGGTCCGCGAGCACCGGCGGCGACGGGACCGGCCCGAGCGCCCGGTCCGCCGCCACCAGGGCGTCGCGCGCCGCACGGCCGTGCCCACGGTCCGCCGCCACCAGGGCCTGGAGCAGCCGCACGGCCGCGTCGGACGCCGGCTCGCGCCCGCCGGCGTCCGCCGCCAGCGCGTGCGCGAGCTCCCGGTCGAGGGCCTCGTCCGAGGCCCGCACGTACCGCACCCAGGCCCGTGCCGCGTGCGCGGGCCGCACGTGCGCGTACCCGTCCCAGCCGAGCGGTTCCGCCTCCCCCACGACGGCGAGCGCCGCGGCGTCGCCCTCGTCGAGCCGGCCCTCGGCGACCGCGAGGAGCGCAGCGGCGGCCCGCGCGCCGAGGACGAAGAGCTGCGGGGCGCGCCAGGTGCGGGGCGCCGACGGGCCGAGCGCGCCGCCGTTGCTGCCGTTCGACGACTCCGGGTCCACCGAGCACCAGGCCAGGCCCGACGACCGGTGCGCCGCAGCGAGCCCCCGGTACGTGTCGAGCGCCGGGAAGGGGTACGGCGCGCCGTCGGCCGCCGCCAGCGCCGCCCCGGCCGCGGTCGCGAGGCCGCGCACGTCGCCCGTCGCCCGTGCCGTGCCCGCGTCCAGCAGCTCCAGGAGGACGGCCGTGGCCGGTTGCTCGGCGGGATCGAGGAGGTCGCGGGCGTCCGCGACGTGGCGGCGCGCGGCGTCGAAGCGCTCGTCCACGTAGGCGAGCGATCCGGCGCACAGGTGCAGGCGCGGGTCCGCTCCGAGGCGGGCGTAGGGCACGCGGCGCAGGGTCTGGGCGACGGTCTCCCGGTGCGGGCCCGCGAGCTGGGCGGCCGCTCCCTCGACGAAGACCTCCCCGACGAGGGACCAGTCCTCCGCGGCGGCGGCGTGCTCGAGGGCTCGCAGGGAGTCGCCGTCCCGCGCGAACCACCGGGCGGCGGCCCGGTGCGCGTCGCGCAGGCCGGCCGGGTCCTCGACGCGGAGCTGGCTCAGGAGCATGTCGCGCAGGAGCGGGTGGTACCGGTACCAGGTGCGGCGCCCGCCCGCCCGCATGACGAACCCGTCCGCCGTGGCGAGGTCGGGCAGGAGCCGCTCCGCCGACGCCCCCGGGTCGAGCTCGGCCGCGAGGTCCGGGCACACCGCCGACGTCACGCTCGTGCGGAGCAGGAAGCGTCGGGCCACGGGTCCCTGGCCGTCGAGGACCTCGGCGAGCAGGAACTCGGCGGCGGACCGGTCCGCACGCGCCCGGCCCACGTCGTCGTCCGCCTCGACGCGCAGCCGGACGCCGACGGCCCACCCGCCGGTCTCGTCGAGCACGTGGTCGGCGTCGCCGGGGAGCAGGGGGCGCCCGTGGGCGGCAGCGAGCGTCTCGACGTCCCCCGCGTCGAACGCGAGGTCGGCGGCACCGATCTCCGCGACCTCGCCCTGCGCGCGCAGGCGCTGGAGCCGGAGCAGCGGGTCGACGCGGGTGAGCACGACGAGGTGCAGGGGCACAGGATGACGCAACAGGTCGTCGACGGTCGCCGCGACGTCCGGGCACGCCGCGTGGTGGAAGTCGTCGAGCACGAGCACGACGGGCTCCGGCAACCGTTCGATCCCCGCGAGGACGCGCCGCAGGAGCGCCGGCGAGAGGCGCGGTGGCACGACGAGCGACGCGAGCGGGTGTCCCGGGGGGACCGCCCCGGCCTCCCGCAGCGCCGCGAGGACGTCCGCCCAGAACGCCGTCGGTGTGTCGTCGAACGGCTCCAGCGTCAGCCACGCCACCCGGGGGCCGTCACCACGGCGGGCCCACCGCGCCGCGGCGGTCGTCTTCCCCCATCCCGGGCCTGCCGACACGAGGGTCAGGCGGCGGGTCGCCGCAGCGGAGACGAGGGTGTCGATCGCGGGACGGGGCACGGTCGAGCGGGGCAGCCGCGGGACCGCGGTCCGGGCGTGCAGCGACCCGGAGGTGTCGACGACGCGCGTGCGACCCTCCTGCTCGGCACCTGGCTCGACCGAGGCCATGGGGGCAGGCTATGCCCGGGACGCCGAGAGCGCCGGGCGAGCCGCGGGTGGAATTCGATGTCAGGCCGGGCCTGCGTCGGGCGGCGACGCGGCGGCGTCGGACGGCCGGGCGAGGATCTCGACGACCACGAGCAGGAGGCCCGCGACGAGCGCGACGCCGATCACGAGGCCGGGCGTGAGACCCCCCGCGAGGAGGAGGACGAGCGCCGCCGCCCCGACGACGACCACGCGCACGAACGCCTTGTGCCGTCCGAGCCAGTCGCCGACCGGCCCTGCGGAGACCCCACGCCCCTCCCCCCACCCGCGCACCGCGGCGCCCGCGCGCCCGAGGCCCGCGCGCAGGCTGCGCGCGGACTCGCTCGACCCCCCGAGGTACGCGGCGAGGGCGACGACGAGGCCGAGCACGCCGACGGTGCGCAGCGTGAGCCGCAGGTACCCCACGGCCTGGTCGAACACGACCTCGGCCGCATCGAGCCGCAGGACCTGCCCGGAGAGCGCGCCGAGGTACAGGCCCCGCGCGACCGCGAGCCCCACGCCGAGCGCCACCATCGCACCGGTCAGCGCGAGACCGGCGACGACGAGCGCACGCGAGCGGCGGTTCGCGACGAGGACGCCGGCGGCGAGCAGACCGAGCACGACCCACGGCAGCCACGTCGTGAGGGTGACGATCTGCCCGTACCGGTTCTGGAGCATGACGAGCTCGGCGGACTGGGCGATCGTGAACGTCGCGTCGACGGACGGGATGCGCGCGGCGACGCCCAGCCCGCGCTCGACGAGCCGCTCCTTGAGCAGGTCGACGAGGCCGGAGAGCTGGATGGTCAGGCGGCCGTCGTCGACCTGGAGGATCTCGCCGTCCTCCCCGCGCATGACGGCGACGAGCTGCTGGTGCGCGACGCGGTTCGCCTGGAGCCAGGCCCCCTCGAACTCGTCGCTCTCGACGAGCCGTGTCGCGGTCTCGTGGACGAGCGACTCGACGCCGCTCGTGAGCGGCGCCTCGAGAGCCGCGAGCGCCTGGGTGGCCCGGGGCGGGACGTCGCGCTCCTCGAGGCCCCCGACGAGGTCGTCCAGGAGCGCACCGACGTCGATGCGGGACATGACGACGCCGGTCAGCCGCTCGGCCACCGCGGACTGCACGACGGGGTCCCCGGCAAGCGGGCCGACCGTCGCGACGTACCGGTCCGTGTCGGTCAGCTCCCGCTGCGCCCACGCTGCGACCGCGCCGAGCGGGGCGAGGAGAGCACCGAGGGTGACGAGGACGACGCAGGCGACGGCCCGCAGGCCCCGACGAGGGGCTCGCGGCACGGTCGACGTCGCGGCCGTGCCGTGCGGGCCGCCCGGCTCCGCCGACCTCTCGTCGAGCCGGCGACGCAGCTCCGCGTTCTCCCGCTCGAGGGCCGCGAGTCGTTCGGCGACGGCGTCGTCGCGCGGTGTGGGGTCGCTCCCGGAGGCCGTCACGATCAGGCGAGCGCCCGTGCCTTGAGCCGGGCGAACTCGTCCGCGTCGATCGTCCCGGCGTCGTACAGGGCCTTGGCGTCCGCGATCTCGCTCGCGGGCGACCGTCCGGTGCTCGCGGTCGCGCGCACGTAGTCGTCCATGACCTGCCGTCGGGCGCGGTCCTCGTCGGCGTGCCGCTCGGCCATGCCCCGACCGCGCGCGATCACGTAGATCAGCGCCGACAGGTACGGGACGAAGATCAGTGCGACGATCCACAGCGCCTTCCACCAGCCGCTCAGGGCCTTGTCGCGGAACAGGTCGGCGACGATCTGGAACAGCACCACGAGGTACGCGATGAAGAAGAACCACCACACCATGAGCCAGAACCAGTCCCAGAAGCCGTCCATCGAGCACCCCTCGCGTCAGGTCACGGAGGTCCGTGACGATCCCACTCTCGGGCCCACGAGACGCGCTCGTGATCACCCACGAGGGGTAGTCGGGGCCGCGGCGGGCGAGGCACCCGCGCCGGGTGATCCGACCGGCCGGGACGGCGACGATCCTGGTCCGACGACGGGCGAGGTGAGGAGTCCGATGGACGGCACGACGTCGGTCGAGGTGACGATCCTGGGTCCGGTGGCGCTCGCGGCGGCCGACCTCGCGGAGCTCGGTGTGACCCGGTCCGTGGAGTGCACGCTGCTGGAGGCGACCGTGCGCGACCAGGCCGCTCTGTATGGCCTGCTCCAGCGTCTCGCCGCGCTCGGCCTCGACCTGCTCGGGCTGCGCACCGCGGCACCGGGACGACGGGCCGACGTCGAGGTCGTCGTCCGCGGCCCGGTGGGTCCGCTCGTGCAGGAGATGCTGCGCGACGTCGAGAGCACCCGCCCGGGTGCGCTCACGACGTCCCGCGCACCGGACCACGACGTGGCCGGGCTCCTCGGGGTGCTGGCCGGCGCTCGTCAGACGGACGTGAAGATCGCCCAGCTGCGTGCGCTCGCGGCGTTGCGCGACCAGGGCGTGCTCACGGACACCGAGCTCGAGGCACAGAAGGCGCTCGTCCTGGGTGCATGACCCGACACGTGTGGTCGCGCGTCCCTGTTGACACTCGGAAAGCGCCTTCCTACGCTGCGAGGGTCGCGCACACGGACGTGCAGCTCGAACCGGACGGGAGAGCAGGACGCGGCGGCCGAGGCCGTCACGACCGTGCGCGCGGCCCGTGCGGACCCCGGCGCGACGATGCGGACGAGGGGAACCGGCGGAGTGCAGGAACCCGACCCGGCGACGGACGGCCGGCGGGTCGGAGACATGACAGCGCTCACCGCTGTCGTGCCGGCACCACCCGACGAAACGGAGCAGACGATGACGTCTACGCATTCGAGCCGACGAGGGAGAGCGGCGGTCGCCCTCTCGCTCACGGCCGTCCTGGGGGTCACCCTCCTCGGACCACCGGCGGCCGCGGAGGAGGCCGCGGACGAGTTCAGCGAGGTCCTCAGCTTCGAGGCCTACCAACGCACCGCGCTGAACGGCCAGGACGGCTGGTCCGCCTCGACCGCCGCCCGGGTCGTCGCCGACCCGCTCAACGGCAACAACCAGGTGCTCGAGATGGTCGGTGGCACCCAGCGCGCCCACCGCGCCGTCCCGGGGATCGCGGACGGCACGACCGGGACCGTGTTCTTCCGCTTCCTGCGGACGGGCAGCGTCGACACGTCGTTCGGCATCACCGACAACGACGCGCCGTCGGACTACGCGCACAGCCGCGCGTACGTGAACAACCAGAACAACGACGTCATGCTCGTGCGCGACGGCGGCGCCTTCAAGCCCGCGGGCGTCTGGTCGCGCGACACGTGGCAGTGCGTCTGGATCGTGGCCGACAACGCGACGGACAAGGTCAGCGTCTACAGCCAGGGCGGCCCGTACGAGGAGATCACCCGGCTGCCCGAGGGCACGGAGCAGCAGTTCGGCTTCCGCCAGGGTGTGACCGGGGCGCTCGACCGCTTCTTCTGGATCAACGGCGCCAGCAGCGCGGGCCGCCTCCTGCTCGACGACGTCGCCGTCGACACGGCGGGGCAGAACCTCGCGGTCCCGACGGGCAACCCGGCCGACTGCGCCGCGGGCGGCACGACGCCGGACGAGCCGCTGCTCAACCCGCTGCCCGACCCGACGCCGTCGACGCTCGGCATCGAGGTGACGGAGCTCGCCCAGCTCCCGGAGTCGCAGACGACCCCGGCGACGCAGGACCAGCGCCTCGTGCGGCACAACCGGATCACGCACCTCGACGAGATCCCGGACGGCTCGGGCCGCCTCATGGTGCCCGACAACAACGCGGTGCTCTACACGGTCGACAAGGACACCGGTGAGTACGTGGCGTACCTCGACGTGCGCCAGCAGTTCCTCGACAACTTCCACAACAGCGCGGGCCTCGGCACCGGTCTCGGCTCCGCCGAGTTCCACCCCGACTTCGCCGAGAACGGCCTGTTCTACACGGTGCACACCGAGGGCGGCACGGCGCTGACCCAGGACACCCCGGACTACCCGGCGTACGGCAACACGCAGTTCCACAGCGTCGTCACGGAGTGGAAGGCGACCGACCCGTCCGCACCGGTCTTCGCGGGCACGAGCCGCGAGGTCCTGCGCGTGCCGTTCGCCGGCCGCGTGCACACGGTGCAGCAGATCGCGTTCAACCCGACGGTCACGGAGGGCGACGCCGACTACGGCAACCTCTACGTCCTCGTGGGCGACGGCGGCAACGGCGTCGGCAACGGCAACCCGCAGGACCTCGCCACGCCCCAGGGCAAGGTCTTCCGCATCGACCCGCTGGGCACGGACGCCGCGAACGGTCGGTACGGCATCCCGGCCGACAACCCGTTCGTGGGCACGCCGGGCGCGCTGCCGGAGATCTACGCGGTCGGCCTGCGCGACCCGCACCGCATCAGCTGGGACCCCGAGGGTGACCACACGATGTACCTCGGGCACATCGGCGAGTGGCAGGTCGAGTCGGTCTACGCCGTCGAGCCGGGCGACAACTTCGGGTGGTCCGTGCGCGAGGGGTCGTTCCGCGCGGACAACCGGCAGATCTACCCGCTGCCCGCGGACGACGCCGAGAACGGCTTCACGTACCCCGTGGCCGCCTACGACCACAACCGCGACCCCGGCCAGACCGGCGACGCGGGCGTCGCGCTCAACGGCGGGTTCGTCTACCGCGGCGACATCCCCGAGCTGCGCGGACGCTACCTCTTCACCGACCTCGTGCGCGGCTGGGTGCTGAGCACGGAGGCGGACGAGATGGTGCGCAACGACGGCGACCTCGACGACCTCGCCGAGATCGAGCACCTGCGCGTGTTCGCCGACGGTCAGGAGACCACGTTCCAGGAGCTCGTCGGTGACCAGCGTGTCGACCTGCGCTTCGGGTCCGACGCCGACGGCGAGCTCTACCTGGTCTCGAAGGCCAACGGGAAGATCTGGCAGGTCACCGACGCGCGGCGCGTCGGGGCGTCCTCGCCCGTCGTGCTCCCCGAGCTCGCCGGGAACGTCGCGGCGCACTACGACTTCGACCACCCGGTCGCCGGCTCGACGACGTGGGAGGCGGACCAGGGCTGGTCCGGCACGAACATCCAGCTCGTCAACGGCGGGGTGGAGATGCGCGTGGCCGACCGGGCCTACCCGGGCGCGGGCGAGGCGCTCCAGACGCAGCAGATGAGCCCGCTCACGTCGTCGAACGACGACTGGAAGGCCGGCGTCCACGACCCCACGGGTGTGGACTCGCTCGGGGCCTTCGCGGACGCCGAGGAGATCTCCGTCATGGGCTGGTTCAAGCCGACCGGCGAGCACCCGGCCCTCAACTCGGGCACCGCGAACCCGGACGACCGCTACAACGCGATCGGGCTCGCCGGCGTCCTCACCGGGACGTCGGACGGCCACGCCGTGCGCGCGCTGCTCGAGGTCATCACGGTCGGGAACGAGCTCAAGCTCGTCGCGCTCGGCCGCCGGGTCGACGGCGCCGGGTCCTGGACGTTCGCGGCCGACCTGCCGTGGGACCAGATCCTCGAGCGCAACCGCTGGGTCCACCTCGCCGCGACGTTCGACTTCGCGGGCGGCGAGATGAAGCTCTACATGAACGGAGAAGAGCTCGAGGGCGAGTACACGGCCTCGAACCCGTGGGGAGCCGGGGCCACCTCCCCGACCGACCCCGCGGGCCTCAAGATCGGCGGCAGCTTCCCGCAGAACACGCGCGAGGCCAACCCGTTCCACGGCCGCATGGACGACCTCATGTTCCTCGACACCGTCCCGACGCCGGAGCAGGTCGCGGCGCAGTACGCCCGGTTCGGCGCGCAGCCGGTCGAGCCCCCGGCGCCGCCGTCGTGCGCCCCGGCGGGCGAGCCGATCACGGACGTGATGGCGGCCGAGAGCTGGGCGCCGCGCACGCCGTCGAAGTGGCAGTTCCCCGGGGACGCGGTCGTCCTCGCCCAGGCGGGCGACAACCCGAACGACGGCATCCGCCGCCCGTTCGAGTACGCCGTCCTCGCCGAGGGCCCCGAGCTCGGCTCGTTCGCGCTCGACGCCGAGGTCAAGCTCGATGCCCCGGCATCGGTGAACAACCGGGACGTGATCGTGGTGTTCGGCTGGCAGTCGGACACGGAGTACTACTACGCCCACCTGTCGCAGGACAACACGATCTACGCCCACAACGGCATCTTCAAGGTCGACGGCAAGGACCGGGAGCGGATCGACGACCAGTGGGACGGCGCGGTCGGGGCTCCCCCGGCCGTCACCGACGAGGAGTGGCACGACGTGCGCGTCGTGCGCTGCGCGGACAGCGGCGACGTCGCCGTGTACCTCGACGGCCTCGACACCCCGCTCCTCACGGCGAACGACACGACGTTCACCGAGGGGCGCGTCGGCTTCGGCTCGTTCGACAACACCGGCAGCCTGCGCGGCCTCGTGGTCACGCCGGCCGCAGAGCCGGCCGGGGTCGAGCTCGACGTGGCGGTCTCCCCGCGCTGCCTCGCGGGCAAGGCGTACCTCGCCGTCGCGGCGACGAACACGTCCGACGTGCCGGCCGACGTGACGCTCACGACGGAGTTCGGCTCGAAGACCGTGGCGGACGTCCAGCCCGGCCAGGCGGCCTACCAGTCGTTCGCGTCGCGGGCCACCGCGATCGACGCCGGGTCCGTCACCGTCTCCGCGACCGCCACGGTCGACGGCGAGGAGGTGTCGAGCGAGGTGGTCGTCGAGCACGCGGCGCACACCTGTGGGTGACAGGTGCCCCCCGAGCTCTTGACCCGGAGCTCGTGACCGTGAACCGCCCCGGCCCGCAGGCTGCGTCCGACCAGCCCGCGGGACCGGGGCGGTTCGTGCGTCCTCGCCCGTCGCCGTCGCCGACGGTCACGTGGCGGCGAGGGCGGCCGCGCCACGTCGGAGCGCGAGCACGACCGCACCGGCGACGAAGTAGTCCGCGTCGACCTCCTGCCGCGCCTCCCGGACCGCCGCGCGCAGGTCCTCCGCGCTCGCGGCGACCGTGCGCAGCGTCTCCTCGTCGGCAGGCTCGGAGCCGACGGAGCGGAGCGCGGCCGCGTAGGCGTCGAGCGCGCGCGCCGCGACGGGGCGCAACCGGGCACCGAGGGCGAGGTCGTCGCGCCCCTCGCGCTCCCACTCGACGAGGAGCCGGACGAGGGAGCCCACGACGTCCGCCGACACCTCGAGCTCCTGCGCACGCCGCACCTGGGAGACGGCCCAGTCCCGGTGCCGGCGCAGGCGGATGTTGGCGCGCGCGGCCTCTCGCGTGCGCGAGACCGCGTCGCGCGCACGGGCGAGCGTCGGCTCCACCTCGCGGCGACGCTCCTCCCACTCCTCCGCGGACGGCGGCCGCTCCCCCGCGAGCCCGTCCGCGAGCGCCTCGACCTGGTCGACGAGCGTGTCGCGCAGCCCGTCGAGCGCGTCCTCGGTCGGCGTGAGCGGCAGCGGCGGGACCAGGAGGTTGATCACCACACCGATGGCCGCGCCGACGACGACGAGCCCCGCGTACGCGCCGACGAACTCGACCTTGGCCGCGTTCCCGATGATGAGGACGAACAGCGCGGACGTCACCGCCCACGTGCCCATCTCGCCGAAGTGGCGCCACCCGGAGCACAGGAGCGCGAGCCCGACGACGAGCGCGACCGACAGCGCGCTCGGGAAGAGGACGAGGTCGACGCCGCGCGCGATCGCCGCTCCGACGAGGATCGCGAGGATCGCCTGGGTTGACTCGCGGACCGAGCGGGCGAGCGTGCTCGTCGTCGCGACGACGGCGCCCAGCGGGGCGTAGTAGGGGTAGTCGGAGAACGGCTCGGGCGCGAGCACGCCGGCGAACCACGCGATGGCGGCGGCGACCGCGCCCTTGACCGCGAGCGACCACCGCGGGTGGCGCACCCACTGCCGCTGCGCGGCCGCCACGACGCGACGCGGGCGCGTCCCGGCCTCGACCGCCCGCGAGCCGCGTCGGTTGCTGCCCGCGGTCCGGTCCTCGCTCGTCACGGAACGAGGGTGCCGCGCGCCCCGGGCGCCCGCACGCCCACCGGGGCCGCGCGTGCCGGAGAACCGGCTCGGCGTGTGAGCGGGCAGGGCCGGTGCTTCACTGGCGGCGTCGGTGCAGCCAGCCGCCGACGCGGCGCGGCAGCCGCGCGAACGGCGGTCGGCGTCGGGAACCGGCTCGGACCGTCGGCACGGACGAACCGCTCTGTGCCGGGCGGCCCTCGTCCTGACGATCCTCCTCGGGGCCCGGCTGTGGCCGGCCTCGTGCGTCGCTCGTCTCCCAGCCGAACTCGGCGACGTCCACGGATCCCCGCAGGCTCGACCCGCTCGACGTCCTGTCCGGCCACGGTCGGAGCAGACGTGCAGCAGGGGCTGAGCACGCCGCACCGCACGACCATCGACGGAAGGATGGCAGCACCATGCGAGCACTGACCTGGCAGGGACGCGAGAAGGTAAGCGTCGAGGACGTGCCCGACCCCCGCATCGAGGAGCCCACGGACGCGGTCGTGCGCGTCACGTCGACCGCGATCTGCGGATCCGACCTGCACCTGTACGGGGTGCTCGGGATGTTCCTCGACGCGGGCGACGTCCTGGGCCACGAGGCGATGGGCGTCGTCGAGGAGGTCGGTCCCGAGGCCGGGAACCTCCGGGTCGGCGACCGCGTCGTGATCCCGTTCAACATCGCGTGCGGGCACTGCTGGATGTGCGAGCGCGGCCTGCAGACGCAGTGCGAGACGACGCAGGTGCGCTCCCAGGACAAGGGTGCCGCGCTCTTCGGGTACACCAGGCTCTACGGCCAGGTCCCCGGGGGCCAGGCCCAGTACCTGCGCGTGCCGCAGGCGCAGTACGGCCCCGTCGTCGTGCCCGACGACGGGTCGCCGGACGAGCGCTACCTCTACCTCTCCGACGTCCTGCCCACCGCGTGGCAGGCGGTCGAGTACGCCGACGTCCCGCCGGGCGGCACGGTCGTGGTCCTCGGCCTCGGCCCCATCGGGCAGATGTCGGCCCGGATCGCGCTCCACCGCGGGGCGTCCCGCGTCGTGGGCGTCGACCGCGTCCCGGAGCGGCGCGCGATGGCCGAGCGGCACGGCGTCGAGACCCTCGACCCGTCCGCCGTCGACGACCTCGCCGCGGCGGTGCGCGACCTGACGTCCGGGCGTGGCGCCGACTCCGTGATCGACGCGGTCGGCATGGAGGCGCACGGCTCCCCCGTCGCGGAGGCCACGCAGAAGGTGGTCGGCGTCCTGCCCGACGCGATCGCGGCGCCCCTCACCGAGCGCGCTGCGACGGACCGCCTCGCGGCCCTGTACTCGGCGTTCGAGCTCGTCCGCCGCGGCGGCACCGTCTCGATCTCGGGCGTCTACGGCGGCGCGAAGGACCCTCTGCCGATGATGCAGCTCTTCGACAAGCAGGTGACGCTGCGCATGGGCCAGGCGAACGTGCGGCGGTGGACCGACGACGTCCTCCCCCTGGCCGCCGACGCGTCCGACCCGCTCGGCGTCCTGGACCTGCGGACGCACCGCCTCCCGCTCGAGTCCGCCCCGGCCGCGTACCGCACGTTCCAGCGCAAGGAGGACGGCTGCATCAAGGTCGTGCTCGACCCGTGGGCCTGACCACCGTCGACGCGGTCGTCGTCGGCGCGGGGCCCAACGGCCCCGTCGCCGCGCACGCGCTCGCCGACGCCAGGTGGGACGTCCTCGTCCTGGAGGCACAGGAGACCTCCGGCGGGGCGGTCCGCTCCGCCGAGGTCGCGGCACCGAGGTACGAGACGGACCTCTTCAGCGCGTTCTACCCGCTCGCGGCCGGGTCGCCCGTCATCCGGGGCTTGCACCTGGAGGACCATGGGCTGTCGTGATCGCGCGCGCCGGACGCCCTGGCCCACGTGCTCGACGGCGAGCGCACCGCGGACACCGCCGCCGGGCTGGAGGAGTTCGCGGCCGGGGACGGCGACGCGTGGCTCGAGCTCGTCGCCGGCTGGGACCGGGTGCGCGACCCGCTCCTCGACGCGCTCTTCAGCCCGCTCCCGGCCGCCGGGCCGGTGCTGCGCGTGCTGCGCCGCCTGGGGGCGGCGGGGACGCTGGATCTCGCGCGCCTGCTCGCCATGCTCGGACAGGAGGTCGGCTTCCCGTCCCGACCGGGGGCGCCGGGCGCCTCCCGAACGCGCTGGTCGCCCGGCTGCGCGCCCGCGGCGGCGACTCCTCGCGCACGACGTCGTAGCGGTACTTGCCGAGGAAGCCGTCGCCCGGCAGCGCGCGGGCGCGGTTCTGGTCGTGGTCGGTGCTCATGCTGCCTGCCTCGTCGACGAGACGGTCGCGAGCCACGTCCTGACCCGGAGCGACGACCCTAGCCCGCGCGAGCCCGGAGCGCAGGGGGAGCCTGTGCGCGCGCCGTTCGGACGTTCACCCGCCGCCGGAGGGCGACGTGCGGCCCGCGACCACCCCAGCGTGGTTCCCGTCGCATGGCAGCCGGTGAAGAAGCCCGCCGCACGCCTGCCCCGCGACGACCGCCCTCGTCCCGGCCCCGCCAGGACGAGGGCGACGTGCGTCCGGGGGCCTCGCGCGCGAGCGCGGGCGATCGTGCCTACGGTCGACGCAGGGCTTCGAGAACGGGAGCACGACGACCCGAGGAGCGCCCATGTCCGATCCCCGCAGCACCGCCACCACCGACGGCGCGGGCTCCCCCGTCCTCGTGCGCCTCGCGCGGCGACTCGAGGACGCGACCGCGCTCGACGGCCTCTCGAGCACGGTTCGTGGCGTCGCGCTCGCGGTCGTCCCCTCCCACGGCCGCCTGCGTGAGGAGCTGCACGGCCGCTCGCTGGGCCATGCGCTCCACGCGACCCTGATCGACGTCCCGGTCGGGCTGTGGACCAGCGCGGCCGTGCTCGACCTCGTCGGTGGCGAGCGGAGCGCCCCGGCGGCGCAGCGGCTCGTCGGGCTCGGCGTGCTGGCCGTCGCGCCGACGGCCCTCACCGGGCTCGCCGACTACCTCGACGTCGACCGGCGCGCCCGCCGCGTCGGCGCCGTGCACGCGGCGCTCAACACGGGAGCCTCGCTGCTCTACGGGGCGTCGTGGCTGCTCCGCCGCGGCGGGCGGCACCGCTCCGGGGTCGCCGTCTCGATGCTCGGCTGCGTCGTCGCCGGCGCGAGCGCGTTCCTGGGCGGGCACCTCGCCCAGGCGCTGCGCGAGCCGCCCGCGGAGGTCGCGCTGAGCGGCGACGACTCCTCGGACCTGCCGTGACCGCCGCGCGGCCGCCGGCGGACCGCGGTGCCGCCCTCGTGACCGGCGCCACGAGCGGGATCGGGCGCGCGCTCGCGGTCGAGCTCGCGCGCCGGGGGAACGACGTGCTCGTGGTCGCGGACCGCGACGTCGCGCCCACCGAGCGCGACCTCTTCGCGCACGGCGGCACGCACGAGGGGCTGACGGTAGACCTGACGACGCCTCGCGGGGTCGAGGCGACCGCCCGGCGCGCGCGCGAGCTCGGCGTCTCGACCGTCGTCCTCAACGCGGGGGTCGGTGTGCACGGCGCGTACGCGCGCACCCCGCTGGAGGCGCAGCTGCGGCTCGTGGACCTCAACGTGCGCTCAGTCGCTCACCTGACGCACCTGCTGCTGCCCGACCTCCTCGCCGAGGGACGGGGCCGGCTGCTCTTCACGGCGTCGGTCGCCGGAGAGATGCCCGCACCGCACTTCGCGACCTACGCCGCGTCGAAGGCGTTCCTGCGCTCTTTCGCGTGGTCGCTGCGCGCAGAGCTCGCCGGCACCGGCGTCACGGTCACCGCGCTCCTGCCTGGGCCTACCCGGACACCGTTCTTCCGGGAGGCGGGCATGGAGCGCACCCACGTGGGGCGCCTGCCCAAGCCCAGCGCCGCCGCGGTGGCGCGACGAGCCGTGGACGCGCTCCTCCACGGCCGGCCGGAGGTCATCCACGGTGTCCAGGGCAAGGCCATGCTGGCGGTCGCGCGCGTGCTGCCCCAGCCCGCCCGCGCCGCGTTCCACGGCTGGTTCTACGCGCCCGTCCCGGCCTCGCTCGCCGTGGCGCGGCCGTCGTCGTCCCCGCTGCGGTAGCCGTTGACCTTGTGCGTCCCGTCGCACCACGGCGGGATCGCCGTGCCCCCGCACCGGCACAGCGCGACGGTCGCGCGGTGCCGCTCGATCTCGTTCCCCTCCTGGTCGACGAGGCGCGCGGGGCCGCGGACGAGCAGCGGGCCGTCGGGGCAGGCCGTCACGACGACCTCCTCCGCGTGACCGCGTGGCTCCCCCGTCACCGCGGCCCCTCCCCGGCCGTCCCGCAGGGCCCTGCCGTCGAGCGGGGGCAGCGAGTCCACGTCCCGCGGTCGTCAAGCACGCCGGCGGTCTCCGTCCTCGGCGGGCCCCTCCGGCGACGGGCTCGCCACGACGGGATCGAGCGGCGCGCGCAGCGCCGACTCCCCCGCCTGCCAGCGTTCGAGCGCGTGCGCGGCGACGTCGCCCTCGACGGCGAGGCACGCGGCCGCGCCCAGCAGGACGTCGTCGCGCAGCGCGGGCTCCTGCTCGACGAGGCGGCCGGCGAGGTCGCGGGCCGCGATCTGCTCGTGGACCGCGTCCGCCTCGACGTGCTCGTCGAAGTACCAGGTCGTGTCCGCGTCGTGGCCCAGGCGCCGGAAGCCGTTGCCGTACAGCCGGCTCGGCACCGACGACGTCATCTCGAACGCGGCGAGGTGCCCGACGATCGCGCCCCGCAACCGACGGTGCAGGCCGAACAGGGACATCGTGTTCACCGCCGCGAGGACCACCGCCGGCACGGCGTCGACGTAGCGCCCGTAGGTGTCGTCGAGCCCGACGCCGCGCATCGTGCGCGCGAAGAGCTCCGCGTGCATCCTCCCGGGGCGTCCGCCGCCGTACTCGTCGGCCTGGATCTCCACCAGGGCGGCCTTGGGCGTCCCCGCGAGCCGGGGCACGGCCCACGTGTGCGGGTCGGCCTCCTTGAGCTGGTACAGCGACTTGAGGGCCAGGAGCTCGCGCGCCTGCTCGGCGTCCGCGCGCCGGGCGACGTACCGCGACAGGCTCGGGCCGTCGTCGGCGGCGGCGAGCTCGAAGAGCCGCCGCGCCACGCCCGCGGCGTCCGTCTCCGCGCACGCGGGCCGGCCCGCGCGCTCGCGCACGGCGGTTTCGAACGGGGCCTCGAGCCTCGCGCGAAGGGCGAGCAGCGCCGGCTCCCACTCCCACGCGTCGTCGACCCCGTCGACCCCGCGGTAGTGCAGCTCGTAGAGGACCGCGAGCGCGAGCTGCACGTCGTCGTCGCGCAGGACGCGCCCGGCGGCCTCGTCCAGCGCGGGGCCGACGGCGTCCCCGACGGGTCGCAGCCGCTCGGCCGCGTCGTCCCCGGGCGGGCCGCTGACGAGCGCCCCCAGGAGCGCCGCGGTCAGCGGGCCGCGCGGTCGCGGCAGGGGCAGCCGACCCGTGCCCGGCGCGGCGGCGGGCTCGCCCGCTGACGGGGCGGTCGGGGACGCCGGTGCTGCGCCCGGGACCCGGGGGACGGCGGTGGAGGTCATGCTGGGCTCCTCGCGTTCGCGCGGACGGCGCCCCTGCTCGACACCACCGCCATGCTCCCCAGGGTCGGCCTCGCTCGCGAGCCGGGACGCCACTCGCCACCGGTTCCGCCACGACCTGCTCGACGAGACGCACCGACGGCCCGGGAGACGAGGAGTCGTCTCCCGGGCCGTCGTTCGCGCGGTGCCCTCGGCAGGCCGGGTGAGGCGGTGTCGGACGCCCGCCCCACCCGGCCCCGTCAGGACCGCGTCAGCCGCACGTCTGCGCGGCGTGGTCGGCGGTCACCGTGGCGGTCCCCCCTTCCGCGTCGGTCGCCGTGACGCTCACCGTGCCGGCCTCGATCTGGTCGGCCCGGGCGTTGAACGACTGGTAGGCGTTCTTGCCCGGCGCGACGTCCTCGAAGGTCCGGCTGCCGTAGGGCGTCTCGATCGTGATGTCGAGCGGGACGTCCTCGTCGTTGAGCGCACGGACGGCGAGGTAGGCCTTGCCCGCGAGGCACCGCGGCTGTGCCGTCACCGCGACCGTCCGCTCGTTCGCGCCGGCCTCCTGGCCGGTGAGGTACTCGAACCCGGTGGTGGCGAAGTCCTCGCCGTCGGGGGCCACGTCGTACTCCATGACGTAGTACCTGACCCCGGCCTCCTGGGCGGCGGCGAGGATCTCCTGGAGCGGCACCTCGCCGTCACCGAGGTTGGTGAACGTCGGGCGTCCGCCCGCGTTCAGACCCGTGGCGTCCTTGACGTGCACGAGCTCGATCCGGTCGCCGTACTCCGCGATGAGCGCCGGGACGTCGACGCCCGCGTGGGCGGCCCACGCCACGTCGAGCTGGAACGTCACGTACTCCGGGTCGGTCTCGCGGACCAGGATCTCCCAGGCCGAGAGCGTCTCGCCGTCGTGCTCGTACGTGGTGCGGAACTCGCCGTCGTGGTTGTGGCCGAAGAACTTCTCCAGCCCCGCGTCCACGGTGCGCTGACCGAGACGGTTCATCGCCTCGGCCGTCGCCAGCGTGTTCTCGTACGTGCCGATCCCCGGCTGCGGGAAGCCGCCGGAGCCCACGTACTCCTGGCCCAGCGTCGTGACGAAGTCGAGCGTCTGGTCGAACGTGCCCTCGTTCACGTTGTAGTGCGAGGACTTCACGCTCAGGCCGTACGAGTCGACGAGCGCCCGGAACTCCTCGGCCGTGTAGCCCGCGAAGTTGCCGCCGAACGGCTCGATGTTCTTGAACCCGATCTCGGACAGTCGCTCGAGGACTGCCGGCAGGCCCACCGCGTTCACCCACGGGATCAGGGAGAACATCTGGATCGAGACCTGGTCCACCGGGACGACGACCGGCCCGGTGGGCCCGCCCGCGGGCTCACCGGTGAGGTACTCGTACCCGGTGGTGGCGAAGTCCTCGCCGTTCGGGGCCTGGTCGTACTCCATGACGTAGTAGACGACACCGGCCTCCTGCGCCGCAGCGAGGATCTGCTGCAGCGGCACGTCGCCGTCACCGAGGTTGGTGAAGGTCGGGCGACCACCGGCGTTGATGCCGGTCGCGTCCTTGACGTGCAGGAGCTCGATCCGGTCGCCGTACTGCTCGATCAGCGCCGGGACGTCCACGCCCGCGTGCGCCGCCCAGGCGACGTCGAGCTGGAACGTCACGTACTCCGGGTTCGTCTCCGCGACGAGGATCTCCCACGCCGACGTCTCCACCCCGTTGTACATGTACGTCGTCCGGAACTCACCGTCGTGGTTGTGGCCGAAGAACTTCTCGAACCCGGCGGCCACGGCACGCTCACCGAGACGGTTCATCGCCTCGGCCGTCGCGAGCGTGTTCTCCAGGGTGCCGATGCCCGGCTGCGGGAACCCGCCCGAGCCCACGTACTCCTGCCCGACCGTCCCGACGTACTCGAGCGTCTGGTCGAAGGTCGCCTCGTTGACGTTGTAGTGCGACGACTTCGCCGTGACACCCGCGGCGTCGGCCTGCGCACGGAACTGCTCGGCCGTCAGGCCGGAGAAGTTGCCGCCGTAGGGCTCGACGTTCTGGAACCCGATCTCCCCGAGCCGGTCGAGCACGGCCTGCTGGCCGTCCGCCCGGACCCACGGGATGAGCGAGAACATCTGGATGGAGACCTGCTCTGCCGGGACGACGACGTTCTTCCCGAAGGTCAGGTTGTCGACGTCCACGCCACCGGTGCTCGTCACGACGAGGGTCCCGGTGCCCTCCGGCACCTCGGTGAGCGTGCGGGTGGCGTCCTTCCAGGTGTCACCGGTGAACCGGAACTCGGCGAGCGAGTCGACGGTCTCGCCGTCCGCGCCCACCCAGCCGAGGGAGACGGTGCCCTCGCCGCGACCGATCATGGTCACGGCGTTGATGGCGTCACCGGTCGGGGCGTGGGAGAACGCGATCGGCTGGTACGAGAACGAGTCGCCCTCGTCGAGCGAGGTCACGTACTTCCCCGCGTCGGCCTCGGCGTCGTCCGCGACCTCGATGCCCTCGGCCGCGTCGTACCACTCGGCCTGCTGCTCCTCGGGCTTGAGGACGTGCGTGGCCTCGCCGCGGATGGCCGGGACGTCGCCCTGCGCCTGGTCCGTGTAGGTCACGACGAGGGTGCCGTAGATCTTCTCGCCCTCCCCGTGCTCGACGGCGTCGGGGCTGGTCTGGATGGTGAAGCCGCAACCGTCCGCGGTGTCCGCGGCCCGACCGCTCACCTCGGGGTGCGCGTGCGTGTTGTGGCCGAGACCGAACGTGTACTGGATGTTGCGGCACGTCGGCTGGTTGCCGTCCTCGGCGTCCTCGACCGAGACGGTGTACGGGACGGCGTCGCCCCAGTTGAAGATGGCGCCGTCCGGCTGGTCCAGGGTGATGACGGGGGCGGTGTTGCCGACCGTGACCTGCTGGATCGCGAGGCCGAAGTTGCCACCGGCGTCGGTGACGCGCAGCTGCACGTTGTACTGCCCGAGCTCGGTGAACGTGTGCGTGACGGTGACGCCCTGGGCGTCGTAGACGCCGTCGGAGTCGAAGTCCCAGTCGTAGACGAGCTCGCCGGCCGGGGTCTCGGCGTCGGTCGAGGCCGACGCGTCGAAGGTCACCTCGAGCGGAGCGGTGCTGCCCGAGATCGGGTCGGCGTCGATGAAGGCACGCGGGTGGGTGTTCTCCGACCCGTAGACGACCTTGTACAGGCCGGCGTCCGGGTTCTGGCGGAAGAAGCCGTCACCGTACTCCAGGACGTACAGGGCGCCGTCCGGGCCGAACTCCATGTCCATGACGTTGTCCCAGATCGGCTGGTTGACCGTCTCCAGGTGAGCGTTCGGCAGGAAGTCCTCGACGGCGGTGACCTGGCCGGCCGAGGTGAGCTCGTCGAGCGTGAACGCCGCGACGTAGTCCTGCGAGAACTCCGCCATCAGCGGGTGCCCGTCCCAGTACTCGGGGAACTTGACGTCCGAGTCGAGGGTCTCGTCGTAGCGGTAGATCGGGCCGCCCATCGGGGCCTGGCCGCCGCCGCCCCACGCCGTCAGCGGGTCGAGCACCTCGGGCTGGTCGCCCGGGTTGTCGCCGTAGTAGACCTGCGGCGCGGTCGCGGGCGGCAGGACGTCCAGACCGGTGTTCCACGTCGAGTTGTTCACGGCGCCGGCCTCGCAGTCGAACCACTCGCCCGGCGTCTGGGTCGCGTAGTCCCACTCGTTGTAGTTGGCGTTGGGACCGTGGCAGTACGGCCAGCCGCCGTTCATCGGCTCTGTCGTGAGCTGCCACTCGACGTAGCCCATCGGGCCGCGGTCGGGGTTCGCGGCGGCCGCGTCGGGGCCGTAGTCGCCCCACACGAGCGCGCCGGACTCGACGTCGTAGTCGATGCGGAACGGGTTGCGCAGACCCATGACGTACGTCTCGTCGCGGACGAGGTCCCGGACGTCGTCGTACTGCGCGTCGTCGAAGAGGTTGCCCTCCGGGATCGTGTACGTGCTCCCCGGACCCACCTCGGTGCCGGCGGCGAGGTCCTCGATCGGGTTGATCCGCAGGATCTTCCCGCGCAGGTCGTTGGTGCTGCCGGCGCCGCGACGGTCGTCGAAGCCGGGGTTCATGCCCGGGGCGTTGTTGTTCGGCGCGTAGCCGTTCGCACCCGGGGTGCTGGCGGGGGTGTTGTCACCGGTGGAGAGGAACAGGTTCCCCTCGTCGTCCCACGCCATGTCGGCGCCGACGTGGCAGCACTGCCCACGCTGCGCGTCGACCTTGAGGATCTCGCGCTCGGTGGACAGGTCGATGGCGTCGGTGGCCGGGTCCCACGTGAAGCGCGACAGCACGTTGTAGCCCAGCCACTGGTCCCAGTAGCTCTCGTCCTCGCCGGCCGGCAGCGAGTTCGGCGCGCTCCCCGCCGGGGTCGTCTCGGGGTACTCCACGCCGGAGGGCGACGTGCCATCCATCACGCGGGGCGCGTAGACCATGTACAGGAAGTGGTTCTCCTCGAAGGCCGGGTCGAGCGAGATGCCCTGGAGCCCGTCCTCGGAGTTGGAGTAGACGTCGAGGTCCGCGATCTGGGTGGTCAGGCCCGTCGCGGAGTCGGTGAGGCGTACGACGCCGTCGCGCGCGGTGTGCAGGACACGGGAGTCGGGCAGGACGGCGAGATCGATGGGCTCGCCGGTGTTCTTGCTGAGCAGCACCTTCTCGTAGCTGTCCCAGTCGGTCGCCTCGTCGGCGGCCGGTGTCGGTTCCTCGTGACCGGGGTGGGCGCCGGCCGCGCTGATCGAGAGGGGTACCAGCACCGCGGCGGCAAGGACCGCGGCGACACCTCGTCGGGCGAGCCTGCGAGGGCTCGTGATCGTTCGTCTGTGCACAACGTCCTCCTTGACGCGTAACGAGAAGACGGTGATCGCCGGACCGGCAGCGCCAGGCACGCGCGCGCTCCCGATGCCGCTGCACGACGATCTCCGCTGATCGGTCGGCTCCGGATGGCTGGGCCTCGAACGTGAGACCCGGTGCGACGGGCGGTGCCATGCCCCGCCGCCGCACTGGTCCGACCTTACGGTCGGCTTTCGCCGTTGCCAAGCCAAAAGTTGAAATGCGCGTGCGAATGTTTCGGCGACCGTTCACTGCAAGTCGGTCGGTGTGGCGCAGCGGGCGCTCGCCCGTCGCCGGGGGCGCGGTCGTCGCCGCAGCGCTACGACGCCTCGACCCGCGCGACCGAGCCACGCACGACGAGGTGCAGCGGCAGGACCGTGCGGGCGGGCGCGCCGGCGCGGCGCTCACCGGTCATGGACCGCTCGATCGCGTCCATCGCGGCGAGCGCGAGCGCCGCGACGGGCTGCTCGAGCGTCGTGAGCTTGGGGCGCAGCCACTGGCCGACGCGGATGCCGTCGCACCCGACGACCGAGAGGTCGTCGGGTATCGAGATGCCGTGCAGCTCCGCCGCCCCGAGCATCCCGACGGCGACGATGTCGCTGCCGACGAACACCGCCGTCGGCGCGCCGCCGGGCCGGGTGAGGTAGGGGAACGTCGAGGCGCCGAACTGCTCGGTGTACGGGCCGTGCCGCACGAGGTCGGGGTCGACGTCGAGCCCGGCGTCGTGCATCGCGTCGACGTAGCCCCGCAGGCGGTCCTGCGTCGTCGAGAGCTCGGCGGGGCCGGCGACGTGCGCGATGCGGCGGTGGCCCTGCTGCACGAGGTAGCTCGTGGCCTGGTACGCGCCGCCGTAGTTGTCCACGGTGATCGTCTCGACGGGCAGGTCGAGGTCGACCTCCTCGTCGATGACGACGACGGGCAGGCCGTCCGCGACGGCGCGGGCGAGCCGGTCGTCGGTGCGCGACATCCCCACGTAGACGACGCCGCCGAGCGAGCCGTCGCTCGCGAGGAGCTGGCCGAGGCCCGACTCCGCGTCCCCGTGCCTCGTCGACAGCGCGACGACGAGCGGGACCCTCCGGTCGCCCGCGAGGCGCGCGACCTCCCGGCCCTGGTCACGGCGGTGCGCTCTGGGAGGATCGGCCCATGAGACGACGCGCCCTCCCGACCTTCGTGACCGCCGCCGCCGGAACCGCCCTCGCCCTCGTGCTCGCCGGCTGCTCGGCCGGGACGGCCGAACCCACCGCGCTCGACGCGCTGCTCGAGCGGCACGACCTCGCGGGCCTCTCGGGGCGGGAGGTCGTGGACCGCCTGGAGGCGCTGGAGACGGCGGACCGGCCCACCGACCTCGTCGCCTCCGTCCGCGCGGCGGAGCTCGTGCTCGCCGACGAGGCGTACGAGACCACCGTCCCCCTGCCGGACGACGTGTTCTACCTCTCGGTCGCGCCCTACGTGGACGGGACGCACGAGTGCTTCTTCCACTCGCTCACCACGTGCCAGGGAGAGCTCGCGGGCGAGCCCGTGAGCGTGAGCGTCGTCGACGCCGCGACCGGGGACGTCCTCGTCGAGGAGGACACGACGCTCGGCGCCAACGGGTTCGTCGGCTACTGGCTCCCCCGCGACGTCGACGCGGAGCTGCGCGTGGAGCACGACGGCCGGGTCGGCACGACGACCGTCTCCACGGGCGACGACGACCCCACGTGCCTCACGACGCTCCAGCTCGCCTGACTCAGCCGACGACGGCGGACCGTGTCGTCACGGACGCCCGCCGCGCGACGGCGCCCGTCGCACGGTGCGACGGGCGCCGTCGGTGCGCACTGTCCCGGTGGGAAGGACTGTCAGGCGGTGCCGGCGTAGGCGACCGCGACCTCCTCGGTGACCGTCTCGCCGTCGAGCACGGCGGTCGCGGTGACCGTCACCTCCCCGGCAGGGACCTCGACGAGGCGCGTCGCGAACGCCTGGTAGGCGTTCTTGGTGGGGGCGACGGCCGCGAACTCCTTGGACCCGTACGGCGTCGTGACGGTGATGTCGACGGCGGCGTCGTCCTCGTTGAGCACCCGCACCGCGAGGTACTGCTTGCCGCCCATGGTCCGCAGCTCGGCCTCGGCCGCGAGGTCGAGCGCGGGACCGTCGTCGACGAGACCGGTCTGCCAGTCGACGAGGTCGTCGATCTTCGACGCGAGGAGGTCCCGGTCGCCCGCCGCGGCGGACAGATGGTCGACGAGCGACCGCGCGCCGCCCAGCACCTGGACCGCCGTGGCCGGGTCGCCCGCCTCGGCCGCGGTGCGCGCGCTGCCGAGCAGGGAGGCGATCGCTCCCGCGATCACGCCGTCGCCCACAGCCGAGGTGTTCAGGCCGGCCACGACGGCGTCGACCTCGGGGAACGTGACACAGTTGCCGCCACCCTCGACGACTCCCGCGGTCCACTCGACGCCCTTGAGCACGTGCTCGAGGAAGAGCGGGTCGGTCCACGACGCGTCCGTGTGACCCGCGCCCTCGTACCAGGAGCGTCCGCCCTCGAAGTTCTGGCACCACGAGATCGGGTGGTCCTCGCCCATGGCGTTGTTGCCCGGGGAGTACGTCGACTCGTCGAGCGTGAGGAGCACGTGCACGTCCGCGCGCGGGTTGGTCGTGTAGTTGTACCACTCGTCGAACCGCTCCCAGACGGCCGGCAGGTGCGCGGTCGAGGGGTGGGCCGGGCTCTCGACGCGCATGGTCGCGGTCTGCTGCTGCGGGTGGCTGGCGAACCGCGCCCCGCCGCCGGTGAGCTCGCCGTACCAGGGGACGGTGTGCATCGTGTCGGTCGCGGCGTGCAGCCCGACGAAGCCGCCGCCACCGTGGACGTAGCCCTGGAGGGCCGCGAGCTCGGTGTCGTCGAGCAGGCGCGGCGTCGCGGGGTTCAGGGAGTTCGTGTTGTCGACGGGCGAGACGAAGACCAGGGTCGCGTACTGCGACAGGTCCTCGGCGCTCGTGAACGGCGTCGAGTCCATGGTGAGGTCGGGCTGACCCGGCGAGCCGCTCCCCCACCAGCCCGCGGAGTCGTTCGGCGGGTCCCACACGTCGACCGTGAAGCCGTTGTCCTCACCGAGGTCGATCAGCGCGCGCGTCGTGTCGTCGATGTGCGAGTGCCGGAACCCGAGCGTCTTGCCGACGACGAGGATCTTGTAGTCCTCCTCGTCCGCGGCCGCCGGGCCGGCCGCCACGAGCGTCGCCCCGCCCGCGAGGGGCAGCGCGACCGCTGCCGCCACCGCCCGCTTGAAAGTCGTGCCGCTGAACAAATCCATGCGTGCTTCTCCCTCGTCGTCGAGAGCGCGAGCCGGGCGCTCGGACCCCGGTAGATCGCCGGGGGCGCTCGGCGTTCGGCGGCGCGCGCACTCCTGCGTGCGTGGACGTCGGCTGCTGCCGATGCTGCGAGTTTTGACGGCGACTGATCAAAAGTCAAGGATTCAACGACCCGGTGAGGCGATCTCACCCGCCCTCCCGCGACGGCGTCACAACCCGCACCCGGGCACAGCGGGCGCACAGGGTCACCACAGGCACGACCACGCGAGCCGCGGGACGCTGGGTCCATGACCGCAGCCCCCGCCCCCGTCGGCCGTCCCGACCAGCCGCGCCTCACGCGTCCCGACGGCTCCCCCGTCCGCGTGCTCGTGGTCGACGACGAGCCCAACCTCGCCGAGCTGCTCACCTCGGCGCTGCGGTACGAGGGCTGGGACGTCTCCACCTCGCTCGACGGGAACTCCGCCATCCGCACCGCCCGCGAGTCCGGCCCCGACGTCGTCGTGCTCGACGTCATGCTCCCCGACATGGACGGTCTCACCGTGCTGCGCCGGCTGCGGGAGCGCGACACCGACGTCCCCGTCCTCTTCCTCACCGCGCGCGACGCCGTCGAGGACCGCGTCGCCGGGCTCACCGCCGGCGGCGACGACTACGTGACGAAGCCGTTCAGCCTCGAGGAGGTCGTCGCCCGCCTGCGCGGGCTGCTGCGCCGGGGCGGCGCGACCGCCCAGCGCGAGGACTCCGTGCTCGTCGTCGGCGACCTCGAGCTCGACGAGGACGCGCACGAGGTCCGCCGCGCGGGCGAGGAGGTGCGCCTCACGGCCACCGAGTTCGAGCTGCTGCGCTACCTCATGCGCAACCCGCGCCGCGTGCTGTCCAAGGCGCAGATCCTCGACCGCGTCTGGAACTACGACTTCGGCGGCCAGGCCAACATCGTCGAGTTCTACATCTCCTACCTGCGCCGCAAGATCGACAAGGGTCGCGAACCGATGATCCACACGCTCCGCGGCGTCGGGTACGTGCTCAAGCCCGCGAGCGGCACGGACGCGTGACGGACCGTCGCGCACGCGTCCCCGCGCGTCCCGGGACCGGGGACGGCGCCCCCACGCGGCGGCCGACGGCGTTGCGACGCCGTCTCGTCCTCGTGCTCGCGGCGGTCGTGCTCCTCGTGACGCTCGGCATCGCCACCGCGTCGACGGCGCTGCTGCGATCCCAGCTCGTCGCGCAGGTCGACCACGAGCTCGACCAGGCGAGCGACCGGCTCACGCAGGGCTTCGGCGAGAGGCCGGGCTCAGAGGGGCCCGGCCAGCCCACCGACGGGTCCGGTGACACGCCCGCCCCGGCCGACCTGCCCGACGTCGACGACCCGTCGCGGTTCCCCGCCGGCACCGGGCCGGGGAGCGCCGTCCTGCGCTACGACGCAGGGGAGATCGTGCTCGCCGAGTACGTGACCCCGACCCTCGAGCGCGTCAGGCTCGACGCCGGCCAGATCGCCGCGCTGGAGGAGGTCCCCGCCGACGGCGCCCCGCACGACGTCGACCTGCCCGACCTCGGGTCGTTCCGCGCCGTGCACGGGACCACGGACGACGGGCAGCCCGTCGTCGTCGCCTCGAGCACGGCCACGGTCGACGCGACGGTCGAGGACTACGTGCTCGTCGAGGTCGCGCTCGGCGCAGTCGGACTGCTCGCCGCCGCGCTCGTCGGGTGGTGGCTCGTGCGTCGCTCGCTGCGCCCGCTCGACGACGTCGCCGCCGCCGCGAGCCGTGTCTCCGAGCTCGAGCTCGCGCAGGGCGAGATCGACGCCATCCCGCGCGTCCCTGACGACCTCACCGACGAGCGGACGGAGGTCGGACAGGTCGGCGCCGCCCTCAACCGGATGCTCGAGAACGTCGAGACCTCGCTCCAGGCCCGTCACGACTCCGAGACCCAGGTGCGGCGGTTCGTCGCCGACGCGAGCCACGAGCTCCGCACGCCCCTCGCCTCCATCCGCGGGTACGCCGAGCTCGTGCGCCGCTCGCCCGACGACGTCCCGCCCGCCACCGCCCGCTCGCTCGACCGCATCGAGTCCGAGGCCGTGCGCATGACCGGTCTCGTCGAGGACCTGCTGCTCCTCGCCCGGCTCGACGCGGGCCGCCCGCTCGACCGCGCACCCGTCGACCTCGCGGCGCTCGCCGTCGACGCCGTCATGGACGCCCACGCCGCCGGCCCCGACCACGACTGGGCCCTGGACCTGCCCGGCGAGGACCTCGACGTCGACCTTGAGATCACGGGCGACGAGGCGAGCCTGCGGCAGGTGCTCGCGAACCTCCTCGCGAACGCGCGCACACACACCCCGCCCGGCACCCACGTCGAGGTGCGGCTCACGACCGACGGCGACGACGTCGTGCTCTCCGTCACCGACGACGGCCCCGGCATCCCGGTGCCCCTGCGCCCGACGCTCTTCCGCCGTTTCACCCGCGGCGACGACGCGCGCAACCGCACCGGCGGCTCCACCGGCCTCGGCCTCGCCATCGCCGACGCGATCGTCACGGCCCACAGCGGCACCGTCGCCGTGTCGTCCGCCACGGCGGACGAACCTGGCCCCACCGGCACGACGTTCACCGTCCGCCTCCCCCGCGACCGCCCCTGACCCCCGGCCGATGCCGAGCAGGTGGTCCTGGCTCGTCCGGACCACCGGACGCGCCAGGACCACCTGTTCGGCTCGCCCGGATCGCCTGGTCGCGACCCCGTGGTCAGCCCTTGACGCAGAGGAGCGTCGTGAGGCGGGCGACGACCTCGACGAGGTCGGACTGCGCGCGGATGACCTCGTCGAGGTCCTTGTACGCGCCCGGGATCTCGTCGAGCACCCCGGCGTCCTTGCGGCACTCGACGCCCGCGGTCTGGGCGGCGAGGTCGTCGAGCGTGAAGGTCTTCTTCGCCTTCGTGCGCGACATGCGTCGCCCCGCGCCGTGCGACGCCGACCAGTACGACTCCGGGTTCCCGAGGCCGCGCACGATGTACGAGCCGGTGCCCATCGACCCGGGGATGAGCCCGAGGTCGCCCTTGCCCGCCCGGATCGCGCCCTTGCGGGTGACGACGAGCTCCTGGTCGTCGACGTGCTCGACCGCGACGTAGTTGTGGTGGACGTTCACGGCCTCGTCGAACGCGATCTCCCGACCGGGGAACGACGCGCGCACGGCGTCGACGACGAGCGTCATCATGACCGCTCGCGATCGCGCCGCGTACTCCTGCGCCCACCACAGGTCGGCGAGGTACGCGTCCATCTCCGGGGTGCCGCCGAGGAACACCGCGAGCTCGCGGTCGACGAGCCCCTGGTTGTGCTCGAGCCGCTTGGCGACCGCGACGTGCTGCTCGGCGAGCGTCTTGCCGATGTTGCGCGACCCGGAGTGCAGCTGGAGCCAGACCTGCCCGTCGGTGTCCGTGCAGAGCTCGACGAAGTGGTTGCCGCCTCCCAGCGTCCCGAGCTGACGGCGCGCGCGACCCTCGATGTCCGAGACACGCCCGTGCAGGCCGGAGAACCGCGACCAGAACGCGTCCGCGCCGCGCGCGACCTCGGCCGGGCCGCGCCCGGAGATCGACCGGAGCCGGTGCGGGTCGACGGCCTCGTCGTGCGCGTGGAACCCGACGGGGATCGCGGCCTCGATGCGGCTTCGGATCGGCCCGAGGTCGTCGGGCAGGTCCTCCGCCGTCAGCGACGTGCGGACGCCGATCATGCCGCAGCCGATGTCGACGCCGACGGCGTTGGGCGACACCGCGTCGCGCATCGCGATGACCGAGCCGACCGTCGCACCCTTGCCCAGGTGGACGTCGGGCATGACGCGCACGCCCTCGACCCACGGAAGCGCGGCGATGTTGCGCAGCTGCTGGAGGGCAGCCGGCTCGACGGCGTGCTCGTGCGCCCACATGAGCGTCGGCGCCTTCGCACCGGACAGCGGGACGGGGAACGCGTGGGCCTCGGTGCTCACGGTGCTGACCTCCTCGGGTCGTTCTGCTGGGTCGTGCGCAGCCCCGGCGGGGCGACGCTGGTGCGCGCGGGAGGACTCGAACCCCCGACGCCCGGCTCCGGAAGCCGGCGCTCTGTCCGCTGAGCTACGCGCGCTGGTGCTCCTTAACGTCGAGCAGACGGGACGCGAGGCGTCCAGGTGCCCTCGGAGGGAGTCGAACCCCCGTCTCCGCTTCCGTAGAGCGGCGTCGTGTCCGTTGGACCACGAAGGCAGTGCTTCTCACCGCGGGCGCACGACAAATGCGCGCCGACGGCGATCGAGCAGAATGGCAGCACGACAAATGCACCCCCGTCACGGGCGCATTCATGCACAAGAAAAAAGGCCGCCCCGGCGATGTCCGGGACGGCCTGTCGTACGACGCTGTGGTCAGACGACAGGACCGCCGGGGTCGCCGGCGAGGAGCGAGGACACGCTGAGATACGCGGGCAGCACGACGCGCGGCCGCTCGCAGGGCAGCGCGGGACGTCGCCGGTCCTGCTGGACAGGTTCGCGCACGGCACTGCTCCTCTCGGTCATGTCGGGTGGCCCACGCACCGGAATGTCGTCGACCGAGGAAGACCGTACGCGCCTCTCCCGATCGGCACAACCCCATTTCCTGAATTCGACAGAAATTCTTCGGCCGAGGCTCCGCGGGCCGACCGAGGACCCGCCGGCCGACGCTTTCCTGCCCGTCGCGGAGCTCGTGCGCCCTGCGCGCCCGGTGGCATCTCCGGCTCGCGCGCAGACTTCGGACGCGACAGGCGGCCACCTCCCCCGTCCGGGCTCGGTGACCCGGTCCCGGCCGGAGGATCGCTCCGCTTGGCACACTTTTTCTACCGGGGCGCCCATCCCAGCCTTCCGGACGGACGACCGGGGCTGTCGGCGGCACCCGGTAAGGTTCCGGACGTTCCGGACACACCTCCCGACGCCGACGAACCGGCCGGGCAGACGACAGGAGACCCCGCCGCCATGATGGGTGCCAACCACGCCGCGACCGGTGCAGCAGCGTGGATCGCCGTGACCTCGACGGCGCCGTTCGCGCTCGGCTGGCACCCCGTGTCGTCCGTCGGGGTCATGACGGGCGCCGTCGTGTGCGCCGGCGCCGCGCTCCTCCCTGACGCCGACCACCACAACGGCACGTTCGCGCACTCGTTGCCGCCCGTGAGCGAGTGGGTGTCCGACGCGGTCGAGGCCATCTCCGGCGGTCACCGGCAGGGCACGCACTCGTTCCTCGGCATCGCGGTGTTCACCGCGCTCGCGTGGCTCGTGGGCCTGGTCACGATCGAGACGGAGAGCTTCGGCACGGTCTACGTGGGCGGCGGTCTCCTCGCGGTCCTGCTCGTCGCCCTCGCGCTCAAGGCGCTCAAGCTCACGCGCCGCGGCAAGCTCATGCCGTGGGTCACGTCGCTCACCGTCGCGGCCCTCGTCGCACTCTTCTCGCCCGAGGAGTGGAACTGGCTCCCGGTCGCGGTCGGGATCGGCGTCACTGTGCACATCCTGGGCGACGTCCTCACGACCAACGGGGCACCGCTCCTGTGGCCGGTCAAGTTCCGCTCCCCGCGGTGGGTGCGAAAGTCCCTCGTCGTCGACGACGTGTGGCGCCCCGGCGGCAGCTTCGCCCTCCCCCTGCTCGGCGACACCGGGTCGGTGCGCGAGTGGATCCTCGCGACGGCGGTGGGTCTCTACGCGACGGTCGGGTTCGTGTGGTCGGCGCTCGACCAGATGGGCTTCGACACGTACGGCACGTACGAGCGCGTCGCGTCGGCGATCCAGACGCTGACGTCCGGGGCGGCCTGAGCCGGGTACGGACACGGGACCGGCCCGGTAATTCGCTTGCCCCGCCCCGCGCCCGGGTGGGACGGTCCGGGAGTGTCGCCCGCGCCGTCGGGCACCGGAGGAAGGAGGAACGCCATGAGCTGGACGACCCACGCTCGCGTGTCCACCACCCCCGGGAGCACCGACCGCCGCTAGGCCGGTCGGCGACCGTCCGAGACGGTCCGCGCCCGCCGCCGCCCGCGAGGCGGCAGCGGCAGCGCCGTGCGCTCCCCGCCCGAAGGAGCCCACCCGTGCCCGAGCACGACCTGCTGTACCCCGACCCGCACCTCCCGCCGACGTTCGCGGGAGACCCCCGCACTCCCCCGCCCCGCCGCCTGCGGCGCCGTGACGACACGACCGACCTCGATCCCGGGGCCACGGCCGGCGTCCTCGACGCCGCGCTCGGCGACGACCAGCGCTGGTCCACGTGGTCCGCCGTCGAGAAGGGACAACGCGGACCGGAGCCGCGCCCCGACTGGGTCGTCACCGCCGACGCGGCCGTCGACACCGAGCTCGGCGTGCTCAAGACCGGCAAGGAGGCGGACGTCTTCCTCGTCGAGCGTGCCGTGCCCGACGATGCGGAACAGCGCACGCTGCTGGCCGCGAAGCGCTACCGGGACCTCGACCACCGCGCGTTCCGGCGCGACACGGTCTACACCGAGGACCGCCGCGTGCGCCGCACGCGCGACCGGCGCGCGCTCGACCGCAAGTCGCGCTACGGCCGCCAGGTCGCGGCAGGGCAGTGGGCCGCGGCGGAGTTCGCCGCCCTCGGCGAGCTGTGGTCGGCCGGGGCGCCCGTCCCGTACCCCGTGCAGATCGACGGGAACGAGATCCTCATGGAGTTCGTCGGGACGTCCGACGGCGTCGCGCACGAGGCCGCGCCCCGGCTCGCGCGCACGCGTCCCGACCCGGACCTGCTCGCGTCGTGGTGGGACCAGCTCCGCGACGGGATGGCGGTGCTGGCCCGGCTCGGCTACGCGCACGGCGACCTGTCGCCGTACAACGTCCTCGCGGACGGCGACCGGCTCGTCGTCATCGACCTGCCGCAGGTCGTCGACCTCGTGGCCAACCCGTTCGGCACCGAGCTCCTGCTGCGCGACTGCCGCACGATGGCCGCGTGGTTCGCGGCGCGCGGGCTGGAGACCGACGCCGACGAGCTCTTCGCGCTCCTGCTCGCCGAGGCGTGGTGACGGCGGCGCGTCCGGCGAGCGCCGAGCAACGGCCGGGCGGGTCGCCGGGCAGGGCCGGACGAGGGCCGAGGCGTGGGACGATCGCCGCGTGCTGCGCCTCGCCCTCGTCGGACTCGACTCGTCCCACGCCGACCACTACGTGCGGCTCGTCGAGGTCGAGCGGCGCTGGCCGGGCGTGCGGGTCGTCGCGCTCGTCGAGGGCGAGCCGGCCCGACGAGCCGAGCTCGCCGCGGCGGGCGGGCTGTCCCTGCCGGCCGGCGAGCTCACCGTGCCCGACGTCGTCGGGCGGGTCGACGCCGCGATCGTCGCCCACCGTGCGGGCCGGCTCCACGGTGCCGCGGCCCGCACGCTCCTGCGCGCGGGCGTCCCGGTGCTCGTCGACAAGCCGTTCTCGGCGTCGGTCGCCGACGCGCGCGCCACGCTCGACGTGGCCCGCGCCCGCGGCACCGCCGTGACCACGGCGTCCGCGCTGCGGTTCGCGCCCGAGGTCGAAGCCGCGCACGACGTCCTGGCCGCCGCGGTCCGTAGTCGCACGCCAGGGGCGGGCGTACCGGTCGAGACTGCTGTCCCCGTCGCCCCGGGCGCGCAAGGAACGCCGCCGGACGGGGCGGCGACGTCCGGGCCTGTCGTGGAGGTGACCGGCCCCGCCGACCCGCGAGACGAGCGCGACGGGCTGTTCTTCCTCGGCGTCCACGTCGTGGAGGCCGCGCGCGCCGTCGTCGGCGGTGCACCCGGCGCGGCGTGGGCGCCGCCCGCGGTGACGACCTCGGCGGACGGGATCGTCGCGACGACCCGGCTGGACGGCGTCGCCGTCCGGCTGCGACTCCTGGACCCGGGCGCCCACCCCGCCGCGGGGTTCGCGGTCGCCGTGCGCACGCCCGGCCGTGTCGAGCGGACCGAGGTCGTGCTCGACGCCGACTACCTCGACCCGGTGGTCGAGCACGCGCTCGCGGTCCTCGCGCCGGCGGTCCGCGCGACGACGAGCGTGACCGCACACGCGGCGGCGAGGGCCCCCGAGGACGCGGACCGGGCCGGCGTCGAGCACGCGACGATCCTCGCCGACCTGGCGCTCATCGAGCAGATCGCCGCGGCCCTGCCCGCCTGACGCACGCGGACGAGGCTGCCCGGCCGCGCCGACGCCGGGCGGACGGGGTAGAACGGGAGCATGCAGCCCTCCACCGAGTCCTTCGACGCCGACGACGTCCAGACGTTCCTCACGACCTACGGGGTCGCGCTCTCGACGGGCGACCTCGACACGATCGGCGAGAGCTACGCGTTCCCGGCGCTCGTGGTCGGATCGAGCGGGTCGGTGCTCCTCGCCGACCCGGAGGACGTGCGCGAGTCGACCACCGAGACCGAGCGCGGGTTCCGCGAGCGCGGCCTCGTGGGTGTCGTCGCGCACCTCGAGGACGTGGAGGAGGTCGGCGACGCGCTGGTGTGGGCGCGCGTGCGCTGGAGCTACCGCGACGAGTACGCGAACGAGCAGGAGGCGCAGGAGGTCCGGTACCTGCTGCGCCGTGCCCGCGACACGTTCGAGGTCTGCGTCGTCGCGCCGCTGGCCGCCTGACGGGTCCGTCTCAGCACGCGCTGCCCTCGGCGACGAGCGGGCCCGAGCGCGGCGCGGTGCCGTCGGCTCCCGGCGGGAGGTAGTCGAGACGCACCCCGTCCCCGACCGGTACGGCCAGGACCGCGGAGTCCGCCGCCTCGCGCCCCCAGTCCCGTGGGACGAGGAAGTAGGTACCACCCGCCTGCTGCAGGAGCACGAGGCCGTCGTACCGGTGACGGAAGGCCGTCCCGTCGGGTCCGCACCGGCTCGCGGTCACCCCCGGCGCGACGAGCTGGAGGTCGGCGGTGCTCCGGACCACGACCCCGGGATAGTCCGCGAGCTCCGCCTCGAACTGGCGTCCGCGGCTCTCCCCCACCTCCGCGGAGTAGTTCGCCACCGCCCAGAAGAGCGACACCGCGACGAGCGTGAAGACCGCCGCCCACTCGGCGAGGCGTGCCCCGACGGACGGCGTCCGCCACTCGGGCCGGGTCCGTCGCAGCTCCGAACGCCACGTCTGCACGACGGCGACGAGCGCCAGGACCCCGAGCGCGAGGCACACCGGCGCGACCCAGCTCGGGACGCCGTCGGCGAGACCGGTCCCGGGCCAGATCGCCTGGAACAGCCCGAACACGACGAGCACCGTCCCGACCGCGCCGATCGCGAGGAGCGCACGCGGACCGGGCCGCCGTGCTCCGGGAGCGCGGGTCGATCCGCCCCGCGCCCACAGGGACACGAGCACGGCGGTCGCCACCGCGGCGAGCGGCAGCAGGAGCCCGTCCTGCGCCTGGACCATGTAGTCCGTCGACGTGAGCTGCAGGGACGTGACGTCCACGCCGAAGTAGTAGTAGAAGACATGGCTCGCTGCCGGCCGAAGAAGTAGAGCAGCCCGGCGATCAGGCCTGCGGGTGCCACGATCTCGGTCGCGATCCGAGCGAGGCGCGGCACGTCCGACCTCGGGTCCTCCGTGCGCGGCTCGTCCTTCGTGACGGGCCTACGGTCGCTGTCGATCATGGCGCGCCACCCGTCTCTTCGGCACCTCCGCCCTCGCGACCCGGGTCTGCACCTTCGTCACCCGGGACGTCCGCGCCGTCGCTCTCGCCGCCCGTCTCCGTGCCGGTCTCGGTCTCGGGCTCCTCGGCTCCTCCTGATCCGCCCGTGGCGGTGCCGCAGTCCGCGAGCAGCACGACGGTCGAGCCGCGCGGGATCGTGAAGCCTCCGTCACGCCAAGGCGGGTCGGACCCCGCGTAGCCGCACGTGTTGTCGGCCTCGCGCGGTGCGGACTCGACCGTCACGCAGAGTGTCCCGCCGCAGTTGGTCGTCATCTCGGCGACGAACCGCCCGCGCACGTCGAGGAACGGGTTACCGAGTTCCTGGGCCGCAGTCGCCATCTGGACGGGCGACCCTCCGCGGCCGCCACCGGACGGTCTCTCGGGTGTCCGTACGTCGGCCCTGTCCGGTGCGACGCTGCTCGGGCCGGACGAGGTGGGGCTGCCCGGGGAGCCCTCACCACCCCAGCTGCAGGCCGAGGCGCACGCGACCGCCAGTCCGAGCAGCATCCCCAGGATCGCGCGGCCTGCTCTGCCTCGTCGTCCACCGCGTCCTGCGTCGCGCGCCGCCGGAACCATCGCTCGGCCCTCCTCGTGAGTCCTCCTACGACGAGGGAGACGGCGCGCGAGCAGGCTGATACGGCGGTGTGGTCCCGCCCGCTCAGTGGAAGTCGCGCGACGTCGTCGCGACCTGCAGCGAGAGCGGGGCGAGGTGCTCCGCGACGAGGTTCGTGGCGCCGTCGGCCCGCTCGAGCCGCCCGCGCACGACGAGCGCCGCCGACCCGCGCGCGACCTTCCGGAACCGCTGCCACAGCCCGGGCGAGCACACGACGTTGAGGATGCCCGTCTCGTCCTCGAGGGACAGGAACGTCACGCCCCCCGCGGTACCGGGACGCTGGCGGTGCGTGACGACGCCGCCCACCGCGACGCGCGACGACGGGTGCGGGCGCGTCCCCGGGACCTCGCCCGCCGCGCGCTCGGCCTCGTCGACCTGCTCGATCTCGCGCGACACCTCGACCGCGCCGACGACGGTGAGCACCCCCGCCGCGGTCAGGCCGTCGCGCACGTACTGCGTCGGGTAGGAGTCGGCGGACACGCCCGTGGCCCACACGTCGGCGACGGCGGTCTCGACGTCGGTCATGCCGGGCAGCGCCGGGGCCTCGACCCCGACGCTCACGCCGGGCAGCGTCCCGGGGCCCTCCTGCGCGAGCGCGCCGGCCGCCCACAGCGCCTCGCGCCGCGTCACACCGAGGCAGTCCGTCGCCCCGGCGGTCGCGAGCCCCTCGAGCTGGGCCGTCGTGAGGTCGACGCGCCGCACGAGGTCGCGCAGGTCCCGGAACGCCCGCCGCTCCCCTGTCTCGCCCGTACCCTCGCCCGCCGGGCGCGCGACGTCTCCGTCCGGCGTCCCCCGCGCCGCGACGACCCGCTCGGCCGCCTCCTTGCCGAGCCCGCGCACGCTCGCGAGCCCGAGCCGCACCGCGAGCGTGAGGTCGGGCTCCGGCCCGAACGCGGTGTCGATCCGCACCTCCCCGCCGAGCATGCGGTTGCTACCCGTCCGGGCGTCCTCATGGTCGGTACCCGCATGATCGGTGGGCGCAGCCGCGTGGCCGGCCGGCAGCCGCTCGATCGTCGCCTCGACGTCGGAGGCGTTGACGTCGGGGCGCAGCACGGTGACGCCGTGCCGGCGCGCGTCGGCGACGAGCGACTGCGGCGAGTAGAACCCCATGGGCTGCGCCGCGAGCAGGCCCGCGTAGAACGCGGCGGGGTGGTGCACCTTGAGCCACGAGCTCGCGTAGACGAGGAACGCGAACGAGTACGCGTGCGACTCGGGGAACCCGAAGTCGGCGAACGCCTTGAGCTTGTCGTAGATCTCCTCGCGCACGGCCGGGTCGGTGACGCCCTTCTCCCGCATCCCGTCCATGAGCCGCCCGCGCAGCTCCTCCATGCGCTCGACGGACCGCTTGGACCCCATCGCGCGCCGGAGCTGGTCGGACTCCTTGGGCGAGAACCCCGCGACGTCGATCGCCATCTGCATGAGCTGCTCCTGGAACAGCGGCACGCCGAGCGTCTTGCCGAGCGACTTCTCCAGCAGCGGGTGCAGGAACGTCACCTCCTCCCGGCCCCGCGCGCGGTTGATGTACGGGTGCACGGACCCACCCTGGATCGGCCCGGGGCGGATGAGCGCGACCTCGATGACGATGTCGTAGAACGTCCTCGGCCGCAGGCGCGGGAGCGTCGCCATCTGCGCGCGCGACTCGACCTGGAACACGCCCACGGTGTCGGCCGCGCACAGCAGGTCGTACACCGCCGGGTCGTCCTCGGGCAGCGTGTGCAGCGCGAGGCGCGGGCCGCCCTCGTGCCGCTCGACCAGGTCGAACCCGATGCGCAGCGCCGTGAGCATCCCGAGGCCCAGGAGGTCGAACTTCACGAGCCCCGCGTCCGCGCAGTCCTCCTTGTCCCACTGCAGGACCGTGCGGCCCTCCATGCGCGCCCACTCGACGGGGCACACCTCGATGACGGGGCGGTCGCACATGACCATGCCGCCCGAGTGGATGCCCAGGTGCCGCGGGAGCCGCAGCATCCGGTCGGCGAGGTCGAGCACCGCGTCGGGGATCTCGCCCTCCTGCGCGGCCGACGGCGGCCGGTGCGCGGGCACGACGTCGTGCGTGTCGTCCGCGCGCACGACCTCGCCCTCGTCCACGGCGAGCGGGTCGACGACGCGCCCGCCCCGGCCGCTCAGGTCGGGCGACCAGTCGCCACGGTGCCCGGTGTGCGGACGTTCGTCGCGAGAGGCGGCGACTCGGGAGGTCCCGGTGCGCGACGACCCCACCTCCCTCCCAGCCGAACCCACCTCGTGCGGCCCCCACAGGCGAGCCTTCTCGGCGTCCTTCTCGGCGGTCTTCGTCGCGATGGCGACCTCCTTGGCCTTGCGGTCGGCCGCGGGCGACGACGGGTCGGGGCCGCGCAGCGACCCCCAGCGCTCGATGGACTTGCTCCACGCGTCGGCCTGCCCGACGTCGTACCCGAGCGCGCGGGCGGCGTCGCGCACCGCGGACTTGGGCCGGTAGGAGATGACGTTCGCGACCTGCGCGGCGTGCGTGCGCCCGAACTTCCCGTAGACGTGCTGGATGACCTCCTCGCGCCGCCCCGACTCGATGTCGACGTCGATGTCCGGCGGGCCGTCGCGCTCGGGCGCGAGGAAGCGCTCGAACAGCAGGCCGTGCTTCACCGCGTCGACGGCCGTGATGCCGAGCGCGTAGCAGACCGCGGAGTTCGCGGCCGACCCGCGGCCCTGCGCGAGGATCCCGTTCACCCGGCAGAACTCCACGAGGTCGTAGACGACGAGGAAGTACCCCGGGAAGTGCAGGTCCTCGATGACCCGCAGCTCGTGGTCGATCTGCGCCCACGCGCCCGTGATCTTCTCCTGGCCGCGCGGCCCGTACCGGTTCTCCCCGCCGCGCCGCACGAGCTCCCGCAGCCAGGTCGCCTCGGTGTGCCCGTCCGGCACGGGGTACGGCGGGAGGTCGGGTGCGACGAGGTGCAGGTCGAACGCGCACTCGTCCCCCAGCGCGGCCGCGGTCACGACGGCCTGCGGGTACCGGTGGTGGCGCGCGAGCATCTCCGCCGCCGAGCGCAGGTGCGTCGTCGGGGCGCCGGGCAGCCACCCGTCGAGGTCGTCGAGCGACGAGCGGGCGCGCACCGCGGCGAGCGCCCCCGCGAGGTCGGCGTCGCGCGGGCTGGCGTAGTGCGCGGCGGTCGTCGCGACGAGCGGCAGGCGGGCGTCCGCGGCGAGGTCGGCGAGCGCCGCGTGCAGGTCGGCGTCGCGCGGGTCGTCGGTCGCGGTGATCTCGACCGCCACGTTGTCCGCGCCGAAGACGGCGACGAGCCGGTCGAGCTCGCGGCGCGCCGCGGCGCGTCCGGCGGTGACGAGCGCCCGCCGGACAGAGCCCTTGCGGCAGCCGGTGAGCACGAGCCACTCGCCCGCGCCCTGCGCGCCGAGCGCGTCGAGGTCGTAGCGGGCGGCGCCCTTGGTCCCGGTCGCGAGGTGCGCGGTGGCGATCGCGCTCGACAGGTGGCGGTAGCCCTGCGCCCCCCGCGCGAGGACGAGCAGGTGGGTCGAGCGCGGGTCGGGCACGCCGGTGGGCGGGTCGAGCACGGGCAGTCCCGCGGGCGTCCGCCCGTCGTCGACGACGGGCAGGTGCAGCTCGGCGCCGAAGATCGTGGGCAGCCCGACCTTGCGCGCCGCCTCGGCGAAGCGCACGACGCCGTACAGACCGTCGTGGTCGGTGACCGCGAGCGCCGACAGCCCGAGCCGGGCGCCCTCGGCGGCGAGCTCCTCGGGGTGCGACGCGCCGTCGAGGAAGCTGAACGCGGAGTGGGCGTGCAGCTCGGCGTAGCGCGGCCCGGTCGTCCGGTCAGTCATAGAGGCCCTCCACGGTCCAGCGTCCGCGGGCGCTCGCGAGGAGGAGCCCGCGGCCGTCGTCGAGCAGGACCTGCACGTGCACCCGGCGCCGCGGCGCGGGGGTCCACCAGCGCTCGGCGAGCGGCCACGGCCCGGCCCAGTCCACGACGGCGCGCACCGACCCGGGGCCGGGCAGCGTCCCCTCGCGTCGAGGCGGCGCCGGGCGGCGCGCGCCCGCCTCCGGCGCAGCGGTGGGCCACCGCACGGTGACGGGCTCGCCGCTCATCGCGAGGCGCGCGTCGACGACGACGGGCCGCCCCGCCGCGTCGAGCACGACGACGTCCTGCGGCTCGACGGGCACGACCGCCGGCGCGGGGCTCGGCAGCGCGCCGGGCCACGGCAGGGCCGGGTCGCGCGGGCGCGCGACGTCCTCCCCGAACGGCACGAGGTGCACGCGGTCGGTCGCGTCGCGACCGCCCTGGACCTCGACGCGCAGGACGGCGTCGCCGCCGAGGATCCCCTGCACGCGCCCGAGCGCACGGTGGGCGCGCGCGTCCTCCCCGCTCGACGCGCCCCACAGGCGCGGCTGCTCCGCCCCCGCCGGGACGACCTCCTCGGCCGTGAGGGACAGGCGAGCCAGCGGCGCGACGTCGGGCACGACGTCGGCGCCGCCGGGCGAGCCGCCGCGCTCGCCACCACGGCTGCCCTGCCGTGCTGCCCGGGCCGCACGCCCGGCCCGGACGGACGTGGTGGTGAGCCAGCCCTCGAGCTGCCACCGGACCTTGTCCGTGAGGCGCGCCGGGCTCATCGCGCCCGGCCCGTCGAGCCGCCAGGTCCGCTCGAGGTCGTCGCCCTCGGTGGTCCGCGCGGTGATGCGCAGCCGCCCGGCGACGAGCGAGCGCGCGACGAGCTGGTCGTGCAGGTCCTCGGAGAGCCGCCGCGCGGCGAAGGTCGCGACGTCGACGCGCTCGGCGGGCGGGTCGAGCTCGGCGCTCACCGCGACGTCGGGCTCGACGCGGCGCCGCGCGGGCGGGCGCAGGTCCTCGCCGCGCGCGAGCCGGTGCGCCCACGCGCCGAGGTCGCCGAACCGTCCCTCGACGGTCGCGGGCGGCAAGGCCGCGAGCGCCCCGAGGGTGCGCACGCCGAGCCGGCCCAGGAGGTCCACGAGCTCGTCGATCGCGACGGCGGCGTCGGGGCGGGCCGCGACGTGCACGAGGTCGCGCGCGGGCCGCGGCGCGAGGAACGCGGCCGAGCCGCCGGGGACCACGACGGCGGCGTCCCGCGCGGCGAGCACGGCGGCGAGGATGCCGTCGGCGACGCCCACCTGACACTCGTACCCGGAGTCGGCGACGCGCGCGACGAGCGCCTCCGCGAGCGCGGCGTCGGACCCGTGGTACCGGCTCGCCCCCGCCGCGGGCAGGAGCAGCAGGCCGGGCCGGGTGATCTCCAGACCGGCGACGACGGTCTCGGCTGCGAGCGCGACGGGCTCGAACTCGCGGGCGTCGCGCGCGTCGTCGACGTCGAGCAGCTCGAGCTCGGGGCAGCACTCGCGGGCCCGGCGGCGACGCATGCCGCGGCGCACGCCCTGGGCGCGAGCGGTCGCGGAGACGGCGACGACGCGGCGGCCGTCGTGCGTCGCGGCGGGGACGTGCGCGGGGACGTCGCGCACCGCCATCGCCGCGAGCACCGGCCAGTCCGGCACCCACAGGGCCGCCGTGCGGGTCGGGCTCGTGCTCATCCGACGAGCCTCAACCCGGGTCCACCCGGCTCGCTGAGTGCGGGGTATTCGTCGTCGCGGGAGCCGACGGACTGCAGATCCCCCGCACTCACCGGCTCGGGCTCCGCGAGGAACGCCGGCCAGTCCTCGTGCGCGAGCGGGAGGTCGACCTCGACCCGCGTGGGTCGCGCGGCACCCCCGCGGCCCGCGCGCTCGACGACCAGCGTGCGCCGACGCAGCCAGCCCGCCCCGCGGTCCGCGCCGGACCAGCCGCCGCCCGTCACCGTGAGCGCGACGTGCGCGCCCGGCCACGCCGTGGCCGCGACGAGCAGCGCGCCGCGCTCGCGTGCGCGGCCGGTGAGGCGGCGCCGGTCGGTGTCGGTGAGAGCGGCGTCGGGCCCGACGACCACGACGTCCAGGCCGTCGACGAGCGCCGCGATCGCGAGCGCCGCGTCCGGTCCCGGCCGAGGGACGAGGACGACGCGGTCGAGGTCCGCGCCGACGTCGGCGGCCGCGAGCAGCCCGACCGCGGGGAACCCGACGGCGGCGGTCCACGCCCCGGCTCGCGACGGTCGCGCGACGAGCGCGAGCAGGAGGCTGGTCGACCCGCGCACCGCGACCACCGTGCCGCGCTGGAGCCCGCCGAGCGGCAGGAGCGGGGCGAGCGCGTCGTGCACGGGCCACGCCCGCTCGTCCGTGGTCACCTCCCGACTCGCGTCACCCATCGCGACGTGGCGACCGCGGGCGCGCACCGGACCCTCGGCCGGCGCGACAGGGGCCGGCCGGGCCGGCAGCGAGGAGCCATCGGTGACCGGGACGTCGGTGAACGAGACGTCGGCGGGGCGTGCCGCGTCGGCTCGCGGGACGGCGACCGGTGCTGCCGTGACCGCGGGGGTGACGACCGGGCGGTGTCGGCGGACGCCCGTACGCTCCTCCGCACGGCGCAGGACGGCGCGGGCGCGCTCGGCCTTGTCGTCCCCGGAGGTGACGACCGGTGCCCCCGCCCGTTCGGTGGGGTCGGCGAGAAGGGTCATCTCGCCTCCCGGTGCTGCTCGGACGGGACGCGTCGTCACGCGTCGACTGCTCGTGGGCGTCGTTCTGCACCCACCGGTGTTCGAACAGATGTTCGAACACTTCCAGTGAACGACCGCCGTCGCGGGGTGTCAACTCCGCAGGTGAGAGCCGTCGGCTTCGTCCGAGATGCCCGACGCAACTCTCGACCGTCGCTCGAGGGTTGACCCCAACCCTCGGCTTCTACCTGAACCTCATCCCCGCCGCGCATGCTCGGCATCCGGCCCCCGCCGCACGACGGCCCACCGGATGGCAGGCTGACGTCATGGACGCCCGCACGACCCTGCCCACGCTCGGCTCGCTCACCTGGGAGCCGGCCCTCGACCACCTCGACCTCGTCGCCCCGGCGACCGCCGACGCACTGCGCCGCTGGGCCGAGGCCGACCCGGACGTCGCGGCGCTCGTCGCCGTGACGGAGATCGACCCCGACCTCGCGGACACCGCGACGCTCAACGCCGCGTTCGACCTGCCCGTCGAGGCGTCCGCGAACTGCGTCGTCGTGGGCGGCGCCCGGGCGGGCGACGAGCGGATCGCCGCCGCCGTGGTGCGCGCGCACACGCGCGCCGACGTCAACACGCGCGTACGCAAGCTCCTCGACGTGCGCAAGGCGTCGTTCCTGCCGACCGACCGCGCGACGGCCGAGTCCGGTATGGAGTACGGCGGCATCACGCCCGTCGGGCTGCCGGCGGGGTGGCGCGTGCTCGTCGACTCGCGCGTCGTGACGGACGGCGAGCCCGCGCTCATCGGCAGCGGCGTGCGCGCCTCGAAGCTCCTGCTGCCCGGCAACCTGCTCGGACGCCTGCCGGGCGTCGAGGTCATCGAGGACCTGGCCGTCTCGGTCGCCTGACCGTCCTCTCCGCCGAGCACGACATGAAGGTCGCCACAGGCTTCTCGACGACCTTCATGTCGTGCTCGGCGGGAGATCGTCAGCGTTCGAGGACGACGAGCCGCTGCGTCGCGCGCGTCATCGCGACGTAGCGGTCCACGGCACCCTCGATGCCGTCGCCGAACGTCTGCGGGTCCACGAGCACGACGAGGTCGAACTCGAGGCCCTTCGCCGTCTCGGGCGTGAGCACCCGCACGCGCGACGCCCCGTCCTCGCCGAGCCTCGCCACGATCGGCTCGGTCGACGCCGCGGCGAACCCCGCGCCGCCGATCACGCAGACCGTGCCCTCGGCGTGCTCGGCGAGCCAGCCGTCGAGCACCCCGTCGAGGTCCGCGACCGCCCCGTAGGCGACCGGCACGCCCGTGCTGCGCACCGACGTCGGGACGTTGGCGTCCGGGAGCGCGGCCCGGATGACGGGCTCCGCCGCCGCCATGACCTCCTGCGGCGTGCGGTAGTTGACGCTCAGCGACGCCTCCTCGACCCGGTCGAACCCGACGCGCGCGAGCCGCTCACACCAGCCCTCCGCGAACCCGTGGCGGGCCTGGGCCCGGTCCCCCACCACCGTGACGCTGCGCGACGGGCACCGGCTCAGCACCATCCGCCACTCCGCGTCGGTGAGCTCCTGCGCCTCGTCGACGACGACGTGCGCGAACGGCCCCGCGAGGCGGTCGGGCGTGGCCGTCACGAGCGCGCCGTCGTCGACGAGCGCGTCGCGCAGGTCCTGCCCCTTGAGCATCGTCATCACCTGGAGCTCGCTGTCGTCGGACGCGACGAGGTGGTCGACGACGTCGTCCATGCGGGCGCGCTCGGCCGCCACCGCGGCCTCGTTGCGGCGACGGCGGCGCGACGCCTCGGGGTCGCCCAGGCGCTGTCGCGCGGCGTCGAGCAGCGGCAGGTCCGCCGTCGTCCACGCCTGGGCGTCCGCACGCTGGAGCGTGCGCACCTGCTCGGGCGTGAGCGACGGCGCGCACAGGCGCAGGTAGGCGGGCACCGACCACAGGTCGGCCACGAGGTCGGTGGCCTCGACGAGCGGCCACGCGCGGTCGAACGCGGCGCCGAGCGCGCGGTGGCTCCGCAGGGAGCGGCGCACGTCGTCGGCCGACAGGTCCCCGGCGTCCTCCACGTCTCCCTCGCCCACCGTCTTGTCCACGAGGATCTCGACGAGAGCGGCCCAGACGTCGTCGCGCGCCTCGTTGTGCGGGGTGCCGGGGTCCACGGACTCGAACGCCTCCGCCCAGTCCGCGGTGGACAGCCAGACGTCCGCCCACGGTGTCTCGACCTCCATGCCCTCGGCCGGCGGTCGCTCGGAGAAGCGCACGGCCGGCTCGATCGCGGCGACGAGGGCGGCGGACGCCTTGAGCCGGGCCGCCTCGGGGTCCGTCTCCTCGCGCGCCGCCGCACCCTCCGGGACGAGGTCGCGCAGCGTGCAGGTCTGCACGCCCTCCTCGCCGAGCCCGGGCAGCACGTCGGCGACGTACGAGAGGTACGGGCGGCTCGGCCCGACGACGAGCACGCCCCCGTGCGCGCCGCCCACCTGGGGGTCGGCGTAGAGCAGGTAGGCGGCGCGGTGCAGCGCCACGACGGTCTTGCCCGTGCCCGGGCCGCCGTCGACGACGAGCGCGCCCCGCGAGCCCGCGCGCACGATCGCGTCCTGGTCCGCCTGGATCGTGCCGAGCACGTCGCGCATGCGCGGCGACCGGCCCGCCCCGAGGCTCGCGACGAACGCCGACTGGTCGTCGAGCGCCGCGCCCGACCCCGCGCCGTCGGGCACGAGCTCCTCGTCCCAGTAGTCGGTGACGCGGCCGCGCGTCCACCGGTAGCGGCGGCGCGCCGCGAGGCCGAGGGGGTGAGCGGGTGTCGCGGCGAAGTACGGCTCCGCGGCGGGCGAGCGCCAGTCGACGAGCAGCCGCTCCCCCGCCGGGTCCGTGAGGCCCACGCGGCCCACGTAGACGGGAGCGGAGCCGTCGGCGAAGGTCATGCGGCCCAGGCACAGGTCGACGCCGTAGCGCTGGAGCAGCCGCAGACGGCCGCTGAGCCGGTGGATCTCCTGGTCGCGCTCGAGGGCCTCGGTCCCACTGCCGCCCGGCGCACGCCGAGCCGCGTCGAGGCGCTGCGCGAGGTCGGCGGCGGAGTGCTCGAGGCTCGCCGCGATCGCGGCGAAGTGGCGCTCGTCGGCAGCGATTAGCACGGGGTCGGCCTTCGCGGCCAGGCGGTCGGGAAGGTCGAAGACCCCCGGGACGCGCAGGTCCGGACGGGGGGTCGGGTCGGTCGTGCGGTCGGCGGTCACGGGGGCGTCGGGCAACGTCATCAGCTCCGGTCCGAGGTCGAGCGGGACGGCGCGGACCGACGACGGACCGCGCACGAACGGAGATTCTGCGCCCCCCGGGGGGCCTTGCCGCAAGACCCCCCGTGCGCTATACCTTGGAAAGGGAGGCCGGTCGGCCTCCCTTTGTCGTTCCCGTCCTCGACCCGACCAGGGTCGGACCCGCGCGGTCGCGACGGCGCGCCCAGATGCGAGACGTGGCCCCTCACCGTGCTCGGTGGGGGGCCACGTCTCGCGTCTCGTGCAGGCGGGTCAGCTCTCGGCGCGGCCCTCGCGCCAGTAGCCCATGAACGCGACGGCGCGGCGGTCGACGCCGAGCTCGGCGACGAGGTGGCGCCGCAGCGTCTTGATCGCGCTCGCCTCGCCCGCGAGCCATGCGTACAGGACGGTGTCCTCCTCGAGCAGCCCGGGTACCTCCCAGAGGATCGACGCGTCGACGTCGACGTCCTCCAGGTCCTCCGCGGTGCGGCACTGGGCGGGTGGGTCCGTCCCGAGGACGCCCGCACCGAGGATGCGCTCGGCGGCCTCCTTGACGGCGGGCACCAGGCGCGCGCCGTGGGCGTCGTGCGACCCGCCGGGGACGTCGTCGCGGGCCAGGAAGGTCACACGGACGCCGGGGGGCGTGACGAGGTCGCGCGCGTCGCCGACGTGCGGCACCTCGACGTAGACCTCGCCCCACGCGTTTGCGGGCAGGTCCTCGCAGATCGCGGCGATCGCGGGCAGGGCGGTCTCGTCGCCCGCGAGCAGGAGCGCGTGCGGACGGGTCGGGGGGCGGAACTCGATGCCGCCGACCGGGCCGTCGAACGTCGCGTCCGGGCCGAGCAGGACGAGTGGCGTGCCGACCTCGGCGGCCAGCGCCCAGCGCGAGGCGGGGCCGGCGTCACCGTGCAGGACGACGTCGACGTCGACCTCGCGCACCTCTGGACGCACCGCGACGGTCGTGTACGTGCGCAGCGGGTTGCGCCGCTCCTCGGGCTGGTCGCGCCACGCGGCGTACCAGGACTCGGCGTCGCGCACGAGGTGCTCGTAGCCGCCGTCGGGCGCGGGCAGGACGAACTTGATCCGCACGTCGAGGCCGGGGTCGCCGAAGAGGTCGAGCTCCGGGCCGGTGAACGTGAACCGGCGGAAGCTCGGCGTGAGCTGCTCGACGCGCGCCACCTCGACGTCGAAGAAGCGCCACGGAGCGGTCGCCCGGGCGACGGGACGACGGGCACGGGCGTTGGGTGCGGCGACGGACTGACTCACACAGGTGAGGCTAACCTACGCGCCCTCGGCGGGGTCAACCCGTCCGGGCCCCGGACCCGCCCCCCGGCGCGTGAGACGCGTCACGCGCCCCGGCCGCGGCTGCGCCACAGGAGGTAGACGAAGTACGGGGCGCCGAGCAGCGCGGTGCCGAGGCCCGCGGGGATCTGCTCGGGGGCGATGACGACGCGCCCGAGCGTGTCCGCGACGGACACCAGGAGCGCGCCGAGCAGCATCGCGACAGGGACGACCCGGCCGTGCCGCGCGCCGACCAGCGCCCGCGCGGCGTGCGGCGCGACGAGGCCCACGAACGCGAGCGCCCCGATCGCGCACACGGCCGCGGCCGTGAGCAGCGCCGCGACGCCGAGCAGGAGCAGGCGCGTGCGGTCGAGCGCGACCCCGAGGACGCGCGGGGTGTCGTCGTCGAGTGCCAGGACGTCGAGGTCGCGCCGGAACACGGCGGTGAGCGGGGTGAGCACCAGGAGCGCGAGCGCGACGGGGATGAGCTGCTCGAGCGTGCGCCCGTACGTCGAGCCGGAGAGCCACGTGAGCGCGAGGTTCACGTCCCACGGCGCGACGACGACCACGAGGAGGGTGATGAGCGCCATGACCCCGGCCTGCGCGCCGATGCCGATGAGCACGAGCCGGTCCGAGCTGAGACCGCCACGGTAGGAGAGCCCGTAGACGAGGCCGAACACCGCGAACGCCCCGACGGCCGCGGCGGCGGACATGGGCCAGATCCCGACGCCGGGGACGAGGAGGATCATCGTCACGGCGCCGAGCCCGGCGCCCGACGTCACGCCGAGCAGGCTGGGCTCGGCGAGCGGGTTGCGGCACACGGCCTGGACGATCGTGCCGGCGAGCGCGAGCGCGGCGCCGGCGAGCAGGGCGGCGAGCACGCGCGGGAAGCGCTGGTCGAGGACGAACGTCACGTGGCGACCGGCGACGCCGTTCCACCAGTTCGCCACGTCGCCGAGCAGCACCACCCGGTCGCCGAGCAGCAGGCCCGCGACGGCGGCCGCGGCGACCGCGAGCGACAGCACGACGACGACCACGAGCACGGCCCGCCGCGAGCGCGGGCGGCTGAGCGCGCCGTGCGCGCCGCGCGACGACGCCGGCCCGGAGTCGCGCAGGCGCCGCGCGAGCCAGATGAGGAGGATCGCGCCGAGGACGGTCGTGACGATGCCGGTCGGCACCGCGATCGACAGCGTGCCCGGGAGCAGCAGGCGCAGCAGCACGTCCGCGCCGAGGACGACGATCACCCCGACGACCGCCGCGAACGGCAGGAGCAGCACGTGCCGCCCGAGCCCGGGCACGCGCCGCGCGACGAGCCGCGCCACGACGGGCGCCGCGAGACCGACGAACCCGACGGGACCGGCGACGGTGACCGCGATCGACGCCAGGAGGACGGCGACGAGCACCGAGACGACGCGCGTGCGGCGCACGTCGACGCCGAGGACGGTCGCGGCGTCGTCCCCGAGCCCGAGGAGGTCGAGGCGGCGCGAGAGGAGCAGGGCGGCGAGGACGCCCACGACGACGACCGGCGTCGCCATCGTGACGGTGCGCGTGCCCGACTGCACGATGGACCCGCTCCCCCACGCGAACAGGCCGAGGGTCTCCTGCTCGAACAGCACGAGCAGGACCATCGTCAGCGAGTGCAGCGCGAGCATGATCGCCGACCCGGCGAGCACGAGGCGCGTCGGGCCGTCGGCGCCGCCGCGCGCGAGGACGAGCACGAGACCGGCCGCGGCGAGACCGCCGAGGAACGCGAGGCCGCCCTGGAGGTAGAACGGGATCGAGATGCCGAACGCCGCCACGACCACGACCGTGAGGTAGGCGCCCGCGTTGACCGCGAGGGTGTCCGGGGACGCGAGCGGGTTGCGCGCGACCGACTGGAGCACGGCACCGGCGACGCCGAGCGCGACGCCGAGCAGCAGCCCCGCGAGGAGCCGCGGCACGCGCGAGGCGACGAGGACGGCGACCGTCTGGTCGACGCCGTCGCCCCCGGTCGCCAGCCGCAGCAGGTCGAGCGGGCCGACGTCGGCCGTGCCCTGCGTGAGGTGCACCGCGGCGAGCACCGCCGCGACCACGACCGCGACGACGAACACCCCCGCGATCCCGAGGCGCGACGTCCGCACGCGCGGCGCGGCCGCCGTCGGGTCGCTGGTCGCGCCGTCCCTCGCTCCCCCGTCACCGGTCGCGCCCGGCGCCGGGACGACGGCCGGAGCCGGGTCCTCCAGGAGGAGGGTGTCCGGCTCCGCCGTCGTGCGCGGCTCGCGCCGCGTCACGATGTCCTCGTCAGCACAGTGGTTCTCGTCAGCCTTCTCGTCGTCCCGGTGCGGTCACGCCCGGTGGTGGTGCGGACCGGTGTCAGGACGCCGTGAGGACCTCGACGACCGCGTCGGCGTAGGCCGCCGCGGACAGCGGGCCGCCGAACATCCAGATGCCGTCGGGCAGACGGTGCACGTTCCCGGCCGTGACGAACGGGAGCTGCTCCCACACGGCGTTGCCGGCGAGGCCGTCCGTGAACGGGTTCGCCTCCGACTCGCTCGCGACGTAGAGGAACTGCACGTCGCCGAGCTGGGTCAGGCCCTCGACGTCGGTCTGCGCGAGGCCGTAGTCGGGGTCGCCGCCCTCGGTCCACGCGTTGACGAGGCCGATCTCCTCGCCGATCGCGCCGAAGAACGAGCCCGGCGTGTACATGCGGATCGAGACGGCGCCGTTGGTGACCCAGCCGTCCGCCATGGTGAAGTCGGCCCCGGCGAGGCCCGCCTCGTCCAGCGCCGTCGTGGCCTCGGCGATCTTCGCGTCGTAGGTCTCGAGCGCGGCGGCGGCCTCGTCCTCACGGCCCGTGACGGTGCCGAGCGTCTCGACCGTGGAGCGCATGTAGCCGATCGGGTCCTCGCCGTCGGAGCCGCGCAGCGCGAGCACGGGCGCGACCTCCTCGATCTGGGCGATGACGTTCTCCGGCAGGTCGGTCGTCGTGACGACGAGGTCCGGCTCGAGCGCGGAGATCGCGTCGAGGCTGGGCTCGCCGCGCGTGCCGACGTCGGGGGTGCTCGCGTCGATCGGCGCGACCGTGTCCCACGTGTTGTAGCCCTCGACGTCCGCCTGGCCGACGGGCTCGACGCCCAGTGCCACGAGGTTCTCCGTGAGGCCCCACTCGAGCGAGACGATGTCGGTCGCCGGGGCGTCGAGCGTGACCTCGCCGCGCTCGTCGGTGACGGTGACGGGGCCAGCAGCCGTGTCGGTCGTCGCCTCGGCGTCGTCGGCGGTCGCGGGGTCCTCGGTCGTGCCGCACGCGGTGAGCGCGAGCGCCGTGGCGAGCGCGAGGGCGCCCGCGGCGAGGGAACGGGTGGTCGAGCGCATGGGTGTCCTTCGGTTTCTGTCGGTGCCCGGGCCGTGCTCCGTCGGTGCGGGGCCGGTGGCCGCGCGTCGGGGCCGGGCGGTGGGTCGGTGCGGGTTGGTCGAGAGGTGGTGCGGTGGTGTCAGGCGAGGACGGCCGCGTCGAGGCGCGCCGCGTGCCGCCCGAGCGGCTCGCAGCACGTGCGCCCCGTGAGGGGGTGCGTGTAGACGTCGACGTGGATGCCGTAGACCTCGGTGAGGAGCTCCGACGTCAGGACGGTGTCGGCCGGCCCCGTGGCGCGCACGACGCCCGAGTGGAGCAGGACGACGTGGTCGGCGACGGCGGCCGCCTGGTTGAGGTCGTGCAGCACGACGCCGACGGCCACGCCGTGCTCCGTCGCGAGGTCGCGCACCAGGTCGAGCAGCTCGACCTGGTAGCGCAGGTCGAGGTACGTCGTCGGCTCGTCGAGCAGGAGCACCTGCGTGTCCTGCGCGAGGCACGTCGCGAGCCACACGCGCTGGAGCTCGCCGCCCGACAGCTCGTCGACGCCGCGGTCGGCCATCGTCGTGATGCCCGTGACGTCCATGGCGTGCGCGATCGCGCGCGGGCCGTCGGGGTCGTTGGAGCGGAACCGGCCGCGGTAGGGGTGGCGCCCGTACGCGACGACGTCGCGCACGCTCACGCCCGACGGCGTGGGCCGGCTCTGCGACAGGAGCGTCACGCGCCGCGCGAAGTCCTTGGGGTGCAGGGCGAGCGCGTCGGTCGCATCGTCGAGCGCGACGGTCCCGGAGTCGGGGCGGTGCAGGCGCGCGAGCGAGCGCAGGAGCGTCGACTTGCCCGAGCCGTTGGGGCCGATCAGTGCCGTGACGGCTCCCGGCGCGAGCTCGAGCGCGGCGCCGTGCACGACGGTGCGCGCGTCGTAGGACAGCCGCAGGTCGTGCCCGGCGAGCGCCGGGGCGGCGGGCGCCCCGGTCGGGCTCGGGACAACTGAGGTTCCACTCACATAGGTGAGGCTAATCTATGGCGCCGGGTCCGAACCAGCCCCCGGCCGTCGTGTGACGGGGTTCACCGGGCGCCGTCGTCCGTGGGCCAGGGGACTGCGGGTCGGGTGGGCGCCCTCGCACCGTCCCGCCCGGCGCGCCATGCTGGGGCGATGGCCCAGCCCCTCGGTCGAGCCCCGCGCCCGGACGTCCGCCACCGCGGCACGGAGCGCGACGCAGCGAGCACCCGGAGGCCCACAGGTGGGCTCCACCTGCGCGCCCGCGCGGTGGACTACGCGTACGTCGCCGCGCGCCAGGTCGCGGCGGTCCGGCACCGACGCCGCCCCGTCCCGACGGGGACGGGCGTGCGCGGGACCGCCGTCCTGCTCCCCGGGGTGCTCGAGACGTGGCACCTGCTCACCTCCGTCGCCGAGGCTCTCGCGGCGGCCGGGTACCGCGTCCTCGCGGTGCCCGGCCTCGGGTACAACCGGCGCCCCTTCGCCGAGGGCGCGCGACTCGCCGCGCGCTTCCTCGAGGAGGCGGACCTGCGCGACGTCGTGCTCGTCGCCCACAGCAAGGGTGGCCTCGTCGGCAAGAGCGTCATGCTCTCCCCCGCCGGCCCGCGGGTCGCCGGCATGGTCGCGGTCGCGACCCCCTTCAGCGGCTCGCGGTACGCCCGCTACCTCGTCGGCCGCACGCTGCGCGCGTTCTCCCCCCGGGACGCGGCGCTCCTCGCGCTCGCTGCCGAGCGCGACGTGGACGCGCGCATCACGGCCGTGTACCCGCGCTTCGACCCGCACATCCCCGAGACGGGCCGGATCGAGGGCGGCCGGAACGTCGAGCTGCCCCTCGCGGGGCACTTCCTGCCCCTGGGCGACCCGACGCTCGTCGAGGTCGTCGCGCGGGAGGTCGACCGGTTCGCCCGGTCGCCCTCCCGCGACTGAGCGGGAGCGTCAGCCGGGCCCGGACGGCGCGCCCACGGTGACGCGCGCGAGCTCCTGCGTGCACCGGGTCATCGCGACGTACAGCCCGTTCCAGCCCCGCGGCTCCGCCGCGATGCCGTCCGGGTCGACGACGACGACCGCGTCCCACTCGAGCCCCTTCGCCTCCGACGTGCTGAGGACGGGGACGCCGCCCACGGCGGCACCCAGGTGCCCGAGCCGGTCGCGCGGTGCCACGACCCCGACGGAACCGCCGTCGTAGCGCTCCGCGAGGCGCGCGACCTCGGCCGCGACCGCCGCGCCCAGGGTCGCGTCCGAGGCACCGTCGGGCACGACGACGTCGCGCGGCGCGACCCCCGCGTCGCGCACCGCACGGGGCGGCGCGTTGCGGCTGCCCGCCGCGCGCAGCACCGGCCCGACGAGCCCCATGACCTCGCGGGGCGTGCGGTAGCAGATCGTCAGGTCAGCGCGGTGCCAGCGCTCCCCGAAGACCGGGCCGACGACGTCCGCCCAGTCCGTGTGGCGGTGCGGCGCCTCGGTCTGGTCGACGTCCCCGACGGCGGTCACCGAACGCGTCGGGCAACGGCGCAGCACCATGTGCCACTGCATGGGCGAGAGCTCCTGCGCCTCGTCGACCACGACGTGCCCGTACACCCAGTCGCGGCGCGTCGCCGCGCGCTGCGCGAGGAACTCGCCCTGCTCGCCGGGGGTGTCCGGGGTGCCCAGCGCGTCGGCGAGCGCGTCGAGGAGCGGGACGTCGCTCGGCGCGAGCGCGGCAGGCTCGCCCGTCACACGGCCGACCTCGTCGGGTGAGAGCTCGGGCGCGTGACGCGCGAGGAGGGCGGCGTCCCCCAGCAGGTCCGCGAGCGCCGTGCGGGCGTCGACGACGGGCCACCACGCGTCGAGGACCGCCGTGAACCCGACGTCGTGCGCGAGGTCGCCGTGGAGCCGGTCGAGGTCGTCGTCCGTGAGCTCGCCGTCGACGTCACCGCCGCGCGCGCCGGTCGTCGGGGCGCGGTCGTCGCGCGCGGCGAGCCCGGCGTCGAGCTTTCCGAGCACGTCCTCGAACCCCTCCTCGACGCGTTCGAGCAGCTCCGCGTGCCGCGCCGCGGCCTCGTCGACGAGCGCGTCGAGCAGGATGTCCACGGCCCGACGCCGAGCCGCGAGCACGCTGCGACCGCCCGCCCGGGCGGCCCGCAGGACCTCGCCGACCCGTGCCGCGTCGAGCGTGAGCGGCTCGCCGTCGAGGCGCACCGTGAGCGCCCGCGCGTCCGGGACGAGGGCGTCGGCGTACCGGGCGACGACGTCCTGCCACAGCGCGCGGCCCTTGAGCTCGGCCACGTCCCGGCCCTCGTCACGCTCGGGCGCGACGCCCGGGACGAGCGCGTCGCACGTGGCCGACACGACCGCCGTCTCGCCGAGCGCGGGCAGCACCTGGGCGACGTACTCGAGGAACCGCGACGACGGGCCGAGCAGGAGCACGCCCCGCTCCGCGAGGTGCGGATGCGTGAACAGCAGGTACGCGACGCGGTGCAGCGCGACGACCGTCTTGCCCGTCCCCGGGCCGCCCTGCACGACGAGCGTCTGCTCGGCCGGTGCGCGCACGATCGCGTCCTGCTCGACCTGAAGGGTCGCGACCGCGGTGCCCATGCGGCCCGTGCGCCGCTCGGACAGGGCGGCCAGCAGCGCGCCCTCGCCGACGAGGCCGTCCTCGCCGTCGAGCCCGGCCGCCGACCCGTCGAGCGGCTCGTCGTCGACACCGGTGACGCGGTCGCCCGCGGTCCGCACGTGCCGGCGCCGCGCGAGGCCCTGGGGCTCGCGCGCGGTCGCGGTGTAGAACGCGCGGGCGCCCGGGGCACGCCAGTCGAGCACGAGCGGGTCGGCGTCGTCGTCGGACGCGGCGATGCCGACGCGCCCGACGTGGCGCGTGACCCCCTCGACGGTGTCGACGCGGCCGAAGACGAGCCCGCTCTCCGCGCGCTCGAGCTCGGTGCGCCGACGACGCAGCCCGGCCCGGCGGGAGCGCTCGACGACGTCCTCGGCACCGGGACGGTCCGGGTCGGTGGGCCCGGAAAGCTGGTCGTCCAGGTCGGCGAGAAGCTGGGCGCGACGCACGAGCGCGGCGTCGAGATGCTGCTGCTCCTCGGCGACGGCGTGCGTCGCGGCGTCGGAGGGAGCGGCGGCGTGGGACGGAGCGGTGTCAGACAGGGACGGGGACGGCTGGACCGGCACGGAACCTCTTCTCGTACGACGTACGGACACGGGCCGAACGCACCGTGCCGCCCGATTGTTCCCGGAGGCAGGGCGTCGTCTCCGAGACAGGGCGCGCCGCGGTCAGGGCACGCGCGTCGCCCAGAACGCCACCGCCGACGCCGCGGCGACGTTGAGCGAGTCCACTCCTCCGGCCATGGGGATCGTCACGACTCGGTCCGCCGCCTCGATCGCACCGCGCGAGAGCCCGTCACCCTCGGTGCCGAGCACGAGCGCGAGCCGCTCGGGCGGGTCGGCGACGACGGCGTCGAGGCTCACCGCGTCGTCGGCGAGCGCGAGCGCGGCGACGACGAAGCCCTCGTCGCGCAGCACGTCCAGCCCGCCCGGCCAGGTCTCGAACCGCGTCCAGGGCACCTGGAACACCGTGCCCATGCTCACCCGCACCGAGCGCCGGTACAGCGGGTCGGAGCAGCGCGGCGAGACGAGCACGGCGTCCACCCCGAGCGCGGCGGCCGACCGGAAGATCGCGCCGACGTTCGTGTGGTCCACGATGTCCTCCAGGACCGCGACGCGGCGTGCCCCCGTACCGCCGCGGGCCGCCGCGAGCAGGTCGTGGACGGGATCCAGCGGCGGGCGGTGCATCGCCGCGAGCGCGCCGCGGTGCAGGTGGAACCCGGTGATCGCCTCGAGCACGTCGGGCGCGCCGACGTAGACCGGGACCTGCTCGCCGGTCCCGCCGGGGGCGTCGTCGACCGGCAGGGTGGCGATGTCCTCGGCGAGGTCGTCGAGCCAGCGCTCGGCCATGAGGAACGACCGCGGCCGGTGCCCCGCGGCGAGCGCGCGGCGGATGACGGTCGAGCTCTCGGCGATGTAGAGGCCCTTCTCCGGCTCGTGCTTGGACCGCAGCGCGACGTCGGTCAGGCGGTTGTAGTCCGCGAGGCGGTCGTCGGCGGGGTCGGTGACGTGCACGACCCGCAGGTCGAGCCGGGTGCTGGTGTCGCTCACGCGTCGATTCTCCCAGCACCGCCACGAGTCTTGGCCGCCTTCCGCATTCTGTCTAGACTGTCCAGACAGGACACGCGGGAGGTTCGCATGAGCTGGCAGGTGCAGGACGCGAAGCAACGCCTCAGCGAGGTCTTGAGAGAAGCCGAGAACGGTCCGCAGGTCATCACCCGGCACGGCAAGGAGATCGCGGTCGTCGTCGGCATCGACCTCTACCACGAGCTTGCGGGGATCCGCGTGGAGCTCGCCGACTACCTCCTCCAGGCGCCCACGACAGACGGCCTCGAGATCGTCCGCGACCGGACTCCGATGCGTGAGCTCGATCTCGGGATCGACGCGTGAGGTACCTGCTCGACACGAACGTCGTCTCCGAGCTCGTACGACCCCGCGTGGACCAGCAGGTCGTCGCCTGGCTCCGCGGGCTCCGGACCCATCAGATCCACCTCTCGGTGCTGACCATCGGCGAGATCCGCACAGGTGTCCAGCGCCTCGTGTCCCGCGATGCCGCACGGGCAGCCACACTCGAGACGTGGGTCCATGGTCTCGAGGAGACGTACGGGGACCGCATCCTCCCCGTGACGCTCGAGATCGCGCAGCGATGGCCTGCCGTGCACGCGGCGCGCCCGCTGCCCGTCGTCGATGCACTGCTCGCGGCGACCGCGCTCGCCCACGGGCTCACGGTGGCGACGCGGAACACCAAGGACTTCGTCGACAGCGGCGTTCCCGTCGTGAACCCGTTCTCCTCGCCCTGACCGGTGACGTGGTGTGGCTCACGGTCCTTCGTCTCTCGCGCGATGCGGTCATCGGGGGTCGAATAGGGGCATGGGATCCGCGCCGGACGCTGCACCGACCCCCGCCACGACCGTCTCTCCCACGGCCGAGCGACCGCTCGACGCGCCGTGGTCGCGCCCTCCCGAGGAGGTCCTCGCCGAGCTGGGCACGGACGCGGGTGGCCTCTCGAACGCCGACGCCGCGGCGCGGCTCGCGGAGGTGGGCCCCAACCGGCTGCCCCCGCCGGAGCGCGACCCGCTGTGGAAGCGGATCCTCGTCCACTTCGACGACATCCTCATCTACATCCTGCTCGTCTCCGCGGTGCTCAAGGCGATCCTGGGCGACTGGGTCGACTTCACGGTGATCCTCGCGGTCGCGGTCATCAACGCGGCCATCGGCTTCATCCAGGAGGGTCGCGCGGAGAGCGCGCTGGAGGGCATCCGCAACATGCTCTCGGTCAACGCGGAGGTCCGGCGCGACGGCGCGTGGGCGCGCGTGGACGCCGACGACGTCGTACCGGGCGACGTCGTGCGGGTGCGCTCGGGCGACCGCGTCCCCGCGGACGTGCGACTGATCCAGGCGACGAACCTGCGCGTCGAGGAGTCGGCGCTCACGGGCGAGTCCGTCGCGGCGGCCAAGAAGGTCGACGCGGTCGGGGCGGACGCGGGCGTGGGCGACCGGTCGAGCATGCTCTTCTCGAGCACGCTCGTGGCGGCGGGCCAGGGCGTCGGGGTCGTCACCGCGACGGGGACGGCGACGGAGATCGGCCGGATCCAGACGATGATCTCGGAGGTCCGCAGCCTCGCGACGCCGCTCACGCGTCAGCTCGACCGCTTCGGCAAGCTGCTCGCGGTGCTCATCCTCGGCATGGCCGTCGTCATGGTGATCATCGGCCGCGTCGTGCACGACTTCTCCGTGCCCGAGCTGATCTCGGCGTCGATCGGCTTCGCGGTCGCCGCGGTGCCGGAGGGCCTGCCCGCGCTCGTGACGATCACGCTGGCGCTCGGCGTGCAGCAGATGGCCCGCCGCCGCGCGATCACGCGCAAGCTGCCCGCGGTCGAGACCCTCGGGTCCGTCACGACGATCTGCTCGGACAAGACGGGCACGCTCACCAAGAACGAGATGACCGCGCGTACGGTCCGCACGGGCGGACGGACGTTCGAGGTCGCGGGCGCGGGGTACGCGCCCGTGGGGGACGTGACCGTGCCCGACGACGCGTCTCGCCCCGGGGCGACCGGCGCACCGGGCGAGGTGGACGGCTCGGGCGACGCACCGGCGTCGGGCACGAGGCATGCGGACCTCGCCGACGACCGCGACCTCGCGGCCCTCGCGACCGTCATGATGCTCTGCAACGACGCGCGGATCGTCCCGGACGAGTCGGACGCCGACGGGTGGCGGCTCGTGGGAGAGCCGACCGAGGGCGCGCTGCGCACGCTCGGCATGAAGTCCGGCGTCGACCCGACGGGGTGGCGGCGCGTCGCCGTCGTGCCGTTCGAGTCCGAGAACAAGTTCATGGCGACGCTCGACGCCGACCCCGACGGCGGTCTGCACGTGCACGTCAAGGGCGCCCCGGACCGCGTGCTCGACCGCTGCACGACCCAGGTGGGCGAGGACGGTGGCACCGGGCCGCTCGACCGCGCGTTCTGGGAGACGCAGATCGACGCGCTCGGCGGGCGTGGGCTGCGCGTGCTCGCCGCCGCGCGGCGGACTGCAGCCGACGGCACCGACGACCTCGACGTGGACGACGTCGCGGACGGGCTCGAGCTGTGCGGGCTCGTCGGGATCGTCGACCCGCCGCGGCCGGAGGCGATCGACGCCATCGCCGAGTGCCGCGACGCCGGCATCCGCGTGAAGATGATCACCGGCGACCACGCGGGCACCGCGCTCGCGATCGGCCGCGAGATGGGCATCGTCGACCCCGACGACGGCACCGGGGAGAACGCCGCACCGGCCGTCCTCACGGGGCCGGAGCTCGAGGAGATGAGCACGGAGCGGCTGCGCCAGGTGGTGCGCGACGTCGACGTGTACGCGCGCACGAGCCCCGAGCACAAGATCCGCATCGTGTCCGCGCTCCAGTCGCACGGCGAGGTCGTCGCCATGACGGGCGACGGCGTCAACGACGCCCCCGCGCTCACCCAGGCGGACGTCGGCGTCGCGATGGGCATCAAGGGCACGGAGGCGACCAAGGAGGCCGCGGAGGTCGTGCTCGCGGACGACAACTTCGCGACCATCGAGCGGGCCGTGAAGGAGGGGCGGCGGATCTACGACAACATCCGCAAGTCCGTCCTCTTCCTCCTGCCGACCAACGGCGCGCAGTCGCTCGTCATCCTCGTCGCGGTCCTGTTCGGCCTCACGCTGCCGCTCCAGCCGGTCCAGGTCCTGTGGATCAACATGATCACCGCCGTCACGCTCTCCCTCGCGCTCGCGTACGAGAGGGCGGAGCCCGACGTCATGCGCCGCGCCCCGCGCGACCCGAAGGCGTCGATCCTCGACGGCGCGTACGTGCGGCGCGTCCTGCTCGTCTCGCTGATCATCGGCGGCGCGACGATCCTGCTGTTCTACGTCGAGCGGGCGCAGGGCGTCCCGCTCGCCGAGGCGCAGACGACCGCCGTGACGATGCTCGCGCTCGGCCAGCTCGCGTACCTGTTCAACTGCCGCTTCCTCGACCGGTCGAGCCTCACGCTCGACGTGCTGCGGGGGAACCGCGTCGTCTGGGTCTCGGCGGTCACGCTCCTCGCGCTCCAGGCCGTGTTCGTCTACGCGCCGTTCATGCACACCTGGTTCGACTCGGCACCCATCGCGCTGTCGGAGTGGGGCAAGACCCTCGGCCTCGCGGTCGTCGTGTTCCTGCTCGTCGAGGTGATCAAGTGGGTCGGCCGGCGCTGGACCGCGCGCGACCACGTGCCGACGCTCGTCGAGCGCCACCCGAGCCCCGCCGTCGGCCGCCGCGACGACCAGGGGTGAGACGAGCGAACACGACCCTCCGCTGCAGCGGCGCCCACACCCGCAGGGAGTCGGTGCCGGTCTCGACGGCACGGGCGTGCGCCTCCCGGGTGTCAGGGCTGTCTGGTCGGCAGCGGGTGCCACGCCGGCCACCCGGGGCGCCCCGTGACCGACCTCTCAGCCGGTCGACTTGCCCGAGGTGATACCCCCCGGGGTATCTTCGACCCATGATCCTCTCGCCCTCCGGCCCGACGACCCACCCGTCCGACTCCGACGGGGCGCGTCGCATCGTCGTCGTCGGCGGCGTCGCGGGCGGCATGAGCGCCGCCGCGCGCGCCCGCCGCCTCGACGAGCACGCGTCGATCGTCGTGCTCGAGCAGTCCGACCACGTCTCGTTCGCGGGCTGCGGCCTGCCGTACCAGGTGTCGGGCGAGATCGCCGAGCGCGACGCCCTCCTGCTGCACACCCCGGCGTCGCTCCGCGCGAGCCTCGACCTCGACGTCCGGACCCGGCACCGCGTCACCGCGATCGACCGCACCGCGCGCACGGTCACCGTCGCGGCCGACGGCGGGACCTACGAGCTCGCCTACGACGCGCTCCTCCTGGCGCCGGGCGCGACGACCGTGCTCCCGCCGGTCGAGGGCCTCGACCACCCGGCGGTGCACACGCTGCGGACGATCGCGGACCTCGACGCGCTCGCCGAGCGGCTCGCCGGCCTCGAGGCCGAGGTCGTGGCAGGGCGCACCGCCCCGGTGCGGGTCGTCGTCGTGGGCGCGGGGTTCATCGGCCTGGAGGCGGTGGAGGCGCTCGTCGCGCGCGGGCTCGTGGTCGACGTCGTCGAGCGCGCCCACCAGGTCCTCCCGCCGCTCGAGCCCGACCTCGCGCCGCTGCTCGCGGACGAGCTGCGCGACCACGGCGTCGGGCTCCACCTCGGGACGTCCGCGACCTCCGTCGTGGCCCGGCGCGCCGGCGCGGACCACGCCGTCGCGCTCGAGCTCGCCGACGGCACGGTGCTCGACGCGGACGTCGTGCTCGTGAGCGTCGGGGTGCGGCCCGCGAGCGACCTCGCCGCGGCCGCGGGGCTCGCGCTCGGCGAGCGCGGCGCGATCCGCGTCGACGCCGACCAGCGCACGTCCGACCCGCACGTGTGGGCCGTCGGCGACGCCGTCGAGGTCGTGCACGCCGTGACGGGGGCGACCGGCCCGGTTCCGCTCGCCGGGCCGGCCAACCGCCAGGGCCGGCGTGCCGCCGACGCGATGCTGGGCCGTCGGACGACGCCGCAGGCGCCCGTGCTCGGCACCGCGATCGTGCGCGTGTTCGGTCTGACCGCCGCCGTGACCGGGCCGAGCCACACGACGCTCGCCGCTGCCGGGATCGCGCACGAGCAGGTCCGCGTGCACGCGGCGCACCACGCGGGCTGGTTCCCCGGGGCCGAGCCCGTGCACGTGACGGCGAGCTTCGCGCCCGACGGCCGCCTGCTCGGCGCGCAGGCCGTCGGCCGCGCCGGGGTGGACAAGCGCATCGACGTCCTGGCGACCGCGCTGCGCGCCGGGTTCACCGCGGACGACCTCGCCGAGCTCGAGCTCGCGTACGCGCCGCCGTACGGCGCGGCCAAGGACGTCGTGAACATGCTCGGGTTCGTCGCGCAGAACGTGCTCGACGGCACCATGCCGCAGTGGAACGCGGCCGACCTCGACGAGGTCGCCGCGAGGTCGCTCGTGCTCGACGTCCGGTCGCGCGCCGAGCACGCGGGTGGCCACCTCGACGGCGCCCTCAACGTCCCGCACACCGAGCTGCGCGAGCGGCTCGACGAGGTGCGCGCCGCGGCAGCGGGCCGGCCCGTCGCCGTGCACTGCGCGAGCGGCGTGCGCTCCTACCTCGCTACCCGCATCCTGCTCGCCGCCGGGCTCGACGCACGCAACATCTCCGGCGGCTGGCTCACCCTGACCACGACGCCGCGCGCCGCGAACGCCCTCGAAGGAGTCCCCGCATGATCGACCGCCTCCGCCGCCTGTTCTCCCGCTCCGCCGACGACGGCGGCGTCCGCCCCACGGTCGACGCCGCGACGGCCGTGCAGCTCGTCCGGGACGGCGCGACGCTCCTCGACGTGCGCGAGCGCGACGAGTGGCGCGCCGGGCACGCACCCCAGGCCGTGCACGTGCCGCTCGCCGACGTCCCGACCGCCGGGCCGCGGCGCCTCAAGGACGGCGCGACCGTCGTCGTCGTGTGCGCGTCCGGGATGCGCTCGCGCACCGCGGCCCGCCAGCTCCGCTCCCTCGGCTACGCCGCGACGAGCCTGTCCGGCGGGATCGGCGCGTGGCAGGCCGCAGGCGGCACCGTGCGACGCTGATACCGAGCACGGCGGCACCACGACGGGGGCCACCCGTCGACCACCGCGCTGACATCCGTGACAACCCGACCCCAAGACAGACAGCCCCCGAGAACCCGAGGAGACACCATGTGTAGTCCCGCCCTGTGCCGCGCGTGCGGCAAGACCACCTGGACCGGATGCGGCCTGCATGCCGACGAGGTCATGGCCGAGGTGCCACCCGAGCAGCGCTGCACCTGCGCCTGACAGCCGCCCGCGGCTCACCCCGCACGCCGAGCACCTCGGCAGGCCGCCGCCGTGGACGGCACGACGAACACCCGGACACAACACCGCGACGCAACACCGACACGAACGCAGGAGATCACCCGTGGAGCTCGACCGCACCGACATGGACAAGGTCGTCAACCGGCTCAAGCGCGCCCAGGGCCAGCTCGCGGCCGTCGTGCGCATGATCGACGAGGGGCGGGACTGCGAGGACGTCGTCACTCAGCTCTCGGCCGTGTCGCGCGCGCTCGACCGCGCGGGCTTCGCGATCATCGCGTCCGGTATGCGCCAGTGCCTCACCGAGCCGTCCGAGGACGGCGCGGACCCGACCCTCGACGTGGCGAAGCTCGAGAAGCTGTTCCTCTCGCTCGCCTGAGCGCCTGAGCTCCCGCACCGTCCACCGCGGACCCTGGTCGTCCCGCACCCGGCCCGCGCCGGCCCACCTCTCGGGTGGACCGGCGCGGGCCGAGCCGTGTCAGTCGCCCGCCGGCCGCCCCGCGGGGGCCGCGGCGGCGTCCACCGCGTCCTCCGCCTCGGCCCCGACTGGCGCCACGAACTGGCTCTCGTACAGGCGCGCGTACGCGCCGCCCGCCGCGAGCAGGTCGTCGTGCGAGCCCTGCTCGACGATCGTGCCGTGCTCCATGACGAGGATCGTGTCGGCGTCGCGGATCGTCGACAGGCGGTGCGCGATCACGAACGACGTGCGGCCCTCGCGCAGCGCGTTCATCGCCTGCTGCACGAGCACCTCCGTGCGCGTGTCGACCGAGCTCGTCGCCTCGTCGAGCACGAGGATCGCCGGGTCGGCGAGGAACGCGCGCGCGATCGTGAGGAGCTGCTTCTCCCCCGCGCTCACGCTCGACCCCTCGTCGTCGATCACCGTCGCGTAGCCGTCGGGCAGCGTGCGCACGAACGGGTCGACGTGCGTCGCGCGCGTCGCCGCGAGGAACTCCTCCTCGCCCACCTCGCGCCCGTCGCGGACGCCGTAGCGCAGGTTCTCCTCGATCGTGCCCTGGAAGAGCCACGTGTCCTGGAGGACCATCCCGATGTCGGAGCGCAGGTCGTCGCGCGTCATGTCGCGCGTGTCCACGCCGTCGAGCGTGATCCGGCCCGAGTCCACGTCGTAGAACCGCATGAGCAAGTTGACGAGCGTGGTCTTGCCCGCGCCCGTAGGCCCGACGATCGCGATCGTCTGGCCAGGCTCCACGACGAGGTCGAGGTGCTCGATGAGCGGCGTGTCGGGGCTGTAGGAGAACGACACGTCGTCGAACGCGACGCGGCCGCGCACCGGGGCGACCGTCTGCGCGGGCGACGGGTCCGGCGTCTGCTCCTCGGCGTCGAGCAGGTCGTAGACCCGCTCGGCCGACGCGACGCCCGACTGGAGCAGGTTCATCATCGACGCGATCTGCGTGATGGGCTGCGTGAACTGGCGCGAGTACTGGATGAACGCCTGCACGTCGCCGAGCGTCATGGTGCCCGACGCGACCCGCAGGCCGCCGACCACGGCGACGATCACGTAGTTGAGGTTCGCCACGAACCCCATCGCCGGCTGGATGGTGCCGGAGATGAACTGCGCCTTGAAGCTCGCGTCGTACAGGGCGCCGTTCTCGCGCTCGAAGTCGTCGATCGCGGCCTGCTGGTGACCGTAGACCTTGACCAGCGTGTGGCCGGTGTACATCTCCTCGATGTGGGCGTTGAGACGCCCCGTGGCGGCCCACTGCTGGATGAACTGCGGCTGCGAGCGCTTCGCGATCTGCGCCGTGATGATCACGGACAGGGGCACCGTCACGAGCGCGACGACCGCGAGCAGCGGCGAGATCCAGAACATCACGCCGAGCACGCCGACCACGGTGAGCACCGACGTCACGAGCTGCGACAGCGTCTGCGTGAGCGTCTGGGAGATGTTGTCGATGTCGTTCGTCACGCGCGAGAGGATCTCGCCGCGCGCGTTGCGGTCGAAGTACGACAGCGGGAGGCGCCCGAGCTTGGCCTGCACCTCGCCGCGCAGGCGGTAGACGGTGCGCTGCACGACGATCGCCGTGATGCGCCCCTGGAGCCACCCGAACAGGAACGAGCCGACGTAGACGGCAAGCACCCACGCCAGCACGGTCGCGAGGGCCGTGAAGTCGATGCCCTCGCCGGGGACGAGGCCGGGAACGCCGGAGACGAGGTCCGCGATCTGGTCCTGTCCCTGGGCGCGCAGCGCGTCGACGGCCTGGGCCTGCGTCACGCCCGCGGGGAGCTGGGAGCCGACGACGCCGGCAAAGATGATGTTCGTCGCGTTGCCGAGGAGCTTGGGGCCGGCGACCGCGAGCGCGACCGACACCACGCCGAGGATCACGACGGCGACGATCGGCACGCGCTCGGGCCGCAGCGACGCCGCGAACCGGCGCAGCGAGCCTTTGAAGTCGAGCGCCTTCTCCCCGGGCATCCCCATGCCGCCCATGGGGCCGCCGCCACCGCCGCGCGGCCGTCCGGCCAGGCGTGTCGACGCGACGTCGTTCTTCGCGGCGGGCGCGTCGGTGCCCGGTGCGGTCGCGTCCGGGCCCGACGGCGCGGGCGTGCGCGGGGCGTCCTGCTCGCCGCTCATGCTGCCTCCTCGATCGAGAGCTGGGAGTAGACGATCTCCTGGTACGTCTCGTTGGACTCGAGGAGCTCGGCGTGCGTGCCGCGGCCGACGATGCGGCCGTGGTCGAGCACGAGGATCTGGTCGGCGCCGCGGATCGTCGCGACGCGCTGCGCGACGACGATCACCGTGGACTGCCGGGTGCGGGGCGCGAGGGCCGCGCGCAGGCGCGCGTCGGTCGCGTAGTCGAGCGCGGAGAACGAGTCGTCGAACAGGTAGACCGCGGGCTCGCGCACGATCGCGCGGGCGATGGCGAGCCGTTGGCGCTGACCGCCGGAGAAGTTCGTCCCGCCCTGCGCGACGGGTGCGTCGAGGCCGCCGTCCAGGGCCTCGACGAAGTCGCGTGCCTGGGCGACGTCGAGCGCCTCCCACATCTGCTCCTCGGTCGCGTCGGGGCGGCCGTACCGGAGGTTGTCCGCGACCGTGCCGGAGAACAGGTACGCCTTCTGCGGCACGAGGCCGAGGAGCGACCCGAGGTCCGCGCCCGTGAGGTCGCGCACGTCGGTCCCGTCGATGCGCACCGAGCCGCCCGTGACGTCGAACAGCCGCGGCACGAGGTTGAGCAGCGTCGTCTTGCCGGAGCCGGTCGAGCCGATGATCGCCGTCGTCCGTCCGGGCTCGGCCACGAACGAGACGTCGTGCAGCACGGGCTCCTCGGCGCCGGGGTAGCGGAACTCGACGCCGTCGAGCTCGACGCGCCCGGTCCGCGACGTGAGGGCGACGGGACGCTCGGGCTCGACGACCGTGGCCGTCGTGCGCAGGACGTCCGTGATGCGCTCGGCGGAGACCGCCGCGCGCGGCACCATCATGAACATCATCGTCGACATCATCACGGCCATGAGGATGTACATGAGGTAGGACAGGAACGCGGTGAGCGCACCCACCTCCATGTCGCCCGCGTCGATCTGGCGGCCGCCGAACCACAGCACCGCGATGCTCGACGCGTTCATGACGAGCATGACGGTCGGGAACATGAGCGCCATGAGCTTGCCCGCCTTGAGCGAGACGTCGAACAGGGCATCGTTCGCGACGTCGAACCGCTCGGCCTCGCGCCGCTCGCGCACGAACGCGCGGATCACGCGGATGCCCGTGATCTGCTCGCGCAGCACGGCGTTGATGCCGTCGATCTTCTTCTGCATCTGCCGGAAGTAAGGGACCATCCGCCAGATGATGAGCCCGACGCTCACGCCGAGCACGGGCACGATGACGAGGAGCAGCCCGGAGAGCTCGACGTTCTCCTGCAGGGCCATCACCACGCCGCCGACCAGCATGATCGGCGCCATGACCATGATGGTCAGGGACAGCAGCACGAGCATCTGCACCTGCTGCACGTCGTTCGTGGTGCGCGTGATGAGGGACGGCGCGCCGAACTGGCCCATCTCCTGGGCCGAGAAGCGCTGCACGTTGGTGAACAGCCCGGCACGCACGTCGCGGCCGAACGACATCGCGACCCGTGCGCCGAAGTAGACGGCCGCGACCGCGCACACGACCTGGCCCAGGCTCACGAGGAGCATGAGGCCGCCGGTGCGCATGATGTACGCGGTGTCGCCCTGCGTGACGCCTTGGTCGATGATGTCGGCGTTGAGGCTCGGCAGGTAGAGCGACGCGAGCGTCGCGACGAGCTGGAGGCCGAGAAGGATGAGGATCGGTGTCAGGTAGGGACGCAACCGCGTCCGCAGGAGGCTGACGAGCATGGGGTTCCTGTCCGGGTGGGGGCTACGGGGGCGGTCGGGCCGTGGACGATCCGGGGTGCCGGGGGCTCGATCCGGGAGCGGAGCCGGGCGAGGGCTGCCGCGAGACGTGGTCGGCCGGCGACTCGTCAGGGTGAGGGGTCGGTGGTGACGTCCGCTCCGATGCCGCCCAGGATCAGGTCGGCGAGCTGCACGGCGTCGAGCCTGTCACCGCCCGAGAGGTGCGGCAAGGCGTTTCCGAACACGAGGGAGAAGACGGCGCGGGCCGCGAGCCCCGGGCCCACGCGCAGCTCCGCGCGGTGGTCGGCGAGCCTGCGCTCGATCGCCCCGACGATCTCCCGCGCGGAGCGCTCCCGTGCGTCGAACCCCGTCCGGCGAGCGTCCGCGTCCTCCCCGGCCCGCATCCGGCGCACCGCGGCGGCGCGGTCCGCGGTGGTGCGGTCGGGCACCGCGTCCCCGTGCGGGTCGGCTCCCCGACCGGCTGAGTGGCGGTGCGGGTCGAGCACCTGGTGCGCGGCGGCGAAGATCCGCATGCCGACCCGCTGCGCCTCGAGCAGGAACTCGACGATGCTCACCACGAGCGGGCGCAGACCGTCGTCGTCCGGCAGCAGGCCGATCGCCGCGACCGCGGGCGCGGGGTCGAGCGAGCGCACGACGGCAGCGTGCAGGATCTCGTCCTTGTCGGCGAACGCGCGGAACAGCGTCCCCTCGGCGACGCCTGCCGCGTCGGCGATCTGGCGCGTCGTCACCGCCGCGCCGTGCTGGACGAGGAGCGGGATCGTCGCGGCGGCGATCGCGTCGCGACGCTCTTCTCGCGAGAGCGGGCGGGCGCGGGTGCGCTCCGCGACGGGCGGGTCCCCGGCCGACCCGGGCAGGGCGTCGTGCGGGACGGAGGCGGGTGTCACGCCACCGAGGCTAACTGAGTGAGCACTCACTCTCAACACACTCCACTCTCGGCGGAACGACCAGGCCCCCTCGTCGGCGTCCCGCGACGCGCGAGAGCCCCGCACCCAGGACGGGGCGGGGCTCTGCGGGAGCGGACAGGCGTGCCACGTGTCACCAGGTCCGCGGCGGCGACGCGACCGTCAGCGTCGCGGCACCGTCGGCCACGTGGCGTCGACCACGGGCGTCAGCGCTGAGGCGGGTACGACCGCGGCGGCTCGTCGGCAGGCGGCTCGTCCGCCGACGGCGCGTCCTCCACGGGCGGCGGCGGGGGCGCGTACTGCGACGGACCGCCCAGCGGGCGCGGGGACGCCGCGCCCGGCTCCGGCGGGGCTGCGCGATGCTCGCCGGAGCCGCCCGGGTGCTGGCCGCGCTCGGTCTGCGGGTCGAACGGCAGCCCGGAGCGCGTCCCCGCGCTCGTCGCGTCGGCGGTGGCGGCCTCGGCCTGGCGGCGTGCCTCGGCCAGCGCCTCCGACGGGTCGGTGAGCGACGGCACGCCGAACTTCACGCGGTCGCGCTCACGCTCGCGGCGCGCCTCGGCGCTCGCCTCGGCCGCCTCCGCGTCCTGGGCGGGCGTCGCGCTCGGCACCCCACCGCCGTCGATCCCCGGCACGCCGCCGAATCCCTTGGCGATGGACCCGAGCGCCGCGGTGAACTCCGTCGGCACCACCCACAGCTTGCTGGCGCTGCCGTTCGCGATCTGCGGGAGCATCTGCAGGTACTGGTAGGCGAGCAGCTTGGGGTCGGCGTCGCCCTCGTGGATGGCGTCGAACACCTGGAGGATCGCGCGCGCCTCACCCTCGGCGGTAAGGATCTTCGACTGCGCGTCACCCTCGGCCCGCAGGATCGCGGCCTGCTTCTCGCCCTCGGCCGTGAGGATCTGCGACTGCTTCACACCCTCGGCCGTGAGGATCGCGGCGCGACGGTCACGCTCGGCGCGCATCTGCTGCTCCATCGAGCCCTGCACGCTGGGCGGCGGGTCGATCGACTTGAGCTCGACGCGGTTGACGCGGATGCCCCAGCGGCCGGTCGCCTCGTCGAGGACGCCACGGAGCTGGCCGTTGATCTGGTCACGGCTCGTGAGCGTCTGCTCGAGGTCCATCGAGCCGATGACGTTGCGCAACGTCGTGACGGTGAGCTGCTCGATCGCCGTGATGTAGTTCGCGATCTCGTAGACCGCCGACTTGGGCTCGGTGACCTGGAAGTAGATCACCGTGTCGATGCTGACCACGAGGTTGTCCGACGTGATCACGGGCTGCGGCGGGAACGAGACGACCTGCTCGCGCAGGTCGACCGAGGCACGCACGCGGTCGATGAACGGCACCAGCAGGTGCAGACCCGGCTCGAGCGTGCGCGAGTACCGGCCCAGCCGCTCCACGATGATCGCGACCGCCTGCGGCACGATGCGTACCGCCTTGACGAGCGCGACGATCACGAAGATCAGGATCAGCGCGAGGACGACGTACGCGAGGATCGTTCCGGGACTGGGGTCGTTCATCGACTTCCTCCTGGTCGTCGGTCGCGCGACCGGTCGCCCGGTGGCGCGGCACGGTGCGGGTCGTGCCGGTCGGTCACGTCCCGGTCGGGTGCTGCGCGGGCAGCGGCGCAACGACGGCGGTCGCGCCGTCGATCCGGACGACGCGCACCTCCGTCCCCACGGGGATCTGCGGCGCGTCCGCCTCGGTCCGCGCGGTCCAGACCTCGCCGACGAGCTTCACGCGGCCACCGAACTCGCTCACGCGGTCGACGGCGAGCGCCGTGCGGCCGACGTGGGCCGCGACGTTGGTCTCGGTCAGCGGGACCCGCGAGCGCAGGTGCCGCAGGAGCCACGGCCGCAGCGTGAGCAGCAGGACGGCGCTCACGACCGCGAAGGCCACGATCTGGAGCCAGAGCGGCCCGCCGGCCGCGTTGACGCCGGCCGCGGCGAGCGAGCCGCCGGCCAGCATGATGAGCACGAGGTCGAGCGAGATGATCTCCACGAGACCGAGGAGCAGCGCCGCTCCGACCCACCACAGCCAGTCCATCTCGACCCCCGTTCCCACGTGCACGCTTTACGTGTACTTTACCGAATTTCCGCCCGTCGTGCACGTGCCCCGGTGCGCGTCGCCGGGGACGGCTGCGTCACACGCGGGCGGCGCGCGCCATCCAGCGTCCGCCGCCGTGCGCGACGAGCAAGGGCAGGCCGAACGCGTCGCTGAGGTTCTCGGCCGTGAGGACCTCGGCGATCGGTCCGGCGCTGTGCACCGCGCCGTCCTTGAGCAGCAGCAGGTGGGTGAAGCCCGGCGGGATCTCCTCGACGTGGTGCGTGACGAGCACGAGCACCGGCGAGGCCGGGTCGCCCGCGAGCTCCGCCAGCGCACCGACGAGCTCCTCGCGCCCGCCCAGGTCGAGACCGGCCGCGGGCTCGTCGAGCAGCAGGAGCTCCGGGTCCGTCATGAGGGCGCGGGCGATCTGGGTGCGCTTGCGCTCACCCTCCGAGAGCGTGCCGAAGGTCCGGTCCGCCAGGTGGTCGACGCCGAACGCCGCGAGCAGGTCGCCCGCCCGCTCCGCGTCGAACTCCTCGTACTCCTCGCGCCACCGGCCCGTCACGCCGTAGGCCGCGGTGAGCACGACGTCGCGCACCGTCTCGTCGCCCGGGATGCGGTCGGCCAGCGCCGCGGACGCGAGCCCGACGCGCGGTCGGAGCTCGAACACGTCCACGCGGCCGAGCCGCTCGCCGAGGACGTCCGCCGTGCCGGACGTGGGGTGCATGCGCGCGGACGCGATCTGCAGGAGCGTCGTCTTGCCGGCGCCGTTGCGCCCCAGCACGACCCACCGCTCGCCCTCGTTCACCTGCCAGTCCACCGCGTCGAGGATGGTCTTGGGGTGGCGTCGGACGGTGACGCCCTTCAGGTCGAGAACCGCGCTCATGGTCACCGACCCTATAGGTTGGCCGACGTGGTCTCACACTCGTCCGAGGGCCCGCACGGCGCGTCCGGCCCCGGCTCCGCGTCGAGCGCCGGAGCCCTCCCCCGCAGCGCGCTCCTCGCCCTCTGGCTGCGTGCCTCGCGCCTCGGCGACGACGACGGGCTCGCGCGGATGCTGCGCGCCGTCCAGCGGGACGACGAGCCCCACGTCGTGTCCGGGGCGCTGGGCGACGTCCGGCTGGAGGACCTGGCCGGCGCATGGGCCGGTGACACGCGCGAGGTCGTGGCGCTCGCCCCGGCCCCCGGCGACGTGACCGGCGTCCCGCCCGAGGCCGCAGCGCGCGCGACCGACGCCGGCGAGTGCGTCGTCGTCACCGCGTCGTCCGGTTCGTGGGCGCTCGTGCCCGAGGTCACCGAGTTCGGCAGCGACCTCGAACCCGGGCACCTCGTGACGTGGCACGTGACCGCGGTCGGCCCGTGGAGCACGCGCGTCCTCGGCGCCCTCGGCTCGCTCGCCGAGGCCGAGCGCGACCTGCGCACCGCGCTGCTCCTCGCGACCCGCGCCCTCGACGAGCTCGACGTCGCACGCTGGCGTGACGACGCGGCGGGCGCCATCGCCGACCTGCGCGCCGGCGGCGCCCCGGCGTGGCAGCTCCCGTCGTCCGTCGCGCCGCGCGCCGTGCAGGTGCTCACCCAGGCCGTCCGCCTGCGCGCGATCGTCGACCTCGCCACCGCCGACGACGGCGGCTCCGTCAACCTCTGGCAGGCCGACCAGCGCTCCACCGCCCTGCGCGAGGTCGACCGCGCCTCGCGTCACGCCGTCGGCGCCGCGACGCTCTGGATCGCCTCCTCCTGATCCGAAGGCTCTGGCCGTCCCGAGACAGCGTCAGGCCTCCCGCTGACTCGCGAGGTCGACCCTGCGTCGTGAGGTCGACCACCCGAGGGTCGATCTCGAACGCTCGGGTCGATCTCGCACGCGGGAGTTGGTCTCGCACGCGGGAGTTGGTCTCGACCGCACGGCGTGGTGCCCCGTGCTCGACGACGTCGCCGGGGTCTTCCGCCCTCCCACCGACACGGACAGCGTGGTGTGCGCTGTCGTCGGCAGGCGACGGCGGCCGCATCCGTGGAGTGTGATCACGGCCGGGGGCCGCGTCATCCGGGCAGGTCGTCGGTGACGAGCCGAGACCGGGCCTCGTAGACGCGCAGCGGGTCGGCGGTGCTGGTGGTCGTGGCGGTGCCGGTGACGTCGGTCCAGGTGGGGGTGCCGGTGATGCGGAACTGTCCGGACCAGGTCGTGGTGAGGGTGATCTGGACCTGGTCGGCGGGCTGGTCGTAGGTGTGGTGCACGGTGTGGTCGGGGTAGGCGGCGCCGGGGTCGGTCGTGGCGAGCGGGGTGGTGCCGTCGCCGTAGTCCCATGTGTAGGTGCGGGGGGTGGCGCGGATCTGGACGGGGATGCCGAGCAGCGTCGTGTCCAGGGTCTGCTCACCGGGCTCCGTGTACGTGATCGTGGGGACGTTGACCAGCGTCCACCCGTCCGGGGGCTGCACGATCACCGGGGACGGAGCTATGGTCAGGGTCGCCAGGGCGCGCGCGGCTTCGTCGGCGAGGTCGGCCGGGGTGATGCAGGAGTGTTCGGCCACCGGGTCCCCGGCCGCGGACCACTCACCCGGTGTGCCGTCGGTCCCGATCTCGCGGGTCTGGCGGTAGAGGGCACCGAGGTAGTACGAGCTCGCGTCGCACTCGAGCCCTTCGGCGACCAGGCGTTCCCAGTCCGCGCACCGACCCGACAGGTCCGACGTCGGGTCGTCCAGACCGTTGAAGACCGAGCACGTGGTCTGCGCGGCCCGGTAGTACCGCTCCGTCGGGGGCCCGTCGCTTCCGGCGCCGTAGGCGATGCCTCCTATCGTCTGTTGCCAGATTTCCAGCGTCACGCGCTGGTCCCTTGCATGGCTGTCCTGCCCAAAGCCCGGCGTTTCCGCACCTGACGTGGTGGCGGGCGCTGGGGGCGCTGGCCGCGGTGACGGCGTCTGAGAGACCGAGTTGTTGCCGAGTCCGCCGGGTGCAAGGCCCACAAGGGTGGTCATCGCCAGGCAGAGTGCTAGAGCGACGCGTCCCATCTCAGGCTCCCGCCTCGGGAAGCGGTGCAACCTCGACCACGACCCATGCGCCACTGTTCCGCCCTACCTCGACACGGAACTTCGAATCACTCTTCGGAACGTTGTCGATCGCCTCCCCACCCGCACCGGAAACGGTGATCGCTTCTTGTGTCGAAGCGACATCGAGGGGGTAGATCCCGGTCTCGGTGTCGCGCCCGTAGCTCTCGAGTACCTGAACCGTGGTTCCACCGCCCACGAACGTGGCGGCGTTGTCCGCGAGCCACGTCGCGCTTGCCAGTGCGTTCGAGCAGTACCCGCATTCCTGATGGGACATGGCTTCCCACTCGGCGGTATCACTCGAGGTCATGACGTACGGGTAGAGCTCGAGGAAGTACTTAGCCGCCGCAGCGGCACCCTCCGCGTCGTCGCGGTCCATCGCGGCGGGACGTTCGGGCTTGACAGGCCCGGTCTCGGCCGCCGACGGCTCGGGTGTCTCCGACTCGGCCGGTGACGGCACGACCGGGTCGTCGACGGACGGCGACGGACCGGGTTCGCCACCCCCGGTGCACCCGGCGACCATCCACCCCACGACGAGGACGGCGCCCACGGCGAGCGACCGTCGTCGGGCACGGGACGGCACACGAGAACGACGCACGAGACCCCCTGCAGATCGATGCGAAACTCCGCGCGCCGCTCCCCTGGGACGCGCGGGCTGCCCAGCAACCTAGCGAAACGGGGTCGACGGCGGAACCACGTGTCCCGATCTGTGGACAACCTGCGGGCCCGGGGCGGAACCTCAGGAGCGCGACGTCACGTACGCGTCGAGGTGCGCGAGGGAGGATGCCAGGCCGACGGCGTGGTCCTGCGGCGAGATGCCCGAGGGCACGTCCGTGGCGCGGACCGTGACGCGCGTCCCGTCCCCGACCGGCTCGACGGTCCAGGTCATCGTCATGGTCCCGGCGAACGCCGGGTCGTCCGAGGGGAAGTCGACCTGCTGCACGACGCACCGGCCCGGGACGAGGTCGACGATCGCGACGTCGACGACGTCGGTCCCGTCGCCGGTCTTGCCAGGGTCCGCCTGCGGGTCGTCGTAGGCGAGGACCATGCGGTAGCTGCCGCCGGGGCGCAGGTCGAAGTGCTCGAAGCGGCCGGTCATGCCCTCGGGCGGGAGCCAGGCGGCGAGCGCGTCCGGGTCGACGAACGCGCGGTATACGTCGTGGGGCGCGGCGTCGACGAGGCGCGTCGCCTCGTCGACCCGGTCGTTCCCCGCGCCGGTCACGACCGCTCCAGCACGGTCCGGTAGACGTCGAGCGTGCGTTCCCCGATCGCGTCCCACGCGAAGTGGTCCTCGACGCGCTGCCGCGCGGCGCGGCCCATCGCGGCAGCGCGGTCCGGGTCGCTCACGACCTGGGTCAGCGCGGCCGCGAGGTCCGCGACGAAGCGGTCGGGGTCGAGCGGGGTGCCGGTGCCGTCGTCCGCCTGGTCGATGGGGACGAGCAGGCCCGTGACGCCGTCGTCAACGACCTCGGGGATGCCGCCCGTGGCGGTCCCGACCACGGGCAGCCCCACGGCCATGGCCTCGAGGTTGACGATGCCGAGCGGCTCGTACACGGACGGGCACACGAACACGGTGGACGCGGCGAGCACGGCGACGAGCTCGGCGCGCGGGAGCATCTGCTCGATCCAGACGACGCCGCTGCGCTCCTTCTGCAGCTCGGCGACGGCGCCGCTCACCTCGGCGGCGATCTCCGGGGTGTCGGGGGCGCCGGCGCACAGCACGAGCTGGACGTCGTCGGGCAGCGAGCGAGCGGCCCGCAGCAGGTACGGCAGCCCCTTCTGGCGGGTGATCCGGCCGACGAACACGACGGCGGGACGGTCGGGGTCGATCCCGAGGTCGCGCACGACCCGCGCCGCGACGTCCGTCTGCGTCCCCGGCTCGGGTCGTCGCCAGCCGTCGAGGTCGATGCCGTTGTGCACGACGTGCACCTTCGCGGGGTCGACCTGCGGGTAGACGCGCAGGATGTCGTCGCGCATGCCGCCGGACACCGCGACGATCCCCGCCGCTCCCTCGTACGCGGTGCGCTCGGCCCAGGACGACAGGGCGTACCCGCCGCCGAGCTGCTCGGCCTTCCACGGGCGCAACGGCTCGAGCGAGTGCGCGGAGAGCACGTGCGGCACGCCGTGCAGGAGCCCGGCCAGGTGGCCACCGAGGTTCGCGTACCAGGTGTGGGAGTGCACGAGGTCGGCGCCCGCGACGTCGTCGGCCATCTGGAGGTCGACGCCGAACGTCCCGAGCGCGGCGTTCGCGCCGGACAGGACGCCCGGGACCGAGTAGCCGGTCACGCCGACCTCGCCGCGCGGGCCGTCGAAGCAGCGCACCCGCACGTCGACGTGGCGGCGCAGGACCGCGGACAGCTCGGCGACGTGCACGCCGGCGCCGCCGTAGACGTGCGGCGGGTACTCACGGGTCAGCAGGTCCACTCTCACGCGCCACACCGTAGCCGAGTCGCCCGCCCCGGTCCCGCGATGACCGTGCCCGTCCCCGGTCTCGCGCCGCCCTCGGGACCACGTTCCGGGTCTCGTCCCGGACCCCGGGAGCGAGGCGCACGGACGCGCCGCGCCCAGGATGCGGGTCCCTGCTGCGGGGTGCCGCCCCGAGGGGCTACCGTCTGGGCATGGCCGCCGCACCACGAGTCCTCGCCATCGTCCTCGCCGGGGGCGAGGGCAAGCGCCTCATGCCGCTCACCGCGTCCCGGGCCAAGCCCGCGGTGCCGTTCGGGGGCATCTACCGCCTGGTCGACTTCGCGCTCTCGAACCTCGTGAACTCGCACTACCTGCACATCATCGTGCTCACGCAGTACAAGTCCCACAGCCTCGACCGACACATCACGAAGACGTGGCGCATGTCGTCGCTCCTGGGCAACTACGTGGCACCGGTGCCCGCGCAGCAGCGCGTGGGCAAGCACTGGTACCTCGGCAGCGCGGACGCGATCTACCAGTGCCTCAACATCATCGACGACGAGCGGCCGGACATCGTCGTCGTGGTCGGCGCGGACCACGTGTACCGCATGGACTTCTCCCAGATGGTCGACGCGCACGTCGAGTCGGGCGCGCAGCTCACCGTCGCGGGCATCCGCCAGCCGATCTCGATGGCCGACCAGTTCGGCGTCATCGAGACCGACCCCAAGGACCCGACGAAGATCGCGGCGTTCCGCGAGAAGCCCAAGGACCCGGTCGGCCTCGCCGACTCCCCCGACGAGGTGCTCGCGTCGATGGGCAACTACGTCATCGACACGGACGCGCTCGTCGACGCCGTGACGTCGGACGCCGCGAACGCGGACTCGCGCCACGACATGGGCGGCGACATCGTGCCCGCGTTCGTCGAGAAGGGCACCGCGGCGGTCTACGACTTCATCCGCAACGACGTCCCGGGCTCGACGGACCGCGACCGCGACTACTGGCGGGACGTCGGGACGATCGACTCGTACTACGACGCGAACAAGGACCTCATCGCCGTCACGCCGGTCTTCAACCTCTACAACGAGGAGTGGCCGCTGCACACGGGGTACACGGGCCTGCCGCCCGCGAAGTTCGTGCACGCGGGGCGCGGACGCCTCGGGCACGCGGCGGACTCGATCGTCTCGCCCGGCGTCATCATCTCGGGCGCGACGGCGGTCGGCTCGGTCCTCTCCCCCGGCACCTATCTGCACTCGTGGTCGTCCGTCTCGGACTCCGTGCTCATGGACGGCGTCCAGGTGCACCGCCACGCGCAGATCCACCGCGCGATCATCGACAAGAACGTCGTCGTGGGCGAACAGGCACGCATCGGGCTCGACCCGGAGCGGGACCGCGCGCGCGGCTTCACCGTCACCGAGTCCGGGATCACGGTCGTCCCCAAGGGGACGGTCGTCGAGTGACGCCCGCCCCCACCGGCGTCGTGCCCGACGCCGCGCTTCTCGCCGTGCCCGACGCTGCTCCCGGCAGCGCGCCGAGCACCGCCCCGCACGAGACCGACACCACGAGGAGCCTCCCCGTGTCCCCCGAACCCCCGAGCGGCGCCGTCCGGCTCCTCGTCATGGACGTCGACTCGACGCTCATCGAGCAGGAGGTCATCGAGCTCCTCGCGGACCACGCGGGCACGCGCGCCGAGGTCACCGAGGTCACGGAGCGCGCGATGCGCGGCGAGATCGACTTCGGCGCCTCGCTGCGCGAACGTGTCGCGACCCTCGCCGGCGTGCCCGTCGACGCGTTCGCCGACGTGCGGGCGCGCGCGACGTTCACCCCCGGGGTGCGTGAGCTCGTCACCGAGGCGCGCCGCCGCGGCTGGGAGGTCGCGCTCGTCTCGGGGGGCTTCGAGGAGATCGTGGCCGACCTCGCGGCCGAGCTGGGCATCACGCGCTTCCGCGCGAACCGGCTCGAGGTCGCGGGTGGCCGGCTCACCGGCCGGACCACCGGCCCCGTGGTCGACCGGGCCGCGAAGGAGGTCGCGCTGCGCGAGTTCGCGGCCGAGCTAGGCCTGCCGATGAGCGCGACGATCGCCGTGGGCGACGGCGCGAACGACCTCGACATGATCGGTGCAGCGGGCATCGGCGTCGCGTTCGCCGCGAAGCCGGTCGTCCGCGCCCAGGCGCCCTACGGCGTCGACGGCCCCCGCATCGACGAGGTCCTCGACGTCGTCGACCGGGTGGACGCCGCGCGCTGAGCCGCGTCCCGCACGTGGAAGAGCCCTGGTCCGGACGGACCAGGGCTCTTCCACGTCACACGCGGGGCACGCCCGTCAGGACGGGCGACCCACGTAGGTGAGCAGCGCACGGGCAGGGACCCAGGCGTCCCAGGCCGTCGCGGACTCCAGGACGGAGTACGTCGCGGTCGGCACGCCGACGCGGACCTGGGCGAGCGCGCCCGAGTCGGACGACGGGTCGGCCAGGTACGACGCCGTCGCCGCCATCGTGGGCTCGTGGCCCACGACGAGCAGCGTCCGCACGCGCGAGTCCGTCGAACGGACGAGGTCCAGCACGTCGCTCACGTCGGCCGCGTAGAGGTCGTCGCTCACGAGGACGTCGGGGTCCACGTCGCCCAGGTGGGCGGAGAGGAGCTCCCAGGTCTGACGCGTGCGCAGCGCGGACGAGCACAGCACGCGCTCGGGGACGAGCCCGGTCTCGCGCAGCGCGCCGCCGACGCGACCCGCCTGGCGCCGCCCGTTGAGGGCGAGGGGGCGCAGCACGTCGTCGACGCTCCCGCCACCCGGCTCCGCCTTCGCGTGGCGCAGGAGGACGAGGCGGCGCACGCCGCCCTCGGTGGTCGCCACGCCCATGCTCTCCTCCTGAGTCACTGCCCCATGGCGTGCACGCCGCCGTCGACGTGCACGATCTCACCGGTCGTCGCCGGGAACCAGTCGGAGAGGAGGGCCACGACCGCGCGCGCGGCGGGCTCCGCCGTCGTCTGGTCCCAGCCGAGGGGCGCGCGCTTCGGCCAGCCGTCCTCCATCTGCTCGAAGCCCGGGATGGACTTGGCAGCCGTGGTGCGGATCGGGCCCGCGGAGACGAGGTTGGCACGGATGCCGTCCGGGCCGAGGTCGCGGGCGAGGTAGCGGTTCGCGGACTCGAGGCCCGCCTTCGCGACGCCCATCCAGTCGTAGACCGGCCACGCGAACTGCGCGTCGAACGTGAGGCCCACCACGGCGCCGCCGTCCGTCATGAGCGGCTTCGCGGCGACCGCGAGCGACTTGTAGGAGAACGTCGAGACCTGGAGCGCGGTGGCCACGTCCTCCCAGGTGCCGGAGAGGAAGTTGCCGCCCATGACGCTCTGCGGCGCGAAGCCGATCGAGTGCACGACGCCGTCGAGGCGGTCGGTGTGCTCGCGCACCGCGTCGGCGAGGCCGTCCAGGTCCGCCTGGTCGGTGACGTCGAGCTGCACGACGGGCGCCTCGGCGGGCAGGCGCTTGGCGAAGGCCTGCGTGAGCTTCATCTGGCGGCCGAACGAGGAGAGCACGACCTCGGCTCCCTCCTCCTGCGCGAGGCGCGCCGCGTGGAACGCGATCGAGGAGTCGGTGAGCACTCCGGTGATCAGGAGCTTCTTGCCGTCGAGCAGACCCATCGGTTTCCTTCCGTCGTGCGCCCGCTGTGCGGGCGCGCTGGGGCGAGCGTACTGAAAGAGAGGGGGCGCGGGCGCATCGGTGACAGCGCTCGCGACCGGGCGGGGCGCCGCGCGGTGCGTCGGCTCAGTGACCCATGCCGAGGCCGCCGTCGACGGGGATGACGGCCCCGGAGACGTAGGCGGCGTCGTCGGACGCGAGGAACTGCACGACCCCGGCGACCTCGTCCGCCTGGGCGAACCGCCCGGCGGGGATCGCGGCCTTGTAGGCGGTCTGGCGCTCCTCGGGGAGCTCGGCCGTCATCGCGGTGTCGATGAACCCGGGCGCCACGACGTTCGCCGTGATGTTGCGCGACCCGAGCTCGCGCGTGATCGAGCGCGCCATGCCGACGAGCGCGGCCTTCGAGGAGGCGTAGTTGACCTGCCCCGCACCGCCGTAGAGGCCGATCACGGACGACACGAGCACGATGCGGCCGCGGCGCAGGCGGATCATGCCCTTGCTCACGCGGCGCACGCAGCGGAACGTACCGGTGAGGTTGACGTCGATCACGGACTCGAAGTCCTCGTCGGTCATGCGCAGCAGGAGCTGGTCGTGCGTGACGCCCGCGTTCGCGACGAGCACCTCGACCGGCCCGAGCTCCTTCTCGATCTCGGTGAACGCGGCGTCCACGGCCGCGGTGTCGGTGATGTCCGCCACGGCCCCGAAGACGCCCTCGGGCAGGTCGCCCCCGCGGTACACGGTCGCGACGCGGTCGCCGTTCGCCACGAACCGCTCGGCGATGGCACGGCCGATCCCGCGGTTCGCGCCGGTGACGACGACGGTGCGCGGGGCGGGTGCGGTGGCTTCGGACACGGTGCGGCTCCTCGGGACGGTCGGGTGGGTCGGCGGCCGGGGTCTGGCCCCGCACGGCCGGTGCCGGGTGGGCCTGGTGCGGGCTCGTGACAGGCCCCCGCGGACGCGCCGCACCGACCGTACCGTGCGGTGGTGCCGTCGTGCGCGGTGCGGCACGGTCACAGCGGTCGGCCGCGCTTTGTCGGGTCCCGACAAACGTAGACTGGTCGGGTGAGCACACGACGCACGGCCCGCAGGTCGGCCGAGGCGGTCCCGAGCATCACGTCAGCACCGGAGCCGCTGGCCGCGGACCAGGCGCGCCGTGAGCGCAAGTACCTGATCCAGATGGGCATCCGCATCGTGTGCATCTTCGGTGCGATCCTCGCGCAGGGCAGCTGGCTGACCTGGGTGCTCGCGGTCGGCGCGATCGTCCTGCCGTACAGCGCGGTGCTCGTCGCCAACGCCGGGCGCGACCAGGCCCGGTACGACACCTCGCCGATGGAGCACCACGCGCTGCCCAGCGCTGGGGTGCCGGGGTCCCACGGGATCACCGGCTCCGCACCGCACGACCCGGAGAACCACGAGGAGGACCACCGGTGACCGACGTCCTGGGCCTTGCCGACCCCGTCGGCGAGGACGAGCTCGTCTGCAGCGCGAAGGGCTGCCGCGAGCCCGCCGTGTGGGGGCTGCTGTGGAACAACCCCAAGATCCACACGCCCGAGCGGCGCAAGGTGTGGCTCGCGTGCGACGCGCACCGCGAGCACCTGGAGACGTTCCTCGGCGCACGCTCGTTCTGGCGCTCCACCGTGCCCGTCGGCGAGCTCGAGCGCCGGGCGGCCCCGTGACGCAGGGCACGTCGCAGGAGGTTCCGTCCGGCCCGACGCCGGCGCGCGCGACCGCCGACGCGCACCAGCCGCGCACGCCGCGGCAGTGGGTGACCCTCGCAGTCGGCGTCGTCGTGCTCGTCGCGCTGTGCCTCGTGGCGGGGCGCTGGCAGTGGAACCGGTACGTCGCGCGCGAGGCGGAGATCGAGCGCATCGAGGCGAACTACACGTCCGACCCGGTCCCCGTCGACGACGTGCTCGCGGCCCCGGGTGACGCGCTCGACGAGTCGGACCTGTGGCGTCCCGTGACGCTCGAGGGCCGCTACGCGACCGACGCGACCGTCCTCCTGCGCAACCGCCCCGTCGGTGGGAGCCCGGGCTTCCACGTGCTCGTCCCGTTCGTGACGAACCCCACGCCGTCGGCACCCGACGGGCTCGTCGTGGTCGTCGACCGCGGGTTCGTCCCGCTCGGCACGGATGCCGTCACGCCGGGCGACGTCCCCGTGGCCCCGGCGGGCGAGGTCGAGGCGACCGTGACGCTCCGGGGCGACGAGCCGCCGTCGGACCGCGACGCGCCCGACGGGCAGGTCCAGGCGATCTCGACCGACCAGGTGCTCGCCGCCGGGCCTGACGGCGCCGCGTGGGCCGACGGCCGGACCGTCGGGGCGTACGGGCAGCTCCGTACGGAGGTTCCCCCGGCCGCGGAGAGGCTGGAGGCGCTGCCGAAGCCCGACACCGACCCCGGGTCGCACCTGTCCTACGCGTTCCAGTGGGGCGTGTTCGCGATCGGCGCGGTCGCGGGCTTCTGGCTCCTGGTCCGCCGTGACCGGCGCGACGCGCGCGGCGAGGAGACGGCGCTCACCGCGGGCGACCTGCTCGCCGCCCATGACCCGGATGCCGCCCGGGCGCGTCGCGAGCCGCGGTCCCGCCGGCCGAGCGCCGAGGACGAGGAGGACGCCCTCATCGAGGCCCAGCTCGACGGGCGCGTCGGGACCGCCCAGGGCCAGCGGCCCGGTCAGGCGAGCGAGACGAGCTCCGCGTAGTCGTCGCTCCACAGGTCCTCGTCGCCGTCCGGCAGCAGCAGGACGCGCTCCGGCTCCAGGGCCTCGACCGCGCCGTCGTCGTGGGTGACCATGACGACCGCGCCCTCGTACGTCTTGAGCGCCCCGAGGATCTCCGCGCGCGACGCGGGGTCGAGGTTGTTCGTCGGCTCGTCGAGGAGCAGCACGTTCGCAGCCGACACGACGAGCGTCGCGAGCGCGAGGCGCGTCTTCTCCCCGCCGGACAGCACGTTCGTCGGCTTCTCCGCGTCGTCGCCCGAGAACAGGAACGACCCGAGCACGGAGCGCACCTGGGTGTCCGTGAGGTCGGGCGCGGCGTGGCGCAGGTTCTCGACGACGGTCGCGTCCATGTCGAGCGTGTCGTGCTCCTGGGCGTAGTAGCCGATCTTCAGCCCGTGCCCGGGGTGGACCTCGCCCGTGTCGGGCTTCTCGACGCCGCCGAGGATGCGCAGGAGCGTCGTCTTGCCCGCGCCGTTGAGACCGAGCACGACGACGCGGCTCCCCCGGTCGATCGCGAGGTCGACCCCGGCGAACACCTCCTGCGACCCGTACGCCTTGGACAGCCCGCTCGCGGTGAGCGGCGTGCGCCCGCACGGCGCCGGCTTGGGGAACCGCAGCTTGGCGACCTTGTCGCTCTGGCGCTCGCCCTCCAGCCCTGCGAGCATCTTCTCGGCGCGGCGCATCATCTGCTGCGCGGCCACGGCCTTGGTGGCCTTGGCCCGCATCTTCTCGCCCTGGGCGAGCAGCGCGCCCGCCTTCTTCTCGGCGTTCTGCCGCTCGCGACGACGGCGACGCTCGTCCGACTCGCGCTGCGCGAGGTACGCGTCCCAGCCGAGGTTGTACTGGTCGAGCTCGCCGCGATTCGCGTCCAGGTGGAAGACCTTGTTCACGGTCGCGCGCAGCAGCTCGACGTCGTGGGAGATCACGACGAACCCGCCGCTGTACGACTTGAGGTAGTCGCGCAGCCAGATGATCGAGTCCGCGTCGAGGTGGTTCGTCGGCTCGTCGAGGAGCAGCGTCTCGACCCCGGAGAACAGGATGCGCGCGAGCTCGATGCGGCGGCGCTGACCGCCGGACAGCGTGCTGAGCGGCTGCCCGAGCACGCGGTCGTCGAGGCCGAGGTTGCTCGTGATGCGGTGCGCCTCGCTCTCGGCGGCGTACCCGCCGGCGGCGAGGAAGCGCGCCTCGAGCTTCGGGTACCGCTCCATCGCGGCCTCGTGCGTCTCGACGTCGGCGCTCGCCATCGCGCCCTCGGTCTCCCGCATCTGGCGCACGATCTTGTCGAGGCTGCGGGCCGAGAGCACCCGGTCCATCGCGATGACGTCGAGGTCGCCCGTGCGGGGGTCCTGCGGCAGGTAGCCGATGTCGTTGCCGCGCGTGATCTTCCCCGCCGTCGGCTGGGTCTCCCCCGCGAGCGTCTTGGTCAGGGTCGTCTTGCCGGCGCCGTTGCGCCCGACGAGACCGATCCGGTCGCCCGAGGCGATCTGGAAGGTCGCCTCGTGCAGCAGGACGCGGGCGCCGACGCGCAGCTCGACGCCGTGAGCGGTGATCACGGGAGGGTCCTCTCGGGTGGTGCGGGTGCCCGACGACGGCCCTCGCCCGGCCGGTCGGCCGGCGGCTCGTCGTGGGGCCGGGTGCGTGCGCCCCGGCGTCCGGGCCTCGTCGATTCTACGGGGGCCCGGCGTCGCGTCCCACCCCATTCCACCGACGGCGCAGGTGACGTGGGCCGCGCGGGCGAGGGACGCCGTCGGAACCTCCGCCACCGCCTCGCCGGGACGCCTGCCGCCCGGCCCGGCGGTAGCGTTGACCTGTGACTTTCCAGGAGGGTGGCTCGTTCGAGGGCGGGCGGGTCCGCAAGGGCGGCGGCGGGCGCCGCGGCACGATGATCGCGGGCGGCGGGATCGGTGCGGTCCTCGTCGCGCTGCTCATCGCGTTCGTCGGGAACCAGACGGGCGTCGACCTCAGCGCGCTGACGGACGGCGGCAGCGACAGCGCGTCGGAAGGGCTCGGCGAGGGTCAGTCCCAGTACGTCGAGGACTGCACCGCCGAGCAGGCCAACACGGACCTGCAGTGCGAGCTCAGCGCGACCGCGCAGTCGCTCGACGCGTTCTGGGCCGAGGCCCTCCCCCAGCAGGCCGGCGTCGAGTACTCGCTGCCCGAGGTCGTGAGCTTCGAGCGGCAGGTCTCCACCGGCTGCGGCGCGGCGACGAGCGCCGTCGGGCCGTTCTACTGCCCTCCCGACCAGACCGTCTACATCGACGTCACCTTCTACGACGAGCTGACGTCGCGCTTCGGCGCGAACGACGGCGGGCTCGCCCGCATGTACGTCGTGGCGCACGAGTTCGGCCACCACATCGAGCAGCTCGTCGGCGCGATGGACGCCGCGGACCGCCAGGGCTCCGGCCCCGAGTCCGACTCCGTGCGCATCGAGCTCATGGCCGACTGCCTCGCGGGCATGTGGGCGGGCCACGCCGCGAGCACCGTCGACCCGGACACCGGCGTGACGTTCCTCGCCCCCATCACCGAGCAGCAGCTGGACGACGCGCTGTCCGCCGCGTCCGCCGTCGGAGACGACCGCATCCAGGAGGCCGCGACCGGTCAGGTGAACCCCGAGGGCTGGACTCACGGCTCGAGCGAGCAGCGCCAGCGCTGGTTCACCATCGGCTACAACGGCGGCACGATCCAGGACTGCAACGCCCTGTCCGCGTCGACCCTCTGACCCGACCCGCCGAGGTAGAACCCCGGTTGCGCGAGATAGAACCGTAGGCGGCCGCGGTAGAACTGTGGTTCTTGTGCCCCACGACGCGTGGCTGGGTTCGGTGGTCGGGTGGGTCGTGGTGCCGCTGAGCGGTGGGGGTGGGCTCGGATGCGAAGGGGCGTCAGAGCCTCTCTCGTCGAACCCACGCCGGACAGACCACGGTGACGGCGCGGCAGCCCGAGCACCGAGACCGCCCCCGCTGCAGACCCACCCCCGCGGGGATGAGACCCGACCACAGCCTTTACCTCGGCGGCGCCGTCAGAGCTCGATCGAGTACATGCGCGAGCCGGTCACCTTCTCGTAGCCCAGGCTCGCGTAGAGGCCGTGCGCGCCGGAGGGGTTCTCGGTGTCGACGTCGAGCGCGGCGTACTGCATGCCGTCGGCGGCAAAGGCGCGCATCCCGGCCGCGAGCGCCGCGACGGCGACGCGGCGCCCGCGGTACGCGCTGCGCACGCCGAGGATCTCGGTGTAGCCGAACGTGTAGCCGCGCACGGGGAAGTCCTCGTCGTAGCGGCCCGCCATCTCGTAGCCGACGACGAGCGGCTCGCCCGCACGGAGCGCCGCGGCGGTCTCGGGGTCCGTCGTCGGGTCGGCGAGGAGCGCGTCGACGTCGGGCGCGTCGTCGACCACGAGGAAAGACCACTGCGGCGCGAACTCGCTGCGGCCGTGCGTCCACGCCTCGGAGGTGCGGGGCTCGCTCCCCCAGTGGTCGCGGAACGCGTCGTTGTGCGCGAGGCGGGTCGCCTCGTCGAGCTCCGTCGACCACGGGACGAGCCGCAGCGACCCGTCGAGCGGCACCTCGGGGATGGGCGTGGTGAGGTCGCGACGCAGGTCGGAGTAGAAGCGGCGGGTCTCGAGCCCGAAGCGCGCGTAGAGCCGCGCCTTCGCCGGCGGGTCGGTGTCCTCGCCGTAGGTGAGCAGGCGCGCGGGCAGCTCCTTGCCGCTCGCCGCGAGGAGCTGGCGTCCGCGCGCGATCTCCCACGCGAACAGCTCCCGCCCGACGCCGCGCCCTCGGTGGCTGGGGTGGACGCCGCCCCAGAGGAACGCGCGCACGGTGTTCGCGTCGCCCGGGTTGGTGTCGACCAGGGCGTACGCGCGCAGCGTCCCGTCGGTGTCGACGCCGACGAGCGAGTCGGCCGCGAGGTCGCGCCACGGCGCGGTGAACAGCTCTTCGATCTCGCCGATCGTCTCGCGGTACGGCTCCTGGTCCGCCTCGGCGATGCCGTTGCGCAGGGCCAGCAGCGCGGGCGCGTCGGCCGGCTCGGCGGCGCGCCACGTCAGGTCGCCCGCGGTCACGGGCGGCAGGGTCGACGGCGCGGCGGCGCGCTCGGCGATCGGCGCGAGCGTAGTGGAGGCCGGGTGCTCGACCTGGTCGGTCGCGGAAGAGGACATGCCGACCACGGTAGGTGCGCCCGCGCCGTCGGGCACGCGCTTTTCCCGCACGCCCCGGACGCCGAGCGATGCGTCCCGGCTCGATCGATGCGTCCATGAACGCATCGCTCGCCCCGAGACGCGTCGCTCGGCGACGGTCGGGTGCCGCTGAGACGCCATCCCACGACCGGGCGCGCGGGATCTACGCTGCGAGCATGCCGATCGTCGTACCCCAGGACCTCGCCGACGCCCGTTCCCGGGCCCTTGCCGACGCGCTGCGCTCGCGCGTCGTGGTCGCCGACGGCGCGATGGGCACGATGATCCAGGAGCAGGACCCGAGCCTGGAGGACTATCAGGGGCTCGAGGGCTGCAACGAGATCCTCAACGTCTCGCGGCCCGACATCATCGCCGCGGTGCACGATGCCTACCTCGAGGTCGGGGTCGACGCGATCGAGACGAACACGTTCGGGGCCAACTGGTCCAACCTGTCGGACTACGACATCGACGACCGCATCCGCGAGCTCGCCGCGGCCGGGGCGCGGATCGCGCGCGAGCGCGCGGACGCGTTCACGACCGACGAGCAGCCGCGCTGGGTGCTCGGCTCGATGGGGCCCGGGACCAAGCTGCCGAGCCTCGGGCACACGACGTACGCGCACCTGCGCGACACGTTCACCGAGCAGGCCGCGGGTCTGCTGGAGGGCGGGGTCGACGCGATCCTCGTCGAGACGAGCCAGGACCTGCTCCAGGCGAAGGCGGCGGTGACGGGGTCGCGGAACGCGATGCGCGACGTCGGGCGCGAGGTCCCCGTGATCGTCCAGGTGACGGTCGAGACCACGGGCACCATGCTCATGGGCTCCGAGATCGGGGCCGCGCTGACGACCCTCCAGGCGCTCGACGTCGACGCGATCGGCCTCAACTGCGCGACCGGCCCGGCCGAGATGAGCGAGCACCTGCGCCACCTGTCGCGCCACGCGGAGATCCCCGTGACGTGCATGCCCAACGCGGGTCTGCCCGTGCTCGGGCCGAACGGCGCGACGTACCCGCTCACGCCCGACGAGCTCGCGGCCGCGCACACGCAGTTCGTCACCGAGTTCGGCCTGGGGCTCGTCGGGGGCTGCTGCGGCACCACGCCCGAGCACCTGCGCCGCGTCGTCGAGGCCGTGCGCGCCCGACCCGTCGTCGAGCGGCACCCCGAGCGGGAGAACGGCGTCGCGAGCCTGTACTCGCACACGGACCTGCACCAGGACGCGTCGTTCCTCGCGATCGGCGAGCGCACCAACGCCAACGGGTCCAAGGCGTTCCGCGAGGCGATGCTCGCCGAGAACTGGGACGAGTGCGTCGAGATCGCGCGCGCCCAGACGCGCGACGGCGCGCACCTGCTCGACGTGTGCATCGACTACGTGGGGCGCGACGGCGTCGCGGACGTGAAGCAGGTCGTCTCGCGCCTCGCGAGCGCCTCGACGCTCCCGCTCGTCATCGACTCGACCGAGCCCGAGGTCATCGCTGCGGGGCTCGAGCTCGTGGGCGGGCGCGCCGTGGTGAACTCGGTGAACTTCGAGGACGGCGACGGGCCGACGTCGCGGTTCGCGCGGATCATGCCGCACGTCGTCGAGCACGGGGCGGCCGTCGTCGCGCTGACGATCGACGAGGAGGGCCAGGCGCGCACCGCGTCGGGCAAGGTGGAGATCGCGACGCGGCTCGTCGAGACGCTCACGCGCGACTGGGGCATGCGGGTCGACGACATCATCGTCGACGCCCTGACGTTCCCCATCGCCACCGGCCAGGAGGAGACGCGCCGCGACGCGATCGAGACGATCGAGGCGATCCGCGAGATCACGCGCCGCTACCCCGGCATCCACACGACGCTCGGCGTCTCCAACGTGTCGTTCGGCCTCAACCCCGCGGCGCGCACCGTGCTCAACTCCGTGTTCCTCCACGAGGCCGTCGAGGCCGGGCTGGACTCCGCGATCGTGCACGCCGCGAAGATCCTCCCCCTCGCCCAGATCCCCGACGAGCAGCGCGAGGCCGCGCTCGACCTCGTGTGGGACCGGCGGCGGTACGACGACGAGGGGAACCTCGTGCACGACCCGCTCGCCCGGCTGCTCGAGCTGTTCGACGGCGTGGACTCGGCGGCGCTCAAGGACCAGCGCGCGGCGGAGCTCGCGGCGCTCCCCGTCGGCGAGCGACTGGAGCGGCGGATCGTCGACGGCGCGCGCAAGGGTCTCGAGGAGGACCTCGATGCGGCGATGGCGTCCGGGATCAAGGCGCTCGAGATCGTCAACGACCACCTGCTCGAGGGCATGAAGGTCGTGGGCGACCTGTTCGGGCGCGGCGAGATGCAGCTCCCCTTCGTGCTCCAGTCCGCCGAGGTCATGAAGACGGCGGTCGCGTACCTCGAGCCGCACATGGAGAAGATCGAGGGCTCGACCGGGTCCAAGGGCACGATCGTGCTCGCGACAGTGCGCGGCGACGTGCACGACATCGGCAAGAACCTTGTCGACATCATCCTCACCAACAACGGCTACACGGTCGTCAACATCGGCATCAAGCAGCCGATCTCCGCGATGATCGAGGCTGCCGACGAGCACGACGCCGACGTCATCGGCATGTCCGGGCTGCTCGTGAAGTCGACCGTGGTGATGAAGGAGAACCTCGCGGAGCTCGCGTCGCGCGGGCTCGCCGGCCGCTGGCCGGTCCTGCTCGGTGGCGCGGCGCTCACGCGCACGTACGTCGAGGACGACCTCGCGGGCCAGTTCCCGGGCGTCGTCCGGTACGCGCGCGACGCGTTCGAGGGTCTGCGCCTCATGGAGCCGCTCGTGCGCGTCGCTCGCGGCGAGTCGCCCGACGCCGTCGGGCTGCCCGCGCTGAAGAAGCGCCGGCACGCGGTGGTCACCGTGACTGAGACGCCCGTCGAGGACCTGCCCGCGCGGTCCGACGTCGCGGCCGACAACCCGGTGCCCGCTCCCCCGTTCTGGGGGACGCGCCTCGTCAAGGGGGTCCAGCTCGCCGAGTACGCGGCGTTCCTCGACGAGCGCGCGACGTTCATGGGTCAGTGGGGGCTCAAGCCCGGCCGGGGTGACGACGGAGCGTCGTACGAGGAGCTCGTCGAGACCGAGGGTCGCCCGCGGCTCAACGCCTGGTACGAGCGGATCCGCACCGAGGGCGTCGTCGACCCGTCGGTCGTGTACGGGTACTTCCCGGTGTGGTCGGAGGGCGACGACGTCGTCGTCGCGCACCACGGTGCCGGGCTCGCGGGCATCGGCGCGCCCGACGGCGGGTCGGACGGCGAGCCGGGGACCGAGCGGCTGCGCTTCACCTTCCCGCGCCAGCGCCGCGACCGGCACCTGTGCCTCGCCGACTTCGTCAAGCCACGGTCGTGGGTCGAGGAGACCGGCCGGTACGACGTGCTGCCCGTCCAGCTCGTCACGATGGGCGCCTCGGTCGATGTGCACACGGCCAAGCTCTTCGCGGGGAACCACTACCGCGAGTACATGGAGTTGCACGGCCTGTCCGTGCAGCTCACCGAGGCGCTGGCGGAGATGTGGCACTCGCGCGTGCGCGCCGAGCTCGGGTTTGCCGACGAGGACCCGACCGAGGTCGAGGGCATGTTCAAGCTCGAGTACCGCGGCGCGCGCTTCTCGCTCGGCTACCCGGCCTGCCCCGACATGGAGGACCGCACCAAGGTCGTCGCGCTGCTGCGCCCCGAGCGCGTGGGCGTCGAGCTCTCCGCGGAGCTCCAGCTCCACCCGGAGCAATCCACCGACGCATTTATCATGCATCACCCCGAGGCCAAGTACTTCAGCGTCTGACGTCCTTTCCGCCCGAGCACCGTCGCCGGGGCTCGACGGGCACCAAGGACCGATGTCAGGCGGCGGTGCCGCCGTAGTACGCGGCCAGGCGCCGCAGCCCTTCATCGACGCTCACGGCGGGGCGCCAGCGCAGGTCTCGACGCGTGCCACGCTGGTCGAACCAATGTGCGGTCGACAGCTGCTCGGCGAGGAAGCGCGTCATCGGCGGCTCGTCGGCGCCCGGGCGCACACGCCAGACGGCCTCGACCAGGCTGCCCGCCGTTCGCGCGACCCCGGCCGGCACGCGCCACCGCGGTGGCTCGACGCCGCCCGCCCGGCAGATGCCCGTGAGCAGGTCGGCGACGGTGCGCGGCTCGCCGTTGGTCAGCACGTACGCGCGACCGTGCACGTCGTGGGCGCGGTCGAGCGCGGCGAGGATGCCGTCCGCGGCGTTGTCCACGTAGAGCGTGTCGATGAGCGCCGCGCCGTGCCCCAGCAGGGGCAGGCGCCCGCCCGCCGCGCGCTCGAGCACCCGCTCGACGAGCTGGGTGTCGCCCGGCCCCCACACGAGGTGCGGGCGCACGGCGACGACGCTCGGTCCGGTCTCGCCCGACCCGTCCAGCCGGTGACGGCGGTCGCGGCCCAGGGTGAGCAGCTCGCCCGCGGCCTTGGTGCGTGCGTAGTCGCCGCGCGCGTGCCGGGGGTCGGCCGGCGTCGTGCCCGCCCCGACCAAGGACGAGCCCAGGTGGGCCACGGACGGCGACGACACCTGCGCGAACCGCTCGACCCCGGCGCGTTCGGCCGCGTCGAGGAGCGCGCGGGTGCCTTCGACGTTCACGGCGTGGAACTCCGCGGGGTCGCCCGCGAGCGACACCTTGGCGGCGAGGTGCACGACCGCGTCGACCCCCTCGACGGCGCGCGCGACGGCTGCTGGGTCGGTCACGGACCCCTGGACGTCCTCCGCGCCCGGCACGCCGGAGGGGCGGCGCTGGAGGGTGCGGACCCCGTCGCCGCGTGCCACCAGCGCACGGGCGACGGCGCCTCCGAGCAGCCCCGACGCCCCGGTCACGAGCACGTTCACGGCTGACCCACCCGCCCACCGGCGAGGACGCCGTCCGCCCAGGCGGCGAGGCGCGCCCGGTCGATCTTGGAGTTGTGCCGCACGTCGGTGGGCATGCGCGGCACCACGAGCACGGCCGCGAGCGCCACGGGCGACGCGGCGCGCACAGCGGCGGTGAGCGCCTCGGACGCCAGCCCGGGGCGCCGGGCGCCGGACACGGTCTCGACCACGGCGACCGCCTGCTGCAGGCCCGCGGGGCCGACGCCGACGACGGCGGCCCGCCGTACCTGTGCCACCCGCTCCACGTGCTGTTCCGGACCCACGGGTGCCAGCGGGCCGTCGGCGGTGCGGAGCACGTGCCCGCGCCGACCCTCGATCCACAGTCGGCCGTGCGCGTCGAGGTGTCCGACGTCGCCGGTGCGGTGCCAGCGTCCGGGCGGGGTGCCGCGCTCGGCGGCCTGGTCGGTGAGCCACAGCCGGTCGTAGCGTTCCTTGAGGTGCCCGGCCCGCACGAGGACCTCGCCGAGCACGCCAGGCGTGGCCGACGGCGCGCCGGTCGCGGCGCCGTCGTCGTCGAGCGCGCTGACGAGCACCGCCGCACCGGGCACGGGGCGGCCCACGCACACGCCCGCGTCCGGGGCCGCGGCGGCGTCGCGGATGCCGTCGAGCGTGACGTCCGTGACCAGCAGGCACTCCGTCATCCCGTACGGGGTGTGCGCGGTGGCGGCGGGCATGAGCTCGGCGGCCGAGCCGAGCAGCTCGGCCGAGATCGGCGCACCTGTGGAGAGGAACGTGCGCACGCGCGCGAGGGCGGTGCGGTCGGCGGCGTCGAGCGCGTCGGCGGTCGCGACCACGTTGAGGATCGCGGCGGGCGAGAGGAACACGATGCGCGCGTCCGACGCGCGCACGGCGTCGGCGACCGCCCGGGCGGTGAGCGTGCGCGGCGAGGAGACGTCCATGCGCGGCGTCACCGACCGGGTGCCGAGCGCGGGCCCGAGCAGCGCGAACGGGGCGAAGCCGGTGACGAGCCCGGTGTCGGGGCCGACGTCGAAGTGCTCGCCGAGCGTGTCGCGCAGCGCGGAGAGCTGGGCGTGCGAGTACACGACGCCCTTGGCCGGGCCCGTGGACCCGGACGTGAACAGCACGGCTGCCTCGTCGTCGGGTCCGGGCTCGGACGGCAGCGTCGCGCCCTCCCCGGCGCGTGCGACGTCGACGAGCTCGTGCGTCACGCCCAGCGCCCGACGGACGGCGGGCGCGAGCGGGTCGGCCGAGATCCGCACGCCGGGCCAGCCGAGCGCGCGCGCAGCGGCCAGCCCCTTGGTCTGCGCGACGACGAACCGCGGCCACGCCCCGCGCTGGGCGCGGGTGAGCCCGCGGACCCCGAGCCCGGCGTCGGCGACCACCACGACGGCCCCGATCCGCAGGCACGCGTAGACGAGCGCGGTCAGCGTGGGCCCCGGTTCCACCAGCAGCGACACCCGGTCGCCCCGACGCACCCCGATCGCGTGCAGCCCCGCGGCCACCCGCCGCACCTGCCGGTCCAGCGCCCGCCAGCTCACGGCCCGGGCGGAGCCGTCGGTACCGGTCGCCGCCATGTCCAGCACCGCGGGCGCGTCGTCCTCCGCGCGCGCGTCCAGCCCCGCCCACAGCGGCACGAACGAACGGCGGTCGTCGCGCGCAGAAGGGTCGGCGCCACCACCGGCATCGGCACCCGACAGGACCTCGCTCCCGAGCCACCCGAGGACGGCAGGAGTCCAGTCCGCGTCCTCGCCGACGAGATGGCCGGCGTCCGCGAAGCGATGCACGTGCGCGTGCGGCAGTCGCCGCGCGAGGTCGTCGAGGTAGCGGTCGGAGAACACCGGGTCGTGCGGTCCCCACAGCAGCACGGCGGGCACGCGGAGCCGTGTGACGCCGTCGGCGATGCGGTCGAGCTCGGGCGCGCTGGAGTGCGTCGCGTCGACGGGGATGTCGGCGACGAAGCCCTCGATCCCGTCGCGGTCGTGCGCGGCGCGGTAGGGCAGCCGGTAGGCGTCCGCGACGTCGGCAGCCAGCCGTGGCCGCGCCAAGGCGAGCGTCGTGTCGAGGAAGGCGGGCGTCGTGCGGGTGCCGAGCCGGTGCACGGGGCCGGCGAGCGCGAGGCGCAGGGGCGCGGGCACCGGGGCTCCGTCGGGCTGGTGCACGGCCGTGTTGAGCAGCGCGACGCCGGCGAGGAGGTCGGGGTGGTCGACGGCCCAGCCGAGGGAGACGACGCCGCCCCAGTCGTGACCGAGCGTGACGACGGGCCCGGCGAGGCCGAGGGCGTCGGTGAAGGCACCCAGGTCGGCGACGCGGCGGGCGAGCGGGCGGTGCTCGCCCGTGCGGGCGGAGAACCCCATCTCGAGCTGGTCGACGGCGACGACGCGCCACGCCGCACGGCCGCCCTGGGCGGCGGCGACGGAGTCGGTCACGAGCCCCCGCCACAGGTAGGACCACGTGGGGTTGCCGTGCACGGCGAGCACGGTGCCGACGGGCGCGACACCGTGCCGCTCGAGCTCGGGGCCCGTGTCGAGGTAGTGCCACGTCGCGCCCCGGGCGTCGCGCAGCACGTGGCTGTACCGCGGTTCCAGGCCGGGCAGCCCGTGCGGGACGGTGCGGGCGGGGCGCGCGAGGGAGTCGGTCACGGAGGTGAGGGCGGGCCCGGTCACCAGGCCAGCTCCAGCATCGCCGTGTTGATGCCCGAGCCCACGCCCATGAGCAGCACGCGGTCGCCCGCGCTCAGCGTGTCCTGCTCCTCGACGAGGGTGATCGGCACGGACGCCGGCCCGACGTTGCCGAACCGCTCGTACGTGGTGGGCACGCGGGAGCGGTCCAGGCCCACCGCCTCGACGATCGCGTCGGTGTGCACGCGCGAGACCTGGTGCGTGACGTACCGGTCCATGGACGACCAGTCCCAGTCGGCGACGGCGTCCTTCCAGGCGTCCACGACGAGCTCGAGGCCGCCCTCAAGCAGCGCCTTCGCGTCGGTGAACATGCCCTCCGTGCTGCCCACGCACAGGTCGTGGAACCGGGTCGCGGCGCGGGTGACTCCACCGAGCACGCGGTGGGCGCGCGGGTGCTCGTCGGCGCGGCCCAGCACGGCGGCGGCCGAGCCGGAGCCGAGCGTGAGCGAGGCGAACTCCTGCATGAAGTCGTCGCGGTCCCGATCCTCGCGCAGCAGCCGCTCGATCGTGCGGTCGTGGATGATGTCGGCGTCCTCGCCGTCGACGACGACCGCGTAGCGGATCTGGCCGGACTCGATCATGCCCGCCGCGAGGCTCATGCCGTTGATGAAGCCGAGGCACGCGTTGGCGACGTCGAAGTTGGTGGCCGACGACGGCAGGTCGAGCCCGTGGTGCAGCCGCACCGCGACCGACGGCTCGAGGTGCTTGCGCGTGACCGACGTGTTGATCAGGAGCCCGACGTCGCTCGGGTCCACCCCGGCGGCGTGCAGCGCCTCCTGCCCCGCGGCGACCGTGGCGGCGTCGACGTCCTCCTGGGCGGTCCAGGCGCGCCGCTCGTGCACGCCCGCCACACGTTGCAGCAGCGTGGACGGCAGGCCCAGCCGTCGCAGCGCGGGAGCGAGACGCTCCTGCACCTCGGCAGACGTCCGCACGCCGGTGGGGAGCCGGCTGGTGACGGACAGCAAGGCGACGTTGGTGAACCTGGTGGTGGCGTTTCCTGACACACGATCTCCAGACGGCCGGACGCACCAGCGTCCGGCTCAGCGACGAGACGACCGGGGGCGCGTGACCGCCGGCGCGGCCGCGCGACCGCGCCGGGCGGGGGCAGCGGCTGGTGCCGCCCACTCCCGCGTCCTTGAGCGTAGGACGCTCGGCGGATCCCCGCCGTTCCAACCACACGCTGTGGGATGCGACACGTCGGCGCAGCCGTCGCTCGCTCCCCTGCTCGATGAGTTCCCCGGAACCACGCGGTCTACCCCTGGACCGAGACGATGAGCCGACCTGGAGACGACCATGGGATCCATCGAGATCGAGCTGTTCACGACCCTCGACCTCGTCGGGCAGGCGCCCGGCGGGCCGGAAGAGGACCCGGAGGGCGGGTTCGCGTTCGGCGGCTGGCAGGCGCCGTTGCTCGACGACGTCGCGGGCGCGCAGATCGCCGCGGCGTACGAGGGCACCGACGCGCTGCTGCTCGGGCGGCGCACGTACGACATCTTCGCGTCGTACTGGCCGTTCCAGGAGGGCGGGCAGGACGACGACTTCGCCGCCCTGTTCAACCGCATCCCCAAGTACGTCGCGTCGCGCGGCACGCCCGACCTGTCGTGGGCCGGGTCGACGTTGCTCGGCCCGGACCTGCCGGTTTCGGTGCGCGAGATCCGCGACCGCCACGAGCACGTCAAGGTCGTCGGCAGCCTCGACCTGGTGCAGACGCTGCTGCACGAGAGGCTGTTCGACCGCCTCGACCTGTGGGTGCACCCCATCGTGCTGGGCACCGGCAAGTCCGTGTTCGACGGCGGCGCCGTCCCCACCAACCTCACGCTCCTCGAGCCGCCCGCGCCCAGCCCGACGGGCACCGTCCTGCTGCGCTACGGCCTCGCGGACGGCACACCAGGGACGGGCGACATGAGCGAACCAGGGCGCGGCGTCGACCACGACGCGTGATCCTGGGACCGGACATCACCGTTTCCACGGACCGAGGAGGCACCCCATGGCGCTCCAGCGCCTCGACAACGTCGCCGTCGTCGTCGACGACCTCGACGCGGCCGTCGCGTTCTTCGCCGAGCTCGGGATGGAGCTCGAGGGCCGGACGACGATCGAAGGGAGGTGGGCCGAGCGCGTCGTGGGGCTCGACGGCCTGCGGTCGGAGATCGCGATGATGCGCGTCTCCGACGGTCCCGGGCGGCTCGAGCTCACGCGGTACCACGCGCCCACGCCGCTCGACCTCGGCCTGGGCACGGCACCGCCCAACGTGCTGGGTCTGCACCGGGTGATGTTCGCCGTCGACGACATCGACGACACGGTCGAGCGGCTCGGCAGCCACGGCGGCGAGGTGCTGGGAGAGATCGTGCGGTACGAGGACGCCTACCGGCTCTGCTACCTGCGCGGGCCGGGCGGGATCATCGTCGGGATCGCGCAACAGCTCGGCTGAGTCGGCGGGCGGCTACGAGGCAGTCGCGGGCTCCCCGCGGAGGATCGACGTCATCTTCTTCCCGCGCGCTACCTCGTCGACGAGCTTGTCGAGGTAGCGGATCTTCTGCATGAGCGGATCCTCGATGTCCTCGACGCGGATGCCGCAGATCACGCCGGTGATGAGCGAGGCGTTCGGGTTCATCGCCGGCGCCCGGTCGAAGAACTCCTCGAGCGTGATCTCGTCCGCGATCGCCTGCGCCAGGCCGGTGTCGTCGTATCCGGTCAGCCAGGTGATGACCTGGTCGAGCTCGTCCGTCGAGTGTCCCTTGCGCTCCACCTTGGTCACGTAGAGCGGGTAGATGCTCGCGAAGCTCATCCCGAAGATCCGGTGTCCCGCCATGGGTGTCCTCCTCCTGCCCGGCCGAGCCCGTCGCCGACTCAGCCCGAGCGGCCGTCCGGCACGGACCACGCTACCGCGCGGGTCACGCCGGTCGGGCCGCGACCATCCCGTGCGACGCCTCGAGCCGGTCCACGAGCAGCGTGCCCGCCGCGACGAGCGGCACGAGCACGAGGTTGCCGAGCAGCATGGTCCGCAGGAACGGCAGCCCCGCGACATAGCTCGCGACGAGCCCGTCGACTCCCGCCGGGTACCAGACGCCGCGGCCCTGGAGCCAGACGCCGAAGTTGGTCCACGCGAAGAACCAGAGCGAGCCCGCGACGCCGAACGCCGCGCCCGCGCCCACGCGCCGCCAGCCGGTCGTGTTCCGCGCGAGCAGCGAGCCCAGCCCGACGACGAGCCAGGCGCTCCACGTGAACAGTGCGATCGCGGTGTTGCCCAGCACGACGTCGGACACGACGGTCACGGCGAGCGGCACGACGAACGCCCACCGCGAGCGCAGCAGGATGGTCGCCGCGAACGTCGCCGCGGTCACCAGCTCCAGGTTCGGCGGCGCACCGAGGTCGGCGCGCACGAGCCGCCAGATGACGGCGAGCGCCGCGAGCGCCACGACGAGCGCCGGGCGCCACCAGCGCGTCACCAGCGAGGCGGGTGAGCCCGTCACGAGGTGAACGTCTCGAGCTTCCACGTGATCTCGTCCCCGTCCTTCGTCTCGAGCGAACCCGCCCCGACGCTCGCCATCTCGCCGTTGACGTACAGCGCCCAGAACTCGCTGTCCGGGTCGGCCACGACACCGTCGATCGCCGTGACGAACGCGTTCTCACCCTCGCCGGTCACCTGGGCGGACGGGTCGGCCTCGAGCAGCAGGTCGAGCGCCACGGCACCCTCCCGGCCCGCGTAGGAGAACTCGGGCGCGTCCTGCGCCTCGCCGGACTCGTCCGTCGCCTCGTCGGCGGGCGCGCTCGTCTCCTCGGTCGCGGTCGACCCGGAGGCGGACGTGGGGTCGGCGGTGGGCTCGTCGCTCGACGAGCACCCGGCCAGGAGGCCCGCGGTGAGCAGGGCGGCGGTCAGGGCGGTGAGCGGGCGCGCGGAGGCGTCGCGGAGCGTTCGCAGGGTCACGTCCCCAGGGTAGAGACCCGTCGCGTCTCCGTGCACGGTCGCCCGCCTGCCGGACGGCGCGGCCTCGGCAGGCGGTTGCGACCTGCCGGGCACGGAGCGGGCGTGGGCAGCGTCGCCAGCGACCGCCCGGTGGTGCGTCGAGCGGTCCGACGGCCGTCAGACGTCGATGCGTGCGTGGTCCAGCTCGGCCGCGCCCGCGACGATGAACTCCTTGCGCGGCGCGACGTCGCTGCCCATGAGCAGCTCGAACACGCGCTCGGCCGCCTCGGCGTGCTCGGCCGTGACGCGGCGCAGCGTGCGGTGGCGCGGGTCCATCGTCGTCTCCGCGAGCTGGTCGGCGTCCATCTCCCCCAGGCCCTTGTACCGCTGGATGTCCTCCTTGTAGCGGCGCCCGGCCCTGTCGAGCCTCTTGAGGGTCGCGGCGAGCTCGGCCTCCGAGTAGGTGTAGATGTACTCGTTCTTGCGCCGGCCGGCGCCGATGACCTCGATGCGGTGCAGCGGCGGCACCGCCGCGAACACACGGCCGGCCTCCACCAGCGGCTTCATGTACCGGTAGAAGAGCGTGAGCAGCAGCGTGCGGATGTGGGCGCCGTCGACGTCGGCGTCCGTCATGAGCACGATCTTGCCGTAGCGCGCGGCCTCGAGGTCGAACGACCGCCCCGAGCCGGCCCCGAGCACCTGGATGATCGCGGTGCACTCGGCGTTGCGGAGCATGTCGCTCACGGACGCCTTCTGCACGTTGAGGATCTTGCCGCGGATCGGCAGGAGCGCCTGGAAGTCGGAGCTGCGCGCGAGGCGTGCGGTGCCGAGCGCGCTGTCGCCCTCGACGATGAACAGCTCGCTGCGCTCGACGTCGTCGCTGCGGCAGTCGACGAGCTTGGCCGGCAGGGACGACGTCTCGAGCGCGTTCTTGCGGCGCGAGATCTCCTTCTGCTTGCGCGCGGTGATGCGCGCCCGCATCTCGGCCACGACCTTGTCGAGCAGCAGCGCGGCCTGCGTCTTCTCGTCGCGCTTGGTCGACGTGAGGAGCGCGTTGAGCTCCTTCTCCACCACGCGGGTCACGATGCCGCGCACGGGCGCCGTGCCGAGGACTTCCTTGGTCTGGCCCTCGAACTGCGGCTCGGCGAGGCGGACCGTCACGACGGCGGTCAGGCCCGCGAGGACGTCGTCCTTCTCGATGCGCTCGGAGGCGTCCTTGGTCGAGACCTTGAGGCGGCGCGCGTTGGTCTCGACGGACTTGCGCAGCACCTTGAGCAGGCCCTGCTCGAACCCGCCGAGGTGGGAGCCGCCCTTGGGCGTGGCGATGATGTTGACGAAGCTGCGGACCTCGGTCTCGTACCCCGTGCCCCAGCGCAGCGCGACGTCGACCTCGCAGTCGCGCTGCACGGCCTGGGGCGTCATGTGGCCGCGGTCGTCCAGCACCGGGACGGTCTCGGTGAACGACCCCGAGCCCGTGAGGTGCCACGTCGCCGTGACGGGCGTGTCCGGCGCGAGGAAGTCGACGAAGTCGACCGACCCTCCGGTGTGCACGAACGTCTCCTCGTGCGGCCCGGACTCCCCCGGCGTCCCGGGGACCCCGCGCTCGTCGCGCACGGTGATCTCGAGCCCGGGGACGAGGAACGTCGTCTGGCGCACGCGCGTGACGAGCTCGTCGTAGGAGAACACCGCGGTCTTGAGGAAGATCTGGCGGTCCGCCCAGTACCGGACGCGCGTGCCCGTGACGCCGCGCTTCGTCTTCCCGACGACCGCGAGCTCGGACCCGGAGACGAACGGCTCGAACGGGGCGTCCGGCGTCGGGCCGGTCCTCGGGTCCGTGAAGACGCCCGGCTCGCCGCGGTGGAACGTCATGCGGTGCGTCTTGCCACCGCGGTCCACCTCGACGTCCAGGCGCGAGGACAGAGCGTTCACGACGGAGGCCCCGACGCCGTGCAGGCCGCCCGACGCGGTGTACGACCCGCCGCCGAACTTGCCGCCCGCGTGCAGCTTGGTGAAGACGACCTCGACGCCGGACAGGCCGGTCTTGGGCTCGATGTCCACGGGGATGCCGCGGCCGTCGTCCTCGACCGTCACGGACGAGTCGGCGTGCAGCACGACGAGGATCTTGGAGCAGTTGCCGGCCAGCGCCTCGTCGACGGAGTTGTCGATGATCTCCCACAGGCAGTGCATGAGACCGCGCGAGTCGGTGGTCCCGATGTACATGCCCGGGCGCTTGCGCACGGCCTCGAGGCCCTCGAGCACGGACAGGTGCCGAGCGGTGTAGCTGGACTCAGCGGAGGTGGTCGTCACGGCGGCAAGCCTAGACGAGCGCGCCCACACCGTTGCGCTCCCCCGCCGCTGGTCCGCGCTCGGGCCGAGCGCCGGTCCTCGCGCCGGGCCCTCGAGGCTTCGCGGGTAGCGAACCCGGGGCCCGTGCGGGACGAATCCTCCGGGGCAGATGGTTTGATGTTCACGTGACTGCTACGACGACCACCACCGAACCGCTGACCGCGGCCGACCGCTGCGACCGCTGCGGGGCCCAGGCGTACGTCCGTGTGGTCCTGCCGAGCGGCGAGCTGCTGTTCTGCGGCCACCACGCGCGGGCGCACGCGGATGCCTACACCGACCTCGCGACGACCATCCAGGACGAGACCGACAAGCTGCTCGCGGAGCACGGCGCGCGCTGACGCGCCGCACGACCGCCGAGCACGGCACCTGCCCCGCGAGAGCGGGACCACGAGACCGGCCTCCACCGCCCGGTCCCGAGGTCGACAGCCGACGACACGACGAAGGCCCCGAGGAGATCTCCTCGGGGCCTTCGCGCGTCTCGCTCCCGCTCCTCGCCGCGGGCGGCCGACCACGGGCCGACCGCCGACGGCGGAACGTCAGTCGAGGTAGTCGCGCAGCACCTGCGAGCGGCTCGGGTGCCGCAGCTTCGACATCGTCTTCGACTCGATCTGACGGATGCGCTCACGCGTCACGCCGTAGACCTTGCCGATCTCGTCGAGCGTCTTGGGCTGCCCGTCGGACAGGCCGAACCGCATCGAGACCACGCCCGCCTCGCGCTCGCTGAGCGTGTCGAGCACCTGGTGCAGCTGCTCCTGCAGGAGCGTGAAGCTCACCGCGTCGGCCGGGACGATCGCCTCGGAGTCCTCGATGAGGTCGCCGAACTCGGAGTCGCCGTCCTCGCCCAGCGGCGTGTGCAGGGAGATGGGCTCACGGCCGTACTTCTGGACCTCGACGACCTTCTCCGGGGTCATGTCGAGCTCCTTGGCGAGCTCCTCGGGCGTGGGCTCCCGACCCAGGTCCTGGAGCATCTGCCGCTGCACGCGCGCGAGCTTGTTGATGACCTCGACCATGTGCACCGGGATACGGATCGTGCGCGCCTGGTCCGCCATCGCCCGCGTGATCGCCTGGCGGATCCACCACGTCGCGTACGTCGAGAACTTGTAGCCCTTGGTGTAGTCGAACTTCTCGACCGCACGGATCAGGCCCAGGTTGCCCTCCTGGATCAGGTCCAGGAACAGCATCCCACGACCCGTGTACCGCTTGGCCAGCGACACCACCAGACGCAGGTTCGCCTCCAGCAGGTGGTTCTTCGCCCGCTTGCCGTCGTGCGCGATCCACTGCAGCTCACGCTTGAGCTTGCGGTCCAGGTCGTCACCCTCGGCCGCGAGCTTCTCCTCCGCGAACAGGCCGGCCTCGATCCGCTTCGCGAGCTCGACCTCCTGCTCAGCGTTCAGCAGCGCGACCTTGCCGATCTGCTTCAGGTAGTCCTTGACCGGGTCCGCGGTCGCACCGGCGGTGACGACCTGCTGGACCGGGGCGTCGTCCTCGTCCGCGTCCGACACGACGAAGCCCGTCTCCTCGGGCTCGTCGGTCGCGGCGCCGGCGGCGGGCTTCTTGGCGCCCTGGTCGGCGGCCTCCTCGTCCTCGGTCACGTCGATCTCGAGGTCCTCGACCTCGACGTCGGCGTCGTCCTCGGCGTCGTCCTTCTTCTTGGCGCGCGCGGGCGTGGCCTTCGCCTTGGCGGGAGTCTTCGCCGCGGTCCTGCGCGCGGCAGGCTTCGCGGGGCCGGTGGACGACTCGGCCTCGGCGGCGTCGCCCTCGGCCGCCGGGGCAGCCTTGGTCGTGGTCGTCGCGCGCTTCGTCGTCGCCGACGTCGGCTTCGTGGCGGCGGCGGACTTCGCGCGCGCCGTCGTGGTGCTGCGCGGCGACGCCGCGGCGGCGACCTTCGTCGTGGTCGGGATGTCGACCTCGACGCCGGCGCCTGCGAGCGCGCGGAAGACCGCCTTCAGCCGCTTGGCGTCGTTGACGGCGGCCTGCTCGCACGCGGTGCGGAAGCTCTCGGCGTCGACGCGACCGTTCGCGCTGCCGCGCCGCAGGAGCTCCTGCAGGGCGGGGTGCTCGAACTCTCGCGGGAGTGCGGAAATCGGGGTTGAGGGCGCCACAAACCGACCTTTCGGCAATCATGGGGGGCGGTAGGGCCGCCGGAGCGGGGACGTGAACCGTGAAGTCAGGCTTCTCGTGGACTCTCACGGTGAGTCGTCGGGCTCTGGCGGATACCTATATTGTACCGGCGATCCGTGCACCGGACGCCGCGACACGGGGTGATGTCGGACCTGACCTCCTCGCGGCGGTCCGCACACCACGTCGCGGCGACGTCCGTCACCCGGGTCCTGGCCTGTACAACGGGCGGACGCCCGCGAAGATTCCCGGTTCCCCGACCCGTGCCCGTGCCCGTGCCCTCGCCCCGCGACCAGGCGCGACGGCGCCCCGCCCGCCGCCGGGCGACCCGCTCAGGCCCCCGTGGACCGTTCGGGCTTCACCGCGAGGACCGGGCACGGGGCGTCGAGCAGGATGCGCTGCGCGTTGGTCCCCAGGATCAGCTTGCCGACCGGGCTGCGCCGTCGCAGACCGATGACGATGAGGTCTGCGGACGCGCGCTCCGCCGCGCTCACCAGGTCGTCGGCGAGGTCGGACGTGCCCTGCTCACGGCGCAACGACGCCCCCGTCCCGGCGAGACGCTCCTCGACGCGGCGCAGGTCGTCCTCGTGCGCGGCGACGAGCTCCGGGGTCGCCGTCGACCCCTCGGTCACGACGACCACGAGCTCCGTGCCGCGACGGACGGCCTCGGTGGCCGCGCTGTCGAGGGCCTCGCGACCCTCGGGCGTGCTCAGGTGCGCGACGACGACGCTCATGTGTCCTCCGGGAACTGCTCGTGGGTGCGGCCGGCCGCGGGGAGGTCGGCCGCAGGTCGTGTTGCGGTCGAACCTACCCGAACCCGCCCGCGCCGGCGCGCACGTCGCCTCGGATCCAACCCGGCGGCACCCCGGCGTCGAGCGCGCTCGACAGCAGCAGGGCGAGCCGGTACGTCGGGTCCTCGGCGAGCGCCTCCTCGAGCCGGCGCCCCGCGCGGCCGCCGTCACCGTGCCACCACGCGACGAGCGCGAGCAGCGTCAGCGCCGGCGCCGTGCACCCGCGGGGCGCGTGGCCCACCACGGCTTCCAGGACGGCTCGGGCGGGGTCGGTCACCGCCGGGTCCGGCGCGACCCCCGCCACCGGGTCGACGAGCGCGGCGATCGCCCGACCCGTCCCCGCGTCGACGTCACCACCACGCACCGTGCGGTCGGCCAGGTCGCGCGTCCCGGGCACGAGCGAGACGAGCACCGCGTCGCGGACGGGGACGGAGCCGAGACCCGCGGCGAGCCGCCCGAGGACGGTGGCGGGCACCGACCCCGCCGTAGGAGACCCGGCGGTGCGGGCGGACGCGGCCGCCAGGTCGACCGCCGAGCGCCACTCCGCCAGGCAGGCGGCGTCGCCCGACGCCCCCGGCCGGCCGCCCTCGGGCGCCGGAGCGCGATCCTGCACCCGGCGCGCCGCGCGCGCGGCGCGGCGCCGGGCGTCGGCGGGAGCCCGAGGGATCCGGAGCGCCGCCTCGCGCGAGTCCGCGAGCGCGGTGCCCGCGAGAACCATGTGCGCGCCGACCTCGCTCGACTCGAGCTCGTGGAGGGGCCGTCCGCCCGGTGGGCAGCAGTCGTCCTCCCGGCAGTCGAGCGCGTACCAGCCGGTCGACGACACCACCCAGACGTCCACCGGCCCGTGCAGGGGCTCGACCGCGTCGCGGCAGTGCTCGACGGCGGCTCGCACGGGGGTGGCGGCAGCACCGTCCGCTCGCAGCGGGGCGTCCGTGTAGACGACGAGGACGGTCCGCTGCGCGCCGTCGGCGACGAGGTGCCCGACGAGGGTGCGGGCGAGCTGCGGGCCGTGCTCGAGCTCCGCGACGTCGGAGACGTCCACGCGCACGACGAGACCGATGCGACCGCGCGGCGGCCGGAGCCCGACGAGGACGACGCTGTCCCGGGGCCGGTAGCCGAGCCGGTACGGGACGTAGGCGAGCAGGTCGCGCGGGCCCTGGGCCCGGATGAGGGTGGTCATGCACCCATCACAGCCCGTCCCGGCGCGCGACGGAGCCGTCGTGGCGGCACCTGTGGACGGCCGGGGCGTCGCCACGCGACGCCGCGCTCTTGTGGTCTACCCACGACGCCGGTGGTGGCTCACGGGCGTCCGGATGACTACGGTGTGCGCGTGCCACCACGAAGCCGGGCTCGCGCCCCCCGGACGCAGGCTCTCCACGAGCGGGGCGCCGCCCTGCTCGCCGCCGGGCTCCTGGGCGTGACGCTCGGGGGTTGTCAGCCGAACCTCGACGACGTCCAGGGCGCCGCCGCCGCGCGCGACGCGCAGGAGTCCCCGGACGCGGCGGCAGGCGCGCCGGGGACGCCGCTGCCGCAGTACGACGCCGCGTCGGCCGTCGGGGACCTCGTCGAGGGCTTCCCCGCCGAGCTCGTCACGGTCCCACCGGGTTCCCAGGTGCTCGCGAGCTCCGCCCGGCCCTCGCAGGACGGCGCGCTGGTCGAGGTCACCCTCAACCTGCGGTCGGACGAGACCGTCGACGCCCTCACCGCCTACTACACCGACGCGCTCGGCACCGCCGGGTTCGTCGTGTCGCCGTCGAGCGTACCCAGCGCGCTCACGTCGCTCACGACCTTCGTCCGCACACCGGCGCCGGAGGCACCCACCGAGTCTCTCGCCGTCGGGGTCTTCGACGACGAGTCCGAGCGCCTCGTGACGATCAGCGGGCAGGTCGTCGCGGGCTGAGAGACGTCGGCGCGGGCACGGCGCCACCGACGGGTGGCACCGCTTAGGCTGCTCCCGTGCCGAACCCGTCGCCGTCGACCTCGCCCTCTCCCGTCCCGCACGCCCCGGGGACCGCGGACCTCACCGACACGAGCCCGAGCGCGCTCGTCGACGCGGAGGGGGTGCGCGCCGGGGTCGACGAGGCGCTGCGCGTCTCGACGGTCGCGCTGCGCGCCGAGCTCTCCTCCACGCACCCGGACGCCGACCCTCTCTCCGACGCGACCGACGAGCTGCTCGCGGGCGGGAAGCGACTGCGAGCCGCGTTCTGCTACTGGTCCTGGCGGGCGCACGGCGGCGACCCGGAGGGCCCGCACCGTGACGTCGTGCTGCGCGCGGGCGCAGCGCTCGAGCTCTTCCAGGCGGCGGCGCTGTTCCACGACGACGTCATGGACTCCTCGGACACCCGGCGCGGCCACCCGACCGCGCACCGCGCGTTCGGGGCGCGGCACCGCGGGCTCGGCTGGTCGGGCGACGCCGACCGCTACGGCGAGAACGCCGCGATCCTGCTCGGCGACCTCGCCCTCATCGCGAGCCACCGCGAGCTGGGCGACGCGATCGACGCCCTCCCCGCCGACGTCGCGACGCGCTCGCGCGGCGTCTTCGGTCGCATGCAGACCGAGGTGATCGTCGGGCAGTACCTCGACGTGCAGGCGCAGGTGCTGCCGTGGGGTGACGACCCCGCGACCGACGAGGAGCGTGCGCGCGCCGTGATCCGCTCGAAGTCGGCGCGCTACAGCGTCGAGCACCCCATCGCGCTCGGCGCGGCGCTCGCCGGCGCCGACGACGACGCGGTCGCCGCGACGAGCGCGTTCGGCCTGCCCGTCGGCGAGGCGTTCCAGCTCCGCGACGACGTGCTCGGCGTGTTCGGCGACGCACGCGTCACCGGCAAGCCCGCGGGCGACGACCTGCGCGAGGGCAAGCGCACCGTGCTCGTCGTGCGCGCGCTCGCCGCGGCGACGCCCGCGCAGCGCGACCTCCTGCTGACGCACCTGGGCGACCCCGACCTCGACGCGGGCACCGTCGAGGACCTGCGCGCCGTGCTCGTCGAGACCGGTGCGCGCGACGCCGTGGAGTCGCTCATCGCCGAGCTCACCGACCGGGCGGCGGCAGCGCTCTCCCGCGCGCGGCTCGCCGAGCCGGGGTCCACGATGCTCGGGCTGCTCGCGCGGGCCGCGGTCGAGCGCACCGCCTGACACGACCTTGAGGAGCCGGTCAGGGGGCACGGCAGGATCGGGCGGTCCGGGTCAGAGCTCCGACTGGGCAGCCCGGCGCACCCGCGCCTTGTGGCCGCTGAGGAGCGTGTCGAACGGGGGCTCGCCGAGCTCGTCGTGCGGGGTGAACAGCCACTCGAGGATCTCGGCGTCGCCGAACCCGGCGTCCGAGAGGACGACGATCGTGCCCTGCAGGCTCGACAGGACGCCGACCCGGCCCCGGTCGTCCGGGCGTCCGGCGTTCGCCGGATCGACGAGGTGCAGCGGCACGAGGAATCGCGCGGGGATCTGGAACGTCGTGCGCTCACCGCGCTTCACGCCGACAACGCGGCGCTCCTGCACGATCCGGCGCACCTTGCCGACGTCGGTGCCGAGCGCCTCCGCGACGTCGGGGAGGGTCAGCCACTCCCCGACCAGGTCGTCGAGCGAGGGGCGGGGGCTGGGATCGCGATCGGTCACCGGCCAAGCGTACGGCGTGCCTCCGCACGACACCCACGCCGTGCACACGACGGTCACCGGTTCGCGACGACCGGACACCTAGACTCTCCCCGTGGCCACCGTGACGACCGATCCCCTCGTCGGCCGCCTGGTCGACGGGCGGTACGAGGTCGTCTCGCGCATCGCGCGAGGCGGCATGGCGACGGTGTACCTGGCCGTCGACCGCCGGCTCGAGCGCGAGGTCGCGCTCAAGGTCATGCACGCCCACCTCGCCGAGGGCGCCTCCGGCGCGGACTTCGTCTCGCGCTTCCGCCGTGAGGCGCGCGCGGCGGCCCGCCTCACGCACCCCGGCCTCGTCGCCGTGTACGACCAGGGGCTCGACGGCGACACGAGCTACCTCACGATGGAGTACGTCGCGGGATCGAACCTGCGCCGCACGATGCTGACCGAGCGCACCCTGCCGCTGGGCCGCACGCTCGACGTGCTCGAGGACGTCCTCGAGGCGCTCGCCGCTGCCCACCGCGCGGGCCTCGTGCACCGCGACGTCAAGCCCGAGAACGTCCTCCTCGACACCGAGGGACGGCTCAAGGTCACCGACTTCGGGCTCGCGCGCGCCGTCAACGAGGTCACCGCCACGACGACGGGCACGATCCTCGGGACCGTGGCCTACCTCTCCCCCGAGCTCATCGCGACGGGTGCGTGCGACGCGCGGACCGACGTCTACGCCGTGGGGATCCTCGCCTACGAGATGCTGCTGGGGACCGTCCCGCACACGGGCACGACGCCGATCCAGGTCGCGTTCCAGCACGTCAACAACGACGTACCGCCGCCGTCGGACGTCGCGCCGTGGATCCCGCCGGAGGTCGACGACCTGCTGTGCGCGCTCGCCGCACGCGACCCCGCGGACCGCCCTGCCGACGCCGGAGCCGCCCTCGCGCTCGTCCGCACGGTCCGCGCCGCGCTCGACCCGGCCGACCTCGAACGGCGCGTCGACCCGCCCGTGACCGCGGACGCCGTCGGCCCCGCGTCGGAGGGCGCCGAGCCCGGCCCGGCGGCGGAGCACCGGACCGCGGCGACCGCACCCCTCGCCGTGCTCAGCCTGCAGGACCGTGAGGCCGCCGGCCTCACCGAGCCGCTCGCCGTGGGGCACGTCGTCACCCCGACGACGCGACCCGGCCCCCCGCCGCCTCCCGCTCCTGCCGTCGCCGTCGGCCGCCGACGCCGAGGCCGGGTCCTCGCCTGGTCGCTCGTCGTGCTGCTCGTCCTGGCGAGCGCCGGCGGCGGCGCGGCCTGGTGGTTCTCCTCCGGACCGGGCGCGTACACGCTGGTCCCCAGCGGCCTCGTCGAGGCGTCCCGCACCGAGGCCGCCGCGATCCTCGACGACGCGAGCCTCGACCACACGATCGAGGAGCGCTACGACGACACGGTCCCCGAGGGCGCCGTCGTGGCGAGCGAGCCCGGGTCCGGCGAGTCGGTGCGCAAGGACGGCAGCGTGCAGCTCGTGGTCTCGAAGGGCGTGCGGATGCTCACGGTGCCGACCGGGCTCGTGGGCGCCACGCAGGACGAGGCGACCGCGGCGCTCGAGGGCGCCGACCTGACGGTCGGCGAGCCCGTCGCGCAGGCGCACGACGAGGTACCCGAAGGCCAGGTCATGGCGGTCGAGGACGGCGACGGCAACGTGATCGAGGAGGGCGCCACGATCCGGCACGACGTCCCGGTCGTGCTCACCGTGTCCTCCGGGCCGGCGCCCGTCGTCGTGCCGCAGGTCACCGGGTCCGCGAAGGACGCCGCGGTCCAGGCCCTGGAGGACCAGGGCCTCGTCGCCGCGGTCACCGAGGAGTACTCCGAGTCCGTCGCCGCGGGCCTCGTGATCCGCCAGGACCCCGAGCAGGGCACGGACGCGCGCCGGACCGACACGGTGAACGTCGTCGTGTCGCTCGGCCCGCCGCTCGTCGAGGTGCCTGACACCTACGGCACGAACGTCAAGGCGGCCGAGAAGGCTCTGCGCGACGCCGGGTTCGAGGTCGAGGTCCGGCACCCGCAGGGCATCAGCCCGCTCAACATCGTCTACGCCCAGGACCCGCCGGGCGGCGACGGCCGCACCGCACCCAAGGGCTCGACGATCGTCATCAACGTCTTCTGACCTCGCGTCCCGGACAGAGGGCTGTGGCCCCGCCCCGACCACGGGACGGGGCCACGGCCCTGTGCTCGGCGGGGAGACAGCCGTCTCCCCGCGCTCTCAGCCGCGCAGCATCTCCGCGACCTGGAACGCCATCTCGAGCGACTGCTGGTGGTTGAGTCGCGGGTCGACGAGCGTCTCGTAGCGCAGGGCGAGGCCCGCGTCGTCGATCTCCTCGCTGCCGCCCAGCACCTCGGTGACGTCGTCGCCGGTGAGCTCGACGTGCAGCCCGCCCGGGACGGTGCCCGCCGCGCGGTGCACCTCGAAGAACCCGCGGACCTCGTCGAGCACGTCGTCGAAGCGGCGCGTCTTGTAGCCGCTCGCGGACGTGATGGTGTTGCCGTGCATCGGGTCGGTGACCCACGTGACGGGCACGCCGGCCCGGGACACCGCCTCGACGAGCGGCGGCAGCGCGTCCCGCACGTTCCCCGCGCCCATGCGCGTGACGAACGTGAGGCGACCCTCGACGTCGTCGGGGTTGAGCCGGCGCGCGAGCTCGAGCGCGACGTCGGGCGTCGTGGTCGGGCCCAGCTTGACGCCGATCGGGTTGGCGACGCGCGACAGGAAGTCCACGTGCGCGCCGTCGAGCTGGCGCGTGCGCTCGCCGATCCACAGGAAGTGGGCCGACGTGTCGTACGCGTCGCCCGTGCGGGTGTCGCGGCGCGTGAGCGCGCGCTCGTAGTCCAGCACGAGCGCCTCGTGGCTCACGAAGAACTCGACCGTGCGCAGCGCGTCGAAGTCGGCGCCGCACGCGTCCATGAAGCGGATCGCGCGGTCGATCTCCGACGCCGTCCGCTCGTAGCGCGCGTAGGCCGGGTTCCGCATGAAGCCGCGGTTCCACTCGTGGACCTGGCGCAGGTCCGCGAACCCACCGGTCGTGAAGGCCCGCACGACGTTCCACGTCGCCGACGAGATCTGGTACGCCTGGACGAGGCGCTCCGGGTCGGGCACGCGCGCCTCGGGCGTGAACGCGTGGCCGTTGATCATGTCGCCGCGGTACGCGGGCAGCGTCACGCCGTCACGCGTCTCCGCGTCGGAGCTGCGCGGCTTCGCGTACTGCCCGGCCATCCGGCCCATCTTCACGACGGGCATGCTCGCGCCGTGCGTGAGGATGACCGCCATCTGGAGGATGGTGCGGATCTTGTTGCGGATCCGGTCGGCGTTCGCCTCGGCGAACGTCTCGGCGCAGTCGCCCCCCTGGAGGAGGAACGCCTCGCCCCGCCCGGCCGCGGCCAGGCGGGAGCGCAGCGTGTCGGCCGCGGCGGGCACCACGAGCGGCGCGGAGGCCGCCAGCCGGTCCCGGACGGCGTCGAGCGCCGCCTCGTCCGGCCACGTCGGCTGCTGGAGCGCGACGAGCGTGCGGAAGTGGTCGAGCCCGGCGTCCGTCCCCGGCTCGCTCGTGGTGGTCATCCCGCTTCCCGGGTCAGTGCGCGGCGGGTGCCGCGGCGACGAGCGGCTGGCCGATGCCCTCGAGGAGCTCGCCGAACCACTGCTGCGTGACGTCGAACGCCTTGCCGCCGGCGATGCGCGGGAACTCGATCGCGCGCAGGCGGTCGCCGTTCTCCTCGTCGTGGCCGATGACGCCGGACTCGCCGCGCAGCGCGCACTCGACCGCGAGGTCGGTCATCGACTTGATGAGGCGCAGGTCCTCGGCGTTCGCGGCCGCCGCACGCGAGAAGTAGCCGGACTTCTGCACCATGACCTTCTCGGCGCCCAGCTTGTCGGCGAACTGCTTGGCGAACCACTGGCCGGGGTTCACGGTGTCGAGCTTGACGTGGCCGAACGGGTCGCGCTGGACCTCCTCGCCCGCCGCCTCGAGCTGCGCGACGATCTCGTGCATGCCGGCGCCCTCGGACAGGAAGATGTTCACGTTGCCCTGCTCCTCCATGATCGCCTTGAGGCGCTCGGCCTCGGCGTCGATGTCGAGCGCGAGCTCCGGCAGGAAGACCGCGTGGACGTCCCAGCGCTCGCGCGTCAGGCCGAGGGCAGGAGCCCACTCCTGCGCGTCGAGCCACTTGCGGTACTCGGCCGCCGACGCCGCGGTGAGCCAGCCGCAGTGGCGCCCCATGACCTCGTGCACGATGAGCATGCGCGGGCCCGAGCGGTGCTCGCCGATGACGTTGGCGGCGAAGCCCGCGGCCTCCTCGGCGGCGGTCCAGGCGCCGAGCGACTGACGGATCGGGATCACGTCGTTGTCGATCGTCTTCGGCAGGCCCACGACCGTGAGCTCGTAGCCGTTCTCGTGGAGGTACGCGGCGAGGTCGGCCGCCGTCGTGTTGGTGTCGTCGCCGCCGATCGTGTGCAGGACGTCGACGCCGTCCGCCTTGAGCTGCTCCGCCGCGACCTGCAGCGGGTCCTGGCCCTCCTGGACGAGGCCGCGCTTGACGCAGTCGGCCGCGTTGGTGAGCTTGACGCGCGAGTTGCCGATCGGCGAGCCGCCGAAGCGGTGCAGGACGCCGGCCTGCTTGCGGCCCTCGTCGTCCACGACGATCTTCGTGCCGGTCAGCAGGCCGTGGTAGCCGTACTGGTAGGCGATGATCTCGATCTCCGGGTCGAGCTCCGTGTACCGCTCGATGAGACCCCCGACCGCGGAGGACAGGCACGGGGCGAAACCGCCCGCGGTGAGGAGGGCGACGCGACGAACCGACATGTGAACTCAGAACCTCTCGTAGGACGGATCCTGGCCGGACGGACGCGGTCCGGCGGGGTGGCGGCGACGGCGGCGGGCACGTGCCCCGCGGGGGGCACCACGAGCACTGCGCGACCGGCCGTCGCTCAGTCTACTGACGTCGCGCCGGGCTCCGGCGGCGGTTCCGGGACCTGGACGTCGGGGGCCGGGCGGCCGCCGGGGGCCCCGCCCGCCTCCGCGCCCCCGGTGTGCCCCGCGGCGAGGCGCGCCTTGGCGGTCGCGGCGTAGATGTCGACGTACTCCTGGCCCGAGAGCCGCATGATCGCGTACTGGATCTCGTCGGCGACGGCGCGCAGGATGAAGCGGTCGTTCTCCATGCCGCGGTAGCGCGAGAAGTCGAGCGGCTCGCCGACGACGACCCCGATCCGCATGGGCTTCGGGATGACCTTGCCGATCGGCTGGGCGATGTTCGTGCCCACCATCGCGACCGGGACCACGGGAGCGCCCGACTCGAGCGCGAGGCGCGCGACGCCCGTCTTGCCCCGGTACAGGCGTCCGTCCGGGCTGCGCGTGCCCTCGGGGTAGATGCCGAAGAGGTCCCCCTCGCGCAGGACGCGCAGCCCGGTCTCGAGCGCGGCCTCGCTCGCCTTGCCGCCGGCCCGGTCGACGGGGATCGTGCCGACGCCGCGCATGAAACCGGCCGTCAGACGCCCCTTGACCCCCGTGCCCGTGAAGTAGTCAGACTTGCCGAGGAACTGGACCTTGCGGTCGAGGACGAGCGGCAGGATGAACGAGTCGATCACGGCGAGGTGGTTGCTCGCGAGGATCGCGCCGCCCTCGTCCGGCACGTGCTCGACGCCCCGCGTCCAGGGACGGTACAGGACCCGCAGGATCGGGCCGACCATCACCTGCTTCATGAACCAGTAGAACAACGTTCCTCCTCGCGGGGTCCCGGCGCGGGACGTGCATCCGACTCTAGAGTGATTCCCATGGCCGCACCGAACGCCCAGCCGGACTCCCCCCAGCCCGACGACGCCCCCGACCCCGGACCCGACGAAGGCCCCCGGGACGAGGGAGGGCGCTCCCTGCCCGACGACCCGGGGCCCCAGGAGGTTCCCGCTCCCGAGGACGGGCCCCACGACGCGCCCCGCGAACCCGCCCTGGACGTCGACGCGCAGTGGGCCGGGATCGTCGCGGAGCTCGGCGACCTCTCGGGCCTGGACCGCGGGACGGAGGGAGAACGCGGCGGCCGGGAGGACGCGGGCGGCACCGGCGAGACACCCGCCGCCCCGGGACGCCCGGCCGACCCGGGGCGCGGTCCGCGCGACGTGCTCGGGTCCGTCCCCGTGGCGCCGTGGGTGCGCGCCAGCGGTCCGCGCGACTGGCCGACGACGCCCGAGGTGGAGGACCTGGAGGAGGCCGAGAGCCACTTCGTCCCGCCGGACCCGCCGCTCGTGCTCGGCCGCGACCCTCTGCTGACCATGGCGTGGGCGCTCGTCGTCGGGGTTCCGCTGCTGCTCCTCGTCGTGCTGGTCGTCGTGCGCCCGTACCCGGTGATCGTGGCGCAGGTGGGTGGCGCGGCGTTCCTCGTCGGCCTGGCGATCCTGCTCTGGCGCATGCCGCACCGCCGCGACGACGACGACGAGGGCCCGGGCGCCGTCGTCTGACGCCCGGGCCTCGGCCGCGGCGGGATCGCGTCGCCCTCGTCAGCGACGGGCGAGGTCGGCGGCGCCGACGATGCCCGCCTCGTTGCCGTGCTCGGCGAGCTCGATCCGCGCCTCGGGGCGGTGCCCCCGCGCGGAGAGCTGGTCCGCGAACGCGCGGCGCACGGGCTGGAGCAGCAGGTCGCCGGCCGCGCCGACGCCGCCACCGATGACGATGAGCTCCGGGTCGAGCAGCGCCGTCACGGAGGCCGCGCCCTCGCCGATCCAGCGCCCGAGGGTCGCGAGCAGCTCGACCGCGAGGTCGTCGCCCTCCTGCGCGGCCTGCGTGATCTGCGGACCGTTGAGCTTCTCCGGGTCGCCGCCGCAGATCTCCAGGAGGCGGGTCGCGCGGTCGGGCTGGGCGATGAGCGCGTTCTGCCCGTCGCGGACCAGGGCGCGCCCGGACGCGTACTGCTCCCAGCAGCCCTCGTGGCCGCAGCCGCAGTAGTGCCCGCCCGGGACGACGCGCATGTGCCCCACCTCGGCCGCGACGCCCCACCTGCCGCGCACGAGCTCGCGGTCGACGACGATCGCGCCACCCAGACCGGTTCCGACCGTCAGCATGAGCATGTCGGTCGCGTCGCGACCGACGCCGAACTGGAACTCCGCCCAGCCCGCCGCGTTCGCGTCGTTCTCGACGACGATCGACACGTCGTCGTCCCCGACGAGCTCGCGCACGTTGCGCGCGAGGGGGTACTCGCGCCACGCGATGTTCGGCGCGAAGAGCACGGACGTGCGGTCGGGGCTGACGAAGCCGGCGGCCGCGAGGCCCATCGCGCCGACCTCGTGCTCGGCGGTCAGCTCGGCGTACACGTCGGCGATGGCACGGTCGATGCTCGCGACGTCGTCGGGCTCGGTGTCCCGACGGGTCTGGGCGAGGATCTCGCCCTTCTCGTCGACGACACCCGCCGCGATCTTCGTCCCGCCGATGTCCACACCGATGGCGTGCATGTCCCGTCCTCACTCGCTCGGTACCGCTGGAAGTCCTGGCTCCGGGTGCTGCCGCGGGAGGGCGCGGCGACGGCGGGCCAGTGACCCAGCGCCCGGGTCGACCCGCCGGAACTCCGCGCCTGCGCGAAACGTTGCGCAAGCATCGACAGCACCTGAAGCCTACCGACAACGGCAGGTCCCGGGCACACGCCGCCACTGGGTAGGGTTCTCCCACCGTCGACTACTGCCACTGGAGCCAGAATGGACGAGATCAGCGCCCCACGGATCGTCGAAGTCGATCCCTCGAAGAACCTCAACGACCTCCTCGCGAGCCGCGTCGCGGCCGACCCGGCCGCGCCCATGGTCGAGCGCCAGTCCGGCGGCACGTGGCACGCGCTCAGCGCGCGCGAGTTCGACGCCGAGGTCGTCGCCGTCGCGAAGGGACTCGTCGCGCGCGGGGTCCAGCCGGGCGACGCGGTCGGCATCATGTCGCGCACGCGGTACGAGTGGACGCTGCTCGACTGGGCCACCTGGGCCGCGGGCGCCGTCCCCGTCCCCCTCTACGAGACGTCGAGCGCCGAGCAGGTGCAGTGGATCCTCTCCGACGCGGACGTGCGGCTCCTCGTCGTCGAGACCGAGGCGCACGCGGCGACCGTCGGCGAGGTGCGCGACCAGGCCCCGGCGCTCACCGACGTGCTCACGATCGACTCGGGCGCGATCGCGACCCTCACGGCGGACGGTGCCGGCGTCGACGACGCCGAGATCGCGCGCCGCCGTGGCCTCGCGAACCTCGACGACGTCGCGACGATCATCTACACGTCCGGGACGACCGGGCGCCCCAAGGGCGCGGAGCTCACGCACGAGAACTTCTACTCCCTCACGGTCAACGCCGTGGCCGCGGTGCCGGAGGTGTTCGGCGAGCCCGGCGGGCGCACCCTGCTGTTCATGCCGCTGGCCCACGTCTTCGCGCGGTTCATCGGCGTCCTCGTCGTCGCCGGCGGCACGGTGCTCGGGCACACCCCCGACACCAAGACGCTGCTCGACGACCTCGGGACGTTCAAGCCGACGTACATCCTCTCCGTGCCGCGCGTCTTCGAGAAGGTGTACAACTCCTCGGAGCAGAAGGCCGCCGCGGGCGGCAAGCTGAAGATCTTCCACTGGGCCGCGGCCACCGCGATCGCGTACTCGCGCGCCCTCGACGAGCCGTCGGGCCCCGGCATCGGGCTGCGCCTGCAGCACAAGGTCGCCGACGCGCTCGTGTTCAAGAAGCTCCGTCACGCGCTCGGCGGCCGCGCGAAGTACGCGGTCTCGGGAGGCGCGCCGCTCGGCGAGCGCCTCGGGCACTTCTACCGCGGCATCGGCGTGCGCATCCTCGAGGGCTACGGGCTCACCGAGTCCACTGCACCGACGAGCGTCAACCGGCCCGCGACCACGAAGATCGGCACGGTCGGGACCCAGCTCCCCGGCTGCGCCGCCCGCATCGGCGAGGACGGGGAGATCCTCCTCAAGGGCGACCACATCTTCCGTGGCTACCACAACAACGAGCAGGCCACCGCGGACGCGTTCGTCGACGGCTGGTTCCGCACGGGCGACCTCGGCTCGCTCGACGACGACGGGTTCCTGCGCATCACGGGCCGCAAGAAGGAGATCATCGTGACCGCGGGCGGCAAGAACGTCGCCCCGGCCGTCCTGGAGGACCGCATCCGCGCGCACGCGCTCGTGTCGCAGTGCGTCGTCGTCGGGGACCAGAAGCCGTTCATCGGCGCGCTCGTGACCCTCGACCCCGAGGGCCTGCCCGGCTGGGCGAGCATGCACGGCAAGGAGCCGATGACCGTCGAGCAGGCCTCGAAGGACCCTGACGTCCTCGCGGCGCTCGACGCGGCGGTGACGCGCGCCAACAAGGCCGTCTCGCGGGCCGAGTCCATCCGCAAGTTCACGGTGCTCACCACGGACTTCACGGTGGAGAACGGCTATCTCACGCCATCGCTCAAGGTGAAGCGCGGCGAGGTGCTCAAGGACTTCGCGGGCGACGTCGACGCGATCTACGTCGACGGGCCGGCGACCGTCCGCTGACGCCCGCAGCCTGACCCGAGGCCCTCCCCGGCACCCGCCGGGGAGGGCCTCGCGCTCGTCAGCGACGGCCGAGCCGGGCGAGGAGGGTCTGCGCGGAGACGCACGCCGCGCCCATCGCCTGCACGTCGTCGGCCACGGCGCGGTCGCTCGTGACGACGACGACCGGCCTGCCCACGGGCTCGGCCGCGACGAGGCGCCGGATGAGCTCGTCGGCGATCTCCCCGGACGAGAACAGCACGCGCACGCCACGCGGTGCGTGCACGGGGTGCACCGCGGCGTCGGCACCGTCGAAGCACACGGTCACCTCGGTCCCGGCCGCCGCAACCCGCAGCAGACCGCCGAGGAGCCGGTCGCGCTGCTCGGCGAGCGTGAGGTCGCCGAACCCGGTCTTGGTGACGTTGTACCCGTCGACGACCAGGTGGGTGCGCGGGACCGAGAGAAGGTCGTCGAGCAGGGCCGGGTCGTCGCCCGCACGTCCCCGGGAACCCGGCCGTGGTCGGGCCGGGGCGTCCGGCAGTGAGGCCGCGAGCTCGTCGGCCGGCGTCGTCGTCGACGGGCCGAGCGCGAGCTCGCGCCGCAGGCCGACCGCGGCGTCGACCACCGTGTCGAGCAGGAGGCGGGCCCGTGCCGTCGCGAGGTCGGCGGCGGCCGTCCTGGTCCGACGGGCCTCCTCCCGCTCGGCCCGCGCGCGGGCGAGCTCGACCCCGGCCGCTCGTCGCTCCTCGCGCACGTCGCGGAGGGCCGCCTCGGCCGCGGCACGCTCGGCGGACGCCGTCTCGTGGACGGCGCGCGCCTCGGCACGCGCGCGGTCGGCGTCCGCCCGCAGCCGCCGCTCGTTCTTGCGCGCGCCCGCGAGCTCGGCCGCCGCCGCGTCCGCGCGCGCGACGGCGTCCCGCGCCTGCGCCCGCAGCTCCTCGACCTGCGCCGCCAGGCGGTCGCGCTCGCGACGCAGGCGAGCCGCCTCGCTGCGGTCCGTGCTCTCGGCCTGCAGGGTCATGTCGAGCGCGCGGGCGCGACCGACCGTCGCCTCCCAGCCGTCCGGACGGAGCAGGAACGCACCTGCGGCGCGCTCGTGGACGCGAGCGGGCGTCGTGTCCTCCTCCTCACCGGGAGCAGGGAGGGCCCCGTCCCCGAAGACCTCGACGTCGTCGCTCGTGACGTCGCCGTCGGGGACCGCGCGTTCCTGCGGTGCCTCCGCCACGGTCCCGCGCTCGCGCGACCAGGCGGCGGCGACGGCGTGCCGGAACCCGGCGTCGTCGACCAGCGCTCGCCACAGCGGCACCGCGCCGGCCGACGCGCGCCGACGGGGCGCGAACGCACGGACACGCCGGAGCGCGACGGGGACGAGGGCGGGGTCGAGCGCGCCGAGCGCGTCCGCCGCCGCCTCGACGAGCAGTGCGCGCACCGACGACGGGACGTCGGCGGCAGCTCCGCCCCCCTCCGAACCCTCGGCCATCGTCCGCCCCCTCCTCCGCGATCCGCCGCCCCGGCGTCCGGACTTTTCGTCCCTGATCGTCCCGATTCCCCGTGCACCACCCTATGCCGTACCGCGCGCGTCTTCCCGCGGACGCCCGGTCCGTGTCGGTGGCCGTGGCTAGCCTCGCCGCCATGCCGTCCGGACCGCTCCTCGCCTCCACCCGCGGAGGGTCCGCACCACGGGGCGTCCCCGTCCAGCCCACGCTCGACGACCTCGGGACGCCGCTGCGCGACGTGACGTTCGTCGTCGTCGACCTGGAGACGACGGGCGGTTCGCCCGCGGGTGCCGGCATCACGGAGATCGGTGCCGTGAAGGTCCGCGGCGGCGAGGTGCTCGGGGAGTTCCAGACGCTCGTCGACCCCGGAGTCCCGGTCCCCGCCTTCGTGGCCCGGCTCACGGGGATCACGTCGTCGATGGTCGCGACCGCGCCGCGCATCGAGGCCGTCCTGCCGAGCTTCCTCGAGTTCGCCCGCGACGCCGTGCTCGTCGCGCACAACGCGCCGTTCGACATCTCGTTCCTCAAGGCCGCGTGCCGGGCCGCGGAGTACGAGTGGCCGGGGAACCAGGTGCTCGACACGGTGCCGCTCGCGCGCCGCGTCGTCACCCGCGACGAGGCGCCGAACCACAAGCTCTCCACCCTCGCCGCCCTGTTCCGCGCCACCGTGACGCCCGAGCACCGCGCGCTCGCCGACGCGCGTGCGACGGTCGACGTGCTCCACGCGCTCCTGGCGCGGCTCGGCCCGCTCGGCGTCACCCACCTCGAGGACCTCGCCGGGGCCACGGACCCGGTCCCGCAGGACGTGCGGCGCAAGCGGCACCTCGCGGACGACCTCCCGGACGCACCGGGCGTGTACCTCTTCCGTGGGCCCGGGGACGAGGTCCTCTACGTCGGCACCTCGACGTCCATCCGGCGGCGCGTGCGGTCCTACTTCACCCGCTCGGAGAAGCGCAGCCGGATCACGGAGATGGTGCGGATCGCCCACGCCGTCACCCCGGTCGTGTGCGCGACGCCGCTCGAGGCCCAGGTGCGCGAGCTGCGCCTCATCGCGGAGCACGCGCCGCGCTACAACCGGCGTTCGCGCCACCCCGAGCGCATGACCTGGGTCCGGCTCACGGACGAGACCTACCCGCGCCTGTCCGTCGTGCGGGACGTCCGTGCCCCGGCGGCGCACATCGGGCCCTTCGCGTCGAAGCAGCAGGCCCAGGCCGCCGTCGACGCCCTCCACGACGCGTTCCCGCTGCGCCAGTGCACGCGACGCCTCCCCGTCGTCGCCTCCCACGGCGCGACGGCGTGCGTGCTCGCCGAGATGGGGCGGTGCTCGGCGCCGTGCACCACCGTCGAGCTCGACACCGGGTACGCGGCCGTCGCCACCGGCGTGCGAGAGGCGTTCGTGGGCGACCCGTCGCACGTCGTCGCGGAGCTCGGACGCCGGATCGTCGCGCTCGCCCGCGACGAGCGGTTCGAGCAGGCGGGCGAGCTCACGCACCGCCTGCGAGCGTTCCTCACGGGCGCGGCGCGCGCCCAGCGGCTCGCCCCGCTCGCCGCGTGCGCCGAGCTCGTCGCCGCCCGCCCGACGGAGGCGGGCGGATGGGAGATCGTCGTGGTGCGCCACGCGCGCCTGGCCGCGACCGGGGTGAGCGACCCCGGCGCGGACCCGTGGCCGCTCGTCGACGCCCTCGTCGCGACGGCGGAGACCGTCTCCCCGCCCGTACCGCCCGCCCCGGCGAGCCACCCCCACGAGGCCGAGATCCTGCTGTCGTGGCTCCAGGAGCCCGGGGTGCGGATCGTCGACGTCACCGGCCCGTGGGCGTGCCCGGTCCGCTCGGCGGGGTCCCACGTGGACCTCGCCGCCACGGCCCGCGACGTCGCACGCCACGCCGACCCGGGCGACCGCCCCGACCTGTCGCACGCGGCGCCCGGCGTGACCGTAGAGTGGTCGCCAGTCGACGACCCGACCCCGGAGGAACCATGCTGACCGCCATCGTCCTGATCGACACCGACCCCGCACGCATCCCCGAGGTCGCGTCCGAGGTCGCGGACCTCAAGGGCGTCAGCGAGGTCTACTCGGTCACGGGCAAGGCAGACCTGGTCGCGATGGTCCGCGTCCGGGAGCACGACCAGCTCGCCGACGTCATCGCCGACCGCATCAGCAAGGTGCCCGGCGTCGTGCGCACGGAGACGTTCATCGCGTTCCGCGCGTACTCGAACGTCGACCTGGAGCAGGCGTTCGCGCTCGGCCTCGACGACTGACGCGCCGGCCCGCAGAGCCGGCCCGTCCGCCGCGCGAGCAGGTCAGTCGCGCGCCGCGGCCTCGGCCCAGCGCGCCAGCGCCGCGCGGGCCGCGCCCGTGTCCACGCTGCGCGCCGCGATCTCGTAGGCGGCACGCAGCCGCTCGACGAGCGTGCCCTGTGCCGTCCCGGGCAGCGTGCCGTCCGCGACGAGCCCGGCGGCCGCGTTGAGGAGCACCGTCTCGCGCACCGGGCCGGCCTCGCCCGCGAGGAACCTGCGCGCCACGTCGGCGTTGTGCGCCGCCTCGCCGCCGCGCAGGTCGGTGACCGTCACGGGTGCCATGCTCAGGTCCACGACGGGGTCGAGCCGGTGCTCGGTGACGACGCCGTCGCGCACCTCCCACACCGTCGCCCCGCCCGTCGCTGCGAGCTCGTCGAGCCCGTCGTCACCGCGGAACACGAGCGCCGAGGTCCCCCGCGCGGCGAGCACGCCGGCGATGAGAGGTGCCATGCGCGCGTCGGCGACGCCGATCGCGGCGGCGCGCGGCTGCGCCGGGTTGGTCAGGGGCCCGAGGACGTTGAACGCCGTCGGGATGCCGAGCTCCTTGCGCGCGACGCCCGCGTGCCGCATCGACGGGTGGAAGACCATCGCGAAGCAGAACGTGATCCCGGCCTCCTCGACGATGCGCGCGACGCGGTCCGGGCCGTGGTCGAGGCGGATGCCCAGCTCCTCGAGCACGTCCGCGGCGCCCGAGGACGAGGTCGCGGCGCGGTTGCCGTGCTTGACCACGCGGACGCCCGCACCCGCGATGACGAGCGACGCCATGGTCGAGATGTTGACCGTGTGCGCGCGGTCACCACCGGTGCCGACGATGTCGACCGTCGGCCCGTCGACCGTGAACCGGCTCGCGTGGGCGAGCATCGCGTCGGCAAGACCGGTGAGCTCGGCGACCGTCTCGCCCTTCGCGCGCAGCGCGACCAGGAAGCTCGCGAGCCGCACGGGCGACACCTCGCCGGACATCACCTGGTCCATCGCCCACGCGGTGGCGTCGGTGTCGAGGTCGCGGCCGGCGACGAGCTCCGACAGGAGGCCGGGCCACGTGAGCCCCGTGCCCGTCGAGTCGCTCGTGGTCGAGGCGGCGGGGTGCGGGGTGGCGGTCACGGGTGGCCCTTCGGCTGGTCGGTCTCCTGTCGGCTACCGCGTGCCGGGGGCACGCAGCAGGTCGGCGACGGCGCGCTGGAGGGCGACCGCGTCGAACGGCCGGGGCACCGCGTCGTCGGCGAGCGACCACGATGCTAGCCAACCGTCCTGCGGCCTGCCGGTGAGGACCAGGACCGGCGGGCACCGGTAGACCTCGTTCTTGAGCTGGCGGCACAGACCCATGCCGCCGGCCTTGTCGGCCTCCCCGTCGAGGACGAGCAGGTCCCAGCCGCCCGCGTCGGCGGACGTCACGACCGCGGCCGGGGTCGCGACCTCGAGCCACTCGATGTCCGGCTGACCGGCACCCAGCCGCCGCCCGACGGCGAGACGCACCTGCTCGCGCACCGTCACGTCGTCGCTGTAGAGGAGGATGCGCGGCGCGCGCGCGGACACGCTCGTGTCCCCGTGCGTCGTCGTCACGGTCGTCGTCATCGTCGTCACCGTCGCCTTCGTCGTTCCCTCGGGTGGGCCCGGGATGCCGCGTCCCAGCACCTGAGGCGCGCGCGTCCCGACTGGCATCTTGGCACGTCGGAGCGGGTCTCAGCACCCCCTCGCGCGGTGCCGGCGCCGACCGGCGCGGGACCCGGGACGAAGGGCCCTGGTCGGGCTCGCGAGGCAGTCGGTTTCATGGCACTTAGCAGCGATCCGTCACCAAGTGCAGGTCTTCGTGGGAAGATCTGGAGACATTGTGAGATTCACCGCCTCCGGGCGGCCGTCTGCGTGCCGCGAAGGGGCGGTTCGTCGGCCATAATGGCTGATGTGTCGACCGCAACGGCTGCCCCCCACGCCCATCAGCACGTGAGCGTCAACCGACCGAACCCCGTGTCGGTCGGGACGATCGTGTGGCTGGCCAGCGAGCTCATGTTCTTCGCCGGCCTCTTCGCCATGTACTTCACGGTCCGCGCCGTGATGCCCGCAGACGAGTGGGCCCTGGAGGCGGACAAGCTCAACCTGACCTTCGCGGCGATCAACACGACCGTCCTGGTGCTGTCGTCGGTGACGTGCCAGATGGGCGTGTGGGCCGCCGAGCGCTTCCAGCCCGTGCGCACCGGATCCATCTTCCAGGTGAACCGCTGGGGGATGAACGAGTGGATGACGCTCACGTTCCTCATGGGCGCGTTCTTCATCGGCGGTCAGATCTTCGAGTACGCCGAGCTCGTCGAGCACGGCGTCTCGATCTCGTCGACCCCGTACGGCTCGGTCTTCTACATCACGACCGGCTTCCACGGCCTGCACGTCGTCGGTGGTCTGATCGCCTTCCTGTTCCTTCTCGGCCGCTCGTTCTCGGCCAAGAACTTCGGGCACCACGAGGCCACGACGGCCATCGTGACGTCCTACTACTGGCACTTCGTCGACGTCGTGTGGATCGCGCTCTTCTTCGTGATCTACATCCTGCGCTGACGACCTCCCCGGGGTCCGCCCCGGACCGCCCACCCGCCCCCTGCTCCCCCACCTGCGAGACGAGGATCATTTCGTGAAGGCACTCGCCGCCCGCAGACACCACCGCTTCGCGCCGGTCGTGCTGCTGCTGCTGGCGCTGCTGGTCACCGGTGGCGTCTACGCCGCCTTTGCACCGACCCCGGCCAACGCCGAGACCGCCAGCACCGAGGACATCGAGACCGGCCAGAAGCTCTTCCAGGCCAACTGCGCCACGTGCCACGGGCCCAACGCGGAGGGCACCGCCACGGCTCCCTCGCTCGTCGGTGTCGGCGCGGCGTCGGTCGACTTCCAGGTGTCCACCGGCCGCATGCCCATGCAGATGGACGGTCCGCAGGCCATCCAGAAGCCGCGCCAGTTCGACGAGGAGCAGACGGCGCAGCTCGCCGCCTACGTCGCCTCGCTCGGCGCCGGCCCCGCGATCCCCACGGACGAGCAGGTCGACGCGGAGCTCGGCGACGCCGCCAACGGCGCCGCGCTCTTCCGCACCAACTGCGCGATGTGCCACAACGCCATCGGCGCCGGCGGCGCTCTCTCCGAGGGCAAGTTCGCGCCCCCGCTGTGGGAGACGTCCGAGCGCAACATCTACCAGGCGATGCTCACCGGTCCGCAGTCGATGCCCGTCTTCAACGACGCGACCATGACGCCCGAGGAGAAGCGGGACATCATCACGTTCCTCGTCGACCAGCGTGAGGGTTCGGCGGGCGGGCTCTCGCTCGGCTCGCTCGGCCCGGTCAGCGAGGGTCTGTGGGCCTGGATCGTCGGAATGGGCCTCCTCATCGGGGCCGCGGTGTGGATCGGAGCGAAGTCCTCGTGAGCGACAACCAGAACCCCCGGTCGCCCGAGCCCTCGCACCGCGAGGTCGGGCACCACGAGGGCCACGGCTCCCTCGACACGTTCCCGGACCCCGGTCTGCCGGAGCACAAGAGCCGCATGGCGGACCGCGACCCGAAGGCGTCGAAGCGCGCCGAGCGCCAGGTCGCCACGCTCTTCGGCATCTCGGTGATCGGCACGATCGCCGCGCTCGTCGTCTACTTCGTCATCCCGCCGGACGGGACGACCGCGGGCGTCCGCCTGTCGACGCTCACGCTCGGCGTGGCCATCGCCTTCGCGCTGCTCGGCATCGGCCTCGGCGCCGTGCACTGGGCGAAGGTCCTCATGTCCGACCACGAGAAGGTCGACGAGCGGCACCCGATCGCGAGCGACCCCGAGACGCGCGCCGGCGCGATCGCCGAGCTCGAGGCCGGCGCCAAGGACTCCGGCATCGCCCGCCGCGGCGTGCTCAAGGGTGCGGTCATCTCCGCGCTCGCGCTGTTCCCGCTCACCATCGCCGTCCCGCTCGTCGGCAGCGTCGGTGGCGACTGGAACGTCTCGAAGTTCAAGCACACCCTCTGGAAGAACGGCACGCGCCTCGCGATCGACCCGTCCGGTCGCCCCATCAAGGCGGCGGACGTGACCATCGGCTCGGTCGTGCACGTCATCCCCGAGGCCTCCCAGGAGGAGATGCAGTCCCACGAGTGGATCACGGAGAAGGCGAAGGCCGTCGTCCTGCTGGTCCGTCTCGACCCGCGCGACATCAAGTCCGACCAGTCCCCCGAGGGCGAGACCTGGTCCTACGACGGCATCGTCGCGTTCTCCAAGATCTGCACGCACGTCGGCTGCCCCGTGGCGCTCTACGAGCAGCAGACGCACCACCTGCTGTGCCCGTGCCACCAGTCGACGTTCGACGTGGCCGACAGCGCCAAGGTGGTCTTCGGGCCCGCCAAGCGGCCCCTGCCGCAGCTGCCGATCACCGTTGATGACGAGGGCTACCTGGTCGCGCAGAGCGACTTCCACGAGCCCATCGGACCGAGCTTCTGGGAGCGTCTGAAGTGACCACCAGCACCGGCACCGCCGCACCGAAGAAGTCCGCCGCGCCGACCACGCCGGCCGGCAAGGCGGCCGACTACCTGGACCAGCGCACCGGCATCGGCGTCGCCGTCAAGGAGTTCGCCCGCAAGGTCTTCCCCGACCACTGGTCGTTCCTCCTGGGCGAGATCGCCCTGTACTCGTTCGTCGTCCTGATCCTCACGGGCATCTTCCTGACGATGTTCTTCGTGCCGAGCATGTCGCTCGTCACGTACCACGGCGAGCCTGCGTCGATGGACGGCGTGCTCATGTCCGACGCGTTCGCGTCGACGCTGCACATGTCGTTCGAGGTCCGCGGCGGTCTGCTCATGCGGCAGATCCACCACTGGGCCGCCCTGATCTTCATGGCCGCGATCGTCACGCACATGATGCGCGTGTTCTTCACGGGCGCGTTCCGCAAGCCCCGTGAGGTCAACTGGCTCGTGGGCATGCTGCTCATGATCATGGGTCTCGCCGCCGGCTTCTCGGGCTACTCGCTGCCCGACGACGTCCTGTCCGGCAACGGCCTGCGCATCACCGACGGCGTCGTGAAGTCGATCCCGCTCATCGGCTCGTACATGTCGTACTTCATCTTCGGCGGCGAGTTCCCGGGCGAGCACATCATCCCGAGGCTCTTCACCGTGCACATCCTGCTGGTGCCGGGCCTGATCCTCGCGCTCGTCGCCCTGCACCTGTTCTTCGTCGTGCTGCACAAGCACACGCAGTACCCCGGCGGCGGCCGCACCGACACGAACGTCGTCGGCTACCCGCTGTTCCCGGTGTACGTGGCCAAGGCCGGCGGCTTCTTCTTCGTCGTGTTCGGCATCCTCGCCCTCATGGGCGGCACGATGGCGATCAACAACGTCTGGAACTACGGCCCGTACGACCCGTCACCGGTCTCTGCCGGAGCTCAACCCGACTGGTACATGTTGTTCCTCGAAGGGTCGCTCCGACTGATGCCGGGGCAGACGGAGTTCGTCATCGGCGGCTACACGTTGTCGCTGAACGTGCTCATCCCCGCCGTCGTCGTCCCCGGCCTGCTCTTCACCTTCCTCTTCGTCTACCCGTTCCTCGAGGCCGCGGTGACGAAGGACAAGCGCGAGCACCACGTGCTCGACCGCCCGAGGAACGTGCCGGTCCGCACCGGGCTGGGCGTCGCGTTCCTCACGGCGTTCATCATCCTCGCGCTGGCCGGGTCGAACGACCTCATCGCGACCCACTTCTCGATGTCGATCAACACGATCACGTGGGTGTTCCGCATCCTGATCTTCGTCGGCCCGTGGTTCGCGTTCTGGATCACCAAGCGCATCTGCCTCGGTCTGCAGCGCAAGGACCGTGAGCTCGTGCTCCACGGTCACGAGACGGGCCGTATCGTGCGGTTCGCGCACGGCGAGTACATCGAGGTCCACCGCCCGCTCGACGAGCAGGAGCGCTGGCTCCGGGTCAACTACCAGGCCCACGAGCCGCTCGCGATCGAGCCGGCGACGGACTCCCGCGGGGTGCGCCGCAAGGGCTACAAGAAGGACAAGCGGCTCCAGCGCCTGTCGCGGTTCTTCTACGAGGACCGCATCGAGCCGGTGACGCCCGACGAGCTCGCCGCCGCGCACTCGCACGGCGAGCACGACGCGCTCGAGGGCGGGAGCCACGAGCAGATCGAGGCCGGGGCTGCCACCGTCGGTGGCCGGCGCGACCTCGTGGAGCCGGAGAAGGGCGCCGACGAGCGTCCCTGAGGTCCTGCACGACAGTACGACGAGACCCGTGGTCCGCTCCCCTCCGAGGGAGAAGGGGCCACGGGTCTCGTCGTCTTGCACCATGCGGCGTCGCAGCATCGTCCTCCCTGGCTCCAGGCTGCAGGATCCACGCTCCACGCTCCACGCTCCACGCTCCACGCCGAGGGCACCCGTCCCGAAGGACGCAGCCGTGGGCCGGGCCCACCGTGCTCCCGAGGCCGGTCTGGGACTTGACCCCCTGCGCCCTACGGACGTCGGCACTCGATCGACACGACCCCCTCGGCGCCCACGCCGGCCATTCCGCCGTCTGGACCAACCTCTCCCCCGAGGGCGGCGGCGAGCCCACCGGTCAGATCGGCGCCGCGATCGACGAGCACTTCGGCTCCTTCGACGCGTTCAAGAAGCAGTTCGCCCCCGTCGCGGCCGGCGTCCAGGGCTCGGGCTGGGCCATCCTCGCCCGGGACCCCAGGCTCCAAGCTCGTCACCGTCCAGCCCTACGACCAGCAGGGCAACCTCACCCTCGGCCTGACGCCGATCGTGCTGCTCGACGGCCGGGAGCACGCGGACTACATCGACTACCAGAACGTCCGCGCCGACGGGCGAGCACGACCCCACCCGCCCGCGAGAACGACATGAGGGCCGCTATCCAGTGGATAGCGGCCCTCATGTCGTGTTCGGCGCGCTGTCGGGCAACAAGGGTCAGAGCCCGGTCATGGAGAGATGCGCACGACGTCGGCGTCGGACGACGCCGGAATGGCGAACGGCCCGGTCTCCCCTCCGGGAGCCGGGCCGTTCGGACGTCCGGAGGACGTCGGGTCGAATCAGTGGGCGTGCTGCCCGCGCGAGAACTCGAAGACCCAGCCGACGAGCGCGATCGCGCTGAGCGCGATCCCGACGTACACGAGCCACCAGCCCGCGGCGAGGCCGAGGAAGACGATGGCGGCGGACCCGGCGATCGCGAGCGGCCACCAGCTCCACGGGGCGTAGACGCCCTGATCTCCGGCACCCTGCTCGACGAGCCCCTCGGGGTCGTCCTCGGGACGCGCGTCGATCCGCTTCGCGGTGAGCATGAGGTAGGCGCCGATCATGGCGACCAGGCCACCGGTCAGGAGGATCGCGACCGAGCCGACGGGCTCCCAGTGGCTCCAGAAGCCGTACACGAGCCCTGCGGCGATGAAGAACGGCGTCCCGTAGAGGAACAGCTTGTACTCGACCTTCACTTCCCGGCCTCCTCGTCCGTCGTGCCCGTGCGGGGTTCGTCGACGATCGTCGTCGTCGTGGAGTCGCTGGCGGTCTCCGCACCGCTCAGGCGGTCGAGCGCGACGCTCTTCTCACCGCGACGGTCCGCCTCGCCGTAGACCTGCTCGAGCACGTTCGGGTTCGGCTCCGCGTGGTCCATGGCAGCGACCTCGGGGTGGTGCAGGTCGAACGCGGGTGACTCCGAGCGGATACGCGGCAGCGACGTGAAGTTGTGCCGCGGCGGCGGGCTGGACGTGGCCCACTCGAGCGAGCGGCCGTAGCCCCACGGGTCGTCTACCTCGACCTTGGGCGCGTTGCGCCAGGTCGTGTAGACGTTCCAGAGGAAGGGCAGCGTCGACGCGGCGAGGATGAACGCCCCGACCGTCGAGACCTGGTTCTCCCAGGTGAAGCCGTCCGACGGCGCGTAGTCCGCGTAGCGGCGCGGCATGCCCTCGACGCCCAGCCAGTGCTGGATGAGGAACGTCGTGTGGAAGCCGATGAACAGCAGCCAGAAGTGCAGCTTGCCGAGGCGCTCGTTGAGCATCCGGCCCGTGAACTTGGGCCACCAGAAGTAGAAGCCCGCGAACATCGCGAACACCACGGTGCCGAACACGACGTAGTGGAAGTGCGCCACGACGAAGTACGAGTCGGAGAGGTGGAAGTCCAGTGCCGGGCTCGACAGGATGACGCCCGTCAGGCCACCGAAGAGGAAGGTCACGAGGAAGCCGATCGACCACAGCATCGGTGTCTCGAACGTCAGCTTGCCTCTCCACAAGGTGCCGATCCAGTTGAAGAACTTCACACCGGTCGGGACGGCGATGAGCATCGTCATGAAGGCGAAGAACGGCAGCAGGACCGCGCCGGTCACGTACATGTGGTGGGCCCACACGGTGACGGAGAGGGCCGCGATGGCGATCGTCGCGTAGACGAGGCCCTTGTAGCCGAAGATCGGCTTGCGGGCGAAGACCGGGAAGATCTCGGACACGATGCCGAAGAACGGCAGCGCGATGATGTAGACCTCAGGGTGCCCGAAGAACCAGAACAGGTGCTGCCAGAGGATCGCTCCCCCGTTCTCGGGGTTGAAGATCTGGGCACCGAAGCGCCGGTCGGCGCCGAGCGCGAAGAGCGCGGCGGCCAGGGGCGGGAACGCCATGAGCACGAGGAGGCTCGTGATGAGCGTGTTCCACGTGAAGATCGGCATGCGGAACATCGTCATGCCCGGCGCGCGCATCGTGATGATGGTCGTGATGAAGTTGACGGCACCGAGGATGGTGCCGAAACCGGCGAGCGCGAGGCCGAACACCCACAGGTCTCCCCCGAGACCCGGACTGAACGTCGTGTTCGACAAGGGCGCGTAGGCGAACCATCCGAACGACGCGGCACCCTGCGGCGTGAAGAAGCCGGCCGAAGCGATGAGCCCGCCGAAGAGGTAGAGCCAGTACGCGAACATGTTGAGCCGCGGGAAGGCGACGTCCGGCGCACCGATCTGCAGCGGCATGATGACGTTGGCGAACCCGGCGAACAGCGGGGTCGCGAACAGCAGCAGCATGATCGTGCCGTGCATCGTGAAGAGCTGGTTGTACTGCTCCTTGCTCTGCACGATCTGGATCCCGGGCTCGAAGAGCTCCGCGCGGATCACGAGGGCCATGAGGCCGCCGATGCAGAAGAAGATGAACGACGTGATCAGGTACATGTACCCGATGGTCTTGTGGTCGGTCGACGTGACCCACTTGATCACGGTCCGACCGAGGGTCTGACGCCGGGGGGCGAGACCGGGGATGACTTCGGCCTGCGCGACCATCAGTGCTCACCCTCCGTGCTAGCAGTGACGGGGTTCGGGTCCTGGAGGCGGCTGAACCCTTCGACCGGGATCTGGCCCTCCTGGCCCTTCTCGCGGAGCGCCTCCATCTGCGCGTCGTACTCCGCGCGGTCGACGACCTCGACGTTGAAGAGCATCCCGGAGTGGTGCTCGCCGCACAGCTCGGCGCACTTGCCGGCGTAGACGCCCTCGCGCTCCGGGGTGACGACGAACTCGTTGGTGCGGTGCGGGATCATGTCCTGCTTGTAGAGGAACGCCGGGATCCAGAACGAGTGGATGACGTCGCGCGAGTCGAGGACGAACCGCACGGACTCACCGACGGGCAGGTAGAGCGTCGGCAGCTCCGCGGCGGTGCCGGGGGCGCCGTCGATCGTCGCGTCCTCGGTCATCGTGTCGCCGACGTCGGCCAGGTGCTGACCGGTCTCGTAGACGTCGTCGTCCACGTAGTTGAAGTCCCAGCTCCACTGCTTGCCGATGACCTGGACGGTCAGGTCGGACTCGACGTCCTTGTCCTGGATCGCGCTCATGTCGCGGTCCGTGTAGAAGAACAGGACGAGGACCATGATGATCGGCACGGCCGTGTACATGATCTCGAGCGGCAGGTGGTACCGCGTCTGGACCGGGAGCCGGTGGTCGTCCTTGCGCTTGCGGTAGGCGGCGACGCACCACAGCATGAGGCCCCACGTGATGACGCCGACGATGAGCGCGGCGATCCACGAGCCGGTCCACAGCGACGTGATCCGGGCGGTCTGGTTGGTCACCTCCCCGTCCTCGTAACCGGGCAGGAACCCGCGCTGGACCGTGTCGCTGGCGCAGCCGGACGCCACCGCAGCGACGGCGACGGCGAGGGCCGTCGCCCGCAGGATGGTGCGCCGTGTGCGGCTAGGGGGTTGCGAGTGCAAGGGGGGCCTTTCACGTCACGTCCTGCCCGTGCCCGTCTTTACGAGCCCAGCACAGGACCTTCGTCCTCGACACACGAAGCCTAGCGCGGGATTCCGCCCTTCGTGGCCCGGAACGCGCTGCGGGCGGGCGAGATACGGCACACGTCGTGGCCGGTCAGGACGGGTTCACCACACCCGCGCCGGGTCTGTCAGATCCTTGCCACACCGATGCTCAGCCCGGCGGAGCGGTACCGTGCCGGTGGAGCGTGCGGGCTCGTCCCGACGCCCCGTCGCGGTCCGCGCGAGCGCAACGATCCGACGCCCCGCGGGAGGGCACGGGCGCCCACCCGGGCACGGTCGGCCGGCTCCCCGCCGCACTCGTCGCGCCCCGCGACGCGACCGCCAGCGCCCAGGAGGCCATGTGACACACACCACCCCCGATCGCCGGGCCCGCCTCGACAACGGCGGGCGGGCGCCCTGGCACCCGCTCGCGCGCGAGGCCTTCGACCGCGCGCTCGACGACGGCTGGGCCGACCCGCGCCGTCTGCACGCCGAGGGTCGCCGCGCCGCCGCGCTGCTCGACGGTGCCCGCGAGGCCGTCGCCGCCGCGCTCGGCGCGCGGACGGAAGAGGTGGTCTTCACCGCGAACCACACGGCGTCCCTGCACACCGGGGTCGCGGCGCTCGCCGGCGGCCGGTCGCGCGTGGGACGACGTGTCGTGGTCGGCGCGGTCGAGCGCGCCGCGGTCCTGCACGCCGCCGAGCACGGCGGGCTCGAGCGCGAGGTCGTCGGCGTGGACCGCGTCGGTCGGGTCGACGCCGCGGCGATGTCCGACGCCGTCGCCCGCCCGGGCGTCGCGCTCGCAGCCCTCCAGCTCGCCAACGGCGAGGTGGGCACGCGCCAGCCGGTCGGAGCCGTGCACGAGGTGGCGCGCGCCTCGGGTGTCCCCCTGCTCGTCGACGCGGGGGCGAGCGTGGGCCACGACGAGATCCCGCAGGCGTGGGACGCGCTGGCCGCCGACCCTGCCGACTGGGGCGGAGGTCCCGGCGTCGGGGTCCTGGCGATCCGGTCTCGCGTACGACGGCGCAGCCCGTTCCCCGAGGACGCCGACCCGTGGTCCCCCGGCGGGGTGTCCGTGCCCGCGGCGTTCGCGGCCGCCGTCGCTCTCCAGGCGGTGCTGGCGGACCGCGAGGCCGAGGACGCGCGGCGGCGCGCGCTCGTCGACCGGGTCCGCACGCGTGTCGCCCAGATCCCCGACGTCGAGGTGGTGGGCGACCCGGTCGACCGCCTGCCGCACGTGGTGACGTTCTCGTTCCTCTACGTGGACGGGGAGGCGCTGCTGACCGACCTCGACCGCGAGGGGATCGCCGTCGGCTCGGGCTCGGCCTGCACGTCGAGCACGCTCGAGCCGTCGCACGTGCTGGCCGCGATGGGCGTCCTCACGCACGGCAACGTGCGCGTCGCGCTCGACCGCTCCACGAGCGAGGCGGACGTCGACCGCCTGCTCGCCGCGCTGCCCGGGGCCGTCGCCCGCGTGCGCGCCACGCTGGGGGTGCAGGGCCTGTGACGGACGAGGCCCCCGAGGTGGTCGACGCGCGCGGGCTGCGCTGCCCCCTCCCGGTGATCCGGCTCGCCGCGGCGGCACGCGACCGGCAGCCCGGGACGCGCCTGACCGTGTGGTCGACCGATCCCGCGGCGCGCCTCGACGTCCCGGCCTGGGCGCGGATGCGCGGTCACGCGGTGGTCGACGAGGAGCCGCTCCCCCGCACCGAGAACGCCGACGCCTGGGCCATCACGGTCGAGCTCGGCCCCTGACGGCGGTCTCGCGCAGGACGACGCGAGCCCGGCCACCCGCGGGGCGGGTGACCGGGCTCGTGCGGTCGTGATCGGCGTGCGCGCGGCACGCCGGGCGGTCAGCTGAAGGAGCCGCCGCAGGCGCAGGCGCTGCCCGCGTTGGGGTTGTCGATCGTGAAGCCCTGCTTCTCGATCGTGTCCGCGAAGTCGATCGTCGCGCCCTCGAGGTAGGGGACGCTCATCTTGTCGACCACGACCTCGACGCCGTCGTAGTCGCGCAGCGCGTCGCCGTCGAGCACGCGCTCGTCGAAGTAGAGCTGGTAGATCAGGCCGGAGCAGCCGCCGGGCTGCACCGCGACGCGCAGGCGCAGGTCGTCGCGACCCTCCTGCTCGAGGAGGGTGCGGACCTTGTCCGCGGCCCCGTCGGTCAGGTTGACGCCGTGCGTGGCAATGTCGGTGGTCTCGCTCATCTCGTCTCCGCGCTGTCGGGGGCAGTGCTGCCCCGGTGGTGGCCGGCTTCTACGGACCTCTCGAGAGAGATCCCGTCAGGTCCTCAACACCACTCGTGCCGGTCGTGTTCCCGAGTCTACGACCACCCGGCGGCGTACGGTCGAACGGAGCCCGCGCCGCACCGGTGGCGCGACCCGCCGACGGGAGACGCATGGACCAGTCGTTGCACTTCGTCACGGTCGCGACGCGCGACCTGGACGCCGCGCGGAGCTTCTACGGCGCGCTCGGCTGGACCGCGCAGCTCGACGTGCCCGGCGAGATCGTCTTCTACCGCTCCGCGGCAGGCCAGCTCCTCGGCTTCTTCGAGGAGTCGGCCTTCGCGCGCGACGCCGGCACGCCGGACGCCACGCCGGCGACGACGGGCCTCACGCTGTCGCACAACGTGCGGTCCCGGGCCGCGGTCGTGGAGCTCGTGCAGGCGATGGTCGCCGCGGGCGGGACCGTCCGCAAGGAGCCGCAGGAGGGCGAGTTCGGCGGCGTCTTCCACGCCCACGTCGCCGACCCCAACGGCCTGGTGTGGGAGGTCGCGCACAACCCGGCCTGGTCCGTCCGCACGGACGGGTCCGTCGACCTCGGCTGAGGAGCGCTGACGTCAGCCGCGCGACCATGTGCGCGCGACGCGCTCCACGAGGGCGCGCGCATCACCGTCGCCCCACGCGTACGCGCCGCTGAGTCCCGCGGCGGCCTGCTCGCGCCGCCCGGCGACGACCGCGCGCGCCACCACGACGACGGGGAGCGCGTGCTGGGCGGCGCGGGAGGCGACCTCGTGCACCGTCCCGTCCCCCAGCTCGTGCGCCCCGAGCTCGTCCGCGAGCACGACGACGACGTCCGCGCCCGCGAGGCGAGCGTCGAGGCCCAGGTCGTCGGCGACGACGCGCAGCGCGGGCACGAGCCGCCCGCCCAGGGCCACGACGGCGTGGGCGAGCCCGCCCCCGCTGCCGGACCCCGGCAGACCCGCCAGGCGACGGCCCGCCGTCGACGCGGCGAGGAGGTCCCGTCCGGCGAGCGCACCCCTGGGGCCGCTGTCGTCCGCCGTCACGCGGTCGACGGCGGACGCCACGTCGTGCGCGACCGCGCCGAGCGCGCGCTCGAGGTGCTGGGCCACCGCAGGGTCCACACTGCGGGCGTCGAGCGCCGCGCTCGCCCCGTGCAACCCCAGGAGCGGGACGTCGGCCGCGACGGCTGCGACGAGGTCGGTGCCGCCCAGCGCGGCCCGCGCGGCCCGCACGACGTCGGCCGGGACGGCGGTCGGGAGGCCTCCGGCGCGCTCCGGCGCCCCGGCGAGCGCCAGGAGCGCGCCGAGCCCGCCGTCGTGGCTCGTGCTCCCACCGGTGGCGAGGACGACGCGCCCGGGCGCCCCGCCCGGTCCGCGCGCGGCGTCGGCCGCGAGCGCCAGGAGGTGCCCGACGGCGGTCGAGGACCGCGCGGGAACGGCCACGCGCCCTGCGACGAGCTCGAGGACCTCGACCGCGCCGGTCGCGGGCACCTGGGAGGTGTCGAGGTAGACGGTCCGGCGCGTGCCGGCGCCGTCGCCGCCCGGCGTCCGACGGCGGACCGCGACCGGGACGTCGCCCCCGCCCGGCCCCGGGACCACCCCGGCGAGGACCTCCGGCGCGACGGGCGCGACCGCGTCGAGGAACGCCGGCCCGGACGCCGCGAGCGCCACGGTCTCGACCGTGGCGTGCGACGCCCACCAACCCGCGACGTCGTCGAGCGTCGGACCGGCGGGGGCGGGTGGCGACGAGGTCTCGCCGGCCGGCCATGCGCCGTCGGGCACGGGCGGGACGGCGGACCCGGTGAGCAGCACGCGCATGCCCGGATTGTGCCAGGGCCGAGGCCCGTCCGGTCCCCGCGGGACGCCCGCTCGACCGTGGCGGCGCTGTGCGACGATGGTGCCGTGAGCACTGGTAGCACCTTGCTGTCGTCCGTGAGCGGGCCGAACACCTCGCGCCAGGGCGGGTTCGCCGAACCCAGCCCTTCCGCCCTGCTCCTGCTGGGTCAGGGCCGTGACCTCGCGTCCGAGCGCGGGGTCGAGTGCGTGGGCGAGCTGCCCGCGCCGAGCGACCCGGACCTCGTGGAGCGCGCCCGGGTGGCGCGCGCCGCGCTGGGCGAGCGCGCGTTCGTCCTGGGCCACCACTACCAGCGCGACGAGGTCATCGACTTCGCCGACGTGACGGGCGACTCGTTCAAGCTCGCGCGCGAGGCCGCGGCGCGGCCCGAGGCCGAGTTCATCCTGTTCTGCGGCGTGCACTTCATGGCGGAGAGCGCGGACATCCTCACGTCCGACGCGCAGCAGGTCGTGCTGCCGGACCTCGCGGCCGGCTGCTCGATGGCCGACATGGCCGCGATCGACCAGGTCGAGGACGCGTGGGACGTGCTCGAGGAGGTCGGCATCGCCGACTCCACGATCCCCGTCACGTACATGAACTCCTCGGCCGCGATCAAGGCGTTCACGGGTCGTCACGGCGGCACGGTGTGCACGTCGTCCAACGCGGAGGTCGCGCTGCGCTGGGCGTTCGACCAGGTGGGCGGCGTGGACGGCACGGGCAAGGTGCTGTTCCTGCCGGACCAGCACCTCGGCCGCAACACCGCGGTCCTCAAACTCGCGATGTCGCTCGACGACTGCGTCGTGTTCGACCCGCGCAAGCCGAACGGCGGCCTCACGGACGCCGAGCTGCGCGACGCGCGCATGATCCTGTGGCGCGGGCACTGCTCGGTGCACGGGCGGTTCTCCGCGAAGAACGTGAGCGACATGCGCGCCGCGGTGCCGGACGTCAACGTGCTCGTGCACCCGGAGTGCAAGAACGAGGTCGTGACGGCGGCGGACTTCGTCGGGTCGACGGAGTACATCATCAAGATGCTCGACGCCGCCGAGCCGGGCTCGTCGTGGGCGATCGGGACGGAGCTCAACCTGGTGCGTCGCGTCGCGCGCGCCCACCCGGACAAGCAGGTGCACTACCTCGACTCCACGGTGTGCTTCTGCTCGACGATGAACCGGATCGACCTGCCGCACCTGGTCTGGGCCATGGAGTCGCTCGCCGCGGGCCGCGTGGTCAACCGGATCGTCGTGGACGCCGACGACGCGCACTGGGCGCGCGTCGCGCTCGACCAGATGCTCGCCCTGCCGGGCATCTAGGGGGTACCCGCCGGGGTGGCCCGGCGCGACGTCCGGGGCACGCGGAGGTAGGCATGAGCACCGGGAACGGGATGAACGTCGGGATCTTCGTCTTCGACGAGGCGGAGGAGCTCGATGTCGCCGGTCCGTTCGAAGTGCTGTCCGCCTGGGCCGAGCACTCGGCGCTCAAGCCGCACGTGTCCACGTTCTCGTGGGACGGCGGTGGCGTGCGCCTCGCCAAGGGGCTGCGCCTGCTCCCGGACCGTTCGGCGGACGACGTCGGCCCCCTGCACCTGCTCGTCTACCCGGGCGGGTGGGGAACCCGCTCCCTGCTCGCGGACCGCGTGCACCTCGAGTGGCTGCGCGCGGTGCGCGCCCAGACCCCGGTCATCGCGAGCGTGTGCACGGGCTCGCTCGTGCTCGCCGCGGCGGGGCTGCTCGCGGGTCGGCCCGCGACGACGCACTGGGAGCACTACGACGAGCTGGCGGAGATCGACCCGAGTGTCGTGGTCGACACCGAGGCGCGGTTCGTCGACGACGGCGACGTCGTCACGTCCGCGGGCGTGTCCGCGGGGATCGACATGGCGCTGCACCTCGTCGCGCGCCTGGAGAGCGACGAGGTCGCGCGCGCGGTGCGGCGAGCGATCCAGTACGACCCCGACCCGCCGGTCTGAGTCGCGGACGACCGACGCGGCACGCGGGGTCAGGTGCCGGCGGCGTCCGACCTGCGTGCCGTGGCGGCGTAGCGACCGGTGCGGTGCGCCCAGACGTCGAAGACGACGGTGCAGAAGGGCGGGACCGTCGCGGCGAGGGCGAGGAAGGTCGTCCAGAGCGACCAGCGGACGCGCACGGCGACGAGCACGGCGAGCACGACGTAGACGATCACGAGGGCGCCGTGGATCGGTCCGAAGATCTCCACGCCGCGCTCGGTGGTCCCGGCGACCCACTTGAGGTACATGCCGACCAGCAGCCCGGCCCACGAGAACGCCTCGGCGATCGCGACCGCACGGAAGGCGCGGACCTGCCACGGGTGCGCCGGGGTGGACCCGGTGTCGGCGGTGGCGGTGGGGCGAGGGGCGGGGCTCGTCGTCGTCACGGCGCGCATCCTCGCACACGGAGATGACAGGCGTTTCCAGGCATCGGCGCGACAAGTACCCGATACCGCTGGTGCGGGGTAGTAGCCTGCCCGGGTGACCCGCCAGATCCAGCTCCTCGTCGCCAGCACGCTGCCGCGCAAGGCCGTGCCGGGCCGCGGCGTCCTCGAGCCGTCCGTCACCCGCATGCGCGTGCGCCCGGGCGACCTCGACTTCTACCTGCACGTCAACAACGGCGTGTACCTGCAGATGATGGACGTCGCGCGCAGCAACTTCATCGCCGACCTCGGCGGGTTCCCCCTGCTCAAGGAGAAGGGCTGGTACCCGGTCGTCGCGGCGTCGACCATGAAGTACCGCCGCTCCCTGCAGCTCGGGGACCGCTTCGAGATCGCGACGCGCGTCCTCGGGTGGGACGAGCGCGTCGTCTACCTCGAGCAGGTGTTCTCGCGCGGCGGCGACCTGTGCGCGCGCGGCCTCGTCGCGGGCCGGTTCCTCGCGCGCGGGTCCGGCGACCGGATCGCCGCGCCCGACGTCGTCGGCCTCCTCGGGGGCGACGTCACCTCCCCCGAGCTCCCGGACGACGTCGCCCGGTGGTCCCGGGCCGTGGACGTCGCGCACCGCGGCTGACGACGGACCCTGGCCCCGCCGGGAGCCGGGTGCTTCGATGGTGCGGTGACCGCCGACCGAGCACCTGACCCCGAGCCGTCCCCCGATCACCCCGCCACTGACCCGTTCGACGCGACCATGGTCCCGGCCCTGCCCTGCCGGGACATCGACGAGCTGCGCGACTTCTGGACCGCGCTCGGCTTCGACGTGACCTACCGCCAGCTCCGGCCCAACCCGTACCTCGCGGTGCGGCGCGGCGGCGTGGACATCCACTACTTCGGGCTCGACGGGATCGAGCCGCAGGACAGCTACAGCACGTGCATCGTCGTCGTGGAGGACACGGCACCGGTCTTCGAGGCGTTCGCGGCCGGGCTGCGCGCGCGCTACGGGCGGCTGCCGCTCACGGGATTCCCCCGGGTCACCCGACCCCGGCGGCGCGCGAACGCGGGCGGCACGACGGGTTTCAGCCTGGTCGACCCCGCCGGGAACTGGGTCCGCTTCATGCGCCGCTCCCCCGCCGCGGCGCCCACCACGGACACGGCCGGGGCGTCCGCCGTCGACGCGTACGCCGCGCGCCCCGAGGGGCGGCTCGCCCGCGCGCTGGACGACGCCGTCGTGCAGGCCGACTCGCACGGCGACCCCGTCCAGGCGCGCAAGATCCTCGGCGGCGCGCTGCGGCGCGCCGGGGACGACGCCGAGCCGGCAGACCGCGTGCGCGCGCTCGCGTACCTGGCCGAGCTCGCCGTCCGCGCGGGCGACCCCGACGGGGCACGCACGCACCTCGACGACCTCGACGCGCTGGCGGGCGCCCTCTCCCCGGAGGTGCGCACCGCCGTCGGGCCGCCCCTCGCCGAGGCGGCGGACCTGCGGACGGCGCTCGCCGACTGACCGGGCGAGCGTCGCCGCGCGGGGACGCGGGCGCGGGTCAGGCGACCGCGCCGCCGAGCCGGGCGAGCAGGAGCGCCTCGGCGAGCACGACCTTCTCGAGCTCGCCGAGGTGCACCGACTCGTTCGCTCCGTGGGCGCGCGAGTCGGGGTCCTCGACGCCCGTCACGAGGATCGCCGCATCGGGGAACACCTCGAGCAGGTCGGCGATGAACGGGATCGACCCGCCCACGCCGATGTCGACGGGGTCCGTGCCCCACGACGTCGCGAACGCCCAGCGCGCGGCCCGCATGGCCTCGGAGTCGCCGGGCGCGAGGAACGGCTTGCCCTGCTCGCCGTCGCGCACCGTGACGTGCGCCCCGAAGGGGGCGTTCGACTCCATGTGCGTGCGCAGCGCCGCCATCGCCGCCGCCGGGTCCTGCCCCGGGGCCAGGCGGACGGAGAGCTTCGCGGTCGCGCGCGGGGTGATCGTGTTCGACGCGTGCGCGACGCTCGGCGCGTCCAGGCCGATGACCGCGATCGCGGGCTTGGTCCACAGGCGGCCCACGATGCTGCCCTCGCCCGCGAGCACCGTCCCGTCGAGCAGCGAGGTGTCCGCACGGAAGTCCGCCTCGGCGTAGTCCACCGACGGCTCGACCCCGACCACGAGACCGTCGACCGCGACGTTGCCCGCGTCGTCGTGCAGCGTCGCGATCAGGCGGGCGAGGAGCGTCACGGCGTCGAGCACCGGCCCGCCGTACATGCCCGAGTGCACCGCGTGGCCGAGCACGGCGACCTCGACCTCGCAGTCCACGAGGCCGCGCAGGGACGTCGTGAGCGCCGGGACCCCGACCTTCCAGTTCTGCGAGTCCGCGACGACGATGACGTCGGCCGCGAGCAGGTCGCGGTACTGCGTGAGGAACGGCAGGAACGAGGGCGAGCCGACCTCCTCCTCGCCCTCGACGAACACGGTCACGCCGACCGGCAGGTCGCCCAGCTCGGACAGTGCGCGCAGGGCGCCCAGGTGCGCGACCACGCCCGCCTTGTCGTCGGCCGCACCGCGGCCGTAGAGGCGGCCGTCGCGCTCGGTCGGCTCGAACGGGTCGGTCTCCCACGCGGCGGCATCGCCCGGGGGCTGCACGTCGTGGTGGGCGTAGAGCAGGACGGTGGGCGCGCCGTCGGGCGCGGGGCGGCGCGCGACGACGGCAGGCGCCCCCTCGGTGCCGTCGGCGGCCCGGGCCCGCAGCACCTGCACCTCGGGCAGGCCCGCCGCGCGCAGGAGCGCGGCGACGGCGTCGGCGCTCGCCGCGACGTGCGCCTGGTCGAACGCGGCGTTCGAGACGCTCGGCACGCGCACGAGGGCCTCGAGGTCCGCGCGCAGCGCGGGGAACAGGCGGGCGACGGTCTCGCGGAGCGTGGTCGCGAGAGCGGGATCTGCGGTGGGTTCGGGTGAGTTCGTCACGACGAGCACCGTACGACACCGGGCGCGCCGAGGCCCTCGGTCGCGGCACCCGCCCGGTCAGGTCGGCAGGTGGACGTGCGGGGCGTCCGGCCCGCCCCGGTGCTCCAGCTCGAGCGCCGCGCTGCGTGCGAGGAGCGCGTCGTAGTCGACGGCGAGGCCTCGCAGGACGAGCTCGATCGCGCCCTCCGCCTCCTCGTCGCTCAGGTGCGCGTCGCCGAACAGCGCGCGGTACTGCACCAACGACGCGAACAGGTCGACGACCTGGTTCTGGTCGACGTCCTCGCGCAGGTCGCCGCGCGTCGCGGCGTGGGCGAGGGTCGCCGCCACGGCCCGGCGTGACGGCTCGACCACCACGGCGAGGTAGCGCTCGCGCAGCGCCGGGTCGGGCGCGCACTCGGCGTACAGCGCCGCGAGCACGTCCGGCCGGGTCGCGCGGTAGGCGGCGAGGAAGACGCCGAGGCTCTCGCCCAGGTCGCACAGCGTGCAGCCGGTGTCCGGCGCCTCGGGGACGCTCAGCCGGGCCGCGACCGCGGCGAGAGCCAGGGGCGCGCGACCGGCCCAGCGACGGTAGATCGCCGGCCTCGTCGTCCCGGCGCGGCGCGCGACCTTCTCCAGCGTCAGCTCCGCGTACCCCCCGGAGTCCAGGAGCTCGGAGGTCGCGTCGAGCACGGCGCGGTCGATCTGGGGGTCGCGCGGCCGGCCGCCACCGCCAGGGGCTGCGGTGCCGGGAGCGCTGGACATGGTCGTGATCGTAGCTGTCGACGGTCAGGTAGGTCGGGCCGGGCGCACGAGCACCCGGACCACGAGCGTCGCCGCGAGACCCACGAGCACCGCGGCGACGACCGCGTAGGCCGGGAGCGCCAGGGCGGACGCGCCGTCACCCGCGGGGGCCGCGCCGTCGGAGAGCGCCGCGCGCTGCACGAGGACGGCCACGACCCCGGACACCGCGATGCCGAGGGCCGTGCCGAGCTCGGCGGAGACCTCCTGGGTCGCGGCCGCCGAACCCGTCTGCGCGGGCGGAGCCGACGAGATGACGAGGTCGCTCACGAGCGCCGCGGCAGCCCCGTGGCCGAGGCCGAGCACCGCGACCGACGCCGCGAGCGCCGGCACGGGCACGCCCGCCCACCCGACCACCCCGGTCAGCACGGCCCCGGCGACGATCACCACCAGGCTGGCGGCGACCACGGTCTCGGGGCGGAACCGGGAGGCGAGGCCCGGGGCGAGCAGCGCGCCGAGGATGTTCACCGCGACGTACGGCAGCGTCCACAGTCCCGCCTCGAGCGGGCCGAGGCCGGCCGCGACCTGCAGGTGCTGCGTGAACAGGTAGTACACCCCGACGACGCCCACACCGGTGAGCAGCAGCGTCCCGAGGGCTGCGGCCGGGCGCCGCGCGGTGACGAGCCGCAGGTCGAGCAGGGGGTCGGGCAGCCGGTGCTGGCGTCGGACGAAGAGCCCGAGCACGAGCGCGCCGGCGACCAGCACGGCCGCGTCGCGCACCGCCGTCGCACCGCCGGAGGGACCGGCCGCGAGCTCCTGGAGCCCGTAGACGACGCCGAGCATGCCCGCGACGGACAGGGCGACGCTCGTCAGGTCGAGCCGTCCCCCGCCGCTCGTCCCGCGTCCCGTCGGCAGGAGCCGCGGGCCCAGGAGCACGAGCAGGAGCATCGGCGGCACGTTGACGAGGAAGACGGACCCCCACGAGAACCGCTCGAGCAGCACCCCGCCCAGGACCGGCCCGATCGCCGCTCCGACCGAGAACGCGCTGAACAGGATCGCGATGGCGAGGCGCCGCTGCGCGTCGGCGGGGAACATCAGGCGCAGGAGCGAGAAGAGCGCGGGCATGAGCGTCGAGCCCGCGACGCCGAGCAGCGCCCGGACGACGATCAGCGTCTCCGCGCTCGTCGAGGTCGCGGCGAGCACCGACAGGACCGCGAACGCCGTCGCCCCGACGAGCAGGAGGCGGCGGGCCCCGACGCGGTCCGCGAGCCGCCCGGCGGTGACGAGCGTCCCGGCGATGAGGAAGCCGTAGACGTGGGAGATCCACAACGCCTGGGTGGCCGAGGCGTCCAGGTCCGCGGTGATCGAGGGCAGCGCGAAGAAGAGCACGGTCAGGTCGGTCGCGACCATGAGCATCGGGAGCACGAGCAGGGTCAGCCCGGCCCACGCGCGGGGTCCCGCCCGGACGGCGGTGGTCTCAGTGGTCTCGGCTGCGGGGCTCACGGGTCCTCCTCGACGCGGTAGCATTACGTTTCGATATGTAACGCTACTGCCTCGTCCATCGTCCCGCTACCCCTGCCAGGCCTGGAACCGATGCCGGGCACCCCTCCGGCTCGACTACCCTGGAGGGGTGTTCTCCCGCAACAAGCCCGCCGCGACGCCCGCCGCCCCCGACCCCGTCGAGCAGGCGGCCGAGATCGAGCAGGCCGGCAAGGGTCGCCCGACGCCCAAGCGCAAGGTCTCCGAGGCCGCGAACAAGCGACCCCTCGTGCCGAACGACCGGCGCGCCGCGGCCAAGGCCGCGCGGGACAAGCAGCGCGAGGCGCGCGACCGCCAGTACCAGGCGATGCAGACGGGCGACGAGCGCTACCTTCCGCCGCGCGACAAGGGCCCGGTCAAGCGCTACGTGCGCGAGTACGTCGACGCGCGCTGGAACCTCGGCGAGTTCTTCCTGCCCGTCGCGCTGGTGTTCATCGTCTTCTCGTTCCTCACCGCGCAGAACCAGGACCTCGCGTTCCTCACGGTCATGACGCTCTACGTCATCGTGCTGCTGACGGTCGTCGACGGCTTCATCATGTGGCGCCGCCTGCGCAAGCGCCTCCTGCGCAAGTTCGGCGAGATCCCCAAGGGCACGACGATGTACGCCGTGATGCGTGCGTTCCAGCTGCGCCGCGCGCGCCTGCCCAAGCCGACGCACAAGAAGCACGGCGTCTTCCCGGAGTAGCGGTCCGCTCTCCCGGCCTCCCGGTCCCGATAGCCTCGGGGTCATGGTGCACCGCGCGACCGCCCTCGAGAGCTTCACGCCGCAGATCCCCGAGGCGGTGGTCGCGGACCTCCGGTCCCGCCTCCGCGCGACCCGATGGGTCGACGCCCCGGAGGGGCTCGGGTGGGACGCGGGCACGGATGTCGCGTACCTGCGCGACCTGGTCGCGTACTGGGCCGACGGCTTCGACTTCGCGGCGCACCAGGCACAGCTCGCCTCGCTCCCCAGCAGGCGCGTGACCCTCGGCGGGACGCGCGTCCACCTCCTCCACGCGCCGGCGAGCCGGCGTCCCGGCGACGCTCCCCCGCTCCCGCTCCTGCTCGCCCACGGCTGGCCGGACTCGGCGTGGCGGTACCGCAAGGTCGTGCCGCTCCTGACCGCCCCGGGCAGCGGCGCGGGCACGGGCGACGCGGGGCGACGAACCTTCGACCTCGTCGTCCCCGACATGCCCGGCTTCGGCTTCTCCGACACTCCCTCCGGCCCGACCCCGGACAACCGCGCGGTCGCCGCCCTGTGGGCCGAGCTCATGACCGCCCTGGGGTACGACCGGTTCCTCGTCGCCGGCGGAGACATGGGCAGCCACGTCGCCCGGTTCCTCGCGCTCGACTTCCCCGACCGAGTCATCGCCGTGCACCGCACCGACGCCGGGCTGCCGGTGTTCGCGGGCGACCCCGCCTTGCTCACGCAGGAGGAGCGCGACTGGCTCGAGGAGAGCGCGCGGTGGCGCACGGCCGAGGGAGCCTACGCGGCGGTGCAGGGCACCAAACCGCAGACCCTCGCGGTCGGCCTCACGGACTCCCCCGCCGGCCTCGCGGCCTGGGTCGTCGAGAAGCTGCGGTCGTGGAGCGACTGCGGCGGAGACCTCGAGACGGCGTACACGCGCGACGAGGTCCTCGCCCTCCTCACCGAGCACTGGGCGGCCGGCAACGTCGGGGCCGGCGTCCGCGCCTACCGAGCCAACGCCGCGATCCCCCGCGAGCAGCTCGCCCGCTACGTCGACGTGCCGTCCGGGTTCTCCGTCTTCGCCGGCGACGTCGTCCGGCCCCCGCGCGCCTGGCTCGACCGCGTCGCGAACACCGTGTACGCCACCGAGCCACCCCGCGGCGGGCACTTCGCCCCGTTCGAGCAGCCCGAGAGCTACGCCCACGAGCTGCGGTCGTTCGTCGACCTGCTGGAGCCGACCGCGCACTGACGACGCGCGCCGTAGGCTCGGGACCATGCGCTACCGATACCTCGGCAACTCCGGACTCAAGATCTCCGAGATCACCTACGGCAACTGGCTCACCCACGGCTCCCAGGTCGAGAACGACGTCGCGACGCAGTGCGTCCACGCTGCCCTCGACGCCGGCATCTCGACGTTCGACACCGCGGACGTCTACGCGAACACGAAGGCCGAGCAGGTCCTCGGCGACGCGCTGAAGGGCCAGCGTCGCGAGTCGCTCGAGATCTTCACCAAGGTGTACTGGCCGACCGGCCCCGGCGGCCCCAACGACACGGGGCTCTCGCGCAAGCACGTCATGGAGTCGATCAACGGCTCTCTGCGGCGCCTCGGCACCGAGTACGTCGACCTCTACCAGGCGCACCGCTACGACACCGAGACGCCGCTCGAGGAGACGATGCAGGCGTTCGCCGACATCGTCCGGCAGGGCAAGGCCCTGTACATCGGCGTCTCCGAGTGGACGGCGGACCAGATCCGGGCGGGCCACGCGCTCGCGAAGGACCTCGGGTTCCAGCTCATCTCCTCCCAGCCGCAGTACTCGATGCTGTGGCGCGTCATCGAGGACGAGGTCGTGCCGACGTCACGCGAGCTCGGCCTCTCGCAGATCGTCTGGTCGCCGATGGCGCAGGGCGTCCTGTCCGGCAAGTACGTCCCCGGCCGACCGCTGCCCGAGGGGTCGCGCGCGACCGACGACAAGGGCGGCGCGCGGATGATCCAGCGCTTCATGACCGACGACGTGCTCACGCGCGTGCAGAACCTCAAGCCCGTCGCGGAGGAGCTGGGCCTGACCATGCCGCAGCTCGCGGTGGCCTGGGTCCTGCAGAACGACAACGTCGCCGCGGCGCTCGTCGGCGCGTCGAGGCCCGAGCAGGTCGCCGAGAACGTCAAGGCGTCGGGCGTGACGATCCCGGCCGAGCTCCTCGCGCGCATCGACGACGTCCTCGGGGACGTCGTCGAGCGCGACCCGGGCAGGACGGCGGAGAACGCGCCGCAGACGCGCGTCGTCTGAGTCCGGCACACCCAGGCGCGACGACGGCCCCGGCGGTACTCCGCCGGGGCCGTCGCCGTCTCCTCACCGACCGGGCGCGGGCATGCCTCCCTCGCCCGGCCGGGGGTCTGCGGCCGCAGGGACGGGCTCCCGTGACCGGGCGGCACCACCTGTCCCGGCACGCCGCCCGGCGCGCGCCGGACCGACGAGCCCGCGCGGCGCGAACCAGCGCGCGGTCGCCTGGACGATCGGCCCCACACCGAGCGCGTAGGCGACGGTCGCCCAGCCCACCGTGCCGCCGAGCGCCCAGCCCAGCGACACGACGACGACCTCGATGAGCGTGCGCACGAGGCGCACCGACCACCCCGTGCGCGCGACCAGGCCGGTCATCAGCCCGTCGCGCGGGCCGGGGCCGAGGCGCACCCCGAGGTACGCCGACGTCGCGAGCCCGTTCAGCACGATCCCTCCGACGGCGAGCGCGACGCTCGCGGCGACGCCCGGCTCGGGCACGAGGCGCGTGACGAGCGCGATCGCCGGGTCGATCGTGAGCGTGATGACGACGACGTTCGCGATCGTCCCGATCCCGGGACGCTGCCGCAGCGGGATCCACGCGAGGAGGGCGAGCACGCTGAGCGACCCGACGACGACCCCGAACGGCAGCCCGGTGCGGCGCACGACGCCCTGGTGCAGCACGTCCCACGGCATCCCGCCCTGGCCCGCGTGCAGGAGCAGCGCCATGGAGAGCGCGTAGGCGAGGAGGCCGAGGAGGAGCTGGACGGCACGTCGGGTGGGGCTCATGCACGCCATCCTGACGACGAAGTGGCATCGACATCCATAGCCAATGGCGAGATAGTGGCCTCATGAGCCTCGCCCCGGTCGGGACCGTCGACGTCCACCGCCACCTCTCCCCCGCAGCCGCAGCCCGGCTGCTGGGACGCTGGCACGCGGGCGGCCCGGCCTACACCGCGCTCGCCGACGGCCTGCGCGCCGCCGTCCTCGCCGGCACGCTCGCCCCGCACACGCGGCTCCCGTCGGAGCGCGACCTCGCGGCGGCGCTCGGCGTCTCGCGCACGACGACGGCGGCCGCGTACGGGCGGCTCCGCGAGCTGGGCTTCGCGCGCTCGCGCACGGGCTCGGGGACCGTCGTCGTGCTACCCCGAGCGACCCGGCCTCGGACCGCACCACGCGCACCCGGGGGCGACGCCCCGCCCGCGCCCGCCGCCCACGCCGCGCCGATCGACCTCGCCGACCTCTCGCAGGCGACCTCCGCCGCCCCGAGCGGCCTGCACGCCGCGTACTCGCGCGCGCTCGAGCGACTGCCCGAGTACCTGTCCGGCGGCGGGTACGAGCCCTACGGCGTCGGGGTGCTGCGCGAGGCCGTCGCCGACCACCACACCCGGCGCGGCACGCCGACGACGCCCGACGAGGTCCTCGTCACGACCGGCGCCCAGCACGCCATCACGACGCTCGCGGGGACGCTCCTCGGCACCGGTGACCGCGCCGTCGTGCAGTCGCCCACGTACTACCACGCGATGGAGGCGCTGCGGCGCGCGGGAGCACGCCTCGTGCCGGTCCCCGTCGGGCGCGGCGACCGAGACCCGCACGACGGCCACGGCCACGACGCGCCCGGGTTCGACGTCGACCTCTTCCGCTCGACGCTGCGCCAGGTCTCACCACGCCTCGTGTACCTCGTGCCCGACTTCCACAACCCGACCGCCTACACGCTCACCCCCGAGGAGCGGGCCGGGGTGCGCGACGCCGCGGCGCGCCACCGCGTGACCGTCGTCGGGGACGAGACCCTCACCGACCTCGACCTCGACGGCGACCCGGACGCCGTCGGACCCGTCGCCGAACCGCTCGCGGGCGACGGGACGTCGCCCTACGTGGTCACCGTCGGTTCGGCGTCCAAGTCGTTCTGGGGCGGGCTGCGGGTCGGCTGGGTCCGCGCCCACCCCGACCTCGTCGCGCGACTGGCGCGGACGCGGCAGTCCGCCGACATCGCGTCCGCGGTGCTCGAGCAGCTGGCCGTCGTCGAGCTGCTCGACGACGCCGAGAGCGTGCTCGCCGAGCGCCGCCGGATGCTGCGCGCACAGCGCGACCTGCTGTGCGGGCTCCTGGGGGACGCGCTGCCGGACTGGCGCGTGCAGGTACCCGAGGGCGGGCTGTCCCTCTGGGTCGACCTCGGCGCGCCGGTCGCGCAGGCGTTCGCCGCCGCCGCGGCCGCGGAGGGCGTCCTCGTCAACGCCGGCCCGACGTTCACCCCCGACGGCACCGCCACGGACCGGCTGCGCCTCACGTTCTCACGCCCGCCCGAGGAGCTGCAGCGGGCGGTGCCGCGGCTCGTCGCTGCATGGACCCGCGTCGCGGGGTGAGACCGTTCCCGGACCGGTCTTGACTCCTGACCAGCAGGTCAGCGGGAGCGGAGCTCCACGGGTGCGGTCGCCTGCGTGCCGTCGTGCAGGAGTCTCGCGACCGCGGCCCCCTCGGCGGCGAGCGTGCGCCACGTCTCGCCGAGCCACTGCTCGGCGTCGTACTGCGTCGTGAAGACGGGGCTCACGGGCGACACGAGGGCCCGGCCCTCCGCGTCGTCGAGCTCCCAGACCCACTGCGGCCGGATCATCGTGCCTCCCTCGCCTCGGCGCCCCGCACGTGCTCGCCCGGCTCCGGGTGGCGCACGAGCGACCGGTTGATGTGCGCCGCCCAGAGCGGGCCCTGGTAGAGGAACCCGGTGTACCCCTGGACGAGGTCGGCACCCGCGTGCAGGTAGTCACGGGCGTCGTGCGCGGTCGTGATGCCCCCGACGCCGATGATCGCCCGGCGCGGGCCCAGGCGCTCGCGCAGGCGTGCGACCACGGCGAGCCCCCGTGCACGGACGGGCGGCCCGGACAGCCCGCCCGGTCCGCGGTCGTGCCCGATGGTCGTGTTCACGGCGACGACGCCGTCGAGGTCGAGCTCGTCGACGAGGTCGGCGACCGCGTCCACGTCCTCGTCCGCGAGGTCGGGCGCGATCTTGACGAGCAGCGGCACCCGGGCGACGCCCGCGCCCGCGGTCGCGGCGTCGGCCGCCTCGCGCACCGCCACGAGGATCGGGCGCAGCGACTCGACCTCCTGGAGGTCGCGCAGCCCCGGGGTGTTGGGCGACGAGACGTTGACCACGAGGTAGTCGGCGCAGGGCGCGAGCAGGCCCGCGCTCGTCGCGTAGTCCGCCGCGGCCTCGGCCGTGGGCGTGACCTTCGTCTTGCCGATGTTGGCGCCCACGAGCACGGCACGCCCCGACCTCGTCGAGCGCAGCGCCTCGAGCCGGCGGGCGGCCGCCGCGGCGCCCTCGTTGTTGAAGCCCATGCGGTTGCGCACGCCCATCACGTCGAGCTCGCGCCACAGCCGCGGCTTCTCGTTCCCCGGCTGCGCGTGCGCGGTGACCGTGCCGATCTCGACGAAAGCGAAACCGAGCATCGTGAGTCCGCGCACGGCGCGCGCGTCCTTGTCGAACCCGCCCGCGAGGCCGAACGGCGCGGGGAAGACCTTGCCCAGGACCTCGACGCTGCCCCGGCCCCCGGCCGCGCGACCCAGGTACGGCGCGAGCGCCCCCTGCACGACGTCGCGCAGCACCGGCACGCGGCCGACGGCTCCGATGAGGTCGAACGCGACGTGGTGCGCACGCTCGGGGTCCATGCGGCGGAAGACGGTGTCGAAGAGCAGTCCGTACAGGACCGGGCGGCGGCGGGTCATGCGGCGTCCTCCGGGGCGTCGGTGGTCGTGGTGTCGGTGCTGGCGGGTTCCGTCGGTGCGGCGGCGTTCCCCGTGGACGCGCCCGGACGGGTGCGCCAGAGCCACCAGAGCCCCACGAACGGCAGGACGAGCGGCACGTAGCCGTAGCCCTGGCCGAAGCCGGACCAGACGGTGGCACGGGGGAAGGCCTCGGGGTCGGCGAGCGAGAAGGCGCCGACGGCGAGCACGCCGACGAGCTCGACGCCCACCGCGACCCACGCGACGCGGCGCGCGACGGAACCGCCGCGCGCGAGCGCGACCGTGGCGACGACGTACACGGCCGCCGCGAGCGCCGACAGGGCGTAGGCGACGGGTGCCTCGTGCCAGTCGCGCAGGAGCTGGACCGCGGCCCGGGCCGTGGCCGCGAGGGCGAAGATGCCGTACACGGCGACGAGCACCCGCCCGAAGCCGGTGTTCGTACGCCGCGGTCGAGGCGTCGTGCCGTGCGCCGTCGGCGTCGCCGAGGAGTCCGTCCCGTCGGGGGCGGAGGGTGCGCTCATGGCGTGGACCTCCAGGTCAGGCGTTCCAGATCTGCCACAGCCGCCACTCGAGGAACGCGACCGTGAGCGCGGCGACCGCGAGCACGACCGAGCTCCAGCGCGAGCGCTCGGCGAACGCCCACAGCGCGGCGACGGGCAGGATGAAGAGGGTGGTCACGAGGTAGCCCCACAGCAGCACGGGGTCGCTCGGCGCGGTCCCGGTGGCGCCGAGCACGCCCAGGACGACGGCCTGCACGAGGATCAGCCCCTCGATCACCGCGGCGCCCCACAGCTGGCGCAGGATCACCGCACGGTCGCGCGCGACGAACACGACGGCCCACCCGGCGAGCGCGACGCACGCCGCGACCACGAGCAGCAGGAGGGGAAGGACCACGCGGCCGAGCGTACCGGGGGCGACGCGCGGCCACGGAATCCGTCCGCAGGTCTCGCCGACCGCGCGGGGGCAGGGGCGGCGTCCCCGGGGATAGCATCGCGGGGTGGCTGAACTGACCGTCTCCAGCAAGAATCCCGCCGGTGCCAAGGTCGACGCGCTCGTCGTCGGCACCCACACGACGTCCGACGGCGTCGCGATCGTCGGGGGCGACCTGCCCCGCCCGGTGGTCGCCGCCCTCGAGGACCTCGCACCCGCGCTCGGCATCACGGGCGCGGCCGACGAGGTCCGCAAGGTGCCCGCCGGGCCCGAGCTCAAGGCCGACGTCCTCGTGCTCGTGGGCCTCGGCGCGCGACGCGCCGACGGCACCTTCAGCGCCGAGGCGCTGCGCCGCGCCGCCGGTGCCGCACTGCGCGCGCTCGCGGGGACGGCGTCGGTCGCCGTCGCGCTCCCCGTCGAGGACGAGGCAGAGCTCGGCGCCGTCGCCGAGGGCGCGCTGCTCGGCGCCTACGCGTTCGCGCGCTACCGCACGGGCGACGCGTCGGCGGCGAGCCGCCCGCCGGCGACCGTCGAGGTCCTCGCCACGGGCGCCCGCAGCTCCGCGGCCAAGGCCGCCGTCGAGCGTGCGAAGGTCGTCGCGGCCGCGGTCAACGCGACGCGCGACCTCGTCAACGCGGCGCCCAACGACCTCTTCCCGGCCGCGTTCGCCGACGTCGCGAAGCAGGCCGTCAAGGACTCGGGCGCCAAGGGCCTCAAGGTCACGGTGCTCGACGACAAGGCGCTCGCCGCGGGCGGGTACGGCGGTCTGGTCGGCGTCGGCCAGGGCTCGGCGCGCGGGCCGCGCCTCGTCAAGGTCGCCTACGCCCCGTCGCGCCCGGCCGCGAAGGTCGCCCTGGTCGGCAAGGGCATCACGTTCGACTCGGGCGGCATCTCGATCAAGCCCGCCAAGGGGATGGAGGCGATGAAGTCCGACATGGCCGGCGCCGCCGCCGTGCTCCAGACGGTCATCGCGGCCGCGCGCCTCGGCCTGCCCGTCGCCGTCACGGGCTGGCTGTGCCTCGCGGAGAACATGCCGTCGGGCACCGCGCAGCGCCCGTCGGACGTCATCACGATCCGCGGCGGCAAGACCGTCGAGGTGCTCAACACCGACGCGGAGGGCCGCCTCGTCATGGCCGACGGCCTCGTCGCCGCGGTCGAGGAGAAGCCGGACGTCGTGCTCGACGTCGCGACGCTCACCGGCGCGCAGATGGTCGCGCTCGGCAACCGCGTCTCCGCCGTCATGGGCGCCGACGACGTGCGCGCCGAGGTCGTCGCGGCCGCGGACGCCGCGGGCGAGCAGTTCTGGCCCATGCCGCTGCCCGAGGAGCTCGGCGCGTCGCTCAAGTCGAAGGTCGCGGACCTCGCGAACATCGGCGACCGGTTCGGCGGCATGCTCGTCGCGGGCCTGTTCCTCCAGGAGTTCGTCGGCGAGACGCCGTGGGCCCACCTGGACATCGCCGGCCCGGCGTTCAACGAGAGCTCCGCGCACGGCTACACCCCCGTCGGCGGCACGGGCGTCGCCGTCCGCACCCTCCTCCACCTGGTCGAGGCCCGAACCCGCCGCTGACCGACCCCTCGCCGAGCAGGTGGTCCTGGTCCGTCAGGTCCACCGGACGGACCAGGACCACCTGCTCGACCCTGGAAGATCGCCTGGTCGGCGGTCAGGAGCTCCGGCGCTGGCGCGAGTTCCAGTCCCGCATGCGTTGCGGGTAGCCCGTGAAGCGGACGTTGTAGACGGGGACGCCCAGCGAGCCGGCGACGTCGAACGCCGTCTTCTCGTCCGGGACGCGCCGCCGCGTCCACTCGCCCGTCGTCGCGATGAGCAGCAGCGTCGCGCCCGTGTCCTGCGTGGGCGGCTCGACGTACGCCTCGACCCCGACGCGCGTGCGCACGAAGTCCTGGAGGTGCGCGAGCGTCGCACGGCGGGCGTCCGACGGCGCGGCACCGGGACCGCTCGCGGACGTGGTCGTCGCGGGACGGCGCGAGAACAGGCTGGAGAGCTTGGGCAGCCGGGGCACAGCGGCAGGGTACAGCGTGACCCTGGTCCTCCGGTGGGTGCCGCTGTCTCCAGCGTCACAGCCGCGAGGCCCTGGTTTCGATTGGGGAGCCCGTGCCCGAGGTGCCAAGATGGCACCCGGAGAACGTTCACGCACCGTGGGCCCGCGGTTCCCGTCCGGCCCGTCGACGTGCCGTGGACGTCCGCCCTCGCTCTCCCCTCGCTGAAGGAGTCGCACGTGGCCGAACCCGGCACACCATTCGACGTCGTCGTCCTGGGCGGAGGCAGCGCCGGCTACGCCACCGCGCTGCGCGCCGCCCAGCTCGGTCTCTCCGTCGCGCTCGTCGAGTCGGGCAAGCTCGGTGGTACCTGCCTGCACAACGGGTGCATCCCCACCAAGGCCCTGCTCCACGCGGCCGAGCTCGCCGACGGCGCCCGCGAGGGCGCGAGGTTCGGCGTCCGCAGCACGTTCGACGGCATCGACATGGCGGGCGTCAACAGCTACAAGGACGGCGTCGTCGCCGGTCTCTACAAGGGACTGCAGGGACTCGTGTCCTCGCGCGGCATCACGTTCGTCCAGGGCCACGGCCGGCTCGTGTCGCAGGACACCGTCGAGGTCGACGGCACCCGGTACACCGGCCGCCACGTCGTGCTCGCGACCGGCTCGTACTCGCGCTCCCTGCCGGGCCTCGAGATCGCCGGGCGGGTCATCACCTCCGACCAGGCTCTCGGGCTCGACCGGGTCCCGAAGTCGGTCGTCGTCCTCGGGGGCGGCGTGATCGGCGTCGAGTTCGCGAGCGTCTGGAAGTCCTTCGGCGCCGACGTGCAGATCGTCGAGGCACTGCCTCACCTCGTGCCCAACGAGGACGAGGCGCTGTCGAAGTCGCTCGAGCGCGCGTTCCGCAAGCGCGGCATCAAGTTCTCCCTGGGCGACCGGTTCGCGGGCGTCAAGGAGACCGACTCGGGCGTCACCGTCACCCTCGAGTCGGGCAAGACCTTCGAGGCCGAGCTGCTGCTCGTCGCCGTCGGGCGCGGCCCGCGCACCGCGGACCTCGGGTTCGAGGCGCAGGGCGTCACGCTCGACCGCGGGTTCGTGATCGTCGACGAGCGCCTGCACACGGGCGTCGGGAACATCTGGGCCGCGGGTGACATCGTCCCCGGGCTCCAGCTCGCGCACCGCGGGTTCGCCCAGGGCATCTTCCTCGCCGAGCAGATCGCCGGGCTCGACCCGACGCCGATCGTCGAGTCGTCGATCCCGCGCGTCACGTACTGCGAGCCGGAGATCGCGTCCGTCGGTGTCACGGAGGCCGCGGCGATCGAGACGTGGGGCGCCGACCAGGTCGAGTCCCTCGAGTACAACCTCGCCGGCAACGGCAAGAGCAAGATCCTCGCGACCAGCGGCTTCGTGAAGCTCGTACGTCGCAAGGACGGTCCCGTCGTCGGCGTGCACATGATCGGCGCGCGCGTCGGCGAGCTCGTCGGCGAGGGGCAGCTCATCGTGGGCTGGGAGGCGTACCCGGAGGACGTCGCCGCACTGGTCCACGCCCACCCCACCCAGAACGAGGCACTCGGAGAGGCGCACCTGGCACTCGCCGGCAAGCCTCTGCACGCCCACAACTGACCCCAACGATCGAAGGAGACCAGGCAGGTCATGTCTGAGAACGTGCAGATGCCGGCCCTCGGCGAGTCCGTCACCGAAGGCACCGTCACCCGTTGGCTCAAGTCGGTCGGCGACACCGTCGCCGTCGACGAGCCGCTGCTCGAGGTCTCGACCGACAAGGTCGACACCGAGATCCCGTCACCCGTCGCGGGCACCCTCGAGCAGATCCTCGTCCAGGAGGACGAGACCGTCGAGGTCGGCGCGAACCTCGCCGTGATCGGCGACGGCTCGGGCGGTGGCGGCTCCGCGCCGGCCCCCGCCGAGGCCGAGGCCCCCGCCCCGCAGGCCGAGCCCGAGCCCGAGCCCCAGCAGCCCGCCGCCCAGGAGGCGCCCGCAGCACCCGCTCCGGCCGAGCAGCCCGCGCCGTCCGGCGACTCCGCCGGCGGGGGCGAGGAGATCAAGCTCCCGGCGCTCGGCGAGTCCGTCACCGAGGGCACCGTGACCCGGTGGCTCAAGTCGGTCGGCGACACCGTCGAGGTCGACGAGCCGCTGCTCGAGGTCTCGACCGACAAGGTCGACACCGAGGTCCCCTCCCCCGTCGCCGGTACCGTCCAGCAGATCCTCGTCCAGGAGGACGAGACCGTCGAGGTCGGCACCGTGCTCGCGATCGTCGGGTCGGGCGCCGCCCCGGCCGCGGCACCCGCGGCCCCGGCCGAGCAGCCCGCCCAGGAGGCCCCGAAGCAGGAGTCCGCTCCTGCCGAGGCGCCGACCGAGGCGCGCACGCCCGCGAGCGAGGCGGACGTCCCCGCGCAGGCCGCGCAGGAGGAGACGCCCGCCCAGGCGCCGAGCGCCCCCTCCGCCGAGAAGCCGGCCGCGCCGTCGGCTCCGGGTGCGACCCCGGCTCCGGCCGCGAAGGCCGGCGGCACCTACCTCACGCCGCTCGTGCGCAAGCTCGCCGCGGACAAGGGCGTCGACCTCTCGTCCCTCACGGGCACGGGCGTCGGCGGCCGCATCCGCAAGGAGGACGTGCTCGACGCCGCGCGCAAGGCGGAGGAGGCCAAGTCGGCTCCCGCGGCGGCCGCACCCGCCGCTCCCGCGGCCGGTGGTGCTCCGAAGAAGGCCCCGGTCCCGGCGGTCTCGCCGCTGCGCGGCACGACCGAGAAGACGAGCCGCCTGCGCAAGCTCGTCGCGAGCCGCATGGTCGAGGCGCTGAGCACCCAGGCCCAGCTCACGACGGCCGTCGAGGTCGACGTCACGCGCGTCGCCGCGCTGCGCAACCGCGCCAAGGCGGACTTCAAGGCGCGCGAGGGTGCCAACCTCACGTTCCTGCCGTTCTTCACGCTCGCCGCCGTCGAGGCGCTCAAGGCCTACCCGAAGATCAACGCGACCTTCGCCGAGGACGAGATCACCTACCACGGCCAGGAGAACGTCGGCATCGCGGTCGACACCGAGCGCGGCCTCGTCGTCCCGGTGATCAAGGACGCGGGCGACCTCAACCTCGCCGGCATCGCGCGCAAGATCTCCGACCTCGGCTCGCGCACGCGCGCCAACAAGGTCGGGCCGGACGAGCTCGCGGGCGGGACGTTCACGATCACGAACACCGGCTCGGGCGGCGCCGTCTTCGACACGCCGATCGTCCCGGTCGGCCAGGTGGCGATCCTCGGCACGGGGACCATCACCAAGCGCGCGGTCGTCGTGACGGACGCGGACGGGAACGACACGATCGGCATCCGCTCGACGTGCTTCATCTTCCTGTCGTACGACCACCGCCTGGTCGACGGTGCGGACGCAGCGCGCTTCCTCACCACGATCAAGAACCGCATCGAGGAGGGCGCGTTCGAGGCCGAGGTCGGCCTCTGACAGGCCGCGTCCCCTGACGCACCACCGAGGGGCCCCGACCGTCACGGTCGGGGCCCCTCGGCGTATCCGCACCGGCAACGGCGCCGGGCCGCGGAGGAGTTCCCCGCCACAGGTGCGCAGGGTCGTCGCGGACCCGTAGCGTGGTCCCATGGACATCGTCGTGGCGGGCTCGCACGGATTCATCGGCGGCGAGCTGCTCGAGCGGCTGCGCGAGGACGGCCACCACGTGCGCCGGCTCGTGCGGCGCGCGCCGCAGACGTCCGACGAGCACGAGTGGGACCCCGACGCGGGTGTCCTGGACCCCGGTGCGATCGAGGGGGCCGACGCCGTGGTGAACCTCGCCGGCGCGGGGATCGGCGACCACCGGTGGACGACGCAGTACAAGCGGACGCTGGTCACGTCCCGGACGCGGACCACCGGCCTCCTCGCCCGGACGATGGCCGGCCTCGACGCGCCGCCGCCCGTGTGGGTCCAGGGCTCCGCGATCGGCTACTACGGCGACCGGGGCGCACAGGTGCTGACGGAGACCTCGGCGTCGGGCGACGGCTTCCTCGCCCGGCTGGTCCGCGAGTGGGAGGCAGCCACGGCCCCGGCCGAGCAGGCGGGCGTCCGGGTGGTCCACGCGCGGACGGGGATCGTGCTGTCCTCCGAGGGCGGCGCGCTCGGCAGGCTCCTGCCGCTGCTGCGGCTCGGCGTCGGCGGGCGGCTCGGCCCCGGCACCCAGTACTGGAGCTGGATCACGCTGCGCGACGAGGTCGACGCGCTGCGGCACCTGCTCACCGCGCCCGTGCACGGCCCGGTCAACCTGTGCTCGCCCCACCCCGCGACGAACGCGGAGGTCACGCGGGCGCTCGCGCACGAGCTGCACCGGCCGGCGGTGCTGGCCGTGCCGTCGATCGCGCTGCACGTCGTGCTCGGAGAGCTCGCGTCCGACATCCTCGGCTCCCAGCGCGCCCTGCCGACCGTGCTCGAGGCGAGCGGCTTCACGTACTCCGACCCGCACCTCGACGACGCCGCGCGCTGGGTCGCCGAGAACCTCTGAGCTCCCTCGTCACGGTGCCGTCGGCTCACGGTGCCGTCGACGCGCCCGGTCACCGCACCTCGAGAACCCGCCACCCTCCGTCCGTCCAGCGGAGCACGAGGACGACCGTGGTGCGCGGGGTCGCAGGCACGTGGACCTCCCCCTCGTCGGTGCGCTGGCGGTGCGGGCTGACGGCGTAGTCCACCTCCACGACCGCGTCCACGGGTCCGTCCGCCCCCGCGGTCGCGGGGGACCACGGCTCCGCCGGCCGCGCGTCGAAGACCTCCGCCTGCGCATCGAGCACGTCCACACCGTCGAGCTCGACCAGCACCGCGGCGTCGCGCGCCTCCGCCGGTGAACCGGCGACGACGACGGACGACAGGTCCCCGGCGCCGTCGGTCAGCAACGCGAGCCGACGCGCGGTGAGCTCCCGCGCGGCGCTGCTCGGGTCGGCGGGGTCGAGCACCGCGTCCGCAGGCGGCGCCGCGCCGTCGGTCGTCGCCACCGTGCCTGGCACGGGGTCGTCACGTTCCGGCGACGACCCCGTCGGGCCGAGGAACGCCAGGACCGCCACGAGGCCTCCGCACGCGAGGACGATCCCGGCGCTCACGACCACCGCGCGGACGGCGCCTCGTCGTCGTGCGCTCCCGCGCCCCCCGTTCCCGTGCGCGCGCGACCGGCGCGATCCCCGTGGCGCACCGCCGGCATCCCGCCGCGCGCGCCGCGACGTGGGCGTCGGCAGCGCGGGCGACGGCGACCCGGTTGACGCAGGCGACGACGTGCGACGCCCGCCGAACGCCCCGGCGACGAGGCGGGCGGCATCGGGCATCACGACCGGCCGCGGCTCGACCGCGTCGTAGCAGCGCGCCGCGAAGGTCCCCACCGCGGGGCGCGCCGAGGGCTCGTCGCGCAACGCCACGGAGAGCTCGGCGTGCAGCGCCGCGAGGTCACGCGCCTCGTCCGGGTCGTCGGGGGCCCGGTAGGAGGGGTGGCTCGTCGCCGGCGGCGGGACGAGGTCGAGCACGAGCCGGGCGAGGTCACCCACGTCGTCGGCCGCCGTCCCGCTCGCGGGCGTCAACGGGGGCGTCAGGACCGCACGGCCGCTGGGCGTGACGACGACGGACGCGGCGTCCAGGCTCCCGTGGACACGACCGGACCGGTGCAGACCCGCCAGTCCCTGCGCCACGGGAACGAGCACGGTCACCGCCTCGGCCGCCCGGAACGGCTCCCGGGCCGCGGCGAGCTCGTCGAGACGCAGCCCGTCGACGTGGTCGACGAGGACGGCGAGCGTCGACTCCCCCGCCTCGACGACGTCGCGGACCGACCGCAGGTGCTCGCTCTCGCGGGAGAGCTCGCGGAGGTGCGTGACCAGGGCGTCGCGGGCCGCGGGCTCCGCGGGGGCGACGAGCCGCTCGACCTCGCACACGGTCCCTGCGCCGTCGTGCGCGACCGTCCCGCCGCGGGCGCCCGGTTCCCGGCGCACGGACCACCCGGCCACGGCGAGCGCCGTCACGAGGTCGAGGTCCGGCTCGGCGGACGGTCGCGGACGGCGGGGCGACGACGGCATACCCCCATCTCACCCCGTGCCGGAGCCCTCGGAGCGGTTGTCCACAGGCCGGATCGCGGGCCGGGTCCCGCGGCGCGCGCGGGCGCGTCCGCCCCCACCGCCCGCCGTCGACCACCGCGGTCCTGAGTCGCGTCGTCGCGTGGACGGAGCCCCGCCCGCGGACTCGCGCGACCACGGTTCTACCTCGGCCGGCCACGGTTCTCCTTCACGCGCCACGGTTCGCCCGCCGACGGGTCGTTCGGTGCGGGTCAGACGGCGACGAGGCACCCGTCGCGGGCGCTGCGGCGTGCGGCGTCGAGGACCTCGGCGGTGCGGACGGCGTCGCGGGGGTCCACGGGGACGGGACCGCCGTCGAGGACCCAGGCCGCGACCGCGCGGTAGAAGTCGGCGTGACCGCCCGGTGCCTGCGCGACGGGCTCGCGCTCACGCCCGCGCGTGACCCAGCCGAGGGTGCCGTCGGGGGCGGCGTCGTCGAACACCTCGAAGGGCGAGGCGTCGTTCTCGAAGGTCGTGACGACGTACGCCCCGGCCGTCCCGAGCACGCGCGTGCGCGGCCCCGGGGCGCCGACGACGGAGCCCGCCCAGAGCCGGCTCACGACGGCGTTCCCGTCGCCGTCGGGCTCGTGGTGCAGCACGAGGAACACGTCGTCCTCGGTCGGGGTGGTGTGCGAGCGCAGCTCGGCCCAGACACCCGTGACGCGCCCGAAGAGCTGGGTCGCCGAGTCGACGAGGTGCGGCCCGAGGTCGAGCAGCAGGCCGCCGCCGACGAGGTCGTTCTCCTTCCAGCGCTGCTGCGGCACCGGGCGCCACCGCTCCCACCGACGCTCGAACGTGTGGACGCGCCCGAGCTCGCCCCGGTCGAGCACGGAGCGCAGGGTGAGCTGCTCGGGGTCCCAGCGGCGGTTCTGGAAGACCGTGAGGGGCGTCCCCGCCTCCTCGGCGGTCGCGACGACGGCGGCGGAGGCGACGGCCCCGAGCGCGAGGGGCTTGTCGACGACGACCGGCACCCCGGCACGCGCGAGCGCCGTGGCGTGGTCGGCGTGAAGGGCCGACGGGCTCGCGACCACGACGACGTCGTACGCGTCGCGATCGGCGAGGAGCGACTCGAGGTCGTCGTGCAGGTGGACACCGGGCCAGTCCTCCTGCGCCGACGCGCGGCGCTCCGGCGAGCGGACCACGACGGCCGTGACGACGTGCCCGGCCTCGCGCACGAGGCGCGCGTGGATGCCGCGGCCGGCGCCTCCGTACCCGACGATCCCGACCCTGAGCGTGCGTGCGGCGGTGTCCATGGCGACCAATCTAGCGGCGGCCACGACGGGTTCCGGCGGGCTGTCGAGCGGTGGTCGGGGCACCCTCCGATACCTGGCAGAATGTGCGCGTTGGTCCGGTATGGAGCGCTGCGTGCCGTCTCGCGCGGGTCGGGCCGAGAATCGGTTTCGGGAAGGTCGTCCCTTGAGCACCACGAGCCGCCGAGTCCCTCGTCGGAGTGTCCTGCGCTACCTGCTCATCGCGCTGGCGGTCGCGATCGTCGTCGCGAACGTCATCAACCAGCAGTCGGTCGCGGCGGACGACGAGCCCGACCCGACCCCGGGGAGCGCGCTGGAGGCGTTGGCCCGGCTGGAGGTCAAGGGTCCGGGGCCCGACACCGGGTACGAGCGATCGCTGTTCGGCGCGGCGTGGGCCGACGTCGACGGCAACGGGTGCGACACCCGCAACGACGTCCTCGCGCGCGACCTCACGGACCTCACGTTCTCGACCCGGGGCGAGGTCTGCGAGGTGCGGACCGGCACGTTCCAGGACCCGTACACGGGCGAGACGATCGACTTCCGCCGCGGCAACGCGACGAGCATGGCGGTGCAGATCGACCACGTGGTCCCGCTGCTCGACGCGTGGCGCAAGGGCGCCCGCGCCTGGGACGACGAGACGCGCCGGCAGTTCGCGAACGACCCGCTCAACCTCCTCGCGTCCGACGGTCCGTCGAACCAGTCGAAGGGCGCGCGCGACGCGTCGGCGTGGCTGCCCCCGAACCACGCGTTCCGCTGCCCGTACGTCGCGCGGCAGATTGCGGTGAAGGCCACCTACGAGCTCTCGGTCACGCCGTCGGAGTCGGAGGCGATGGCGCGCGTGCTGGCCGACTGCCCCGCCGAGCCGCTCCCGGCGGGCTGAGAAGGCTCCCCCGGTCCGCGGTCCAGGCGTCCGAGGGCGCTCGGCCACCAGGAGCGACGGCCGACGTCGTGCACGAGGGCGGGGACGAGGAGCGACCGCACGACGAGGGTGTCGACGAGGACGCCGAACGCGACGATGAACGCGAGCTGGGCGAGGAAGAGCAGCGGGATGATCCCGAGCGCGGCGAACGTGGCCGCGAGCACGACGCCCGCCGACGTGATGACCGACCCGGTGACCGCGAGACCGCGCAGCACGCCGCGCCGCGTCCCGACCCGCAGGCTCTCCTCCCGCACGCGCGTCATGAGGAAGATCGAGTAGTCGACGCCGAGCGCGACGAGGAAGCAGAACGCGTAGAGCGGGACGGCCGGGTCCGCGCCGGGGAAGTCCAGCACGTGGTTGAAGACGATCGCGGCGACGCCGAGCGCGGCACCGAACGACAGCACGTTCGCGAGCATCAGCAGCACGGGCGCGAGCACGGACCGCAGCAGCAGGATGAGGATCAGCAGGATCACGACCAGCACGACGGGCACGATGACCCGCAGGTCGCGCTGCCCGGCGAGCTGGGTGTCCAGGCGCTCGGCCGCGGCACCGCCGACGACGGCCTCCGGTGAGACCTCGTGCACGGCGTCGCGCAGCGCGGAGACCGTCTCCACCGCCTCCTGGCTGTCGGACGGCGCCTCGGTCGTGACGTCGACGCGGACCATCCCGTCGACGACGAGCGGGTCGCCCTGGGCGGGCGCACCGGGAGCGACGGCGGGCTGGTCGGTGACCGGGGTCGCCGCGGCGACGCCGTCGGTGCCCTCCGCGGCCGCGACGACGGCGTCGAGGTCCGCCTCGGGGGCGACGACGGTCGCCGGCTGCGCGGACACGCCCTCGAAGTGCGCGGTGAGCGCCTCCTCGCCCGCGACCGAGTCGACGTCCGCGAGGAACACCTCCGAGTCGCCGGTCCCCTCGGCGTCGAGCGTCGGGACGAACGCCGCGCACGCGGCGAGGACCAGTGCCGTGACGATCCACACGCGCCGGTCGTGGCGCCCGACGAAGCTCGCGACGCGCGACCACACGCCGTGCCCGTCGATGCTCACGCTGTTCTCGCTCTCGGGCGACGCCTGGTCGGCAGCGGCCTCGTGGGCCGCGTGCTCGGCGTCGTACCGCGGCATGCGCGGCCAGAACAGCGCGCGGGACCGCTGGCCGGCGACGAGCAGCAGGGCGGGAAGGAGCGTGAGCGCGGCGACGAACGCCGCGGCGATGCCGATCGCGGCGACGGGGCCGAGGCTCCGGTTGGACGACAGGTCGGACAGGAGCAGGCAGAGGAGGCCCGCGATGACGGTGCCGGCGCTCGCCGCGATCGGCTCGACCGAGGCCCGCACGGCACGGCGCAGGGCCGTCGGCGTCGACCGGACGAGGCGCAGCTCCTCGCGGTAGCGGGCCACCACGAGCAACGAGTAGTCGACCGCGGCGCCGACGACGAGGATCGAGAGGATGCCCTGGGACTGCCCGTTGAGCGTGAGCACGTCGGCGGCGGCGAGGTGGTACACGACGAGGCCGGCGAGCGTCAGCGCGAGCACGGCCGTGAGGATGACGATGAACGGCAGGATCGGCGACCGGTAGACGACCGCGAGGATGACGAGCACCGCTCCGAGCGCGACGAGCAGCAGCACGGTGTCGATCCCGCCGAACGCCGTGACGAGGTCGGCGACGAACCCGGCGGGGCCGGTGACCCACACGTCGAGCGACGTGCCGGCGAGGCCGCCGTCGGCCGCGTCCGCGGCGGCGAGGTCGCGCAGCGCGCCGACGGCGAGCTCGCTCACGCTGCTCTCGTCCGCCCCGATGCGGTCGGACGCGACGGACGCGTCGAGCGAGACGACGACGAGCGCGGCCTCCCCGTCCTCGGACGGCACGACGACCGGGTCGGCGATCGAGACGTCGCCCACGGTGGCGGGCTCGTCGCCCGAGGTCCCCTCGAGCGGTGCCCCGGGCACGGCCTTCGCGTAGGCGTCGAGCGCCGCGAGGTCGTCCGGCGTGAGCGCGCTCCCGTCGCCGGTCGTCGCGACGACGAGCGCGGGCAGCGTCTCGGAGTCGGTGAACTCCTGCGCGACCTCCGCCGCGCGCGTGGACTCGGCGCTGGCCGGGAGGAACGCGGCGGCGTCGTTCGTCTGGACGCTGCTCAGGCGACCTTGCGCCTGGCCGCCCAGTGCGCCGATGGCCATCCACAGACCGATGACTGCGACAATGATCAGTCCGCGGAGGAACCCGCCCGTCCGATTGCTCAGCATGCTGAGGAATGGTGCCATGGTGGAGGGAGGAATGCACGTTGGAGCAGTCACCGAGGGACCGCACCGGGCCGTACGCCGACCCGGACGTCGGCGACCCCACGCCCGCCGACCCCCAGGAGTGGGCCACGGGCCGCCTCCTGTTCGCTGTCGCGCGCCGGATCGAGCGGGAGTGGAACGCCCACCTCGGGCAGTGGGACCTCAACCACGCGGGCTTCCCGGTGCTCATGCACCTCCTCGCGGGCCCTCGCTCGCAGCGCGTGCTCGCCGCGGAGTCGGGCGTGACCGAGCAGACCATGAGCCGGGTCGTCGCCCGGCTCGAGCGCGCGGGGTACGTGACCCGCACAGACGACCCCACCGACAGGCGCCGTCGCGCCGTCGCGATCACTCCCGCCGGTCGCGACGCCGGTCTGGCCGCCGCGCGTCGTCGCCCCGCCGAGGAGCTCGCGACCCGCGGCCTCGACGACGCGCAGGTCGCGGCGCTGCGGGACGCCCTGCTGGCCCTGCTCGAGACCCTGCCCCGCACTCCTCACGACGAGGGTTAGCCTGGGCCGATGGACCTGCTCGCGCTGCCCGGGATCACGGAGTACCACGAGGCCTGGGACCTCCAGCGCGCGGTGCACGACGACGTCGTCGCTGTCGCCCGGCCGGACACCCTGATCCTCGTCGAGCACCCTTCCGTCTACACCGCCGGCCGCCGCACGCGTCGTGACGAACGGCCCGACGACGGCACGCCCGTCGTGGACGTGGACCGCGGCGGGAAGATCACCTGGCACGGCCCCGGGCAGCAGGTGGTGTACCCGATCGTGCGGCTCGCCGAGCCCGTCGACGTCGTCGCGTACGTGCGCGCGCTCGAGGAGGCCGTCATGGACGTGTGCGCACGGCTCGGCCTCGCCACGATGCGCGTCGAGGGGCGCAGCGGGGTCTGGGTCGCGGCCGACGAGACACGCCGCGAGCGCAAGGTCTGCGCGATCGGCGTGCGCGTCGCCAAAGGCGTGACGATGCACGGGCTCGCCCTCAACTGCGCCCCCGACCTCTCCCGCTTCGACCGGATCGTCCCCTGCGGCATCGAGGACGCCGACGTGACGTCGCTCACCGCCGAGCTCGGGCGCGAGGTCACCCTCGCCGAGGTCGCGCCGCTGCTCGTCACCGCGCTGGAGGACGCGCTCGCGCCGCTGCTCGCCGCGACCGTGACCGACGACGCGCCCCGGCCCGCCCCGCAGGAAGCGCTCGCGGGCTAGGCTGGGGACTCCAGGGAATCCTCGCGCGCCGGAGTACGGGTGGGTCGGCGCGCGGTAGGACGTACCCCGAGGACCTGGACCGCATGACCACCACCCCCGCGCGCGCGGAGTCGCGCGCCCGCACCACCCCACCCCTGCCCGAACCGCCCGCGGCACCCGCGCGCACCGGCTACGGCCGGTTGCCCCAGCTCGCCGGGCGCGCATTCCTCCCCGTGGCGTTCCTCGCTCGGCTCCCCTTCTCGATGCTCACCATCGGGACGCTGCTCCTCGTGTCGTCGACGACGGGGTCCGTCGCGCTCGGCGGGCTCGCCTCGGCCGCGACCGCGCTGGGGACGGCGCTCGGCGGTCCGACCCAGGGCGCGCTCGCGGACCGCGTGGGCCAGCGCCGGGTCCTGCTCGTCGCCGTCCCCGTGGCGACGCTCGCGGTCCTCGGCCTCGTGCTCGCCGCCTCCGCGCCCGGCGCGACGACTGCCGTCCTGGCGGCTGCGGCGGTGACAGGCGCGAGCGCGCCCCAGGTCGGCCCGCTCGCGCGCGTGCGCTGGCTCCGGCTCGCCGCGGACGAGCCACGCACCGTCGAGGCCGCGATGAGCTACGAGAGCACCGCGGACGAGGTGAGCTTCGTGCTCGGGCCCGCGCTCGTCGGGGTGCTCGCGTCCACCGGCTCGCCGCAGGTCGCCGTCCTCGTCGCAGCGAGCGGCATCGCCGTCTTCGGCACCGCGTTCGCGCTCCACCCGACGGCGCGCGCGGTCGTCCCGCGGGCCTCCGTCGTGCCCGACGACGCCCTGCACCCGGGCGAGGCAGCGCCTGGCCGGCGGTCGGTCGGGATCGCGACCCTCGTGCGGCGCGAGGCCGTCGTGCTCGTCGGGATGCTCGCGATGGGTCTGCTGTTCGGGGGGACCCAGGCCGCGCTCACCGCGCTGACCCGCGACGCCGGCGCGCCCGGGAGCGCGGGTCTCGTCTACGCCGTCATGGGGGTGGGCTCCGCCGTCACCGCGCTGTCGGTCGTCGCGCTCCCCCGCCACTGGGGCCTGCGCAGCCGGTGGATCACCTTCGCCGCCGGGCTCGTCGCGGGCACGGTCGCCCTCGTCGTCTCCGCTGCCCTCGCGGCCGCGAGCGGCTCGCTGACGGCCGTCGTCGTCGCGGTCGCGGCGACCGGTCTGTTCGTCGGGCCCGTCATGGTCACGGTGTTCACGGTCGCGGGCGACCGCGCGCCCGCCGGGCGGACGGCGTCGGCCATGACCCTCGTCGCGAGCGCGAACGTCGTCGGCGTCGCGATCGGCGCGTCCGGCGGCGGCGCGCTCGCCGACGCCGTCTCGACGACGGCTGCCTTCGCGCTGCCCGTCGTCGCCGCGGTCCTGCTCGTCGTGACCGGGGTGTCGCTGACGTCACGTCCACAGGGTGAGCGAGGCGCGGGAGACGCCGGTGGCGAGCGCGTAGTCTGACCGGAGTCCGGCGTCGTACCAGGGCGCGCACCCGAACGGTGCGCCGCCCACCTGCCTGCTCGGCGCGACGTCGGCGCTCACTCGCCACGACGACCGGGAGACACCCGTGACGATCGCACCTGAAGGACGGCGCATGCTGCGGGTCGAGGCCCGCAACGCCGCGACGCCGATCGAGAAGAAGCCCGAGTGGATCAAGACCCGCGCGACCATGGGCCCGGAGTACTCCGAGCTCAAGGGGCTCGTGAAGCGCGAGGGCCTGCACACGGTCTGCGAGGAGGCGGGCTGTCCCAACATCTTCGAGTGCTGGGAGGACCGCGAGGCGACGTTCCTCATCGGCGGCGACCAGTGCACGCGGCGCTGCGACTTCTGCCAGATCGACACGGGCAAGCCGGCCGACTTCGACGCGGACGAGCCACGTCGCGTCGCGGAGTCCGTCCAGGCGATGGGCCTGCGCTACTCGACCATCACGGGCGTCGCGCGCGACGACCTGCCCGACGGCGGTGCCTGGCTCTACGCGGAGACCGTCCGTCAGATCCACCAGCTCAACCCGGGCACCGGCGTCGAGCTGCTCATCCCGGACTTCAACGCGATCCCCGAGCTGCTCGACGAGGTGAACGCGTCGCGCCCCGAGGTGCTCGCGCACAACCTCGAGACCGTGCCGCGCATCTTCAAGCAGATCCGCCCGGGCTTCCGCTACGAGCGCTCGCTCTCGGTGCTCACGCGGGCGCGCGAGGCCGGGCTCGTCACCAAGTCGAACATCATCCTCGGCATGGGCGAGACGATCGACGAGGCCAAGGACGCGCTGCAGGACCTGCACGACGCCGGCTGCGACCTCGTGACGATCACCCAGTACCTGCGCCCGTCGCTGCGTCACCACCCGGTGGACCGGTGGGTCAAGCCCGAGGAGTTCGTCGAGCTGTCGGACGCCGCGGAGGAGATCGGCTTCCTCGGCGTCATGTCGGGCCCGCTCGTGCGGTCGTCGTACCGCGCGGGACGCCTGTGGGGCCAGGCCATGACGCGCCGCGGCATGGAGATTCCCGCCGCGCTCGCACACCTCGCCGAGCCGACGACGTCCCGCCAGGAGGCCGCGAGCCTGCTGGCCCGTTCCCCCCACTAGACTGACCGCCATGGCCCGCAAGAACTCGGACAGCACCGGCGCGCCCGCCGCCGGCGAGCAGGTCGCGAAGCAGAAGAAGCCCAAGAAGCAGCGCTGGTACCACCAGGTGTGGGCCGCGTACCAGATGACGCGCAAGCAGGACCCGGCGGTCACGTGGGTCATGCTCGGCGTGTTCGTCGGCATCATCGCCGTCGCGCTCGGCATCGGCCTGTGGTGGGGCCAGTGGGTCTACACCCTCATCGTCGGCATCCCGTTCGCGGCGCTGGGCGCGATGTTCGTCCTCACGCGTCGGGCCGAGCGTGCCGCCTACAAGCAGATCGAGGGCCAGCCCGGCGCCGCCCGTGCCGCGCTCGGGACGATCCGCCGCGGCTGGACGTTCGACGAGGAGCCCGTCGCGATCGACCCGCGCACGCAGGACCTCGTGTTCCGCGGCGTCGGCCGGGCCGGCGTCGTCCTGGTGAGCGAGGGCCCGGCGCACCGCGCGAAGCGTCAGCTCGACGCCGAGCGCAAGCGCGTCGCGCGCGTGCTGCCGAACGTGCCGATCACGACGATCCAGGTCGGCGACGAGGAGGGCCAGGTCGCCCTGCCCAAGCTCCCGCGCGCCGTCCAGAAGCTCAAGCCGACGCTCACCAAGCCGGAGACGGCCGAGGTCTCCAAGCGCCTGCGCGCGCTCGGGGTCTCGCGCCTGCCGATCCCCAAGGGCATCGACCCGACGCGCGCCCGCCCCGACCGCAAGGGCCTCAAGGGCCGCTGACCCAGCTTCTCCTGCTGCACGACGACGCCCGGCCGGGCGAGGATCGCTCCTCACCGGCCGGGCGTCGTCGTCCGGGTAGCCCGGGCCCTCTGGGCGGCAGGGAGAGCGGGTGCGCCGCCCGGAGCCGCCGTCAGGTGCGGACGAGGACGGTGCCCGCGGCGCGGTCGTGGAGGCCGCGCCCGTCGGCGTCCCACACGACCGCGGGGATGACGAGGCACAGGAGCAGGGTGCGCAGCGCGCCGCGGCCGATGCCGACCATGCGCGCGGGCTCGGAGAGGCGGCGGACCCGCATCCCCATCACCCGGTGCCCGACCGTGAAGCCGAGCGTGCTCACGAGCAGGACGTTCTCGATCGCGAAGACGAGCGGCTGCGACCAGACCGGGAGCGCGGAGATGCCCTCGAAGAAGCCCGGCGCAGCGGGCTTGAAGAAGAGGAAGGCGACGAGCGTCGCGAGCACCCAGTCGATGACGAGCGCGACGACGCGCCGACCCAGGGTCGCGAGCGACCCCGGCCCGTCGGGCGGGAGCCCGAGCCGCGCACCACGGCCGTCCTGCTGACCGCTCGGGGAGCCCTCGAGCCACGAACCCATGTCCTCGCGTGAAACCACGGGACCAGGGTACGTGCCGCGACATGGACACCCCCGACGCCGTCGCGTCCCCCGGCGGTATCGTGCCGAACGGCACACCGCCCGCCGGCGGCTGCAGCGTGCCCTCGTGTAGCACGAACGTCACACGGGGACGCAGGACGTAACACGACCGAAACAATGGGTACACGGCGGGGAAACCGCCTCGGCCTAGGTTCGTGGGCGCCACGACAGCGGCAGGTTCGCCGCGCAGCCCGACGGCACCACCCGATCAAGGAGCAACGGATGTTCAACAACGCGGAGGAGGCAATCGCCTTCACGCGGAACGAAGGCGTCGAGTTCGTCGACGTCCGGTTCTGCGACCTGCCCGGCATCATGCAGCACTTCAACATCCCCGTCTCGCAGTTCGACGAGTCGGCGTTCGAGGACGGCCTGATGTTCGACGGGTCGTCGATCCGCGGCTTCCAGGCGATCCACGAGTCGGACATGAAGCTCGTGCCGGACGTCAAGACCGCGTTCGTGGACCCGTTCCGCAAGCGCAAGACGCTGGTCGTGAACTTCTCGATCGTCGACCCGTTCACGGGTGAGCCGTACTCGCGCGACCCCCGCAACATCGCGGCCAAGGCCGAGGCGTACCTGCGCTCCACCGGCATCGCCGACACCGCGTTCTTCGCGCCCGAGGCCGAGTTCTACCTCTTCGACGAGGCCCGCTTCGCGACGAACCAGCACTCGAGCTTCTACTACCTCGACTCGATCGAGGCCGCGTGGAACACGGGCCGCGAGGAGGAGGGTGGCAACCTCGCGTACAAGACGCGCTACAAGGGCGGCTACTTCCCCGTCTCCCCGTCCGACCGCTTCGCGGACCTGCGCGACGACATGTGCGCGACGCTGGAGCAGGTCGGCCTCGAGGTCGAGCGCGCGCACCACGAGGTGGGCACCGCCGGCCAGCAGGAGATCAACTACCGCTTCAACACGCTGCTCCACGCGGCCGACGACCTGATGAAGTTCAAGTACGTCATCCGCAACGAGGCGTTCGAGGCCGGCAAGTCCGTCACGTTCATGCCGAAGCCGATCTTCGGCGACAACGGCTCGGGCATGCACTCGCACCAGTCCCTCTGGAAGGACGGCAAGCCGCTGTTCTTCGACGAGAAGGGCTACGGCGGTCTCTCCGACCTCGCGCGCTGGTACATCGGCGGCCTGCTCAAGCACGCCCCGTCGCTCCTCGCGTTCACCAACCCGTCGGTGAACTCCTACCACCGCCTGGTCCCGGGCTACGAGGCCCCGGTCAACCTGGTCTACTCGGCCCGCAACCGCTCCGCGTGCATCCGCATCCCGGTGACCGGCTCGTCCGCCGCCGCGAAGCGCGTCGAGTTCCGCGTCCCGGACCCGTCGGCCAACCCGTACCTCGCGTTCGCCGCGCAGCTCCTCGCCGGCATCGACGGCATCAAGAACCGCATCGAGCCGCCGGAGCCGATCGACAAGGACCTCTACGAGCTGCCGCCCGAGGAGCACGCGCAGATCGCGCAGGTCCCCGGCTCGCTCGCCGAGGCGCTGGACAACCTCGAGGCCGACCACGAGTTCCTCACGCAGGGCGACGTGTTCACGCCGGACCTCATCCAGACGTGGATCGACTACAAGCGCACCAACGAGATCGACCCGATCCGCCTGCGCCCGCACCCGCACGAGTTCGAGCTCTACTACGACATCTGATCGGCGGGCCCTCAGGCCCTCCGGAGGATGACCGTGAACGGCGTCCGACCCGCACCGCTCCGGTGCCGGCCGGGCGCCGTTCCGCCGTGCACGGCGAGTGTGACGGCGACGCGTCAGCCCTCAGAGCCCGTCCGCGCGAGGCGAGAGCCACGTAGAGAACCGCTCGCTCAGAGCGTCTCGTGCGGCGATCATGGTCGAACGCGTCCAACCAGAAGCCGGCAGCGACGAGGGGCCCCTCGACGGCCCCGCTGCTCAAGGACTCGGGCGCCACGGCGCCCGACCTCTCCGCGAGACCGTGGCGCCCCAAGTCTCTCGCCCGGTCAGCGGGGCGATCACCCGGCTGGCGCAGAACGTCCCAGGTCTTGCTTGTCGCGATGCGTCGCGCGCGCTAGGTTTGTGAGCGGCGGTAACGATGCCGCATCGAGAGCAGGGGGATTCATGACTACAGGCCTTCGGCGCGCCCTCACGGCCGTCACAGCAGCGCTGGTGTCGACCGTCGTCGCCGCGTCGCTCGCCGCGCCGGCGAGCGCAGACACGTCCACCGCGAGCGCCGCCGCCTCCACGTGTGCCGCGACGTGGTCGGCCACGACGGCCTACTCGGGCGGCCAGACGGCGTCGCACCACGGCCGGAACTGGACAGCCCGCTGGTGGACGCAGCGCGAGACGCCCGGGTCGACGAGCGTCTGGGTCGACGCGGGCCGGTGCGTCGGGGGCGGGGACGACTTCGTCGTCAGCCGCGCGGAGTTCGACGCGATCTTCCCGAACAGGCACCCGTTCTACACGTACGACGGGTTCGTCGACGCGCTGGGTGCGTACCCCGCGTTCGCGAGCACGGGCACGCTCGAGACGCGGACGCGCGAGGTCGCCGCGTTCCTCACGCACGCCGACTTCGAGTCGGTCGGGCTGCGGTACGTGAAGGAGATCAACGAGGCGAACTACTGGATCAAGTGCGACCAGTCCCAGCCGTTCGGCTGCCCCGCCGGCCAGACGGCGTACTACGGTCGCGGGCCGATCATGTTCAGCTGGAACTTCAACTACAAGGCTGCGGGCGACGCGCTCGGGATCGACCTGCTGAACGACCCGTGGCTCGTCGAGGAGGACCCGTCGATCGCCTGGCAGACGGCGCTCTGGTACTGGAACACCCAGAACGGTCCGGGCGTCATGACCTCCCACGAGGCGATGGTGAGCGGTTCGGGGTTCGGTCAGACGATCAACTCGCTCAACGGTGCGCTCGAGTGCGACGGCGGCAACCCCGCGTCCGTCCAGTCCCGGGTCGACCGGTACGCGCGCATCACCGAGGTCCTGGGCGTGGCCCCGGGCTCGGGCTTGTACTGCTGACCGGGCTGTCCCGCGAGCAGCGAGGCGGGTGCGGTGCGCGCAGGGGGCGCACCGCACCCGCCTGTCAGCCTCGAGACGGCACCGGGACCGGTTCGACGGCGGCCGTCGGCACGTGGACGGTCGGCAACCCCGAACCCGGGCGGAACCCGGCGTACTGCTCCGCCGCGGCCCGTGCGCACTCGTCCTGGTAGACGGGTCCTCCGCCGAGGTACACCGCCATCTCCGCGCGCTTGCCGGGCACGTTGCCGCCGACGAACCAGGCGCCGGCCTTCTTGCCCTCCTCGTACATGACCGTGGCCCGCCCGGCGCGCTCGGTCTCCTCGTACCACCACTCCTCGGCCTCGCGCGTGGCCTCGAGCTGCTCGACGCCGTTCTCCCGCGCGTGTGCGAGCGCGCGCTGGAGCCACTGCGCGCCGCGCTGGACCGGCACGGTCAGGTTGGACAGCGGCGTCTGCGGCCCGAGCGACAGGAAGAAGTTGGGGAAGCCGTGCACGGAGATCCCCAGGTACGTGCGCAGCCCGTCGCGCTCCCAGCGCTCGCGCAGCGTCACGCCGTCGCGCCCCACGACGTCGAACGCGGTGAGCGCGCCGGTCATGGCGTCGAAGCCCGTCGCGAGCACGAGGACGTCGATCTCGTGCTCGACCTCCCCGGACCCGTCCGCGGCGACGACGACGCCGCGCGGCGTGACCCGCGCGATCGGGGTCGTGAGCACGTCGACGAGCTCGACGTTCTCCCGGTTGTACGCGGCGTAGTAGCCGTGGCCCGTGGGTGGTCGCTTGCCCATGAAGGTGTACGTCGACGGGCTGAGCGCGTCGGCCGTCCGGGGGTCGGTGACGATCTCGCGGATCTTGCCGCGGAGGAACTCGGACGCGAGCGCGCTCGCCTCGGGGCTGGAGACGAGGTCGGTGAAGCACTCGTTGGCGAACCGGAAGCCACCCGCCTCCCACCGGGACTCGAACACCCGGCGGCGCTCGTCGTCGTCCACCTCGAGCGCGGACCGCGTCGGGATCTCCATGGGCACGCCGAACGGATGCTGGGCGGCCCGCTCGAAGACCGCGTCGTAGTCGGCGCGCAGCGCGGCGAGCTCGTCCGCGGTGACCGCGGGGCTCGTCGTCTCCAGGACGTAGTTCGGGGTGCGCTGGAAGACGGTGACGTGGGCCGCCTGGTCCGCGAGCTCGGGCAGCATCTGGATCCCGGAGGCGCCGACGCCGATCAGCCCGACGCGCTTGCCGGAGAGGTCCACCCCCTCGTGCGGCCACCTCGCCGAGTGGTACGCGGGCCCGGCGAACGTATCGAGGCCGGGGAGCTCCGGGTAGAGGGGACGAGAGAGCAGCCCGGTCGCCGACACGAGGTAGGTCGCGTGCAGCGACGACCCGTCGGCAAGGGTGAGGGTCCACCGGTTCGTGGCGTCCGAGTGCTCGGCCCGCTCGACGGTCGCGCCCAACCGGATGTCGCGCCGCAGGTCGAGCCGGTCGGCGACGAACTCCAGGTACGCGCGGATCTCCTCGCCGCGCGGGTAGCGCTCGCTCCAGTCCCACTCGTCCCGCACCTCGCGCGAGAACGAGAACGCGTACGCGAGGTACTCGGAGTCGGTGCGCACGCCCGGGTACCGGTTGGCCCACCACGTCCCGCCGACTCCCCCGGCGCCGTCGACCACGAGGACGGAGAGCCCGGCCTCGCGCAGGTGGTGCAGCATCGCCAGCCCCGAGAACCCCGCCCCGATCACGACCGCGTCGTACGTCCCGCCACCACTCGCCACATCGCCCATGGGCCGCTCCCCTGTCTCAGATCCGTCCGGACGCCGCCGGGGCGGACGGCCCCGCGCGACGCGGATACCGTCCCACGCGGACGACCTTCCTGCCACGGAGAGCCGTGACAGCTCGCGGCGTCCGCTCAGAACGGCCAGACGAGCGGCACGTACAGGACGGCGGCGGCGAGGAACACGACCGCGAGCGGCAGGCCGAGGCGCCAGTAGTCGCCGAACCGGTAACCCCCCGGCTGCAGGACCATGAGGTTGACCGGTGTCGCGATCGGGGTGAGGAACGCCGCGGCGCCGGCGACCGTGAGCGCCATCATGAACGGCTCCACGCTCACGTCGAGCGTCTGCGCGAACGACACCGCGACCGGGGCCATGACGAGGACCGTCGCGACGTTCGAGATGAACTGGCCCAGGACGATGGTGAGCACGCACACGACGAGGAGCGCGAGGTGCGGGGACCCGCCGCCGGTGACCCGGAGCACGACGTCCGCGATCGCGTCCGCCGCACCGGAGGAGACGAACGCCGCGGAGAGCGGGATGAGGGCCGCGATGAGCACCACGGTGTCCCACGAGATCGCGCGGAACGACTGCGGCACGGTGACGACCCGCAGGAGCACGAGCGCGCCCGCCGCGAGGAGGCCCGCGATGACGGGCGGGACGACACCCGTGGCGAGCAGCACGATCGTCACGACGAGCACCGCGAGGCACCGGCGCCAGCCGCGCCCCAGCGGGACGCCGCGCTGCAGGCTCCGCGGGGAGTCGACGGCGATGACGTCGGGCGACTGCGTGTAGCGGTGGAGGGCGTCCCACGGCCCGCGCACGAGCACGGCGTCACCGGGCTGGATGGTCATCGGACCCGAGGGCGCCTCGGTGCCCTGCCCGGTCGAGCTGCCGTCGCCGCGGCGGATGGCGAGCACGACCAGTCCCTCGTCCCGCGTCGTCATCCCGGGGCTCACCTTGCGCCCCACGAGCGTCGAGCGGGGCGCGATGAGGACCTCGACGACCCCCGTGCCGCCGGTGAAGAGGCGCCCCGTGTCGAGCTCGGCGGGGTAGCTCTCGCGCCACGAGCGCACGCGCTCGCGCGGGTCGGCGGCGGTGTCGGCCAGGTGCTCGGGGACGCGCTCCGGGAGCAGCCGGTCGCCGAGCGTCACGACGAGCACGGCCGTGGCGAGGACGAGCGGGATCCCGACCAGCGCGAACTCGAAATAGCCGAACTCCCGGCCGCCCGCCTCGGCCGCAGCCTCGGAGACGATGATGTTCACGGGCGTGCCGGTCAGCGTGAGCAGCGACCCTGCGCCCGCGGCGAACGCGAGCGGGAGGAGCATGCGCGACGGGACGATGCCGGCCCGCGCGGCGGCCACGACGGCGACGGGCAGGAGCGCCGCGACGGCACCGTTGATGCTGATGACGGCAGCGAGGAGCGCCGCGACCCCGACCATCAGCGCGAGCAGCCCCGCGCGACCGAGCGACGCGCGCCGCTCGAGCCACTGCCCGATCCACGCGGTGATCCCGGTGGAGTCGAGCGCGTCGCTGAGCACGAACAGCGTCGCGATGAACAGCACGATCGGGTCGCTGAACCCGCCCAGCGCCTCGTCGAGCGTGAGCACCCCGGTCGCCCACAGGGCGACCGGCACGAAGAGCGCGACGACCACGAGCGGCAGCCGGTTGGTCATGAAGCCCACGACCGCCAGCGCCAGGATGACGAAGGTCGCGACCAGCGGATCGATCATGGGCACCCCCTGGGACGTCAGGATGCCACACGTCGCGCGTCGGGAAGATCACCGGAATAGAGGGCGCGCCGGTGTGTTGTCGATGACCATGACGACTCTCGGCATCATCGGTGCAGGCAACATCGGCTCCCAGGTCGCGCGGGCCGCGATCGCCCACGGCTACGACGTGGTCATCGCGAACTCGCGGGATCCCCGCACGCTGGACGACCTCGTCGCCGACCTGGGTCCGCGGGCGCGCGCGGCAACCGCCGAGGAGGCGGCGCGCGCCGCGGACGTCGCCGTCGTGGCGGTGCCGTTCGGCGCGTACCGCAAGGTGCCCGTCGAGCCGCTCGAGGGGAAGATCGTGCTCGACGCGAACAACTACTACTGGGAGCGTGACGGGCACGTCGACCCGCTCGACCGCGGGGCGGCCACGACGTCGGGGCTGCTCCAGGAGCACCTCGTGGGAGCGAAGGTCGCGAAGGCGTTCAACCACATCCAGTCGGGGCAGATCACGACCGACGGGACCCCTGCGGGCACCCCAGGACGCCGCGCGCTCGCGACGTCGAGCGACTTTCCGGAGGCGGCGGCCTGGGTCGCGCGGTTCTACGACGAGCTCGGATTCGACGCCGTCGACACGAGCCCCCTCGCGGAGTCGTGGCGCGTCGAGCGCGACCGCCCGGCCTACGTCGCGCGCCAGGACGCCGACGAGCTGCGCGCGAACCTCGCCCGCGCGCCCCGGACGATCTGACCCGGTCCCGGGGCGGGCGCGTCAGGCGCGCTCGCCTCGGGCGACGAGACCCGCACCCACGATCAGCAGCACGAGGAGCGCGAGCACGAGGCCGAGGAGCGCGAGCGCGCGAACGGGTCCGATCGGGCCCTCCACGAGGCGCGCGGACCGTCGGCAGCCAAGGCCGGCCAGGCCCCACAGGACCGCGGCGCCGAGGGGCTCGGGGCGCTGCCACACGGCGGTCAGCACGACGGCGAACGCCGCGAGCGCCCAGGCGATCCACCCCGCCCAGCGCAGGCGCGAGCCGTAGAACGACCCGGCCGGCCGGCGCCCGTGCCGAGACGCCGGAGCGCCGCGGTCGCCCGCACCGCCGAGCACACGGGGCTCGCGTCGGTCGAGCAGGCCCGGGACGGGCGGCTCGTCGCGCCGGGCCACGGTCAGTCCTCGCCGTAGAAGACGCGCTCCATGACGGTCCGGGCGCGCCGCGCGGTGCGCAGGTAGTGGTCCTCGAGCTCGGCGCCCGTGTCGACGTCCGGGAGGTCGAGCACGCGCGCGAGGCCGTTGAGCGCGAACCGGTCGTGCGGGAGCACGTCCACGGTGGTGCCCGTGGTCCGTCCGGACCACAGGACGAGAGCGCTGCGCAGGCGCGAGGCGAGGTGCCAGGCCTCACCCAGGACCGCGGCGTCGTCGGCGTCGACGAGACCGGCCGCCACGGCGGCCGCGAGCGCGTCGACGGTCGACGTCGTGCGCAGTGCCGCGACCTCGTGGGCGTGCTGGAGCTGCAGGAGCTGGACGCTCCACTCGACGTCGGACACTCCCCCGCGGCCCAGCTTGAGGTGGCGCGACGCCTCGACGCCGCGCGGGAGCCGCTCGGACTCGACGCGCGCCCTGATGCGGCGTACCTCGCGCACCTCTGCGGCGTCGAGGCCGCCCCGCGGGTAGCGGCGGCCGTCGACGACCCGGGTGAACGCCTCGCCGAGGCCGTCGAGGTCGCCCGCGACCGGGCGCGCGCGCAGGAGCGCCTGCGACTCCCAGACGCTCGACCAGCGTTCGTAGTACTCGGCGTACGAGGCGAGCGAGCGCACGAGCGGGCCGTTGCGCCCCTCGGGCCGCAGGTCGGCGTCGACCGGGAGCGCCGGCTCCGGGCCGACGGCGGACAGGAGCTGACGCAGGCGCGTCGCCACCGCGAGCGCGTACGCCTGGGCGTCGCTGCTCTCCGCGCCGGGCGCCGGGTCGTGCACGAACATGACGTCGGCGTCCGAGCCGTAGCCCATCTCACGCCCGCCGAGTCGGCCCATCGCGACGACGAGCAGGCGCGCGGGCGCCGAGCCGGGGTCCTGCGCGTCGTACCCGAGGTCGCCGCGCGCGACGAACTCCGCGATGCGGAGCGCGCCCGCGAGCACGACGTCCGCGGCGTCGGAGATGCTCCGGGCCGCGGCGACCGGGTCGACGACGCCCAGGAGCTCGGCCGCGCCCGTGCGGGCGAGCTCGCGGCGGCGCACCGCGCGCAGGCTCACCGTCGCGGGGTCGACCTCGTCGGCGCGCGTGAGGATGGCGTCGGTCTCGGCCGTGAGCCGCTCGATGCCGCGGGGGGTGAGGTCGGCGTCCGCCGCGAGCCAGCGGACCGACTCGGGCGACCGGGCGAGGGCGTCGGCCAGGTAGCGGGAGTTCGAGAGCAGGTGTGCGAGGCGCTGCGCCGCAGAGCCGGAGTCGCGCAGCAGCTTGAGGTACCAGTGCGTCGCGCCCAGCGTCTCGGACAGGGTGCGGAACGCGAGCAGGCCCGCGTCGGGGTCCGCGCCCTCGGCGAACCAGCCGAGCATGACGGGCAGGAGCTGGCGCTGGATCGCCGCGCGCCGGCTCACGCCCTCCGTGAGCGCGGTGACGTGGCGCATCGCGCCCGCGGGGTCGCGGTAGCCGATCGCCGCGAAGCGGGCCTTCGCCGCCTCCGGGGCGAGGCTCACCTCGTCCGGGGAGAGCTGCGCGACGGCGGGCAGGAGCGGGCGGTAGAAGATCTCCTCGTGCAGGCCGCGCACCTCGCGTCGCGTCGCGCGCCAGCGCTCGGTGAGGCCCTCGGCGCCGTCGGTGCGCATCCCGAGGGACCGCGCGAGACGACGCAGCTCGTCGTCCGCGGTCGGGACGAGGTGCGTGCGTCGGAGCCGGAAGAGCTGGATGCGGTGCTCGAGCGCGCGCAGGAACCGGTAGCAGACCCCGAGCCGGGCCGCGTGCTCGCGCCCCACGTACCCCGCCGCGGCGAGCTCGGCGAGCGCCGTGAGCGTGCCCCGGCTGCGGATCGACTCGTCCGACCGCCCGTGCACGAGCTGCAGGAGCTGCACGGTGAACTCGACATCGCGCAGGCCGCCCTTGCCGAGCTTGAGCTGGCGGTCCGCCTCCGCCGCGGGGACGTGGTCCTCGACCCGGCGGCGCATCGCCTGCGAGTCCTCGACGAAGTTCTCGCGTCCCGCGGCGGACCACACGAACGGCGCGATCGCGTCCTCGTACGCGCGGCCCAGGTCCCGGTCCCCCGCAACCGTGCGCGCCTTGAGCAGCGCCTGGAACTCCCAGGTCTTGGCCCAGCGCTCGTAGTACGCGACGTGGCTCGCGAGCGTGCGCACGAGCGGGCCCTGCTTGCCCTCGGGGCGCAGCGCGGCGTCGACCTGCCACAGCGCGGGCTCCCCCGACGTCCCCCAGCACACGCGCGCGAGGCTCGTCGCGAGACGGGCCCCGACGGTCGTCGCGTACGCCTCGTCGTGTCCCGCGACCGGTTCGACGACGTAGACGACGTCGACGTCGGAGATGTAGTTGAGCTCGCGCGCCCCGCACTTGCCCATGCCGATCACCGCCAGGCGCACACCGGACCCGTGGTCGTCGAGCTCCGCGCGGGCGACGGCGAGCGCCCCCTCGAGCGCGGCGGCGGCGAGGTCCGCGAGCGCCGCCCCGACGGCGGGCATGCGGGTGAGCGGGTCGGCGACGGTGAGGTCGGTCGCGGCGATGCGCAGGATCCGCTCCCGGTAGGCGCGGCGCAGCGCGTCCACGCTCTCGGGCCCGGGCCGGTCGGCGACGGGCACGGCGGCGTCGGGGTCCGCGCCCACCGCGTGCAGGAGCTCTGCCCGCACGGCGCGGGCGTCCACCCCCGTCCCCGGCGTCGGGTCGGCGACGACCTCGAGGAGCGCGGGACGCCGCACGACGTCGTCGCCGAGCGCGACCGACGCACCGAGCACGGCCAGCAGGCGGTCGCGCGCCTCGCCGGGCCGCAGGGTGCGACGCGCGAGGTCCGCGAGCGGGCCGCGCGCCTCGACGTCGGGGCGCAGCGCGCCCGCCAGGCGCACGGCCTGCAGGAGCGCGAGGTCGGGGTCGGCCGACCCGCCGAACGCGGCGAGCAGCTCGTCGCTCACGGCGGACGCCGGGTCGGCAGCCTCCGCGTCCCTGTCGTCCGCTGCCGGACCTCGCCCGCCGTCGAGCAGGAGTGCGAGGTCCGGGTCCGCGAGCAGACCCGCCGAGCGCGAGATGTCGGCGAAGCCGACGCGCGCGAGGCGACCGGTGAGCGTCGGCCGGCGGGACCCGCCGGACCGACCTGACGTCGTCGTGGGCCCGCTCACAGGACCTGGAGGAACCGCTTCAGCTCGAACGGCGTGACCTGCGCGCGGTAGCCGTCCCACTCCTGCCGCTTGTTGCGCAGCACGAAGTCGAAGACGTGCTCGCCGAGCGTCTCGGCCACGAGCTCGGACTTCTCCATGACGGCGATCGCCTCGTCGAGCGACTGCGGGAGCGGCTTGATGCCCAGCGCGCGGCGCTCGGCGTCCGTGAGCTCCCAGACGTCGTCCTCGGTGGCCTCGGGGAGCTCGTAGCCCTCCTCGATGCCCTTGAGACCCGCGGCGAGCATCACGGCGAACGCCAGGTACGGGTTCGTGGCCGAGTCGAGCGCGCGGTACTCGACGCGGCTCGAGTTGCCCTTGCCCGGCTTGTACATGGGCACGCGCACGAGCGCGGAGCGGTTGTTGTGGCCCCAGCACACGTAGCTCGGCGCCTCGGCGCCGCCCCACAGGCGCTTGTACGAGTTCACGTACTGGTTGGTGATCGCCGTGATCTCCGCGGCGTGGACCAGCAGGCCGGAGATGAACTGGCGCGCCGTCTTCGACAGCTCGAACTGGGCGCCGGGCTCGTGGAACGCGTTGCGGTCGCCCTCGAAGAGCGACAGGTGCGTGTGCATGCCGGAGCCGGGGTGCTCGGCCATCGGCTTGGGCATGAACGACGCGAACACGCCCTGCTCGAGCGCGACCTCCTTGACGACCGTGCGGAACGTCATGAGGTTGTCCGCCGTGGTCAGCGCGTCGGCGTAGCGCAGGTCGATCTCGTTCTGACCCGGCCCTGCCTCGTGGTGGGAGAACTCGACCGAGATGCCCATGGACTCGAGCATCGTGATCGCGGCCCGGCGGAAGTCGTGCGTCGACCCCCGCGCGAGGTGGTCGAAGTACCCGCCCTGGTCGACCGGGACGAGTGGCGACTCGGCGTCGGCGGGCTGGTTGAACAGGTAGAACTCGACCTCGGGGTGCGTGTAGAACGTGAACCCCTTGTCGCTCGCCCTGGCCAGCGCGCGCTTGAGCACGTTGCGGCTGTCCGCGAGCGACGGCTCGCCGTCGGGCGTGAGGATGTCGCAGAACATGCGCGCGGTCCCGTGCCGCTCGCCACGCCACGGGAGCACCTGGAACGTGGTCGGGTCCGGCTTGGCGATCATGTCGGCCTCGTACACGCGCGTGAGGCCCTCGATCGAGCTGCCGTCGAACCCGATGCCCTCGGCGAACGCCGACTCGAGCTCCGCCGGCGCGATCGCCACCGACTTGAGCATGCCGAGCACGTCGGTGAACCAGAGCCGGATGAAGCGGATGTCGCGCTCCTCGACCGTGCGGAGCACGAACTCCTGCTGCCTGTCCATGCGGTACATCCTGCCTGATCCGTGTGACGAACGGGTGACACGATCGTGTGGCGGACGTCGCGCGTCGGGACCGCCCCGCGGACCGGCCGCACGGCGCCGCTCGTCTAGGCTGGCGGCATGGCAGATCTGCGCGTCGCGCTGGCACAGGTCGACACGTGCGTGGGGGACCTCGACGGCAACGCCGCCCTCGTCCTCGAGCGCACCCGGGAGGCCGCGGCAGCGGGCGCACAGCTCGTCGCGTTCCCGGAGATGACCCTCACGGGCTACCCGATCGAGGACCTCGCCCTGCGCGCGTCGTTCCGCCGCGCGGCGTGGGACGCCGCCGCGGACATCGCGGCCCGGCTCGCCGCGGAGGGGCTGGGCGACGTCACCGTGGTGCTCGGCACGGTCGGCACCGCGGGCGCCCCCCGCGGCGCGGGCGCCGCGGAGCGCGAGGCCTCCGGTTCTCCCGCGGACCTCCCGACGAACCGTGCGGTCGTGCTGCGCGACGGCGTCGTGCAGGCCGCGTACGACAAGCACCACCTGCCCAACTACGGCGTGTTCGACGAGTTCCGCATCTTCGCACCGGGCGAGACGACGACGGTCGTCGAGGTCGCGGGTCGCCGCGTCGGCGTCGCGATCTGCGAGGACATCTGGCAGGACGGCGGTCCGGTCGCCGAGATGGCGACGCTCGACGAGGCGGGGAACGGGCTCGACCTCCTGCTCGTGCTCAACGGGTCCCCGTACGAGGAGGGCAAGGGCCACGTCCGCACCGATCTCGCGGCGCGCCGCGCGCGCGAGGTGAGCGCCCCGGTCGCGTACGTGAACCTCGTGGGCGGGCAGGACGACCTCGTGTTCGACGGCGGCTCGTTCGTCACGGACGCGACCGGCACCGTCGTCGCGCGCTCGCCGCAGTTCGTCGAGGACCTGCTGGTGTGGGAGCTCCCCGCTGACGGCGCCCCCCGCGGACCGCGCGTCCCGGAGCTGCACCCCGACGAGGAGGTCTACCGGGCGTGCGTCACCGGGCTGGCCGGCTACGTCCGCAAGAACGGCTTCCGCTCCGTGGTCCTCGGCGTCTCGGGCGGGATCGACTCCGCTCTCACCGCGGCGATCGCCGCCGACGCGCTCGGCGGCGAGAACGTCGTCGGCGTCTCCATGCCGTCGCAGTACTCGTCCAAGCACAGCAAGGATGACGCCGCGGACCTCGCCAAGCGTCTCGGCGCCGACTACCGCGTCCAGCCCATCGCGCCCATGGTCGAGGCCTTCCAGGGCGAGCTCGCGCTCGAGGGCGTCGCCGAGGAGAACCTGCAGGCGCGCGTGCGCGGCGTGATCCTCATGGCGATCTCCAACCGCGAGGGCCACCTCGTCATCGCGCCCGGAAACAAGTCCGAGCTCGCGACGGGGTACGCGACGATCTACGACGCGGGCAGCATCGGCGGCTTCGCGCCCCTCAAGGACGTGGACAAGTCGCGCGTGTGGCAGCTCGCGCGCTGGCGCAACAACCAGGCGGTCGACCGGGGCGAGATCCCGCCGATCCCCGAGTCGTCCATCACCAAGCCGCCGTCGGCGGAGCTGCGCCCGGGCCAGACCGACCAGGACTCGCTCCCGCCCTACGACCTCCTCGACGAGGTGCTCGACGCCTACATCGAGCACGCCGAGGGCCGCGCCGAGCTGCTCGCGCGCGGGTTCGACTCCGAGGTCGTCGACAAGGTCGTCACGCTCGTCGACCGCGCCGAGTGGAAGCGGCGCCAGTACCCGCCGGGCCCCAAGGTCACCGCCCTCGCGTTCGGCCGCGACCGTCGCCTGCCCATCACCAACCGCTGGCGCGAGCCGCTCGACTGACGGCGCCCGCCACCCCGCGCGCCGTCCCACCCGTACCCCGCACCCAGGAAAGGCCGTCATGTCTGCTCACACCGCCCCCGAGCCCGCCACGACCGGCGGCACGGGACCGCGCCGCGTCCGCGTGCACCACCTCGCCGAGGCGAAGGCGCGCGGCGAGAAGATCACGATGCTCACCGCGTACGACGCCGTGACCGCGCGCATCTTCGACGACGCGGGGATCGACATGCTGCTGGTCGGCGACTCGATCGGCAACACGATGCACGGCCACACGACGACGCTCCCGGTGACCGTGGACGACCTCATCCCGCCCGCTCGCGCCGTCGCACGCGCCGCGCGCCGCGCGTTCACGGTCGTCGACCTGCCGTTCGGTTCGTACGAGGCGAGCGCGGAGCAGGCGCTCGCGACGGCCGTGCGGTTCCTCAAGGAGACCGGGGTCAACGCGGTCAAGCTCGAGGGCGGGCGCCGCATCGCGGCGCAGATCCGCGCCCTGACCGACGCCGGCATCCCCGTCGTGGGGCACCTCGGCTTCACGCCGCAGTCCGAGAACGCGCTCGGCGGGCCGCGGGTCCAGGGCCGGGGCGACGACGCCGCCGAGCGGCTCAGCGAGGACGCGCTCGCCGTGGCCGAGGCGGGAGCCGTGGCCGTCGTGCTGGAGATGGTCCCGGTCGAGGTCGCGGCGCGGATCACGGAGATCCTGCGCATCCCGACGATCGGTATCGGCGCGGGCGCCGCGTGCGACGGCCAGGTGCTCGTCTGGACGGACATGGCGGGCATGACCGACTGGTCGCCGCGTTTCGCCAAGCGCTACGCCGAGATCGGCGCGGCGCTCGGCCAGGCCGCGGCGGACTACGCCGCGGACGTCCGCGGCGGGACGTTCCCCGACGACGCGCACAGCTTCCCTCGCTGACACCGCCGTCCGCTGCTGCTCACCACCTCCCCAGGCGGCCCGGACGGTCCTGAGGCGGTCACCGGAGCGCGTCGGCGACGACGACCACACCGAGGACGGCCACGACGAGGTTCCCGGCCAGCGTGGTGAGACTCTGCACACCCGGCCCGACGCGCCCCTCGAGGGCGCTCCCGGCCGCGACGAGCAGCGTCTGCCAGGAGAGGGACGCCAGTCCGACGCCGACGACGAAGGCCGCGCCCGACGCGAGCGTCCGCACGACCCCGTCGAGGCTAGTCGTGACCGCCGCGAAGTACACGAGCGTCGCCGGGTTGACCATCGTCAGGGCGAAGAACGTCGCCGGTCGCCGCAGAGTACCGGGCGAGCGTCCGTGCCCCGAGGAGGACGCCGTCGTGGCGAGAGCGTCGGAGGCCGGCGTGCGAAGTCCGCGGACGAGGCCACGCGCTGCGACGGCGAGGAGGACGAACCCTCCGGTCACCGCGGGCCACGGCGCGAGCCCCGTGACCAGTGGCGCCGCCGCGGCGCCGAGGAGGACGGCGGCGACGGCACAGAGGGCGTCCGCGGTGGCGACCCCGGCCGCGGCACCCCACGCCCGTGGGAGGCCGTGCCGCAGTCCCTCGGTGAGCAGCAGGACGCCGATCGCACCGAGCGGGACGGCGACGGCGAGGCCCGCGACGAGGCCGCCTGCGAACGCCGTGGTGGTGTCCTCCATGACGGAGACGGTCCTCCGTCGTCGCGGGACGGACCGCGATCTGCGCGGCCCGACGGGTAGATTCGCGGCATGGACGCGATCGACGAGCAGATCCTCGGTGTCCTGCGGGCCGACGGCCGCGCATCGTTCACCGCGATCGGCCGTGAGGTGGGCCTGAGCACGAACGCCGTCGCGGCGCGGGTGCGCCGGCTCCAGACCGCCGGGGTGATCACGGGATTCACGGTCCTGCTCGCCGACGACGAGCCCGACCGGTCCCCGGGGATCGAGGCGTTCCTGGACGTCCGGCTGCAACCCGACCGGGACTCGGAGGAGTTCCTGGCGTGGGTGAAGGGGCTCTCGAGCGTGGCCGACGCCGTCCACGTGACCGGTCCGTACGACTACCTGCTGCGGGTCCGGGTGCAGGACATGCGTGCGTTGGACCGGCTGCTGCGCATGCTCAAGCGGGACGGAGGGGCGATGCAGACACAGACCAGGATGGCGCTGCGCTGACGCCAGCGTGCCCTCAGCCCGTCGGGCCCGCCTCGCCCGTGCCTGCCCAGGCCACGAGACCGGCGGCGATCGCGTCCGCGTAGCGCTGCCTGCCCTCCTCGGACTCCAGGACCGCCGCCTCCTCGGGGTTGCGCATCTCGGCGAGCTCGAGCACGACCGCGGGACGTTCGGCATGGTTGAGCGTCGCGAGGTCGGCGCGCCGCTGGATCGGGCCGTCGTCGGCCGCGACCGACGACGACGGTGCGAACCCGGCCTCGGTCAGCGCCCCCACGAGGTCGTGCGCGAGCGCGACGCTGGGCTCCCCCTGCGCGTCGACGACGGGCGGGTCGGACACGATCGCGAAGAACCCGTGCGCGCCGCGGTCCTCGGTGCCGTTCGCGTGGATCGAGACGAGGACGTCCGCGTCGTTCTCCTGCGGGAAGCGACCACGCGCGTCGACGCACGGGCCCACGCCCGCGTCGTCGGGCCGTGTGAGCACGACCACTGCGCCGAGCTCGGTCAGCCGCTCTGCGAGACGTCTGCTCACGTCCCACGTGAAGGCGTGCTCCGGGTAGCCCGTGTCTGTCGACGCGCCCACCGTGTTGCAGGCCTTGGTGTCGCCCCGCCCGTCGGGCACGGGCGCGTTCACCGTGAGCGGGTTCGCGCCGTTGCCGCCGTTGTGCCCGGGGTCGACGGCGATCGTGAGGCCGGCGAGCGGGGGCGGCGGCCCGGTCTCCGTGACGGTGGGGTCCGGGGACGCGGTCGTCGCCTCCGGCTCGGGCGCCGAGGCGACGGTCTCGTCGGACGGGGAGAGCGTCGTCGGGCCTCCCCCGGACCCGGCACGGACCTGGAGCGCGACGAGGAAGGTCAGCGCGCCGACGGCGAGCCCGGCGAGGAGCAGGCCGAGGCGACCCGACCAGACCCGGCGCGGGCCGGGCGGAGGGGCGTGGGTCACTCGCCGCGCTCGCGGCGGTCTTCCTCGTCCCAGGCGTCCGACCGCTCGCGCGCGGTCTCCAGCGCCTTCTGCGCGGCCTCGCGCGTCGGGTACGGGCCCATGCGGTGCGACCACGAGCCGCTCGGTCCGCGGTGCACCTCGCCCGTGCGGGTGTCGAAGTAGTACTGGTCCTCGGCCGCGGGCTCGCCGTCGTCGGTGAAGCGTGATCCGGTGCTCATGTCCCGATCTTCCCCCATCCCGGCCCGCGTGTCCGTCCGCGGCGCACGCACCTTCGTAGACTGGCCGCCATGAGCCCCACCCCCTCCCCGACCTCGCCCGACGCCGTCGCGCCACCTCGCGCGGGACGTCGCGGCCCGCTCGTGCCCGGCGTCGTCGGGCCGCTGCGACCGGTGCCCGCGTCGATCGAGCGGCCCGAGTACGTCGGGCGGCCCGGGCCGCGGCCGTTCACCGGGAACGAGGTCAACGACCCGGAGACGGTCGAGCGGATCCGTGTCGCGTCGCGGATCGCGGCGCAGGCCCTCGCGGAGGTCGGGCGCCACGTCGCCCCCGGGGTCACGACCGACGAGCTCGACCGCGTGGGGCACGAGTTCGTCCTCGACCACGGCGCGTACCCGTCCACGCTCGGGTACCGCGGCTTCCCCAAGTCGCTGTGCACGTCGCTCAACGAGGTCGTGTGCCACGGCATCCCCGACTCGACGGAGCTCGTCGAGGGCGACATCGTCAACGTCGACATCACGGCGTACGTGGGCGGCGTGCACGGCGACACGAACGCCACCTTCACTGTGGGCGCGGTCGACGAGGACTCCGCGCTGCTCGTCGAGCGCACGCGCGAGGCGCTCGACCGGGGCATCAAGGCCGTCGCACCGGGTCGCCAGATCAACGTGGTCGGACGCGTCATCGAGCGCTACGCGGCCCGGTTCGGGTACGGGGTCGTCCGGGAGTACACGGGGCACGGCGTGGGGCGCGCGTTCCACTCGGGCCTCGTCGTCCCTCACTACGACGCCGCACCGGACCACGCGACGGTCATCGAGCCCGGCATGGTGTTCACCATCGAGCCGATGCTGACCCTCGGCACGTCCGAGTGGCGGATGTGGGACGACGGGTGGACGGTAGTCACCGCGGACGCGTCGCGGACCGCGCAGTTCGAGCACACGCTGCTGGTGACCGACGACGGAGCGGAGATCCTCACACTGCCATGAACGCTCACCAGGACTCTCACGCCGCGCCTCCGGCGCGCACCGACCGCCCCCGCACCGCCTTCGGCATCGACGTCGGCGGCAGCGGCATCAAGGGCGCGCCCGTCGACCTCGCGACCGGCGAGTTCGCGCAGGAGCGCCACCGCATCCCGACGCCCCAGCCGTCGACGCCGCAGGCTGTCGCCGAGGTGATCGCCGAGCTCGTGGGCGAGTACGACCTCCCGCCGGACGTGCCGATCGGCGTCGCGTTCCCCGCGCCGCTCCAGCACGGCGTCGTGCGGTTCATCGCCAACCTCGACCAGTCGTGGACCGGCGTCGACCTGCCCGCGCTCGTCGCGCGCGAGACCGGGCGACACGTCGTCGCGGTCAACGACGCCGACGCCGCCGGGGTCGGCGAGGTCCGGTACGGCGCCGCGCGCGACGCGCACGGTGTCGTGCTGGTCGCGACGCTGGGCACCGGGATCGGCAGCGCCATCGTCGTCGACGGCCACCTGCTCCCGAACACCGAGCTGGGGCACCTCGAGATCGACGGCCACGACGCCGAGACCCGTGCCTCCGACGCCGCGCGCGACCGGGAGGACCTGGACTGGGCGCAGTGGGCCGAGCGGCTGCAGCGCTACTTCGGCGTGGTGGAGGACCTGTTCTCGCCCGACCTCATCGTCGTGGGCGGCGGCGTGAGCAAGAAGCACGAGCACTTCCTGCCGCTGCTGCACCTGCGGGCACCCATCGTCCCGGCCCAGCTCCGCAACGCGGCCGGCATCGTGGGCGCGGCGTCGCTCGCGGCGGACGCGCACTGACGTCGGCGGCCACAGCAGGTCGCGCGCGGCAGGCCGGTCAGCTCGTCGCGACCTCGTGCCGCTCGGTGCCGAAGATGTCGATGACGCCGAGCATCTCGAGGACGTCCGTGACCACCGTCGGCGGGTTGCGCAGCGTCACGGACAGCCCCTCCTCGGAGCCGATCGTGTAGAACTGCACGAGGAACGCGATGCCCGTGGAGTCCATGAACGTCACCTTGGACGTGTCGATCACCACGGGGACGTCCCGTTCGAGCGCGTTCGCGAGCGCGGCGCTCGCCTCGCTGCGGAGGGCGACGTCGATCTCGCCCCACATGTCCACGACGCTCGCCTCGGGCTCCTCGAGCAGCCGGATGCCGCCCGTTCCCGACTCGACGTCGCTCCGCTCCAGCTCCTGCACCAACACTGCCCCGCCCTTCGTCCTGCCCCTGCCTCGCCCACCCCGACGAGTACGCGCCACCTGCCTGACGCTGTCGATCGGTCGAGGCCTGCTGTCGTACGTCATCGGGCGACGAGAAGGCTCCGGCGTGATCGGACGTCGCCAGCGTACCCCACGGATGCCACCGGCTGGTAGGGCTCTGGCGAAGACTTTACCCAGAGCGCCGTCGATATCGTTCACCGGAGCGATCGTTGAGGGTTCATTCAACAGTTGGACGGGTGTCCAGACGGCGACGGCCGCCACGGACCCGGTGCCGGGTCGACGTGGCGGCCGTCGTGCGCGAGACGCTGCGAGGGTCAGCCGGTGTTCTGCAGACCCGCGGCGACACCGTTGACGGTGAGCAGCAGGAGGTGCTGCAGCTCGTCCTTGACGGTCCCCTCCGCGCCGGAGCGCAGACCGCGCAGCGCCCGGACCTGGAGCAGCGAGAGCGCGTCGACGTACGGGCTGCGGAGCTGGACCGCGCGACCCAGCACCCGGCGCCCGGCCAGCGGCCACGCGTTCTCCGTCACGGCGAGGACCTGCTCGCGCGTGAGGCGGAGCTCGTCGAGGATCGCCTGGGCGAGGTCGTCGCGCTCCCCCAGCGCGAGGTAGCGCTCCGCGATCCGCTCGTCGGTCTTGGCGAGCGACATCTCGACGTTGTCGAGAAGGGTCGCGAAGAGCGGCCACTCGCGGTGCGCCTCGCGCAGCAGCTCGAGGTCGCCGAACTCCTTCAGCGCCGTCCCGAGCCCGTACCAGCCCGCGAGGTTGATGCGCGCCTGGGACCAGGAGAACACCCACGGGATCGCGCGGAGGTCGTCGAGCGACGAGACCGACAGGCCGCGACGTGCCGGCCGGGAGCCGATCGGCAGGAGGCCGACCTCCTCGAGCGGCGTCACCTGCGCGAACCACTGCGGGAACCCGTCGGCGCGCACGAGGTCGTGGAACCGGCGGCGCGACGACTCGTCGAGCGCGGCCGCGAGGTCGCGGTATCGCTCGGTCGCCTCGGCGTTGCGCTTCTCCGTCGACGGCGCCGACGCGAGCAGCGTCGCCGCGGCGACCTGCTCGATGTGGCGCGACGCGATCGTCGGGTCGCCGTAGCGCGCGAGGATGACCTCGCCCTGCTCGGTGAGCTTGAACCGGCCGTCGACCGAGCCCGGGGGCTGGGCGAGCACGGCACGGTTCGCCGGGCCACCGCCGCGGCCGAGCGCACCGCCGCGGCCGTGGAACAGCGTGAGCGTGATGTCGTGGCGCTCGGCCCACTGCGCGATGCGGCTCTGCGCGTCGTGAAGAGCGAGGGTCGCGGAGACCGGGCCGACGTCCTTCGACGAGTCCGAGTAGCCGAGCATGACCTCGACCCGGCGACCGTTCTCGGCGAGCCGCCGCTGCACCTGCGGCAGCGTGAGCATCGACTCGAGGATGTCGACGCTCGCGCGAAGGTCCGCGAAGGTCTCGAAGAGCGGGATCGCGTCGATGACGGGCGCCTCGTCCGCGCCGTCGAACGCCAGCTCCGCGAGCTCGTACACGGCCGCGAGGTGCTCGGGCTTCTGCGTGAAGGACACGATGTAGCGGCGCGCGGCGCGCACGCCATAGCGCTCCTGGACCGCGCCGAGCGCGCGGTAGGTGTCGAGCACCTCGCGCGTCCGGTCGGACAGGTCTCCGTGCAGGCCCTTCTCCGCGATCTCCGCGAGCGCCGCCTCGTGGACCTGGGAGTGCTGGCGCACCTCGAGCTCCGCGAGGTGGAACCCGAACGTCTCCACCTGCCACACGAGCTGCTGCAGGTCCCCGTACGCCGCACGGGGCGCGCCCGCCGCGACGAGCGACTCCTGGACGACCCGCAGGTCGGACTCGAGCTGCTCGGCCGTCGGGTACGCGAGGTCCGCGTCGCGGGCGCGCGTCGCGGCGATGCGGTCGGCCACGACGAGCAGGACGGCGCGGTGCGGCTCGCGCGGTGACGCCGCGGACGCGGACGACGTGACGGCCTCGGAGAGCCGGCGCTGCCGCTCCCACAGAGCGCGCAGCCCGTCCGACGGCGGCGTGCCGTCCTGGTCGAGCGTGAGCTTGCGCCCGACGAGGCGCGTCTGCTGCTCGAGCGCGGCGAGCGCGTGGTCCGCCGCGATCGCGGCGGCCTGGCGCGTGACCTCGGCGGTGACGTTCGGGTTGCCGTCGCGATCGCCGCCGATCCACGTGCCCAGGCTGACGAACGGCCGCACGAGCGGTTCCTCGCGTCCCGCCTCGTCGCCCAGCAGCCAGTCGTCGAGGCGCCGGTAGACCGAGGGGAACGTGTCGAACATCGTCGCGTCGAACACGCCGAGCGCCGTCTTCACCTCGTCGAGGACGGACGGCTTGTGCTCGCGGATCGGGGCCGTGCGCCACATCGTGTCGATCTCGGCCAGCAGACGGCGCTCGTTCTCCGCGAGCGACGTACCGCCGAGACGCTGCGCGTCCCGCTCGTCGAGCAGGGTCGCGATCCGGCGCACGGCTCCGGACACCGCACGACGGCGGGCCTCGGTCGGGTGCGCCGTGAGCACCGGGCGGAACTCGAGGCGGCGGAGACGACGCAGCGCCTCCTCTCGGCCCACCTCGCCGACGAGCTGGTCGAACGCCTCCGGGAGGGAGTCGTCGGGCGTCGTCGCGCGCGTCGCGAACTCGGCCTCGCGCTCACGCAGGACGCGCACGCGGTGGTACTCCTCCGCGAGGTTCGCGAGGTGGAAGTAGCACGTGAAGGCCCGGGCGACCTGCTCGGCGCGCGCCATGGAGAGACCCTCGACGAGGGTCTCGGCCTCAGCGAGCACCGTGCCGGACGGGTCGTCGTACGCGCGGATGGACAGCTCGCGCAGGCGCTCGACGTCGTCGAGCAGCTCCTGGCCGCCCGTCTCGCGGAGCACGGTGCCGAGCAGTCCGCCGAGCAGGCGGACGTCGTCGCGCAGCGGGGCGGGCACGTCGTGGCGGGCCAGACCGCGGCCCGGGCCGTGCCCAGTGTCGTCGGAGACGTCGGCGACGGCCCGGTCAGGGCCGTCGGCAGCACCCGGCGACGGGGACAGTTCCGAAGGGGAGAGGTCGTTCACGGTGACGAGAGTATTCCTTGACCGTCAGGGGACGTGAAGGCGTCCGAGGGGTGATCGTCGGTCGAGCGCGGGTCGACAGGGGGTCGCAGCCGGCGACCCCGGCGGGCCGCCGTCAGCGGCGCGCGCCGACGCGGACCGCGTCGAACGGCGCGCTCGACGCCACCCGGTCCTCGATCGACGCGGTGACGACGTCCTTGGCGACGCGCGCGGCGTCGAGCACCGAGGCGCCCTTCGCGAGCTCCGCGGTGATCGCGGCGGCGAACGTGCAGCCCGCCCCGCTCACGCGCTCCTCGCCGATCTTCGGGGTGCGCAGCACGTGCACCTCATCACCGTCGACCAGGACGTCGACCGCGTCGGGACCGGGCAGCTCGACGCCGCCCTTGGCGACGACGGCGCGCGGGCCGAGCGCCTGGACCTTGCGCGCCGCCTCGACGAGCTCCTCGACCGTCTCGATCGAGTCCACGCCCGCGAGCGTGCGCGTCTCGAAGAGGTTGGGCGTCACGACGGTCGCGAGCGGGAGCACCTGCGCGCGCAGCGCCGTGTCGGTGTCGAGGGCGGCGCCCGGCTCCTGGCCCTTGCAGATGAGGACCGGGTCGAGCACGACGTGCTCCCACGTGCGCGAGCGCAGCGACTGCGCGACGACGTCGATCGTCGCGGGCGTGCCGAGCATGCCGATTTTCACGACCGACGGCTCGTGCGTGACCGTCGCCGCCTCGAACTGGTCGGCGATCACCTGCGGGTCGACGGGGACGAACCGGTGGCCCCAGTCGTTCTTCGGGTCGAACGAGACGATGCACGTGAGCGTGCCGACGCCGTACGCGCCCAGCTCCTGGAACGTCTTGAGGTCGGCCTGGATCCCGGCGCCGCCGGTCGCCTCCGACCCGGCGATGACGTAGGCGAGCGGAGGCGTGTGCGAGTCGTGGTGCGACATGGTGCTCCTCGGCACGAGTAGGACGGGGTCCGTCCTCCCGGTCGTGCCGGGAGAGGCGGGCGGACGAGCCGGTCTGTACGCCGGGTTCTGTTCCCGCGCGAGGTCGCCCTCGCGCGGGCGACGGTCATCCATCTAGGCCCTGCGTCGCCGCAGGGCTCGAGCGGTCTACCCGACTGTGCTTCTCCGTGGAGAATCGGGCGGGCAGCCCTCAGACACAGTCTGTCTGACCTTGCTCCAGGTGGGGTTTACCGAGCCGGGCCGGTCACCCGGCCCGCTGGTGGTCTCTTACACCACCGTTTCACCCTTACCGCGCCGGGCGGAGCCGGAGCCCTGCCTGACGCGGCGGTCTGTTCTCTGTGGCACTGTCCCGCGGGTCACCCCGGGTGGGTGTTACCCACCACCTTGCCCTTCGGAGCCCGGACGTTCCTCGGCGAGGGACCGAGGCCCCTCGACGCGACCGTCCGACCGACTCGTCCGCACCGGAAAGGTTACCGCTCCCTCGCGACTCGTCGAACCAGCGACCGGTCCACGGGGAGGGTGCGGCCCCGTAGGATGGCCCACCCCTCGATGCCGGCTCCCGGAGGTCTGTCGTGCCCGCCCCCGCCGTACCGTCCGCCCCCGACGCCTGGACCGCGACACCTGCCGGGGACACCTCGGGCGAGCTCGCACGGGAGCAGGAGTTCCTGGCGAACGCTCGCACGCAGCTCGCCCGCATGCGCGAGCAGGCCGGGTCGCTCGACGCCCTCGCGGGGGACCGGGTCAGCGCCGAGTACCTCGAGGCGGCGCTCGCCCGTCGGCTCGCCCAGCTCGCCGACGACCCCGAGGTCCCGCTCTTCTTCGGACGCATCGACCTCGACGGCGTGGACCACGAGCCCGCCGAGGTCTTCCACATCGGGCGCCGTCACGTCTCCGACCCCGAGGGCGACCCGCTCGTCGTCGACTGGCGCGCCCCGGTGAGCACGCCCTTCTACCGCGCCACCCGCACCGAGCCGATGGGAGTCACGGCCCGCCGCCGCTACGGCTTCCAGCGAGGTGCCCTCACCGGCTTCGAGGACGAGGCGCTCACCGCCCCGGGACCCGGCGCGGAGCCCTCCGCGATCCTCGAGGCCGAGATCGAGCGACCCCGTACCGGGCCGATGCGCGACATCGTCGCCACCATCCAGCCCGAGCAGGACGTCATCGTGCGCAGCGGGCTCGACCGGACCGTCGTCGTGCAGGGCGCGCCCGGCACCGGCAAGACCGCCGTCGGGCTGCACCGCGCCGCATTTCTGCTGTACTCCCACCGGGAGCGGGTGAGCCGCGCCGGCATGACCGTCGTGGGGCCCAACGCGAGCTTCCTGCGGTACATCCGCGACGTCCTGCCCGCCCTCGGCGAGGTCGACGCGACCCAGACCACCGTCGAGGAGATCGTCACGGCGCACGGCCGCCTGCGCGGGACGGAGCCCGCGGACGTCGCCCGGCTCAAGGGCGACGGACGCATGGCCGAGGTGCTCCGACGCGCCGTGTGGTCGCACCTCGTCGAGCCGACCGAGGCCCTCGTGCTGCCGCGCGGTGCGCGCCGCTGGCGCGTCGCCGCGCACGAGGCACGCGAGTCCGTGGCGCAGGTGGTCGGCCGGGAGCCGCGCTTCGACGCCGGTCGCGACCACCTGCGCCACGCGCTCGCGCACCGGATCCTCGTGCAGATCGAGGAGTCGGGCGAGGCGCTCGACGAGCGGGCCTGGGACGCGCTCGCGCGCACGCGCCCGGTCCGGGACTACACCGCCGCGGTGTGGCCGAAGGTCACGCCGACGGCGCTGCTGCACCGGCTCCTCGTCGACCCCGCGTTCCTCGCCGCGAGCGCCGACGGCCTCCTCACCGCGGCCGAGCAGGAGCTGCTGCGCCCGGCCCGACCTTCCCGGACGCCGGGCACGGCCCGCTGGACGCTGGCCGACCTCGTCCTGCTCGACGAGGTCGCGGACCTGCTGGCCCGCGGCGCGTCGGTCGCGCACGTCGTGGTGGACGAGGCGCAGGACCTGTCGCCGATGATGCTGCGCGCGCTCGGGCGCCGGGCGCGCACCGGCTCCCTGACGGTGCTGGGCGACCTGGCCCAGGCGACGACACCCTGGGGGGTCTCCTCGTGGACCGACGCGCTGACGCACCTCGGCAAGCCCGACGGCCATGTGGAGCAGCTCACGGCCGGCTTCCGCGTCCCCGGCGACGTCATCGAGTACGCAGCCCGCCTCCTGCCGTCGATCGCTCCGGACCTCGACCCGCCGGTCGCCGTCCGCCGCGCCCGGGGCGAGCTGGTGCTCACCACGGACCCGCTGGTGGACCTGGTCCGCACGGCGCTCGCCCGTGAGGGGTCGGTCGGTCTGATCGTGCCCGACGCCGGCACGGGCGCCGCACGTACGGCGCTCGCCGCGGCGGGCCTCGCCTTCGCGGTCGTCGGCGAGGCGTCGGACGACGACGGCACGGTCGAGTTCGACGCGCGCCTCGACCTCGTGCCCGCATCGCTCGCGAAGGGGCTGGAGTTCGACCACGTCGTGCTGGACGACCCGGAGGGCGTCGTCCGGGGCGAGCCCGACCGGGTCACGGGCCTGCGGCGGCTGTACGTGTGCCTGACCCGCGCGGTGACGTCCCTCGCCGTCCGTCACCGCGACGACCTGCCCGCCGAGCTCCACCGTCCGTGACGGGGCGCCTCGGCGCAGAGAGTCGATGCGCCGGGACCGTCGTGTCGGTCATCGTCGGTAGGGTGCCCGGGTGGCCACAGCGACTGCGACCGACCCGGCGCTCGACGTACTCCGGCGGGTCTTCGGGTACGACTCGTTCCGGGGCGAGCAGGCGGCCATCATCGACACGGTCGTCGGTGGCGGCGACGCCCTGGTGCTCATGCCCACCGGCGGGGGCAAGTCCCTGTGCTACCAGATTCCCGCCCTGGTCCGCGCGGGGACCGGCGTCGTGGTGTCACCGCTCATCGCCCTCATGCAGGACCAGGTGGACGCCCTCGCGGCGCTCGGCGTCCGCGCGGCGTTCCTCAACTCCACCTTGTCCCTCGAGGACCGCCGCGCCGTGGAGCGTGCGCTGGTGGCGGGTGAGCTCGACCTGCTCTACGTGGCACCGGAAGGGCTCCGGAGCCGCGCCACCCTCGACCTGCTCGACAGGACGCAGATCGCGCTCTTCGCGATCGACGAGGCGCACTGCGTGTCCCAGTGGGGCCACGACTTCCGGCCCGACTACCTCGAGCTGTCGGTGCTGCACCAGCGCTGGCCGTCCGTCCCGCGCATCGCGCTGACCGCGACGGCGACGGCGGCCACGCGGGCCGAGATCGCCCAGCGCCTCGACCTGGAGGGCGCACGGCACTTCGTCTCCAGCTTCGACCGGCCCAACATCACCTACAGGATCGTGCCCAAGGACCGGCCGGAGAAGCAGCTGCTCGACCTGCTGCGCACCGAGCACGCCGGGGAGGCGGGGATCGTCTACTGCCTCTCGCGCGCGTCGGTGGAGAAGACCGCCGCGACGCTCGTCGAGAACGGGATCCAGGCGCTGCCCTACCACGCGGGCCTCCCCGCGTCGGTGCGCGCCGCGAACCAGTCCCGGTTCCTGCGCGAGGACGGCCTCGTCATGGTCGCGACGATCGCCTTCGGCATGGGTATCGACAAGCCCGACGTGCGGTTCGTCGCGCACCTCGACCTGCCCAAGTCCGTCGAGGGGTACTACCAGGAGACGGGGCGCGCCGGGCGTGACGGGCTACCGTCCACCGCCTGGCTGGCCTACGGTCTCGCCGACGTCGTCCAGCAGCGCAAGCTCATCGAGACGTCCGACGGCGATGCCGCGCACCGGCGCAACCTGGGCCAGCACCTGAACGCGATGCTCGCCCTCTGCGAGACCGTCGAGTGTCGCCGCGCCCAGCTCCTCGCCTACTTCGGGCAGACCCACCCAGGAGGCTGCGGGTCGTGCGACACGTGCCAGGCCCCGCCCGAGGCCTGGGACGGGACGGTCGCCGCGCAGAAGGTGCTCTCGACGGTGTTCCGTCTGGACCGCGAGCGCGGGCAGAGCTTCGGCGTCGGGCAGGTCGTCGACATCCTCCTCGGCAGGGACACGGAGAAGGTCCGACGGTTCCGGCACCAGGAGCTGTCGGTGTTCGGGGTCGGGAAGGACCTGTCCGAGAACGAGTGGCGGGCCGTGGTGCGTCAGCTCCTCGCCCAGGGGCTGCTCACCGTCGAGGGCGTGCACGGGACGCTCGTGCTCACCGCGGGGAGCGGGGAGGTCCTGGCGCAGCGGCGCGAGGTCCGGATGCGGCACGAGCCGGCTCGTCCGATGCGTGCGCCCAAGGCACGGAAGGGTGCCGCCGCCGCTGAGCTGGCCGAGGCCGACGTCCCGCTCTTCGAGGCTCTGCGCGCCTGGCGGTCGGGGGAAGCGAAGGCGCAGGGCGTGCCCGCGTACATCGTGTTCGGGGATGCGACGCTCCGCGGGATCGCGACCGCCCGGCCGGGCTCGCTCGACGGGCTCGCGCTCGTGAGCGGCGTCGGCGAGAACAAGCTCGCCCGGTACGGCGACGCGGTGCTGGCCGTCGTCGCCGAGGCGGGATGACCCGGCGCACACCGAGCTCGGGGCCGCCCCCGCCGCTTGAGGCGCGGGAAGGTTCTGGGGTCGGTGTCAGACGTCGACGCGGTACGACAGCGCGAGCTCGTCGCCGCTGACCCCGCGGATGCCCCAGTTCTCGCGCGGGCTCTCGAGGATCACGAGCTCCACGTCGTCCGGGGTCAGGCCGAGGGCGGGCACGACGTCGTCGTACAGGGCCGCGATCAGCGCCCGCTTGGCCTCGCGCGTGCGGCCCGTGAAGCACACGACCTCGACGACGAGGTACGCGTCCGAGCGCGGGGCGACCAGGTCGTCGTCGTCGAGGAGCAGGAACCGGTGGAACCGCTTGTCGGCCGGGAGCTGCCACGTGCGCACGAGCGCGTCGTGCAGCACGTCGGACACCTCCGCACGCCGCTCGCCCCACACGCTGCGCCGTCCGTAGATCTTCACCTGGGCCATCGGGCGAGCGTAGCCGTGACGCACCCCACGCCGTCGTCCCCGGTCACCCGCCGCGACGACGCGGCGACCGCTCGTAGAGTGGCCGCGTGCTCGTGCTGCTCCCCCCGTCCGAGGGCAAGACCCCCGCGCCCGACGGCGCCGCGCCGGTCGACCTCGGCTCGCTCAGCTCTCCCGCCCTCACCGCGCACCGCGCGCAGGTCCTCGACGCGCTCGCGGCCGCGAGCGCGCGCCCGGACGCGCACGACGTCCTCGGCACGACGCCGGGGCTGACCGAGGAGGTGCGGCGCAACACGGTCCTGCGCACCGCGCCCGCAGGGTCCGCGGCCGACGTCTACACGGGCGTGCTCTACGGCGCCGCCGACCTCGGGGGCGCGCTCGCGTCCGGCGGCGAGGCCGCGCGGCGGGCGCGCGAGGACGTCCGCGTCGTGTCCGCGCTGTGGGGCGCTCTCTCCCCCGCCGACCGGGTCCCGGCGTACCGACTCTCCATGGCGGTCGACCTGCCGGGCATCGGGAAGCTCGCCACCGCGTGGCGTCCGCACCTGGGCCCCGTGCTCGACGAGCGCGCGGCCGGGGACGTCGTCGTCGACGGCCGGTCGGCGACGTACGTCGGCGCGTGGAAGCCCGCCGTGACAGGGTCGCGCGCGGCCGACTGGGTCGCCGTCCGCGTGGTGCGCGAGCACGCGGGGAAGCGCACCGTCGTCTCGCACAACGCGAAGCACACGCGCGGCGTGCTCGCCGGGCACCTGCTGCGCCGGGAAGCAGCGCCGCCGACCTCGGCCGCCGGGCTGCTGGACGCCGCAGGCGAGCTCGTCGACACCGTGATCGGCACCGAGGTCGGCACCGGGCTCAGCTACCGGCTGATCGAGGCCACGCTGCACGACGCCACGACCCGCAGCGGCCCGCGCACGCTCGAGCTCGTCATCGCCTGAGCGATCCGCCGGCGGCGCGGCGGCAGCGGCTGCGGTTCTGCGGGTCACGGTCCACAGTGGACCCATGGTCTACAGCGAGGACCTCGCCGAGCGGATCCGCGCCGCCCTGGGGCCGCGCGCCCCGTTCGACGAGCGGAAGATGTTCGGCGGGATCGCGTTCCTCGTCAACACCCACATGGCGCTCGGCGTCACCCGGGACGACCTCATGGTGCGGGTCGGCAAGGACGGTACGGCCGCGGCGCTCGACCGTGGCGGCACGGTCATGGAGATGGGCGGTCGCACGATGACGGGGATGATCCTCGTCGACGGCGCGCGCGTCGCCGACCCCGACGAGCTCGACGCGTGGGTGGCGACGGCCGTCGAGCACGCCCTCGCGGAACCCGCCAAGGTGAAGAAGCCCCGGAAGGGGTGAACCCGCCCCCGGCGAGCACGGACTCAGCCCGCGAGGTAGAACCCGCCGCCCCGAGATAGAGCGCGCGGAGCTCTACCTCGGGACCGGACGTTCTACCTCGCGGAGGAAGGACGTCGCGACAACCTCAGAGGTCGCTCGGGACGCCCTGGGCGGTGAGCTCGCTCGTGCCGTCGGCCCACAGTCGCAGGATGCTCACCGACGCCGGGGGCACGCGCACGCGGGACCACCGCGACGGCGGCGCGCCGATCGCGGTGCCGATCGCGGCACGCACCTGCACCGCGTGACCGACGACGACCGCCGTCCGGCCGGCGGGTCCTGCTCCCGGCAGCAGGGTCTCGACGAGGTGCTGCAGCCCGTGCCAGACGCGCGCACCGACGTCGGCGTACGACTCGCCGCCCGGGGCCGCGGTCGTGCCGGTCGTGTGCCACGCGTGCAGTCGGCCCGGCCACGCGGTGTCGACCTCCGCGGCCGTGAGCCCTTCCCACTCTCCGAAGTCGACCTCGGCGAACCGGTCGTCCGTCGTGACGTGGACGCCGAGCCGGCGGCCGACCGCCCGCGCCGTCTCCTGCGCGCGCACCATGGGCGAGGCGACGATCGCGGTCGGCCGCGGCAGGTCGGGCCAGGCCTGGCGCCCGACCCGGAACACGAGGTCGGCGGCCTGTGCGGCCTGCGTGCGGCCGCGCGCCGTGAGAGACGGGCCCGGCACAGACGACCCGCTGAACGCTCCCGCGACGGTGAGCGGCGTCTGCCCGTGCCGCACGAGCACGACCGTGAGGGCGGGCGCGTCGTCGAACCGGACCGCGGCACCCGACGGGCGCGCCGGGGTGTCGAACGCGGCCGACTCCCCCGGGACCTCGGCGGGCGCGTCGGCAGCGGCGGGGTCGGGCGCGTCGTCGCCGGCACCCGGCGCGGCGGCGGGCGGGTAGTCGCGCGCGACCGTCCCTGCCGTGTCCATCGCCTCGTTCGCGAGGGCGTCCGCCGCGGAGTTCTGCGCGCGCGGCACCCACTCGTACGCGACCTGCCCGGCCGGCAGCACCGTCGCGGCCTCAGCCGCGAGGCGGCGCATGTCGTCGTGCTTGATCTGCCATCGACCCGACATCTGCTCGACGACGAGACGCGAGTCCATCCGCACGGTCACCCGCGCGTCCGGGTCGATCTCGGCCGCGGCGCGCAGCCCGGCGACGAGGCCGGAGTACTCGGCGACGTTGTTCGTCGTCGTCCCGAGGAACGCGGCGCGCTCGGCGAGGACCTGACCGCTCTCGCCGTCGCGCACGAGCGCGCCGAAGCCTGCGGGGCCGGGGTTGCCCCGCGACCCGCCGTCGGCCTCGACGACGAGGTGCCGCCGACCGCCCGTGCTCACGCGCCGGCGCCCTCCGGCCGCACGACGATGTGGCCGTAGTCCTCGAGCCGCACGACCTGGTCGGGGGCTGCGGAGGTGATCGTCGCGAGCTCGGCCGGGCTCAGCGAGACGTTGAGCCCGTCGACGTGCTGGCCGCGCAGCGCGACGACGCCCCGGCCGCCGTTCTGGTCACGCACACGCTCGTAGAGGGCGAGGAGCCCGGCGTCGAGACCCGCGACGGCGTCCGTGCGCCTGCCCGCGACCTGGCCCGCCTCGGCGTCGAGCTCGGCGTAGCGCGCGTCCCGCGCGGCCACGACCTCGGCCTTCGCGGCCTCCAGCTCGGCGTTGGCGGCCTCGAGCCTGGCGAGCGCCTCCTCGTGCGCCTCGAGGCGCTCCATGACGTCGAGCTCGACCTCCTCCAGCACACCCTGGCGCCGCGCGAGGGACTCGAGCTCCGCGACGAGCGCCTGCGCGTCCTTCGCACCGACCTGGCCCGAGTCGAGCCGCGACTGGTCGCGCGCGGCGCGGTTGCGCACCTGCTCGACGTCGCTCTCGGCCTTGGTGAGCTCGCGCTTGAGGTCGCTCACCGCGGTGCGGGACTCGACGAGCTTGCCCCGCAGGTCCCCCATCTGGGCGTCGAGCTCGGCGATGCGCGCGTGCTCGGGCAGGTTCTTGCGCTGGTGCGCGAGCTGCTGCGCCCGCGTGTCGAGCTCCTGGACGTCGAGCAGGCGGAGCTGGTCGGCGGGCGGTGCAGTGGCCACGGGTGGTTCCTTTCGTGGGCCCCGTGCGGGGCCGGCGTGCTGGGTCGGACGTCAGGCGGACTGGGCGTCGGGGTCGGGCCGGTCGGAGCGCGGGTCCGCGGGCAGCTCGGCAGGCGACGACGCGATCCGTGCGGTCCACGGGTCGGTGACGAGCGTGCTCACCCGCGTCTCGACGACCGTCCCCGGCTGTGCGTGCTCCAGGGTGCGCGCGAGGTCCTCGGCAGCGTAGCGGAGCCAGGGCCACTCGGAGGCGTAGTGCGGCACGTCCACGAGGAAGGGCGTGCCCGCCTCGCCGTCGCCCTCGAGCCGCGCGCGCTCGCGCAGCTCCGAGACCGGGTGGTGCCGCAGATCTGACGTGAGGTAGACGTCGGCACCGCTCGCGCGGACGGCGTCGAACAGCGAGTCGCCCGAGCCGCCGACGACCGCGACGGACTCCACGGTCGCGTCGAGGTCCCCCGCGACGCGCACGCCCTGCACCGTCGGGGGCAGGACCTCGGCGACGCGCTGCGCGAAGCCGCGCAACGTCATCGCCTCCGCAAGGCGTCCGACGCGGCCCGTCCCGGTCGTGGCTGCCTCGTGCGGCGACGGTGCCGGGTGGGCGACGAGCGGCACGCGGTGCAGCAGGTCGAGAGCGTCCGCGAGCGCGTCGGCGACACCGCGCTCCGCGGCGTCGGCGTTCGTGTGCGCGACGTACAGCGCGCACCCGCCCCGGATGAGCCGGTGGACGAGCGAGCCCTTGAACGTCGTCGCCGCGACCGAGTGCACGGGCCGCAGGAACAGCGGGTGGTGCGTGACGAGGAGGTCCGCGCCCCACGCGAGCGCCTCGTCCGCGACCTCCTCGACCGGGTCGACGGCGAACAGCACCTTGCGCACGGGCGCGCCCGGGTCCCCGGCCACGAGCCCGACGGCGTCCCAGTCCTCGGCCGTCGACGGCGGGTAGAGCTCGTCCAGGGTCCGCACGACCGTGGCGAGCGTCGGCCCCGGGCCCGGCGCCGCCTCCCGGACGCCCGTCGCCGGGTCGCCGCTCGTCGGGTCAGGGCTCGGGCCGGGTGCGACGGTCATGGCGGCAGGCTATCCCGCACCGGCAGCCGAGGTGTTCTCGGCGACCCGTTCCTGCCCTGCTGCGAGCGCCCGTCGGTACGATGCGGCGATGCAGGGCAGGGCGGGCCGTCGCACCCGGGTCGCGGGTCTCGCCGTGGGGCTGGCCCTCCTCCTCGTCTGGCTGGTCGGTCCCGTCTTCTGGGTCGAGCTCGACGAGGCGAGCACGCCCCCGGTCCCGACCTTCGCCGACGGTGTCCAGGTCGTCGACGAGGGGATGGGCTGCGGCTCAGGCGGCTGCTGGCGCGAGCTGACGCTCTCGTGGCCCGGGCACGACCGCGACGCCGTCCGCGCACGCGTCGGCCTCGACGATGCGGGGCGGCAGTGCCACGCGATGTCGTTCCTCGACCGGCGGGTCCGGTGCGTCTGGGAGGTCGACGACGAGGCACCGGACGCCACGCTCCGCGTCGACGTCGGATGGCACCGTCCGCTCGGGCTGTGAGCGGCGTGGCCGCCGCATAGCGTGGTCGGGTGCACGAGTTCGTGCGAGCCCCGTCCCACGCGCTGCCGCCCGGCGTCGTGTCGATGGTCGGCTACCGCCTGAGGACGGAGACGGCGGACGGCACGCCGTCCGTCCACCGCGGCCTGCCGTCGCCGTGGCTCACCCTGGTCGTGAGCACCGCGGGCGTCGTCCCGACGTCATCCGGGGAGGACGCCGTCCCTGTGCGCTACGAGTCGCTCGTCGGCGGCCTGCACACCCGCCCGGCCCTGATCCACCAGCCGCAGGAGCAGGCGGGCGTGCAGCTCGCGCTCGACCCGCTCGCCTGCCGGGTCCTGCTGGGCGTGCGCGCAGGCGATCTCGGCCTCGTCGAGGACGGTGACGCCGTCCTCGGGCCCGCCTCCGCGCGCCTGCGCGAGCGAGCCGCCGAGGCGGGCTCGTGGGCCGGCGCGTTCGACGCCGTGCTCGCGGCCTTCGCGGGCCGGGACGGCCCGCCCGGGGGCCCCGGAGCCCCGCCGGTCCGGGCCGAGGTGCGCGCCGAGGTCGCGGCGGCCTGGCGCCTGCTCGTCCGCAGCCGAGGACGGGCGCACGTGCGCGACGTCGCGCGCCACGTCGCCCTCGGCGAGCGGCAGCTCGAGACGCTGTTCCGGGCCGAGCTCGGCGTCACGCCCCGGGCGGCGCGGGGCCTCGTGCGTTTCGACGCCGCGCGCCGCCAGGTGCAGCGCCTCGCCCTCGGCCACGGCGCCCGGACGCTCGCGGACGTCGCCGCGCGGACCGGGTACGCGGACCACTCCCACCTGGTGCGCGACTTCCGCCGGTTCGCCGGCACGAGCCCGACCGCCTGGGTGCGTGAAGAGCTCGGGAACATCCAAGCCGGCGGCCACACCGACGGCCCAGGCTGGGAGCACGAGCACCCAGACGAGCAGGAGGACGAGCATGAGCATCCACGAGAGCACGGCGCAGCACGCTGAGGGCACCATCGCCACCGACGGAGCACGGCCCCAGCCTCTGGTGTGGCCCACGCTCCAGGCGCACGACGCCCGCGCGCTCGTCGCGTTCCTCACCGACGTCGTCGGGTTCGTCGCGACGACGGTCATGGCCGGCGAGGACCGTGACGTCGCCCACGCCCAGCTCGACTGGCCGCACGGCGGCGGGGTCATGCTCGGTAGCCACTCCCCCGACCGCGAGTGGTCGCGCGAGCCCGGGACCTGCGGCACGTACGTCGTCGTCCCCGACGACGAGATCGATGCGCTCGATGCCCGGCTGCGGGAGCGGGCTCCCCAGGAGGGCGGCCGCGTCGTCGTCCCGCTCCGGGACACGGACTACGGCACGCGCGAGCTCGTGCTCCAGGACCCCGAGGGCAACCTGTGGTCGTTCGGCACCTACCGCGGCGAGCCGCGGCCCTGACCCTGCCGGGCGACGGCACCACGGGGCGACGGGTCCGCTGCGGCCCGTCGCCCGTCCCTCACTTCGCCTCGGCGTAGTGGTCGACGACCGCGACGGTGAGCGGGAAGTCGACCGGGAACTCCCCGAAGAGCAGCCGCCCTGCCTCGGCCGCGGCCGCGCGGACCTCCTCGGCGACCGCCTCGGCAAGCTCGGCCGGCGCGTGCACGACGACCTCGTCGTGGAGGAAGAACACGAGGTGCGCCCGATCGGCGAAGGGCGCGGGCGCGGCGCCCGGGGCCGCGGCGACGGGCAGGTCCCACAACCTGCGCCGGATCGACGCGAGCCAGCACAGCGCCCACTCGGCCGCCGTGCCCTGCACGACGAAGTTCCGCGTGAACCGGCCCCACGCCCGGGTGTACGACCGGGCGCGCGCCTGTGCGTCAGGACCCGAGCGACCGCCCTCGGCGTCGTCGGCCCCGCCGCCGTCGTCGGCCGCGTACGCGCCCTCCTGGGCCGCCTGCCACGACTCGCCGGGGCGTGGCGAGCTCCGGCCGAGGAGCGTGGAGACCACCTCGCCGCGCTCCCCGGCCTGCGCGGCGCGCTCCACGAGGCCGATCGCGTCGGGGAACGCCTTGGCGAGCCGCGGCAGGACGAGCGCGCTGTCGCCCGTCGTCCCCCCGTACATCGCCCCGAGCATCCCGACCTTCGCGTGGTCGCGGGTCGCGACGGCGCCCGACGCGACGATGCCCGCGTACATGTCGCCCCCGCGTCCGGCCGCCGCCATGCGCTCGTCGTGCGCGAGCCCGGCCAGGACGCGCGGCTCGAGCTGCGCAGCGTCGGCGACGACGAGCTTCCAGCCCGGGTCGGCGACCACCGCGCGGCGCACCTGCCGGGGGAGCTGCAGCGCCCCGCCGCCGCTCGACGCCCACCGTCCGGTGACGACGCCGCCCACGACGTACTCGGTGCGGAACCGCCCGTCACGGACCCACGTGTCGAGCCAGGACCAGCCGTTCGCCGTGAGGAGCCGCGAGAGCTTCTTGTACTCGAGCAGGGGCTCGACGACGGGATGGTCCGTCCGCTCGAGCTCCCACTTGCGCAGCGACCGCACGCCGACGCCCGCGTACTGCAGGGCCTTGAGCAGGTCCGGGTGCGAGTCCGGGTTGAGGGTCGGTGGCGCGTCGAGGGCCGCCCGGATGCGCGCCACGAGGTCCTCCATGAGCGCCGGGCGCTCGCCGGGGCGCGGCCGCGGGCCGAGCGCGTCGCGGAGGATCCGATCGTGCACGTCGGCGCGCCACGGGACGCCCGCGTGGTGCATCTCCGCCGCGACGAGCGCCCCCGCGGACTCGGCGGCGAGGAGCATGCGCAGCCGCCCTGGACCGTCCGGGCCGTCGGCGCCCGCGACGGCGGCGAGCTGGTCGCGCAGCTCGGCCACCGTGTCGAGCTCGACGCGCGGCGCGTGCTGCGGCCCGAGCTCGAACAGGCCCACGGGCCGAGGTGCCGTCGTCGGCTCGCGCCCCGCGGGGACCGCGGCGAGCGAGTCCCACGGCCCCGGGTCGCGCTGCGCGAGCGCGGAGCCCGCGGCGAGCTGCGAGCGCCGCAGCAGGACGTGGGACAGGCGCAGGTCGTGCGACCGCTCGACGCGCCGGCCCTCGGCGAGGAGGCGTGGGTACCACCGGTTCGTGTCGTCCCACGTCTCGCGGACCGGCTCCGGTAGTCCGTCGACGACGTGCTCGACCCGGCGCTGCTCGGGCGACCCGACGTGGACGGCGTAGGTGCTCATGCGCGCGCCGCCCGGTCGATCGGGCGGTGGCCGGGAGCCGCCGCCACGGCGCGTGCGAGGGCGCGACCGCGCGAGGCGACGAGCGCCGCCCGCAGGAGGCGCGCGGCGTCGGGCTCGCGGGCCACGAGCGCGACCGCGCCCGCGAGCGTCGAGGCACCGAGGTCGTCCGCGGTCCGCGCCGCACGGGCGAGCGAGGCCACCTGGTGCGGGCTCAGGTGCCGACGGCCGGTCGCCGCGAGCGCGACGGCGGCGTCGAGCACCGTGTCGCACACGTCCTCGACCGGGGACGGCACCACGACCTCGCGCGCGTGCGTCGTCGCGCGGCCACGCAGGGCACGGACCCGTGCGCGGAGCCGCGTCCACGCGGTCGACCACGTGCGATGGTCGTAGGCGGGCGTGAGCGTCGGTACGACGAGCCGGAGCTCTCCCCCGGGGTGCTCGACGAACAGACCGACGGCCTCGGACCGGTCGGACTCGAGGTCGTGCTCGGTCGCGACGGCGACGACACGACGGTTCCCCGCCGCGACCCCGAGCAGGGTGTCGCAGGCCGCCTCGTCCGCGGCGTCGACGCGAACGACGGTCGGGGCGCCGTCCGCGGCGACGAGAGTCCACGTGACCTCCTGCGCGACCTCGTCGACGCCGACGGGCCCCGCGTCGCGGACCATGACGACCCGCACCACCGTCGGCCTGCGGCCGAACCCGACCTCTGCCCGCGCGTCGGTCGCCGCGGTCCGCTCCGCGACGTCGCGCAGCGCGTCGGCGGTGAGCGCGCCGAGCGCCTCCACGACCGGCCCGTCGCCCGCGCGCAGCCCCCCCGCCCGCTCGGTCGCCCCGCGCAGGGCGAACGGGCCGCGGCACAGCGCCTCCAGCGAGCGGCCCCAGACGAGCGGGAGGTCCCAGGAGCGGCGGAACGTCGGGTCGGCGCCGGGCGGCCGCCCGGTGGTGACCGACCGTGTCCGGCCCTCGTCGGCGTCCCACAGGTGCACGGTCACACCCCGCGCGCCCGACGCCGCGACCCACCAGCGGGCCCCCAGCGGGACGAGTCGCGGGCGATCCGTCACGCGCTCGTCCGGCGCGACCGTGTCCGGGGCGGGCTCGGCCCGCACGAACGCCCAGAGCTCGGCCAGGGCGAGGAGGCACTCCTCCTCGTCGACGGCGTCGCGACGGTCCGCGAGCGCCTCGAGCCGCCCGACCGCGGACGTGACGAGCCTCTGCACCACCGGGCGGCGCCCGAGCCGGGCGAGCACCCCGGCGCCGCGAAGCTCCTCCAGGTCGTCGCGGCCGAGGTGCGAGAGCCCGACGTCGAGCACCCGCTCGACGGCACGCGCGACGTCGTCCGCGACCGTCCTGGCGTCGGGCACCCCGGTCGCGCGCGGCGCGGCGACGTCCGGCTCCTCGGGCCACGGCCAGGTGCGGTCCCTCGCACGCCAGACGCGCGCCAGCGCCTCGAGCCGCCACCGGCGGTCGTCCGCACGAGCGGGCTGGGCCGTGCCACCAGCGCGCTCGCGCTCTACGAGCATCCCGGCGAAGCCCGCGCCCGCGACGTACGTGACGCGCGGAGCGCCGTGCCAGGAGACCACCACGCGCGGACCGTCGACCGTCATCTCCGTCGTGTCGTCCGGCGACGCGCCCGGCACCTCCCGCAGGTCCCGAGCGACCACGCGCACGACGGCGGCACCCGCGGCGCGGTGCACCGCGCGCGGGTCGAGCGCGAGGATCTCGGCCAGCGGGTCGGCTCCCGACCCGGTGCGACGGCCCCTGTCGGGCTCGGGTGTCGCGCCCACCCCGGCCTGGAGCATCGCCGGACCCACCGCGCCGGCCCCGGCCCGGCCCGCGGCGTCCGCACGACCAGCATCAGGCTCAGCACGGGCTTCCCGATCGGCGTCATGGTTGGCATCCGGTTCGGCACCGGACTCGGCGGCCGAGGGTTGCACCATGGCCACGTCGTCGTGGGCCACCGCGACCGGCCCCACCGGCTCGGCCGCCGTGCCATCCGCCGGCTCGGCCGCCGTGCCATCCGCCGGCTCCGCGGCTGCGTCGCGCGCCCACAGGCACGCGGCGACGACGTGCTGGCACGCGCCCGGCGTCGGGCACGCGCACCGCGCACCCGCGGGACCGCGTGCGTCGAGCTCGACGCACGCGCCGCCGACCGAGAGCACGGCCTCGTCCGGGCGCAGCTCGAGCACCTCGACCCTGCCCGCGGCGACGTCCTTGCGCGCGCGACGGACCAGGCCGGCGTTGGCGAGGGTGGCGAGCGCGGCGTCGTCGTACCCGGCGTAGACCGCCGCCCACGCGCCGAGCCCGGTGGTGCCGCTCACGGGAGCACCTCCCCCAGCCACTCGGCGAACCGCTCCGGCGTGAGCGCCGCGATCTCCATCCCCTGTTCCGCGAGACGCCGGGCGACGCCACGGTCGTAGGCGGGGTTCGCCTGGCCGTCGAGCGCCGCCAGGCCGAGCAGCCGCACGCCGGACGCGTGCAGCCGCCCGACGCTCGCGACGAGCTGCGACACCGAGCCGCCCTCCTCGAAGTCGGTGACGAGCGCCACGACGGTCCGGCGCGGGTCGCGCACGTGCTGCTCCGCGTACCGCACCGCGCGCGCGATGTCCGTGCCGCCGCCGAGCTGGGCGGTGAGGAGCACCGTCACGGGGTCGTGCGCGAGGTGCGACATGTCGACGACGGACGTGTCGAACAGGACGAGCCGCACCGTGATGCCGGGCAGCCCCGCGAGGATGCCGGCGCTCACGGCGCTGTACAGCACGGACGAGGCCATGGAGCCGGACTGGTCGACGAGCAGCACGACGTCGTACGACAGCGCGCGCCGGCGCCGCGCCGAGAACCGGAGGTCGGTGACGAGCAGGCGCCGCCGCTCCGGGTCCCATCGCCCGAGGTTCGCGCGGACGGTCGCGGCCGCGTCGAACGTGCGGGTCGACCGTACGAACGAGCGGCGCGAGCGGTCGCGGCGACCGTCCACCGCGGTCTCGAAGCGGGGCCGCAGGCGCCGCACGACGTCCTCCACGACGCGCGCGACGAGCCGCTTCAGCCCGTCCTGCACGCCCGGGCCGAGTCGGCCGCGGGCGCGCAGCAGCGCGGACGCGAGCTCCGTGCTCGGCTCCACCGCGTCGACGGCGCGCGGGTCCGCGAGCAGCTCCGTCATCCCGTAGCGGCCCACGGCCTCGACCTGCATGCGCTCGAACGTCTCGCGCGGGAACAGCTCCCGCGCCGACTCGAGCCAGTCCAGGCCCGCGACGACCGAGCCCCCGCGCCCGCCCCCGCCACGCCCGGTGCGGGAGTCGTCGCCGTCGCCGTGCCGGTGCCCACGGGCGGTGTACTCCCTGTCGTACAGGTGCCCGAGCGTCCGGTCGAGGCCCTGGTCCTGCGTCGCGACGGGCAGCGCGTCGCCCGCGTACCGGCCGAGCACGAGCCGCCACCGGCGTGCGGCCTCCTCGTCGTCCGCGCGGCGCCCGGTTCGGCCTCCCGCGCCGGGCCCGAGCCCGCCGCGCGTGGTCCCGGCCGACGCCGCGTCCGGCACGTCCGCCGTGCCGAGGCCCGCCGCCGTCACGACGCTCCTCCGCAGGCCCAGGCGCCGAGGCCGTCGCGCTCCAGGACCGCGACGAGCTCGCGCTCGACGAGCAGCGCCGCGCGCAGGTCGTCCTCGGTGACGCCCACGTGCCGGTCCAGCGCGGCGGCGCTCGTCCCGGTCCGTGCCGCGACACGCTCCGCGAGGCGGTGCGTCTCCGTCGGCCGCAGCCACGTGAACGCCCGGCGCAGGTCGGGAAGCACGGCACGGAACGCGTCCTCCTCCAGGCCGCGCAGGCCGTCGTCGACCGCCTCGAACATCTCGGGGGTGTGGAGCAGGAGGTCGGGCGCGGCGCGCATCACGCCGCCGAGGAAGGCCGTCGCCGCGACCGGGTCCGCGCCGGGCGCGAGGTGCGCCCGGACGCGCGTGACGAGGCCGTCGCCGCTGGGCTCGTCGTCCAGCTCGTCGTCGACGGCCGCGAACGCCGTGAGCGCGCCACGCACCGCGGGTGACGCGTCGTCCTCCTCGCGCACGTGCGCGAGCGCCCGGGCGACGGACTCCGCCGCCGAGCCGGTACCGCCGCGACCCGCGTCGCGCAGGTCCCGGACCAGGGAGCGCAGCGCGACGAGGCTCGCCAGCGCGTCGTCCTGCGTCGCCTCGTCGGCGGCCGCGAGGTCGGGCACGAGGTAGGCCGCGGTGGCGAGGCCCTGCTCCGCGAGGTCGAGCAGGGCCTCGGAGTGCTCGCCGAGCTCCAGCTCGGTGCGGGCACGCCAGAGCCCGACGAGGCGCCGCATGCCGGCCACCACCGAGGCGAGGGACGGGTCGACGTCGAGCGTGGTGCGCACGAGCGCGACGAGCGGGGGCAGCCGCTCGGGCACACCGACGACCACGCACTGCGCGACGAGCCGCGCCACGGCGTCGCTCGACCGCTCCTCGCGCGCCCGCTCCCGCGCGTCGTCGAGCAGCGCGACCGCAACCGCCTCGAGCGTCGCACCGCGGTGGGAGAGCTCGACGAGCCGCGCCTCCACGAGCGGTGTCCACGCGTACTCCCACTCCTCGAGCACGAGGCCGAGCCCGCGCCCGGCGACGTGGTCCGGACCCGAGACGCGGCGCGCGAACCCCAGCTCGAGGAACGCGCACAGCGCGAGGAACCGGCGCCGGTCGCGGTGCGCGACCCGGCGCCGTGCGTCGAGCCGCACGGTGCGCGGCACCGCGTCGGACACGTCCAGACGCAGCGCACGTGCGCGCGAGCGCGCCTCCTCCACGAGCGGTGGCGACGCGCCGCCGGGCGGCACGTCGCCGAGGGCGCGCCCGGCGAACACCTCCGCGACCGCGAGGCCGAGCGGTCGGTCGCCCGCCGCGTCGAGGTCGTCCGGGTCCTTGACGTAGCAGGACGTGATCGCGTCGAGCAGGTCCGTGCGGCACGGCCACGGCCGCTCGCGCAGCGCCGCGAGCCGGTGCGCGTGCTCCACGGCGGCCTGGGACTGCGCGACGCTCACGAGCGCGCCGCGCGTGCTCGCCCCGCGCCCGACGTCCACCAGGACGCCGTTCGCCGCACCCGCGGGGCCGCCCGCGTCGTGGTGCGCGGCCCACAGCCGGTCGTAGTACCCGGGCGTCGGCATCCCGGCGCCGTACCCGCGCAGCGCGTCCAGCCGCTCGTCGTCGTACCGCACGAGCCAGGCGGGGGCGTCGGCGAGGTCGCCATACCCACCCGCCGGGCGGCGCGCGACGACCGCCTCGCCGTGCTCGCTCCCCGTCAGCGCCTCGACGAGGGCGAGCGTGTGGAACGCGCCCGTCACGACGACGACCGGACCGGCCGCACGCGCCGCGTGCTCGGTGACGCGCGCCGACATGCGCGCCTCCCGGTCGAGCGACCCGTCCGCGACGAGCACCTCGTCCTCGTAGTCGAGGCGCGCGAGCGCCGCCCACGCGAACACGTCGTCGGCGAGCTCGCGCCAGTCGCGCAGGCGCGCCGTCTCGCGCGCCTCGAACAGGTGGTCCCACAGCTCGTCGTGGTCGCGGCACCCGAGCCGCTCCGCGAGCCGCGCGACGGTGCGCGAGTGCGCGAGGTGCCGCTCCGCGAGGACCGTGCGCGCCGTCGGGTGCTCGGCCGCGTCGTCCTCCCCCGGCCCCCGGGCCGCCCACGGGGAGTCGACGAACGCGAGCTCGGCGTCGAGGGCGTGCCCCGCCCGGAGCGCGACCCACTCGGGCGAGTAGCGGGCGAGCGGGTAGAACCCCGCGCCGCGCGCGCCTCCTCCGGCCGTGTCCGCAGGGTCGCCGGCGAGGCTGAGCACCGCGACCGGCGGGACCGTCCGCTCGTCGAGCAGCGCGGGCAGGAGCCGCGTGTACTCCTCCGGCCCCTCGACGAGCACGACCGCGGGCCGGACCTCCTCGATCAGGGCGGCCACGGCGACCGCGCACGCGGGGCTGTGGTGGCGCACGCCGAACAGGTGCACGCCGTCGCGCTCGCGCAGGGCCGCCAGGTCCTGCGCCGCCTGCCGCAGCCGGGGCGGCGCGGCGTCCCACGCCGCGCGCAGGCCTACCGCCACAGGTCGCCCGCCGCGGTGAGGAAGTCCTTCCACCGCGCGTCCGAGCGCGCGCGCTCGCGCACCACGTTGTCGACGTAGTGCCGCAGGCGCCGCGCGTCCTCCTCGTCGCCCTTGAGCGCGACCCCGCCCACCTGCCGCGCGACCTGGCCGGCGGTGACCGTGCCGTCGCCCAGGTACCGCGCCTCGAGCGACGCGGCGATCGCCACGTTCACGGCCTCGGCCGTCGACATCACCGTCTCGGGTCTCTTGACCGGGGCGCCGCTCGCCGTCGTGCCCGTGCGCAGGTCCTGGAAGACGGTGACGAGCACCTCGAGGACGTCGCGGTCGAGCCGCGGGCGCTCCGTGGCCGGGCCGAGCTCCGCGGTGAGCCGGCTCTCGACGAGCTCCATCTCGAACGCGCGGTCGCGGATGGGCGCGACGGTCTCGAAGTTGAAGCGTCGCTTGAGCGCCGCCGACATCTCGTGGACGCCGCGGTCGCGCAGGTTCGCCGTCGCGAGGACGTTGAAGCCGGGTCGTGCCGCGACGCGCGCGTCGGCGCCGAGCTCAGGGACCATGAGCTGCTTCTCCGAGAGCACGGACACGAGGGTGTCCTGGATCTCCGGGGCGCAGCGCGTGATCTCCTCGAAGCGCGCGACGCGACCGCTCTCCATCGCCCGGAAGACCGGCGAGGGGACGAGCGAGCGCTCGCTCGGCCCCTCGGCGATGAGCAGCGCGTAGTTCCACGAGTAGCGCACGTGGTCCTCGCTCGTGCCCGCGGTGCCCTGGACCGTGAGCGTCGACGTGCCGCTCGCCGCCGCGGTCAGCAGCTCGGACAGGAGCGACTTCGCCGTGCCCGGCTCGCCGACGAGCATGAGCCCCTGCCGGCCCAACAACGACACGACCGCGCGGTCGACGAGCGGGTCGTCACCGAAGAACTTGCGGCTCACGCCGAGCTCGGCGTCGCCCACGACGAACGCGCGCACCGCGCGGGGGCTCAGCCGCCATCCCGGCGGGACGTCGGCCCCGCGTCGCGCGTCCGCCTCGGCCAGCACCGCGAGCTCGTCCGCGAAGCGCAACTCGGCCGGGGGCCGGAGCTCGGTCGTGGCGTCGGGCGAGCCCGCCGCCCCCGTGGTCAGGCTCGTCACGCGCGTCCTCCTTCGTCCGGTCACGGGCGCACGCCGCCCGTCCTCGCTGGTCAGCCTAGGCGGGGGGACCCACACGCCCGGCGGCCGCCCTCTCCTCGCCACGCTCGGGCACGACGGCGCTCGCCGGCCACCCGGTCGCACGCCCCGCGGGCACGTCCCGGGCCGGGTCCGCCTCCGCGTTCACGACCCCGCCGACGAGGACGACGATGCTCGTGAGCCATCCCCACAGGACCCCGACGAGGACCAGGCCGAGCATCTGCCCGGCAGCCTGGACGACGGCCGCGCTCCCCGGCTCCGTCCCCGGCGCCGTCGGCACGACGACACGCAGGTAGAGGCTGAACCCCCACGACACCAGGAGGACGCCGGAGGTCCCGACCGCGGCACCCGGCAGGCACCGCGTCCAGGTCACGTCGACGTTCGGCGCATAGCGGTAGAGCAGCGTCAGGTAGGCCCCGCAGACGAGCACGACCGTCGGCCAGCGCAGCACGTCCCACGTCTGCCGGAACGCCGCGTCGAGCCCCAGGCGCTCGGTGAGCTCCTGGCCGTCGCCGAGCAACGGCCCCACGACGACCAGCGCGACGACGGACACCGCGGTGACGATGGCGCCGAGCGCCAGCGCGATCCCGAGGACGTACTGCGCCACCACGCCGCGCCGCCGGTCCACCCCGTACGCGTCGTCGAGCGCACGCACCGCGGCGCGGAAGACGCGGCTCGCGAGCCACAGGGCGACGAGGAAGGACCCGATCGCGAACCCGGTGCGCTGCTCGTCGAGGAGCCCGTCGACGAGCGGGGCCACGACGGAGACCGACACGTGCTCGGCGAACACCGTCGTGAGGGCGTCGACGATGGACGCCCGGATCGAGTCGACCGCGTCGTCGCCGAGCAGCGGACGCAGGAAGCCCAGGCTCGCCCCGACCGCGGTCGTGAGCGGGACGAGCGAGATGAGCCCGTAGTACGACATCTCGGCGGCGAGCCCGGTGACCCGCACCCCGGCGACGCGGAACGCGGAGCGCGCCACGACGTCGACCACCCGCACCCCGTGCACACGGGGACCGGTCCTGGCAGCCCGCTCGAGCACGCGCTCCTGCCACGACGGGTGACCCGCGGCCCGCTCGCGTCGCCACGCCTGCCACGGGACGACCACCGACCGAGCGCACCAGACCCCTGCCGCGATCGCGCCCGCGGCGACCGGGGCACCCACGACCACCACGAGGAGACCGGCGAGACCGCGGTCGCCCACGACCGCCGCGACGACGGCGGTCACGCCCCCGACGGCGACCAGCGCGAGCAGCGTCGACGTCGCGGTGCTGACCGTCGACCGGACACGCGGCGCGCGGCGCGCGAGAAGGGCGACGGCCAGCCACACGAGGGTCGCGAGGGCGAGCACGGGCCCTACGGTCTCACCACTGGCTCTTCTTCTCCCAGTCCGCGTCGAACGCACCGGCCTCTGCGACGGCGACGTAGTCGCGGTACGCCTCCGCGACGAGCACCGGGGGGAGGTCGACGATCCGTGTCGTGCCACGGCCCGGCCGACGTCCGGTGTGCTCGAACGTCAGCGCGGTGACCGCCGCCGGGATGTTCTCCTCCGGGACGAAGGAGCCCGTGAACTCGATCCGGACGACGATCCCCGCGCTCGCGAACGGCTTCGTGTACGCGCTGAACCACCCGGCGTCCTCGGCCTGCGACCGCGTGTAGCCGCGCTTGGTGGCGCGCCCGCGGATGGAGAAGCTGTCGGAGAACCAGCCCTTGTGGTCCTCGATCGCCGTCGCGCCGGCGGCCACGTCGGGCGTCGCGACGTCGAGCTGCGCGAAGAGCGGGGCGACCTCGTAGTCCGCGAGGTGCGCCGACCACGCGGTCGTCGCGTCCGGGCCGAGCAGGACCGCGTGCGCGAGCCCGACCGTCGATCCCTCTCCGAGCTCCACGTCCTCGTCGTCGGCGTCGAGGAGCGCGCCGCCGTCGGGACGGAACGGGCGGGCGCCTTCCGTGCCGGGGTTCTCGACCCACACGAGCCGCTCGACGAGCCGCGACATCACCGGGTGGCCGTGCAGGTACTCCTGCCACTCCTGCGCCGTCCACGTGCGGCCCACGCACATCGCCTCGTAGAGCCGCTGCGTCTGGAGCGCGACGACCGCCTTGAGCTCCTTGCGGCTCGCCGCGAGCTGCTTCTTCGCGGCCGAGACGAGCTCCGGGTCGTCCTGCGCCCGCGCGGCCGGGAGCGCCTTGACCACCTTGCCCGCGTCGCTCGTGAGCTCGAGCGTGAACGCGGGCGTGATGCGCCCGACGTACTCGCGCGACCCGAGGTCGAGGTGGAGCAGGCCGTCGTCCTCGAAGCCCGCGGTCTGGACCGTCCGGTCCGCCAGCTGGTCCGCGGTCCAGCCGCGGCGCTCCGCGAGCTCGGCCGCGAGGCGCTGCGCCGTCTCCTGGACGGTCGCCTGCCGGAAGCGGCGCGAGACCGCGAGCAGCTCCTGGATCGCGGCCGGCTGACCGTTCGCCGCGAGCGCCTGGACGAGCGCCTCGGTCTGCGAGCGGCGGCCGATGTGGGCCTTCACGTAGCGCTGGAACGTCGCGGCGAGCTCGCCGCCCGGCATCGCGACCGTGAGCGCGAGCATCCCCTTGTCCTTCACGGCGGAGCCGACGTACGTCGCCTGGTGCTCGCGGTAGAGGTCCCGGTAGTGGTCCTCGACGGTCTTGGAGGCTTCGACCGCGTAGTACTGGGGGGAACGCTTCGCCCAGTCCTGGTACATGTCGTACCGGCGCTGGGCGCCGCCCTGCGCGTGCGCGCTGCTCTCCTCGGGCGAGGGGTTGCGGGTGTCCTGCGCGACCCACGCGCTCAGCACGTGGCTCCCGACCCGCGCACGGTCCGTCTCCTGCAGGAGGGACAGGTACCGCTCGAGCAGCCCGGCGCCGCTCGGGTCCTTGAGCTTGACCGCGAGCACCACCCACCAGCGCAGGATCGACGGGTCGACGGGCGAACCGTCCGCCGCCCAGCGCACGGCAGGCAGGGAGTCCAGGCCGAACCAGGCCATGCTCACCGGCGCCTTGGTGCGCAGGCCCTTCGTGGCCTCGGCCAGGAGCGCCTGCGGCGCGAGGTCGACGGAGATGTCCTCGCCCAGGGCCTCGAGCGACGTGAGGATGGCGGCGCGCACGACCTCGGCGCGCTCCTTCGCCAGCGCGGCCCGCAGCGCGGGCACCGCGGCGGCGTCGCCGAGCCGGGCCAGCCACTCCGCGGCGGTGCGGCGCACCTCGGACCGACCGTTCCCGAGACCCTGCTCGGCCAGCCCCCGCACGCCGGGATGGGTGCTCAGCGCCTCCTGCGCCGTCGCGCGGTACGTGCGGCCCTCGCCCAGGGCGAGCTCGGTGAGGCGCGGCAGGAACCGCCGCGGGACGTGCGGGAGCTGCGCGAGCACCGCGAGCGCCCGCGCGGGCCTCGTCGTGCCGTAGGTGCGCTCGCGGTCGTCGAGCGCTGCCGCGAGCCGGTCGAGCCGCCCCGCGTAGTACGGCCACGCGTTCTCGGGCCTCACCGTGTCGGTCGCCCACCACGTGGAGAAGTAGAGCTCGTCGATCAACGCCTCGGCGTCGTCGCGGCCGATGCGGCGCAGCGCGTCGTCGAGGGCGCGCAGGTCGACGTCGAGCATGTCGCCCTCGTTGAGCCGGTACCAGCCGAACCGCTCGCTGTGGCCACGCGCCTCGTTCGCCTGGAGCCGCAGCCGGTGCAGGAGCGTGATGCCCGGGAGGCGCGAGAAGACGCCCGGGGCGGACAGCCGGCGCATCGCGACGCCGCCGGGGCGGCGGGTGCTCGTCCCGGACAGGAACGCTGCGAAGACCCGAACGTCCTCGTCGGTGATGGCGGGCAGCTCCTTGAGGTCCTGCTCGACTGCCTCGCGGCGCCACCGCGGCCACCCGTCGTCGTCGCCCTTGCCCTTGCCGGGGTGCGCCGCCCGCTCTGCGCGGGCCCGGTCGAGCGCGGTGTCGATCGCGGCGCGCGCGGCCTGCACGACGTCGTCGCCGAGTACCGTCTCCGGCAGCGGCTCGAAGGGCGGGACCTCGATCGCGGGCTCGTCCTCCTGCGCCGCGTCGAGCACGCGGGCACGCTCGACCGTGTCGTGCAGGAGCGTCGCGCGGGCCCCGGTAGCCTGCTCGGCGGCCTTCTCGAGGTCGACCAGCCCGCCGTCGACCTGCGCGAGGCGCGTGACGACCGCCCCGAGCCGGGACGGCGGGAGGGCGGTGAGCAGCGGGGTGAGGATCTCGCGCTGACGCTCGCCCGGGAGCTGCGCGACGGCGGCCACCGCCGCCTCGCGCACGCCCTTGCTCGTGTCCGCGGCGAGCCGCGCCAGGAGCGGGGCGAGCGCGTCCGTCGCCGCCGGGTCGGACGCCACGAGCTCGACCAGCTCCGTCCGCCCCGCGGCGCTCACGCCCGGCAGTGCCTCGGTCGCGACGTCGACGTGCGCGACCACGAAGTCGCGCGCCGGAGCGCCGAGGAGCGCCGGGCCGAGGTGCCGCGAGGCCCAGCCCGACGACGTCGGGCGCTCGAAGAGCTCGCGCAGCACGACGGCCGTCGCGTCGGCCTCCGGCACGCCGCCCTCGACCGCGAGCGCCACCAGCAGGTCCGGCGTCCAGCGGTCGGGCGCCGCCTTCCCGTTCTTGCCCTTGCGGCGGTCGTTCGCGCGTCGCGACATGTCGTTGACCAGCACCGTCAGCCAGCGCGGGTCGGTGGGGCGCTCGCGGTCGACCTCCGACGACACGGCGCTGAGCACTCGGCCGAGCCGAACGAGCTCGGGGATCGTCACCGAGTCGCTCAGCGTGTAGAGGTTGGACCGGGACGTGACGGCCTTCGCGGACGTCCAGCCCGGCACCGCGGCCTTGAGTCGCTCGTCCTGCGCCGGCGTCGTCCACGAGTAGATCCCCGACTGGCCCGGCCGCCCCAGCAGCGCCTCGACGTCACCGCCGCGCAGTGACTCGAGCTCCAGCAGGACCTCCGGCCCCTCGCCCCGGTGCACGTACGCGACCGCGCGGTCCGCGAGCCCCGGCGACTCGACGGCGAGCACCTTCAGCGCGTCGACGAGCCGAGCGCTCGGGCGGCCACCTCCCGCCTGCTCCTCGTCGCGTCGGAACAGACCCTTGACCTTCTCGAGCACCCTCTACCTCACCGTCACGTCGTCGCTGCTGGTGGGGCCGATGCTAGGGGGCGGCGCCGACACGACCGCGGCCTCCTGCCGTCGGCACGTCGAGGGCAGCCAACCCCGGATCAACCGCAGTCGTCGCAGATGCCCGTGAACGGCAGGACCATGAAGCACTGCGGGCACGTCGGCCGGCTCTTGGGCTCCTGTCCTGCTGCTCGCGCCCGCCGGTCGGCCACAGCCTGTGTGAGCGCAGGCGTCCCCCCGTCAGCAGGAAGGTCCTCGGCAAACGTCCGGTAGCAGAGCAGCCGGTGCGCGGCCGCGTACTGCTCGATGTCGTCCCCGGGAGTGTCGTCCACAAACTTGGGCGCCTTGGCGTACCCCTCACCGATGGTGCCGTCCTGACGGACGCACAGCGCGGTCAGCGGGGGCTCCATGTTGTCCTTGGCCACGACCGCCACCTGCTCGAGCAGCTTGCCGATCCAGTTGGTCAGGAGCTGGCGCGTGCGGATCCCGGAGCGCTCCTGCACGTGCTCGCTCAACGCCTTGTAGGTCGTGACGGCGTGGTACCGGTGAGCCGTCGAGACGAGCTCGGCGTGCGCAAGAGGAACCCAGATGCGAAGCGCGTCAGAGAACGGCACCGGCGAACCGTCCGAGGTCCGATACGTACCTGGCAGTCCGACGTTGGCGTTCGTCACGCCGAGAGACTATCCGGCCCGACCGCCCGATCACCTCGAACGAAACCGCATCGTGCCCTCCGTATTCGCGGTCGGCGGGGCCCCGAGCGGGGGCGCGACGGTGAGCAACCCTGCATCCATCTACCGTGCCACGCCATGGGGAGGGAAACGCGGTACGCAGCGATATCAACTGGCTGCCGCACTTTGAAGTACAGCGCCTCAGTTCAGGTTATCTGCGATCCATTCCTCGTTGAGGTCTCCGGCCTTCATCACGTCGAGGCAGACGTCGGCCTTAAGGGAATTTCCCCTCACCGAGGCACGTGCGACCGCGAGTTTCCCCGATGCCTCGATCCTGTCGATCACGGGCAGGAGGTCGGTAGACGTGACAGGTGACAGAGCGCCGCAGCGTTGGCCATCGATCCGGACCTCGACGACTCGCTGGCCATTCCTCGATCCCGGCTTCTCGATACCGTGCAGCGACACCCACACACTCGTACGCGCGCCCCGCGCGTACGGGGCGAGCACGTCCGTGTGGTGCTCCTCCCCCGTGACCTGCACTGTGCGGGAGCTAGGCGGAATCTCGACGATATCCCCTCCGGGCGGCTCGTTAGCCGGGACGATCTCGCTCGGATCCCCTAGTGCGATGGTCACCCTTGCGCGCCAGGTCCCGTCTGCGTTGGTCGCCCACACGCGGACGCGGGTGACCGCGACACGCCCTCTCTCGAACAGATTGTCGAGGGTCGGCCGATATCGCGAGGCGTCCTCCCGAGGCAGGTAACCAACCGCAATGTCATCAACGTCGACACGCACGGCGCTAGCGTCATGCACGTTGCCCCGCTCCGGTATCAACACCGCCTCGCCGTAGAACTCTTGGCCTGGAGCGAGCGACCACTTCTTGTAGATCTTCCGGAACGCGTCGCGGCGGTAGGCCTCTCCGACCACCTCAAAGTCGGGACGGTGAGAACCCCACAGCTCGAATGTCCGGAGCGCGACGGTCCCGTGTGCGTCTACGGGCGTCGGCACCGACTCCGAGATGTCGGAAGCCACAGGCGTAGGTGTCGAGGGCATGCTCGGCTCCTGCTTGCGGCGGTGTGACGACCTACTGGCAAGCCAGAACAGAACGATCGCGACGATGATGAGTCCGACAACGATCTCCATGTCGACCGAGGCTATCGCCGCTCGAGCCGGTCGTGATGGGTTCCTATGGTGAACTTCTGTCGCCGGCCACGACCGAATCTTCCCGTACCGCCTCTACGGGGCAGGTCAGAACGCGAAACGCTGGATGGTGGGCCCGGAGGGACTCGAACCCCCGACATCCACGGTGTAAGCGTGGCGCTCTAACCAACTGAGCTACAGGCCCCGGAACAGCGGAGCACAGCCTACCGGGTGTGTACCCCACCACCGGCCACGCCGGTCGTGACGGCCGACGCGAGGACCGCCGTCGGCCGCTCCGCCTTGCTCATCGAGCGGGGCACGCCGCGTCAGAGCTGTTCGAGCGCCCGCCGGTACCCGTCGAGGTCGCGGCGCTGCCCGCGCGGGTTGACGACGGACCAGCGCACGATCCCGTCGGCGTCGAGCAGGAACGAGCCGCGCAGGGCGAGGCCGTTCTCCTCGTCCAGCACGCCGTAGGCCCGGGCGACGTCGCCGTGGGGCCAGAAGTCGGAGAGGAGGTCGAACTCGAAGCCCTCCTGGGCCGCCCATGCCTTCTGCGTGAACACCGAGTCGCACGAGACTCCCAGCAGGGTCACGCCGGCCGCCTCGAAGTCCTCGAGGTTGTCCCGCAGCTCGCAGAGCTCGCCGGTGCAGATGCCGGAGAACGCGAACGGGTAGAACACGAGGAGCACCGGCCCGCCGCGCAGGTCGGCGAGGTGGACGGGCGTGCCGTGCGTGTCGGGCAGCGTGAAGTCGGGTGCGGGGTCGCCCGGCCCGGGCGGCGTGGCCCGGACGGCGGCGATTCCCTCGTCAGCGACCGCGGCCACGGGTCCCGAGCTTCGTCGCGGACCAGTCGGGCGCGATCGCGAACGTGCTCGTCGCGTGCAGCCCGGCCGTGGTCGCGGCCTCCTGGATGTCGTTGTGGCCCACGTGCCCGGAGCGTCCCGGCTTGGGCGTGAGCACCCAGATGAGCCCGCCGTCGTCGAGCACCGTCTGGACGTCCACGAGCAGGTCCGTGAGGTCGCCGTCGTCCTCGCGGTACCACACGATCACGCCGTCGGTGACGTCGTCGTAGTCCTCGTCGACGAGCTCGCCGCCGACGAGCTGCTCGAGCTCACCGCGCAGGTCGTCGTCGACGTCCTCCGACCAGCCGAACTCCTGGACCACGTTGCCGGCTGCGAACCCGAGACGGTCCGCCCCGCTGGGCCCTGCGCTGTCGGTCACTGTCGTGTCGTTCCTTTCCTCGTCCTGTGCGTGCGGCCGGTCGTCGCGTGCGCCCGGGCGGGCGCCCGCGCGCACGACGACCTGCCGTGTCTGGCAAAGGTAGCCCACCGGAGGATCCGTTGCTTGGCAAGGTGCCCACCACGGACGGCGAGTCCGCGCCCAGGCGCCCAGGTCGCCGTCCGACGCGCGCCCGCACGCCGCCGGGACGGGCGTCCGCACCGCCGTGTCGTGGAAATCACGCCCTCTTGACCACTCGATGGTGTGACTTACGCGCGCGTTGTGAACACAATGGGTAGACCACCCTGGTCTCGTGAAGAGGCGCGGTCGCCACCAGCGGCCGCGGCCGCGTGCCCGGAGTGGCCCCAAGACGGGAGTCGGCCGTGTACCGCGCGGCCGTGCGCCCGGCATCCGACGAGATATGAGGTTGCTGGTGGCTTCGTACGACGAGACCGGACCGCTGATCAACGGTCTGCTCAGCCAGGTTCCGGACTTCGACCCCGCCGAGACCGGCGAGTGGGTCGAGGCCCTCGACGGCCTGATCGACGACCGCGGGGGCCCGCGCGCCCGCTACGTCCTGCTGAACCTGCTCAAGAGGGCCCGGGAGCGCAACGTCGCCGTCCCGACCTCCTTCACCACTCCGTACGTGAACACGATCGGTGTGCACGAGGAGCCCTACTTCCCCGGCGACGAGGCGCTCGAGCGCCGCTACCGCTCGTGGATCCGCTGGAACGCGGCCGTCATGGTGACGCGCGCGCAGCGGCCCGGCATCGGCGTCGGCGGCCACATCTCCTCCTACGCGTCGGTGGCGACGCTGTACGAGGTGGGCCTCAACCACTTCTTCCGCGGCAAGGACCACCCCGGCGGCGGCGACCAGGTCTACTTCCAGGGCCACGCCTCCCCCGGCGTGTACGCGCGCGCGTTCCTCGAGGGCCGCCTCTCGGCGGACCAGCTCGACGGGTTCCGCCAGGAGAAGTCGCACCCGGGCGGCGGCCTGCCGTCGTACCCGCACCCGCGCCTCATGCCCGACTTCTGGGAGTACCCCACGGTCTCCATGGGCCTCGGCCCGGCCAGCGCGATCTACCAGGCGTGGACGGACAAGTACCTGCACAACCGTGGCATCCGCGACACGGAGCAGCAGGACGTGTGGGCGTTCCTCGGCGACGGCGAGATGGACGAGCCGGAGTCGCGCGGCATGCTCCAGCTCGCGGCGCAGCAGCAGCTCGACAACCTGACGTTCGTCGTCAACTGCAACCTGCAGCGCCTCGACGGCCCGGTGCGCGGCAACGGCAAGATCATCCAGGAGCTCGAGGCGCAGTTCCGCGGCGCGGGCTGGAACGTCATCAAGGTCATCTGGGGCCGCGAGTGGGACGTCCTGCTCAACGCGGACAAGGACCGCGCCCTGGTCAACCTCATGAACGTCACGCCCGACGGCGACTACCAGACGTACCGTGCGGAGTCCGGCGCGTTCATCCGCGAGCACTTCTTCGGCCGCGACCCGCGGACCAAGCAGCTCGTCGAGAACATGACCGACGACGACATCTGGAACCTCAAGCGCGGCGGCCACGACTACCGCAAGATCTACGCGGCCTACGCGGCGGCGCGCGCCCACACGGGCCAGCCGACGGTCATCCTCGCCCACACGGTCAAGGGCTACGGCCTCGGCTCGACGTTCGCCGGGCGCAACGCGACGCACCAGATGAAGAAGGTCGGCCTCGCCGACCTCAAGACGCTGCGCGACTCGCTGCGCATCCCGATCACGGACGAGGAGCTCGACGCCAACCCGTACGAGCCCCCGTACTACCACCCGGGTCCCGACGCGCCGGAGATCCAGTACCTCCTGGGCCGTCGTCAGCAGCTCGGCGGGTTCGTCCCCGAGCGGCGCTCGTCGCCCAAGCCGATCACGCTGCCGGGCGACAAGTCCTACGAGATCCTCAAGAAGGGCTCGGGCCAGCAGGAGATCGCCACAACGATGGCCTTCGTCCGGCTCCTCAAGGACCTCATCAAGGACAAGGAGTTCGGCAAGCGCATCGTGCCGATCATCCCGGACGAGGCGCGCACGTTCGGCCTGGACTCGATCTTCCCGTCGGCGAAGATCTTCAACACCCAGGGCCAGCACTACCTCGCCGTGGACCGCGAGCTCATGCTGAGCTACAAGGAGTCCGAGGCCGGCCAGATCATGCACACCGGCATCAACGAGGCCGGTTCCGCGGCCGCGTTCCAGTCGGTCGGCACGTCCTACGCCACACAGGGCGAGATCATGGTGCCGTTCTACATCTTCTACTCGATGTTCGGCTTCCAGCGCACCGGTGACCAGTTCTGGGCGGCGGGCGACCAGCTCACGCGCGGGTTCATCATCGGCGCGACCGCGGGCCGCACGACCCTGACCGGCGAGGGCCTCCAGCACGCCGACGGCCACTCGCCGCTCATCGCGGGCACGAACACGGCGATGGTCCAGTACGACCCGGCGTACGGGTACGAGATCCGCCACATCGTGCGCGACGGTATCGAGCGCATGTTCGGCCCCGGCGAGCACGGGGTCGGCGCGGACGGCCGCGACCAGAACGTCATGTACTACCTCACGGTGTACAACGAGCCGATGGTCCAGCCGGCCGAGCCGGAGGACGTCGACGTCGAGGGCATCCTCAAGGGCATCCACCGCCTCTCCGTCGGCGAGGGCGACGGCCCGCGCGCCCAGATCCTCGCCTCGGGCGTGGGCGTGCCGTGGGCGCTGGAGGCGCAGCAGCTCCTCCACGACGACTGGGGCGTGGCGGCCGACGTGTGGAGCGTGACGAGCTGGAACGAGCTGCGCCGCGACGGACTCGCCGCCGACCAGGCCGCGTTCCTCGACCCGGCCGCCGAGCCGCGGACCGCGTACGTCACGGCGAAGCTGTCCGGCGCCGAGGGCCCGTTCGTCGCGACGAGCGACTACGACCACCTCGTGCCCGACCAGATCCGCAAGTGGGTCCCGGGCGACTACGAGGTGCTCGGGGCCGACGGGTTCGGGTTCTCGGACACGCGCGCGGCGGCCCGCCGGCACTTCAAGATCGACGGCCCGTCCGTCGTCGTGCGCACGCTGCAGGCGCTCGCGAAGCAGGGCAAGGTCCCCGCGGACGCGTCCGCCCAGGCGATCGAGAAGTACCGCCTCATGGACGTCACCGCCGGCACGTCCGGCAACGCCGGCGGCGAGTCCTGACGGTCCCCGCCCGGTAGCACGACGACGGCCGGTCACCCCCGTGGGGTGACCGGCCGTCGTCCGTCCACGTGGCGCGCCCTCCGGCGGGCGACGAGCCTCAGGTCCCGGCGCGGTGCTGCTCGGCCTGCGCGACCGTACGCTCGAGGTCCGCGCGCAGGGAGGCGACCCCCTCCGGGTCGCCGTACTCGACCAGGGACTCCAGGTGGTGCCGTGCTTCGAGCGGGCGGTCGGCCTCGATCGCCGCGAGCACCAGCTGGCGCCCGACCTCGGGCTCGTGCTCCCGCGCCCGCCAGTGCCCGACGCCGAGGCCCAGCGCCTCGACGGGCAGGCCCGCGGTGCGCAGCACCTCCATCGACTGCGCGAGCGCGCGGCCCGACGGGTCGCGCTCCGCGGCCGTCGCGAACCGGCGCAGCGCGGACTCCTGGTCGTCGTCGAGGGACAGGCGCCCGAGCTCGACGAGGGGGTACCAGCCGCGGGGGTGCCCGGCGAGCTCCTCCGCGAGCGCCCAGACCGCCAGGTCGGCGGCCCGCTGCTTCTCGGTCTCGTCGACGGGCGCGGCGAGCGGGTCGTCCGTGGCGGGGCCCTCGGCGGCGCGGCGGCGGACCAGCTCGGCGAGCGCACCGAACGCCCGCTCGTCGTTGGGGTCGTCCACGAGCATCGCCCGCAGGGCGTCCTCGTGCACGGTGTCCCCGCGCTTCTCCCCGGACCGCGGGCGGCGCGTGCCGACGGTCGACGCGGACGTCGGCCGACGCATGAGCTGTCGGAGTCGGGGCATGAGGGCCATGTCTCGACCCTAGCGGGTCGCCCGGACGCTCACCCAGCAGCCGGACGTCACCGGCCTCGACGGTCCGCGCCCCGACACCGTTTGTGGACTGTCCACAAGCGCGGCCCGTATGCTCGGCGCGTGACGGCGACCCCCAGGACCCCGGCGAGCACGCCCGCCCCGAGCGGCCCGGCGGGCAACGCCGACAACCTCCAGCGTCTGCGGGACGGCAGCGGCCTCCTGATGTCGGCCGCGCTGCGCCGGCTCGACGACGAGATCCGGTGGTACCGCGAGCTGCCGGCCGAGGACCGCTCGTACGTCGGTCTCGTCGCACAGTCCGGCATCACCGCGTTCGTCACCTGGTACGCGGACCCGGCGGCCCCGCCGCACGGCGTGAGCGACATCTTCGCTGCCGCGCCGCCCGAGCTGACACGCTCGATCTCGCTGCAGAACACGCTCCAGCTCGTCCGCATCGTCGTCGAGGTCGTCGAGGCGTACTCCGACCAGCTCGCCGCCCCCGGGGGCGAGCGGGACCTGCGCGAGGCCGTCCTGCGCTACTCGCGCGAGGTCGCCTTCTCCGCGGCGGAGGTCTACGCGCGCGCCGCGGAGGTGCGCGGTGCGTGGGACGCGCGCCTCGAGGCGCTCGTCGTGGACGCGTTGATCCGCGGCGACGGCGACGACTCGCTGCGCTCGCGCGTCTCGGCGCTCGGCTGGGGCGGCCACGGCCCGACCCTGGTCATGGCGGGGACCATCGCGTCGACGCTGGACGAGGTGCGCACGGCCGAGCTGCGGCGCGCGACGCGGCGCGCGGCGGGTGACGCGCTCGTGGGCATCCACGGCGACCGCCTCGTGCTCGTGCTCGGCGGCGAAGGGGACCTGCAGGCCGCGGCTGCTTCGCTGCTTCCCCGGTTCGGGCCCGGCCCGGTCGTCATCGGGCCGACCGTCCCGGGCCTGGAGGAGGCGGCGCGCTCGGCGCAGGCGGCGCTCGCGGGCCTGCGGGCCGCCCCGGCCTGGCCGCAGGCCCCGCGCCCGGTCCTCGCCGACGACCTGCTGCCCGAGCGCGTGCTCACGGGAGACACGACGGCGCGACGCACGCTCGTCGCGCAGGCGTACCGCCCGCTCGCCGAGGCGACGGGGTCGGTGCTCGAGACGCTGTCGGCGTACCTCGGCACGGGGCGGTCGCTCGAGGCGGCCGCCCGGTCGCTCTACGTGCACCCGAACACCGTGCGCTACCGCCTGCGCAAGGTCTCCGAGATCACCGGCTGGGACCCGCTCGACGCGCGCGAGTCCTTCGTCCTGCAGGTCGCGCTCGCGCTCGGGCAGCTCTCGACCGCACGCTGACCCGTCGCGGGCGGCCGGGTCACGGGACGGTGCCGGTACCGCGCGCGACACCTCCCGCTTGTAGGTTCGGCACAACCACCCTCGGCAAGGTTGGTGCGGGTCGTGACGTGGCGCGCGAGCCCTCGGTTGGCACAGTTGACGGGTGCTCGCCGTCTTGTGCCCTGGACAGGGCTCCCAGTCCCCCGGAATGCTCGCCCCCTGGCTCGACCTGCCCGGCGTCGCCGACCAGGTCGCCGCGTTCGGCGAGGCCGCGAGCCTCGACCTGCGGTCGCACGGGACGGAGTCCGACGCCGACACGATCCGAGACACCGCGGTCGCCCAGCCGCTCATCGTCGCGTCGTCTCTGGTCGCCCTGCGGGCCATCCTCGACGGTCGCAGCACCGCGGACGTCGTCGACGTGACCGCGGGCCACTCGGTCGGCGAGCTCGCCGCCGCCGCGGTCGCGGGTGCCCTGACCGACGTCGGCGCCGTGGGGCTCGTCGCGCACCGGGCGCGCGCCATGGCCGCGGCCGCCGCCGCGACGCCCACGGGCATGAGCGCGGTCGTCGGGGGCGACCCGGAGGAGGTGCTCGCGGCGATCGAGGCCGCGCACCTGTGGCCCGCCAACGTCAACGGCGGCGGACAGGTCGTCGCCGCGGGGGCGCTCGACCACCTCGCGGCCCTCGCCGAGAACCCGCCCGCCAAGGCGCGCGTCATCCCGCTCCAGGTCGCCGGCGCGTTCCACACGCCGTTCATGCAGCCCGCGCTCGAGGCGTTCGAGCCCGTGGCCGCGTCGTGGGACGTCACCGACCCGCGCCTGCCGTTCCTCTCGAACGCCGACGGCGAGCCGTACGCGACGATCGACATCGAGGGCAGCGAGTTCGGCAAGGCGCGCGACGTCGTGCGCCGCCTCACCGCGCAGATCGCCGCGCCCGTGCGCTGGGACCTGTGCCAGGAGACGCTCGCCGAGCTCGGTGTCACCGCGATCCTCGAGCTCGCCCCCGGCGGCGTCCTCACGGGGCTCGCGCGGCGCACGCTCAAGGGCGTGGAGTCGGTGGCCGTGAAGTCGCCCGACGACGTCGAGGCGGCCCGCGACCTCATCGCCCGCCACTCCGTCGCCGGGGGCGCGTCCACCGGTACGGACGGGGACGACGCGTGAGCGGCGCGACGCTGCGCCAGGCCACCGGCCCGGCGCACTCGCGGATCCTCGCGATCGGTGGTGTGCGAGGCGAGAACGTCGTCACGAACGACGACATCGCCGGTCCGATCGACTCGTCGGACGAGTGGATCCGTCAGCGCACCGGGATCGTGACCCGCCGCCGCGCCGGGGCGGACGTCGACGTGCTCGACCTTTCGGAGGCGGCGGCGCGCGACGCGCTCGACCGCGCGGGGCTGCAGGGCGCGGACATCGACGCCGTCATCGTCTCCACCGTCACGTACTTCCACCAGACGCCCGCGGCCGCCGCGGTGCTCGCCGAGCGCATCGGCGCCACGCCCGCCGCCGCGTTCGACGTCTCCGCCGCGTGCGCCGGGTACGCGTACGCGATCGCGCAGGCCGACGCGCTGGTGCGCGCGGGGATCGCGACGCACGTGCTCGTCGTCGGCGCCGAGAAGATGAGCGACTTCATCGACCCGACGGACCGGTCGATCTCGTTCCTCCTCGGCGACGGCGCTGGCGCGGCGATCGTCGGGCCGTCCGACACCCCGGGCATCGGCCCCACGGTGTGGGGCTCCGACGGCGGCAAGGCCCAGGCGATCCGCCAGACGCACGCCTGGTCGGACCTGCGCGAGGACCCGTCGCTCGGCTGGCCGACGCTGCGCCAGGACGGGCAGAGCGTGTTCAAGTGGGCGGCGTTCCAGATGGCGCCCGTCGCGGCCAAGGCCATGGCCGAGGCCGGGGTCGCCCCCGGCGACATCGGCGCGTTCGTGCCGCACCAGGCGAACATGCGCATCATCGACCAGATGATCAAGCAGCTCCAGCTCCCCGACACGGTCGCGGTCGCCCGCGACATCGCGGAGACCGGCAACACGTCGGCCGCCTCGATCCCGCTCGCGACCCGCCGCCTGCTCGACGAGGGCCAGGTCCGCTCCGGCGACCTCGCGCTCCAGATCGGCTTCGGCGCCGGGCTCGTCTACGCGGCGCAGGTGGTCGTCCTGCCGTAGGGGAGAATCACCCTGGACGGACGGCCGCCCTCCCCCTGCGGGAGGCCCCACGCCGTCGGCGGACCCGTCCGTCGCACGTACCGTCTATCGCTGTACCGCCCGGGACACCCACCGGGCAACCGCCACCGGGACCGGTCGCCGCCGGCCCCACGACAAGGAGAAACCATGGCTTACACCGAGCAGGAAGTCCTCGCCGGCCTCGCGGAGATCGTCGCCGAGGAGACGGGTCTGCCGACCGACGCCGTCGCGCTCGAGAAGTCCTTCACCGACGACCTCGACATCGACTCGCTGTCGATGATGACGATCGTCACGCACGCCGAGGACAAGTTCGGGGTCCGCATCCCGGACGACGAGGTCAAGAACCTCGCGACGGTCGGCGACGCCGTGTCCTTCATCACGGGCGCCCAGGCCTGAGCACGCCCCGCCTGCCTCGCAGGCCTGCGGGCGGGTCGGCGTCACCCGCGCCGGCCCGCCCGTCCTCCCGCCCCAGAACCCCACCCGAGGAGCACCATGTCCGCCGCTACTGAAGTCGTCGTCACCGGCCTCGGCGCCACCACGCCGCTCGGCGGCGACGTGCCCTCGACCTGGGCCGCGGCGCTCGCCGGCGAGTCCGGCGCACGCACCCTCGAGAACGACTGGGCGGAGCGCTACGAGATCCCGGTGACGTTCGCCGCGACCCTCAAGGTGGACCCCGCCGAGGTCCTGGCGCGACCCGAGATCAAGCGCATGGACCCCTCGACGCAGTACGCCATCATCGCGGCGCGCGAGGCGTGGGCCGACGCGGGCAGCCCCGAGGTCGACGGCGACCGGCTCGGCACCGTCGTGTCGTCCGGGATCGGCGGTATCTGGACCACGCTCGACGGCTGGGACACGCTGCGCGAGCGCGGCGCGCGCCGCATGCTGCCGATGACCGTGCCCATGCTCATGCCCAACTCCCCCACCGCGTACGTGTCGCTCGAGCTCGGCGCCCGCGCCGGAGCCCACGCGCTCGTCTCGGCCTGCGCGTCCGGCGCCGAGGCGATCGGCTACGGCGTCGACATGATCCGCGCGGGCCGCGCGGACATCGTCGTCGCGGGCGGGACCGAGGCGACGATCCACCCCATGCCGATCGCGGCCTTCGCCGCGTCGCGCACGCTCTCGCTGCGCAACGACGACCCGCAGGGCGCCTCACGCCCCTACGACGTCGACCGCGACGGCTTCGTCATCGGCGAGGGCTCGGGCGTCGTCGTCCTGGAGAGCGCCGAGCACGCCGCCGCGCGCGGCGCCCGCGTGTACGCGCGGCTAGCCGGCGTCGGCCTGTCCGCGGACGCGTACCACATCACGTCCCCGGACCCGGACGGCCGCGGGCAGGTCGCCGCGATGCGCCGGGCGATCGAGGAGGCCGGGGTGACGGGCCGCGACGTCGTGCACGTCAACGCGCACGCGACCTCGACCAAGGTGGGCGACCTCACCGAGACCCGGTCGATCCGCTCTCTCCTGGGCTCCGACACCGACCACGTGCTCCTCTCGGCCACCAAGTCGATGACCGGTCACCTCCTCGGCGGCGCGGGCGCTCTCGAGTCGATCTTCACGATCAAGGCGGTCGCCGAGCGCATCGCTCCCCCGACGATCAACGTCGCGAACCCGGACCCCGAGCTCCAGGTCCCGCTCGTGCGCGACACCCCGGCCCCGCTGCCCGCGGGCGACATCGTCGCGGTGAACAACTCGTTCGGCTTCGGCGGCCACAACGTGGCCCTCGCGGTCGCGAGCGTCTGACCGCGGCGCAGCACCACCCATGACGGCGAAGGCCGCCTCCTCGTACGAGGAGGCGGCCTTCGTGCCGCTCGCGGCCGACCCGGGTCGGCCGTGCCGGTGAGGCGCAGGGGCTGGGCCGCGCCGTCGGACCGCCCGGTCAGCCGACCCGGTGCAGCCAGCGCACGGGTGCGCCGGCCCCGGCGTAGCGGAACGGCTCGAGCTCGTCGTCCCACGCCTTGCCGAGCGCGAGGTGCAGCGCGTCGCGCATGGCCCACGGCTCGCTCACCTGGTCCAGGGCGGCGCGGATGCGGTCCTCGGGGACGACGATGTTGCCGTGCACGTCGGTCTGGGCGTAGAAGATGCCGAGGTCAGGGGTGTGGGACCAGCGGCCGCCGTCGACGCCGTGGCTGGGCTCCTCGGTCACCTCGTAGCGCAGGTGGGACCAGCCGCGCAGCGCGGAGGCGAGCTTGGCGCCCGTCCCCTGCGGGCCCTGCCAGGAGTGCTCGGCCCGGTAGAGGCCGCGCGCGGCGGGCTGCTCGGTCCAGTCGAGCGAGACGCGCACACCGAGGACGTTGCCCGCGGCCCACTCCATGTGCGGGCACAGAGCACGGGGTGCTGAGTGCACGTAAAGAACACCGCGGGTGATGGCACCGGCCATGTCTGCCTCCCTAGGTCGAGGTTGCGTCTTCCCCAACGTCCTCACCGAGGGTGGTGTCACAGCACGTCACAGGTACGTCGCGGCGTGTCTCGTGCCCATCTTGCACGACATCGCGCGTTCGCGCGAGAGATTCGCCGGGCGCGCCCGGCCGCGGTCGGACGACGCGCGTCGTCACAGGTGGGCGCGCAGCTCCCGCATCGCCTTCTTGCGCACGGAGCGGTCGAGACGGTCGAGGTAGAGCATGCCGTCCAGGTGGTCGCACTCGTGCTGGAGGCAGCGGGCCATGAGCTCGGTGCCCTCGACGACGACCTCGTTGCCGTCGAGGTCCGTCCCCACGACGCGCGCGTACCAGGCGCGGCGCGTCGGGTACCAGAGGTTGGGGACCGAGAGGCAGCCCTCGTCGCCGTCCTGGTAGTCGTCGGAGAGCTCGACGATGCGCGGGTTGAGCACGTACCCGATCTCGTCGTCGATGTTCCAGGAGAACGCCCGGAGGTTGACGCCGATCTGGTTGGCGGCGAGGCCCGCGCGTCCCTCGTGGTCGACGGTCTCGACGAGGTCTGCCACGAGCGAGCGCACGCGGTCGTCGATGGTGGTGATCTCGTCGCAGGGGGTGCGGAGCACGGGGTCCGGGATGGTCCGGATCTCTCTCATCGCCATGGCCGCCATTCTTCCATGCGCGCGAGGGCAGGCGGCCGGCTCCCTGGCCGGCGCGCCTGCCCACCGCGTCACATGCGGGCGTACCGGGCGCGGGCGAAGGAGTAGAGCCCGTACGCGGCGAACCCGAGCCCGATCGCGACGAGCAGCACCGCGCCGAACGGCTGGGCGGCGAGGGTCGCGAACGCGGCGTCGAGCCCGCCCGCCTGCTCCGGGTCGTGCTGCACGGCGGCCACGACGAAGAGCGCGCCGAGCACCCCGAGCGCGACGCCCTTGGCGACGTAGCCCACCCGGCCCAGCGTCACGACGGCGCGCCCCACGTGACCGCCCGTGCCGCCCTTCAGGTCCTCGAGGAACTTCTTCCGCCAGCCCTTGACCACGTGGTAGACGCCGGCGGCGACGATCCCGACGCCGACGGCACCCACGAGGAGCACACCGCCCGGCTTCTGCATGAGGGTCGCCGTCATGCCCTCCTCCTGGCCGGAGCCACCCGCGGACCCGTTCACGACCTGCACGGCGAGCACGCCGAGCGCGAGGTACAGGACCGCCTTGCCGGCGGCCTTGAGCCGGTCGGACGTCTCGGCCGCACCGCTCAGCGCCACCGTGAGCTGCCACAGCGCGAGCGCGGCGAACGCCACGACCGCGAACCAGAGCAGGACGGTCCCGCCCGGCGTCTGCGCGATGGCGGTGAGCGCGCCGGTCTGGTCCGCCTGCTCGCTCGACGTCGATCCGGTCGCCACCTGCACGGCGAGGACCCCGACGACGAGGTGGAGCAGACCGCTGACGGCGTATCCCGCGCGGGCCAGCAGCTCGAGCGTCCTGCTGCCTCGTGCTCCTCGTGCTGCCGCCTTGCCGGTCGAGCTGATGCTCGGTGCCACAGGACCTCCTCGGGTCGTCGAGACGCCGCCCCCAGCGTCGCCGGGTTCTCCGGCCCGGACACGGTGGCAGCCCTGCGCCCCGCACGCACGCCGAACGGCACCCCCAGGTCGACCAGATCACGGTTTGGTAACGTGCCCCGGATGCCCTCGACGACCCCGCGCCTCGCCGTCCTCGACGGACTCCGGTTCGCCGCCGCAGCAGCGGTGCTCGTCTACCACTTCGTCGCCGTCAACCACCACGCGTGGGGCGAGCGGACGAGCGACTCCCTGCCCGGCGCGCAGGGCGTCGCCGCCTACGGCTCGTTCGGCGTCCAGCTCTTCTTCGTGGTCAGCGGCTTCGTCATCCTCATGACGGCGTGGGGTCGCGACGTGCGCGGCTTCGTCGCCTCGCGCGCCGGTCGGCTGTTCCCTGCCTACTGGGCCGCCGTGATCCTCACGCTCGTCCTGCTCGTCCTCGTGATCCCGGGCCGGCGCGACGTCGACCTCCCGCAGGCGGCGGCCAACCTCACCATGGTCCAGCGCGCGTTCGGGATACCCGACCTCGAGGCCGTCTACTGGACGCTCTGGTCGGAGCTGCGGTTCTACGTCCTCGTCGGGCTCCTCGTCGCGGTCGGGCTCACCCGGGCCCGGGTGGTGGCGTTCGTCGTGCTGTGGCCCGTCGCGGGCGCGATCGCCACCCAGACCGGCTCCGAGCTCGTCGCGACGGTGCTCGTCGCGCCCGACGCACCGCTCTTCGCCGGCGGGATGGTGCTCTACCTGCTCACCCGGGACCGCCGCTCGCCCGTCCTCTGGCTCGCGCTCGCCCTCGACGTCGTGCTCGCGGCCGCCGTCTCGGGCCGGATCCAGGCTGCCCGCGTCGAGAACAGCACCGACGTCGTCGTCTCCCCCGCCGTCTGGTGGGTCGCGATCGTCCTCTGCTTCGCCGTCGTCGCGGCCGCGACCCTCACCCCGCTCGCCCGGATCTCCTGGGGCTGGCTCACCGCGCTCGGCGCCCTGACGTACCCGCTCTACCTCGTGCACTCGTCGTGGGGGCGCTGGGTGATCGAGTCCGTGCACCCGTACCTGTCGCGCGCGGCGACGCTCGCCGTGGCCGCCGTCGCGTGCCTCGCGCTCGCGTGGGCGATCCACCGTGCGGTCGAGCGCCCGCTCGGCCCACGCCTGCGCCGTGCGCTCGACCGCGACCTGCGGCGCGACCCGGGACCACCGGGCCGGCGGGCCCTCGCTCGTCAGGACGAGGCGGTCGCGGCCAGGTAGTCGCGCAGCACGACCGCCTGGTTGTGCTGCTCGTCCTTCGCCCCGAACAGGAGCGTCACGACGGGATGCCGCCCGACGACGGCCCGCAGCTCTCCCACCGCCTCGCCGTTCGCGTCGAGCTCGGCCCGGTACCGCTCGGCGAAGTCGTCGAACAGCCTCTCCTCGTGGTGGAACCAGCGGCGCAGCTCCGTGGACGGCGCGACCTCCTTGAGCCAGAGGTCCACGCGCGCCTTCTCCTTGGTCTCGCCGCGCGGCCACAGCCGGTCGACGAGCACGCGGAACCCGTCACCCTCGTCGGCCGGCTCGTAGACGCGCTTGATCCGGATCGTCATGTCGTCATGACACCCGTGCGACGGGCACACCGCATCCGCAGCGCCGACCGTCGTCCGGTTGGTGCCCCGTGCAGGACTTGAACCCGCGACCGAGAGATTATGAGTCTCCTGCTCTGACCAGCTGAGCTAACGGGGCGCGCGGGCGAGCATACCGCTCGTCCGGTACGCGGAGCCGGAGCCGCTACGGTGGGGGACGTGTCCTGGTTCCGCCGTCCCAGCCTGCCCGACTCCGTGCGCCGCGCTCTCGACGTCCCGGCGGACGACCGCGTGCTCGCCTCGGCCGAGCTGACCGACGGCTCGTGGGCCGTCGCGACACGCACCGAGCTCCTCACGAGCGACGCCGCGGGCGGGACGGTCGCGCGACGCCCGTGGTCGGACGTGGACCGGGCGGGGTACGCGCCCGAGACAGCGGCGATCACGGTCTCGTGGGTCGACGGCGCGGCTCCCCTGGTCCTGCGGCTCGCCGACCCGCGCCGGTCGTCGCTCGCCCAGACGCTGCGCGAACGCGTCCAGTCGTCGGTCGTGCTCTCGGAGACCGTGACGTTCGCCGCAGGGCTCACCGCCCGGGTCGCCGTGCGCCGGGACGGCGACGGCGAGCTCTTCTCGCAGGTCGTCGCCGACCCGGGCGTCGACCTCGACGACCCGGAGGTCGCGGGCCGCGTCGACGCGGCGGAGGGCCGGGTCCGCTCGGCGTCCGGACTACCCCTCTGAGCCTGCTAGAGTTTTCCCCGGCCGCCACGGTGAAGACCGCGGAAGCCACGAACGATCCCGCGTAGCTCAGCTGGCAGAGCATCCGACTGTTAATCGGACGGTCGTAGGTTCAAGTCCTACCGCGGGAGCACGTAGAGAAGGCCCCTGACCTGGGAAGTAACCCGGGTCAGGGGCCTTTCGCGTTGCGCATGGCAACGTGTTGGCAACTGGCCTCCCCCAGAGCCCGACCGCAGACAGGTCGGGCCAGGCAGCGGCGGCAACCGCGAACCTGGCCCTCGGTCGGGCACCTAGTGAGAGGTGCAGACCGTGAGGCACAACCCTACCGATCCCCGGTGCTCGTGCGGAGCACCCGCGGACGGGACGCTCATCCTCAGCTCGCCGGCGCTCGGTCTCGTGATCGAGTCGTCGTGCATGTCGTGCGGCACTGACGCCCTCGGCACGGCCAGGTGCGACGTGAAGTGGACGCCGGGGATCACGCCCGTCGTGACAACGCACCTGACGTACCCGGAGCGCGTCCAGTGAGCGCCGCGACGTTCGCGCCCGGGACACGCGTCCGACGTACCGACAACGGGCGCACGGGGACGGTCGACTACACGGCCGTGGAGACGGACCTGCTCGCGGAGTACCCAGGCATGGTCCCGGTCTCGTGGGACGGCGACGACGCATGGCTGAAATCCCCTCACGTGCTCGACATCATCGAGCACCTTCCCGTGGCCGACGCGCCGCAGCAGCCTGAGATCACCGCCAACGACGGCGGCACCAACGAGAGGAGCACCACCATGTCCAGCACCACCACCGCACCTTCGATCGGCGTTCCTCGCCCCGCGTGGGCCACCACCGACAACGGGTGGTCCTCCGACGGCGGCGACGGCTGGAACCGCATCGTCTCGCACCGCATCGGCTGGCCGGACGGCGGCGGCATCGAGATCGAGCAGTTCCAGGCAATGGACCGCGCCGGCAACGTCACGTCGGACCCGATCGGGATTCAGATCGACCTGTACAACGAGACGCTCGGCGGCGAGGCAAGCGGCGACGCTGCCGCGGACGCACGCGAGTTCGCCGCGTTTCTCGTCCAGGCCGCGGAGCTCGTCGAGAAGTCGTCTCGCCTCGCTGCATGACCAGCCAGCAGCTCGACCTCTGAGCCTCGCCAAGGGTGTGCACACTATGCCCCCCTTGGCGGGACTGAGCGGTCGATGGGGTCCATAGTGCGGACCCCATCTGCTCTCCACAACGGCGCTCCTGCCCCTCAGCCGTGAACCGATGGGGTCCGGTGGCACAGTCCGCGGAACCGGCCGCGGCACCCTCGCCTCGTAGTGCACGACGTCGCCAGGGTCCACGCGAAGCTCGCTCCCGACACCGGGGCGGGCTACTGGTCGTGGCCGGTTCCGAGTCCGGGCATTGGATCGGGGGTTGTTTGGGGAGGGGTCCGGCTCCGGGAGAGAGCCGCCCGCAGGGCGTCCACTAGGTTCTGCGTCATGGATGTTCAATTGGTCGTTGCTGTCATAGCAGCCCTCGCCAGCATCGCCGCCGCCCTTGTCTCGTGGAATTCGCAACGCCGGGCGACCGCTGGGGCTAGAGCCATCGCCAGCGTCAACCACCGCGTGGCCGCACTCGACCGCGAGGAGGAACGACTACGTGCCGACTTTGTCGCGTTCCTCGACGCGGTCGGCTCCGTGCAAGAACTCCATGACATCGGGCGCGTGCTCGGCACAGGAGAAATCCTCGCCGCGAACCCTCGATGCACCCGTGAGCTCAGGGAGGCAGTCATGGACATCCGAGAGTGGGCTAATTCCAAGTACAACCCCCGGGCCGCGGCCTCTGGCACACAGGCAGATTCACGGTTCGATGAAGCTCGGGTCGCCTTCCAAGATGCAGTCGAGGAGATTCAGCGCGACCGCGCGGAGGTGCTGGCTGAGCAGTGACCGGATCCAGTGAACGGAACAAGCGCATAGCATCGGGCGACCGGTCAAGGGGCGGGTCACCGCGGGCTCCTTCTCGGAGTTCCAGCAGGTCCGGTCTAGTCCAGCGCCATCCCACATCCGGGGCACCGGATGAGAGCCATCCGCGCATCGGTGGCACTTACTCGATGCCCTTCGGGGCAGCGAACTGCAACGCGATGGGCGTCCTCCGGCCAGGCGCTGATGTGGTCGATCGCGCCCACAGCGGGGCCACCACACGTCGGGCAGTCCACTTCGACGGTGTACTCCACAAGGCGATCGTCCCACCGCCTGCCTCCCAGTGCCAGCGCCTCGCTGGCAATTTCACCCCGCATCCAATGAAACAAAGGCCCCACCGCCGAAGCGGTGGGGCCTTTGTTCAATCCTCGAGACCGCGTAGGTCCAGTTGGAGCGGAGCGACCGACTTGCGGCGCGGCACCGGACTCCCGCGCTCGTCGAGTTGGCGGATGATATCCGCCGGCGAACCCGGAGCCAGGTCCCCCTCGGGCCCATCGTCGATCGCCACCAACGCGCGAACGTCAGCGCGGTCGCGCGCCTGATGTCCGTCCCGCGTCACGATGATCTCGACCTCGCGGGCGTCACACATCTCACTGTCGCAATAGACCTGCAAGCGCCCGTCGTCGTCGGGCATGTCACCCCAGGAAAGGACCGCCGTCGACTGCCCGCAGAACGGGCAGGTCGTCTTGGCATCCTTTCCCTGCGTTCGCAACCATGGGACGCTACCGGCGTCCCACCCCTGTGTCGTAGCCATGGTTGGACCATAGCCACTAAGGAGCCGCTGTCAGCCGCCCGTCGCAGACTTCACCCCATGGGCACCCCTTGACGACACCCGCGCCCGTCGGCCGCGCGGTCACCAGCGCATTGGTGGCCGCCGCGGGATCGTGCGGAACACGTCCTCGACGCGCAGCCAGACAATGAGCTCGTGGTGGTTGTACGGCGGCGTCGGCGGCTTGATCGCGCGCGCTGGCAGGAGCTCCTCGTGCGTCTCCCAGAGCAAGCGCACGATCACGGGCAGGTCGCCAGACGGCTTCACGGACGAGCGCGGTGGGTCGTCGTAGTTCAGCGGGCGCCGCTCGGACCACGGGCCGTCCTCGAGCGGATCGGGGCGAGGGGCGGCCGGGCCTACTCGACGGTGAACACGGAGTCCATGCCACGGTCCGGGTGATAGGACCAGGAGACAGTGACGTTGTCCCACGACTCCGTCTGCCGGCCATCCATCGATGTCGTCTGCTCCATGTGCGACGTAACCGAACTAGGCGTGTCCAGCGCCCCGACGATGCAGAACAGGTCTTCCGACGACGCCCCCTCGAAGTCGTCGTCGCCCTTGTGGTCCACGGTCAGGGTGCGGCCAGCGTCCCCCACCCGGATCCCCGGCTCACCGTCGTTCACTCCGCACGTGGCCATCGCGTCTTTGAGGACCGACTGCTGAGCCTCCTCGGCTGCTGCAGCGGCGTCCGCCTGTGCTTGCTCGTCGGCAGCCTGCTGCGCCGACGTCACTCCGAGTGTCCCGACCACACCGATGGCGACGCCGACCACACCGGTGACGACTGGCAGCACCCAACCCGGGCGCCGTGCGGGCGTGGGAACTGGTGAACCCTCGGGCTCAGCGATGCCCTCAGCAGGCGGGGGCGGCGCAGGTACTGGCTGCTCGTGCATGGGTTCTCCTGAGATCCGGTGTTGCTGGCCACAACGTAGTGCTCTGGCCGTGACGGGAAAGAGGGTGCGTCGGGTGAAATCGGGACGGTCGTGCCGGTCCCGTTCTGAAACCACCCCAGAGGTTGTATCGGCCGGAGGCTAAATTGCGTGCATGGACGCGGCTCTGATTCCTGATCACTTGGTGCGTGTGCTGCGCTACGTCGATCTCATCGATCGAGGTGGTGGCGTCCTGTCCGACCACGACATCGACGCCTTCGCATCGTCACCTCCGCCCAGCGCGACGATCTCGATGTCTTCGACTGAGTACCTGCGAACGAGGCTTGGGTTCATGCTTGACCGCGGAACGGCTCAGTACATGCAGGACGTCGGCTGGCTCAACCACAGCATCACCTCGCCCCGACTCACGTCGGCCGGAAGGGCAATCGTCAAGGTTCTCGCCGTGCCAGATGCAGAGCCGGACCAAGACGGGGAGAGCGTGACGGTGCTCTCACCGGACGACGCCCTGAACCTGTTCAGCCTCACAGGCGCGATCGCAGAGGCACGTTCCGGGATGCTGGCCGACCCTTACTTTCAGGACCAACTCGTTCCATGGCTGATGAGCTCCACGTCCATCAAGAGGCTCCTACTGTGCCGCAAACCGAAGGACCGAGCACTCCTCGAGCTCGGTGCCGGCGCGGCCCTGCAGGACGGGCGGGATCTAGAGATCCGGTGCCTACCCCCAACCGCGTTCCACGATCGCTACCTTCTCGCCGAGGACGACTCCGTTTCGATGATCGGCGCGTCACTGAATGGTCTGCACAAGTACTTCACCGTCATCGTCCCGGTACCCGAGCCTGGCGCGGCAGCAGTCCGTGAGTACCTTGAGGAGAAGTGGGAATCCGCCGAGGTGATCGAGCCGAAGACCAGCCTCTCTGCGCCTACGGAACCTACTCCGTAGGTACGCCTCCCATCGGTCGCGTGGCCCCCGGGGGGTGGGGGGTGGCCCCCTCGGCCAGGGGGGTTCGCTGTCCCGGGGTTAGCGAAATCGCGAGCGTTGCATCTCGTTCCGTTGCACCAGGTCAGTCCGCATCCCACCCCCGTTCCGTTGCAGACCGTGACTGCCCCCGCCGGGATCGGCCTGCGCTCGGAGCGCGGCCCCGTCCTCCTCGCCCTCATGCTGTCCACGGCCCTCGTCGCGCTCGACGCGACGATCATCGCGACGGCGTCGGCGACGATCGCGCGCGAGCTCGGCGGGTTCGAGCAGCTCCCCTGGCTGTTCTCGAGCTACCTGCTCGCGCAGGCGGTCGGGACGCCGGTCTTCGGCAGGCTGTCCGACGTCCTCGGCCGCAAGCGCCTCGTGCTGGCGGGGGTCGCCCTCTTCTTCCTCGGGTCGGTGCTGTGCGGGTTCGCGTGGTCGATGCCCGCTCTCGTCGCCGGGCGCGTGCTCCAGGGCCTCGGAGCCGGTGCGGTCATGCCTGTCTCGCAGACGATCGCCGCGGACATCTACACCCTCGAGGAGCGCGCGAAGGCTCAGGGCTACCTCGCGTCGGTGTGGGCGATCTCGTCCGTCGTCGGTCCCACGCTGGGCGGCGGGTTCTCCGAGTTCGTGAGCTGGCGCTGGATCTTCTTCGTCAACGTGCCGCTGTGCGCGCTGGCCGCGTGGATGCTGCACCGCCGGTACCACGAGACACCGCGCGAGGGTGCCCGCGAGCCGATCGACTACCTCGGCGCCCTCCTCCTCACGGGCGGGAGCACGCTGCTCCTCCTGGGCCTCCTCGAGGGCGGATCGACGTGGGCGTGGTCCTCCCCCGCTTCGGTCGCCGTCCTGGGTGCCGCGCTCCTCCTGCTCGGCATCTTCGCCGTGCACGCGCGCCGCACGCGCTACCCCGTGGTCGACCTCGCGATCCTGCGCCGGCGAGTCGTCGGCGTCTCGACGGCGGTCTCGCTCCTCGTCGGCGTGATCGTCCTCGCGCTGTCCACGTACGTGCCGATCTACGCGCAGGGCGTCCTCGGCGTCGGTCCGCTCGTCGCGGGCTTCGCGCTCGCGGCGATGACGGTCGGCTGGCCGGTCTCGGCCTCGAACGCCGGGCGCCTCTACCTGCGGATCGGCTTCCGCTGGACCGCCGTCATCGGTTCCACGCTCGTCCTCGCGGGAACGGCGCTCACGCTGCTGCTCGGCGCGTCGTCGCCCGTCGTGGCGGTCGCCGCGACGACGTTCGTCGTCGGTGTCGGGATGGGGCTCACGGCCGTCCCGACGCTCATCGCCGCGCAGTCGTCGGCGGCGTTCACGGAGCGCGGCGCGGTGACGGGGACCAACATGTTCGCGCGGTCGCTCGGCTCGGCCGTCGGCGTCGCGGTCTGCGGCGCGATCGTCAACGCCCGCACGACGCTCGGCCCCGACGGCACGCCCGAGGGTCCGGGCCTCATGGCCGCGGTCCACGTGGTGTTCGTCCTGCTCACCGCGAGCGCCGCCGTCCTCGTGATCCTCGCAGCCCTCATGCCGCCGGACCGCCAGGCCGCGCGCGACCGCCGGGCGGCGACGGCCGCCGCGACCGCGGACGCGACGACCTGACCTCGCGGACGGCTCAGGCGATCTCGCCCTCGCGCAGAGTCCGGCGCTCGGCCTCGACGGCGAGGAGCGCGGCGAACGCCTCCTGGTAGGCGGCGAGGTCCGCGGCGGGGTCGAGGCGCTGGAGGCGGCTCTTCGCGTCGGCGACGCGGCGGGTGAGCCCGAGGTCGACGAGGCCGCGCACGACCCCGGCGACGTAGCCTCCGACGACGTTCTCCCGGTCCTCCGGCAGGGGTGCGACGGCGAGCTCGGTCACGAGGCCGCGCACCGGCTCGGCGGCCTGCTCGACGACGGCCTCGACCCAGTGCCCGGCGCCGAGCGTCGCGCCCTCGCGCACCCCGCCCGCGGCGCGGATCGCGGCGTGGACGGCGCGCCACGCCGGGACGGCGAACGCGTCCTCGCCGAGGTCGTCGAACACGGGCGGCACGTGCTGGGGGTACTGCAGGACCGCGACGAGCGCGAGGCGCTCGCGGCGCGCCACCGGGTCGCGGGGGTCGGGCGTGGGGAGCGCAGGGACCGTGGGCTCGGGCTCGGTGCCCTCGCCGCCCGGGCGCGAGGCGTCGGGCCTGGACGACCGGACCGGCCCGGGAGCGCTGCCCCGCTTGGCAGCCGCGGCGACCTCGCGCCGGACGCGCTCGGCGTCCATGCCGATCCAGCCCGCGAGCATGCGGGCGTACTCGGGGCGCAGCGCGGCGTCGCGGATCCCCGCGACGACGGGGGCGGCGGCGCGCAGCGCGCCGACGCGACCCTCCGCGGTGTCGAGGTCGAACGTCGCGAGGGTCGTGCGGATGACGAACTCGAAGAGGGGCTGGCGCCCGTCGACGAGCGCGCGCACGGCGTCGGGGCCGCGCGCCATGCGCAGCTCGCACGGGTCCATGCCGCTCGGCTCGACGGCCACGAAGGTCTGGGCGTAGAAGCGCTGGTCCTCGCCGAACGCGCGGACGGCGGCCTTCTGCCCGGCGGCGTCGCCGTCGAACGTGAACACGACCTCGCCCCCGACGGACGCGCCCGACGCGAGCTGCATGCCGCCTCCGGCCGTCGTGTCGCCGAGGAGGCGGCGCACGATGCGCGCGTGGTCGGAGCCGAACGCCGTGCCGCACGTCGCGACGGCGGTCGTCACGCCGGACAGGTGCGCCGCCATGACGTCGGTGTACCCCTCGACGACGACGACGCGCTTCTGCTTGGCGATCTCGCGCTTGGCGAGGTCGATGCCGTAGAGGACGTGGGACTTCTTGTAGAGCGAGGTCTCCGGGGTGTTGAGGTACTTGGGCCCCTGGTCCTCGTCGTAGAGGCGGCGCGCGCCGAACCCGACGATCTCGCCCGTGACGTCGCGGATGGGCCACACGAGACGTCCGCGGAACCGGTCGTAGATGCCGCGCTGGCCCTGGCTCATGAGCCCGGACGCGACGAGCTCGGGCTGGGTGAAGCCGCGCCCCTGGAGGTGCCGCTGCAGGTTGTCCCAGCCGGTGGGCGCGTACCCGACGCCGAAGTGCTCGGCGTCGGCGCGGTCGAAGCTGCGCTCGGCGAGGAACGCGCGGGCCGCCTGCGCGCCGGACGCGAAGAGCTGCTCGGAGAAGTACTGCGCGGCGACGCGGTGCGCCTCGAGCAGCCGCTGGCGCCGCCCCGGCTCCTCGCGCGGGCGCTGGGGTCCGCCCGAGTCCTCGTAGCGGAGCTGGATCCCGACGCGGTCGGCGAGGTACTCGACGGCCTCGACGAACGTCAGGCCGTCGATCTTCTGCACGAACGAGATGACGTCGCCGCCCTCGCCGCACCCGAAGCAGTGCCAGCGCCCCACCCCGGGACGCACGTGGAACGACGGCGACCGCTCGTCGTGGAAGGGGCACAGACCCTTGAGCGAGCCGACGCCCGCGGTCTTGAGGGTGACGTGCGCGGAGACGATCTCGTCGATCCGTGCGCGGTCGCGGACGGCTTCCACGTCCTCGCGTCGAATCAGGCCTGCCACGGAGCGAGTCTATGCGCCCGGGCGGTGCCCCGGGGATGGCTCGACGGCGCCGTCGGTCACCCCCGGGCCGGCCCCGACGCCGCCGGGACGAGCGCGGCGCGCGACGCGGCGCAGCGTCGCGCGTAGGCGCCGGGCGTGGCCCCGGTCGCTCGGGCGAAGTCGGTGCCGAGGTGCGCCTGGTCGTAGTAGCCGACGGCGGTCGCGAGCGCCGCGAGGTCCTGGTCGGGGTCGGCCGCGAGCAGGTCGGCGGCGAGGTGCACGCGGTGGCGCTGCAGGGCCCACTTGGGGCTCACGCCGACGTACGCGGCGAAGAGGCGCTGGAGCGAGCGCGACGACGTCCCGACGACCGCCGCGAGGTCGCCGACGCCTGCACCTGGTCCGAGCTCGCCGCCCACGAGGGCCGCGAACACGCGCCCGACGCGGTCGAGGTCGCGCTCGGCACGGACGGTCCGGGCGCGCTCGGCCCGAGAGCGCAGGAGCGGCTCGACGGCGCGCGCCGCGTCCTCGTCCCGGCCCGAACGGGCGAGGCCGAGCGCGGTCGCCCCGGTGCGCTCCGCCGTCGGGCCGAGGAACGCGGCGGCGAGGACCTGCGCCCCCGGGCGCACGGCGTCCGGGTGCCCGAGCAGCACCCGGAACGCGCCGGGCCGCAGCTTGGTGCCGACGACGGCGCCGGAGCCGGTCAAGGTGCGCTCGAACAGACCCGGCGGGATGCCGTGCGCGACGTAGCCCGACTCCTCGGCGACCACGTTCGCGACGGGGTGGGGCACCAGGACCTGCGTGAACGACTGCCCCGGCGGCAGGTCCCAGCGCACGACCCAGTGCCGCTCGACGAGGTCCGCGAGGTCCGGCGTCGGCTCGACACGCACGAGCTCGAACCCGCGCCGCGCGGCGGCGGGGTCGACGATCCCCCGCAGGGACGTCGTCGGGCTGCGCCGGGACTCCGATCGCACGTCCGCACGATCCTCGGGTTCGAACACCTGTCGCATTCCTCCAAGACTGGCACGGCCCGCCGACACGAGCATGGTGGGACGGCCCGCACCCCGCGTGGCCGACCACGACGAGGAGGACACCATGGAGATGTCGGCACTGCACCCCAACGTCACGGTGAGCGGAGCACGCGAGGCGATCGCGTTCTACGAGGCCGCGCTCGGCGCGGAGGTGGTCGACACCATCACGGCAGGCGACGCCGTCATCCACTCCGACCTGCGCCTCGTCTCCCCCGCTGGGACGAGCACGTTCACCGTCGCGGAGGCGTTCCCGCCGGACTCGGTCGCGCCGGAGCCCGGTGCGCCGACGCACGCGTCGTTCACGGTCCCCGTCGAGGACACGGACGCCGCGCACGCGCGGGCGCTCGCGGCCGGAGCGACGAGCCTCGCCGAACCCGCCGACTGGTTCGAGGGGTTCCGCCAGGCCGCCGTCCGCGACCCGTTCGGGCACCGCTGGTACTTCACGACGGTTGCCGGCTCGGTGACGGCCGAGGACGTCCAGCGCGCGAGCGACGCCTGGGTCGCCGAGCGCGGCTGACCCCGCCCGGCCCGACGGCGGTTGCCCGCCGGCCGCTCAGGCCGGCGGGCGCACGAGGCGCGCGTGGAACTGCATCGCGGAGACGTCCGTGAGGGACGCGACCTGGTCGACGACGACGCGCAGCCGGGCCGCGTCGTCGGGCGCGGCCTCCCAGTCCGCGGCGAACGACGGCTCGAGCGCGACGGGCGCGCGGTCGGAGAAGACGTGCACGAGGTCGGCGATGACCTCGCGCTGGCGCTGGTAGAGCGGCTCCTGCTCGCGCGGCGCCATGACGTAGGCGACCGCGACACCCTTGAGCACGAGGATCTCCGCCACCGTCTCGTCCGGCACGACGAGCCGCGCGGCGTACCGGGTGAGCGGCCCGTCCCCGTAGAGGGCGCGCGTCGCGTCCTGCGCCGCCCCCGTGAACCGGCCGATGAGCTGGCTCGTCGCGTCCTTGAGCGCGGCGAGCGCGCGGCGCGACCCGTCGAACCCGGAGACCAGGTGCCCGGTGCCCTGCAGCCGCGTGATCGCGGCGTCGAGCGCCGCCTCGTCGTACGCGGTGCCGTACCAGGAGTGGACCGCGCGCACGACACGCGCGCGCTCGTCGGGGTCGGCCAGCACCGCGAGCTCGATGCGCCCGCCCACGATCGCGTCCTCGACGTCGTGCACCGAGTACGACACGTCGTCCGCGAGGTCCATGACCTGCGCCTCGAGGCACTTCACCTGGCTCGGCGCGCCCGCGCGCAGCCAGTCGAACACGGGTCGGTCGTCCTCGTAGACGCCGAACTTGTGCGTCGGGCGGCCGTCCGCGCGCAGCGGCGCCTCGCCCGCGCCCCACGGGTACTTGACGCTCGCGTCGAGGCTCGCGCGCGTGAGGTTGAGCCCGTACGACCGCCCGTCCGCGTCCACGACCTTGGGGTCGAGCCGCGTGAGGAGCCGCAGGGTCTGCGCGTTGCCCTCGAACCCGCCGACGTCGACCGCGAGGTCAGCGAGCGCCCGCTCCCCGTTGTGCCCGAACGGCGGGTGCCCGAGGTCGTGCGCGAGGCACGCCGTGTCGACGATGTCCGGGTCGCAGCCGAGCGCCTTGCCGATCTCGCGGCCCACCTGCGCGACCTCGAGCGTGTGCGTGAGTCGGGTGCGCACGAAGTCGTCGCTGCCCGGACCGAGCACCTGCGTCTTGGCGCCGAGCCGACGCAGCGCGGAGGAGTGCACGATGCGCGCACGGTCGCGCTCGAACGGCGTGCGCGCGCGGGACTTGGCGGACTCGACGAACCATCGCTCGGTGTCGGCGTCGGTGTACGACGCCGTGCCCTCCTCGCCGCGCGCCGGGCGCGGCCCCGTCCCCACGACCGCGGGGTCGAACGCCTCCTGCTCGAACGTCTGCACGGGCCCCAGCGTAACGACGCCGGTCAGGGCGTGGCGGGAGCCGGGTCCGCGAGGCCGCGGTAGACGCCGGTCCGCAGCTCGCCCGCCCACGCGTCGGCTTCGGGCATGCCGAGGTCGTACGCGACGGCGATCTCCGCCTCGGCGTCGTACGGCACGCGCACGTGCTGGATCGCGAAGGGCGCCGGGTCGGGCGAGCCCGGGACGCCTTCGAGGATCGCGTAGACGGGCGTCGGCTCGTCGAGCGGGTTCCCGACGCTGCCGACGTTGGCGAGGGTCCGCCCTCGGGACGTCTCGACGTACGCGTCGTGTGTGTCGCCGTAGACGACGACGGTCGGCTCGGGGCCGGCGCCGGTGAGCGCCGTCGCCGCGAACATGCCGTCGAGCTCCGCCGGGGAGTGGTCGCGGAAGACCTTGACGTGCACGGACGCGGCCGAGGCGTGCAGGAGGCGGACCCGGCGGCCGCTGAGCAGCAGGTCGTGGCTCAGCGGGAGCGTGCCGAACCAGTCGCGCTGGTCCGCGCGCAGCTCGTCCCGCCACCAGACGTGCTCGGGGACCCCGTCGTCGGGGGTCCGGGGCAGGAAGTCCTCCCAGTTGCCCCGGACGGTGACCGCGCACGCGTCGCGGCACCGGTCGACGACCGCCTGCCCCCGAGGACCCTTGCCGACCATGTCCCCGAGGTTGAGGATCGTCGTCACGCCCCGGGTCCGTGCGTCGGCGAGCACCGCCTCCAGCGCGGACAGGTTGCCGTGCACGTCCGAGAGGATCGCGATGCGCTCGACGGTCACGTCGCGATCCTGCCACGGCCGCACCGCGCCGAGAAGGGAGTCCTTGCCCCGAGTCCGGCGCGTTCGGGGCAAGAGATCTCCCTTCTCGGCAGCGGGGTGCCGGGCGGGGGCGTAGCCTCGCGCACATGGGTGCAACGCACGCGCTCGAGCTCCGGGCCATCACCGTCGACGGCCTGGTCGAGGTCGTCCCGTACGTCGACGGCCGCTCGCTCGTGGACGTCGTGCGACGGCACGAGCAAGCATGCGGCTACTCCCCTGCGGGGGCGTACGGCGGGCTGGTCCCGGAGTTCTTCCGGTACGGGGACGCCGCGCACCAGTGGTACGGACGCGGACGGACCCCGGCGGGCGGGCACGCGTGGGTCCTCGCGTGCGACTGCCACGAGGCGGGGTGCTGGCCGTTCGAGGTGACGGTCGCCGCCGACGCGACGACCGTCGTCTGGCGCGACCTCACCCAGCCCTTCCGGCCCGAGTGGGACTACTCCGCGCTCGGCGCGTTCACGTTCGACCGCGCGCAGTACGACGACGCCGTGCGCCAGGTCGCGCACCTCTTCGACTGACCGCGCCGGGCCGGGCCGCGCGCAGACGTCCGCCAGGACGGGCGGGTCAGCCCAGGCGCCACACCCCGACCGCCGGGCCGTCCCCCGCGAGCCGCGCGCCGCCGTCGTGCCGGGCGAGGTCCAGCGTGCCGTGCAGCCGCTCGACGTCGCCCGACCCCACGAGCGCCGGGTGCAGCGTGACGCCGTCCCACGGCGCGCGGGCGAGCGCGACGAGCACGCGCTCCTCGGGCGTCTCCCGCAGGTAGACGAGGGCGTCGTCGTCCACGTGCACCCAACGCAGGCCGCCGTGCCGCAGCGCGTCCGCGCCGCGCCGGACGGCGATCAGGTCGCGGTACAGGTCGAACGTCGCGGCGTCCCAGCGACCCGAACCCGTCGACGCGTCGTCCCACGGCATGGTCGCGCGCCCGTGCTCGCCGTTGAGGCCCCTGAGCCCCACCTCGTCGCCCGCGAAGATCACGGGCGTGCCCGGATAGGTGAGCAGGAGGGTCGCCGCGACCTCGACCATCTCGCGCGAGCCGACGATCGAGCGCAGGCGCGGGGTGTCGTGCGAGCCGAGCATGTTCCACTGCGACGCCGTGACGCGCCACGGCAGCACGGCGTCGAACTCGCGCATCGTCGCGACGACGTCGCGGCCGCCGCGCCGCGGCGTGCGCACCGGGAGGCCGAGGTAGGGCACCGGTGAGTCCGCGGGCGACAGCCACGTCCAGGCCGGGCGTGTGAACGCCGAGTAGTTCATGTTCGCGTGCCAGCCGTCGCCCGCGAGGTCGCCCGAGGCGTCGTGGAAGTGCTCCGCGACGAGCGCCGCGTCCGGCTTCGCGGCCCGCATGGTCGCGCGCAGGCGCCGCGCGACCTCGAGCGTGCGGTCCTCGGCGCCGAAGCGGCCGGTCATGTTCGCGACGTCGATGCGCCACCCGTCGAGCCCGAACGGTTCGCCCAGGTAGCGCCCGACGACGGAGCCCGGCCCGTCGATCATGCGCGCCCCGAGCTCGGCCGAGCCGTACGACAGCTTGGGCAGCGACGCGTGCTCGAGCCAGCCGACGTACCCGGGCTCGCCGTCGGTCCAGTAGTAGAAGTCGCGCTCCGGCGCGCCAGGGTCCGCGAGCGCCCGGCCGAACCACTCGTGCCCGGCGCCCGTGTGGTTCGTCGTGAGGTCGCCCATGACGCGCAGGCCGCGCGCGTGCGCGGCGCGGATCAGCGACGCGTAGGCGGCGTCGCCGCCGAGCAGCGGGTCGACGTGGTCGAACGTGCTCGCGTCGTAGCGGTGGTTGGAGCGCCCGGGGAAGACGGGCGTCGTGTAGAGGGTCGTGACACCGAGCGCCACCAGGTGGTCGAGCCGCTCCTCGACGCCCGCGAGGTCGCCCCCGTAGAACTGCGTCCCGACGTCGGGCCCCGCGCCGTGCGGCTCGTCGCCCCACGCCGCGGGGACGGCCCACTCCGGGAGCGGGCGCCCGTCGGCCGCGGCCGACCGGGCGAACCGGTCGGGGAAGACCTGGTAGACGACGCCGTCGCGCATCCACGCGGGCGCGCCCTCGTGGACGGTGAGGCGGAAGTCCGCGGCGTCGGGCACGTCGCGGTCCCACACACCGCGGCCGTTGAGCCAGCGGTAGCCGCGCTCGCCCTCGTCGAGGAAGAACCGGTACCCCGTCTCGGGGTTGTGCACGAGCACCTCGGCGACGTACCAGTCCTCGTGCTCGTCCGAGCGGTCGAGCCGCGCGGGCGCGAGCCGCGGCTCGCCGTCGCGCACGGTGCGCAGCCAGACGTCGCGCACGCCCGCGGCACGGGGGACGCGCACACGGACAGGGACCGTGTCCCCGAGGGCGGGCACGCCCTCGGGGACGTACGATGCCGAGCCGTCGTGGTGCGGGGTGGGGGCGGCGACGTCGTGCACGCGCCTCAGCCCTTCACGGAGCCGGCCGTCAGGCCGCCCACGATGTACTTCTGCAGGTAGAGGAACAGCGCGAGCACGGGCAGCGCGGAGATCACGGCGCCGGCCGTGAACAGGCCCCAGTTCGCCTCCTTGAGCGACGACACCCAGCCGTAGAGACCGACCGCGAGCGTCCAGTTGCGCTCCGACGTCAGGACGATGCGCGCGATGATGAACTCGCCGAACGTGCTGATGAACGACAGCAGCGCGACGACCGCGAGGATCGGCGCCACCAGGCGCAGGATGATCGTCCAGTAGATCTGCGAGTGCGTGGCCCCGTCGATCTTGGCGGCCTCGTCGAGCTCGCGCGGGACCGTGTTGAAGAACCCGTACATGAGGAACGTGTTCACGCCGAGCGCGCCGCCCAGGTAGACGGCGATGAGGGCGATCTTGCTGTTCAGGCCGAGGATCGGGACGACGTTCCCGAGCCCGATGAGCAGCAGGAAGATCGCCACGAACGCGAGCATCTGCGGGAACATCTGGACGATGAGCAGCGACGTGAGGCCCATGCGGCGCCCGGCGAACCGGAAGCGCGAGAAGGCGTAGGCGGCGGCCGCGCCCATGAGGACCGTGCCGACGGACGTCGCGATCGCGATGACGAGGGTGTTGCCCATCCACGTCCAGAACATCGTGGTGCCGAGCTCGGCGTAGTTCGCGCCGCTCACGTCCGAGAAGAGCGTGTTGGAGCCGGTGAGCGTCCCGTTCTCCGACAGCGAGGCCGAGAGGACGTACACGAGCGGGAAGGCCGCGTAGACGACGGCGATCACGCCGACGACGTGCCGCCAGCCGAGCTCGGAGAACCAGCGGCCCGGCTTCATCCGGTTCCGCGAGGTCACGGACGGGGCGGGACGACCGCCGACGACGGGGGGTGCCTGGGTGGTCGCCATGTCAGCTGATCTCCTCGAACTTGCGCGTGCTGCGGAAGGCGATGGCCGAGATCGTCCCCACGATGACGAAGATGACGATCGACAGGGCGCTCGCGAGCCCGAAGTCCTTCTGCGCCGACCCGTCGACGCCGGAGATCGAGTACACCATCGAGATGAGGATGTCCGTGTGCCCCAGCGGGACCGACGCGTCCGCGAAGCGTGGACCGCCTCCCGTGAGCATGTAGATGAGCGTGAAGTTGTTGAAGTTGAAGGCGAACGACGAGATGAGCAGCGGCGCGGTCGCGATGAGCAGGAGCGGCAGCGTGATCGCCCGCCACGTCCGCCAGCGCCCGGCGCCGTCGATCTTGGCCGCCTCCATGACGTCCCCGGGCAGCGACTGCAGCGCGCCCGTGCAGATGAGGAACATGTAGGGGAAGCCGAGCCACAGGTTCACGCCGAGCACCGAGAGCTTCGCGAGCCACGGGTCGGTGAGCCACGGGATGTGCGCGCCCCCGAGGATCACCTCGTTGACGAACCCGAACCGGGTGTTGAGCAGGCCGGACCACAGCAGCGCGGCGAGGAACCCGGGGATCGCGTACGGCAGGATCATGAGCGTGCGGTACACCTTGCGCCCGCGCATCCGCGTGTCGTTGAAGACGATCGCGAGGAACAGGCCGAGCAGGAACGTCGTGACGACGGACCCGACCGCGAAGACGAACGTCCACACGAGGATCTTGACGAACGGCTGCGCGTAGCGGGCGTCGGAGAACGCGGTGACGAAGTTGTCGAACCCGACGGGCACGCGCCACCCGACCGCGAGGGTCGACCCGTCGGGCGCCTCGAACTGGCCCTCGTCGTTCGGCGTGTACACGGTGCCGGTCGTCGTGTCGGTCATGGTGTCCGCGGCGGCGTCCCACTCGAGCGCCGACGTGTAGACGTAGCCGGTCCGGGCGTCCGTCGTGCGGATCGACCCGTCCTCGGGGTCGTCGGAGACGGGGACGCGGAGCTCGGTGACCTCGGCCTGGCGCTGGAGCACCTGGTCACGGGGCAGCACCGTGAAGCCGGGGATCTCGACGGCCCGGCCGTCCGTGACGGTCGCGCCGTCCACGACGGCGAGCGGCCGGTCGGCCGTGCCCGCCTCGACGTCGCCGTCCTCGGTGACGACCGCGAAGCCGAGCGCGTCTCCGTCCTCGACCACGGTCAGGGTCGACGACGGGGACCCCTCGACGCGCCGCTCGTTCTGGATGAGCAGCGCGGAGACCGCCTGCTCCTTCGTCGAGTTGTGGCCCGTGCCGTAGTTGGTGAACGCCACGTAGCCCGTGTACCCGACGACGAAGATCTGGTAGACGAGGAGGAAGAGCAGCCCCGGGAGGATGTACTTGAGGGGCAGGGCGCGCTTCGAGAAGTACACCCAGTTGGCGACGACGAGCATCGCCAGGGTCGCCGCGAGGATCCCGTACGAGCCCGCGGTCCACGCGGACCAGACCACGTACACGCCGAGCGCGTCGACGACGGCCATGAGCGCGAGCTTGACGAAGAAGCCGGGGCTGTAGTCCCGCGCGTGCGAGGCGTCCGCCGCGCGCAGCCCTCGCCGCGGCGGCGGCCCGTCGGTTCCGAGAGCGCCGACTTCCGCGTCGGTCGTGGTCTGTGGGGCGGACATCCTGGTGCCTCCGAGGTCGTGACGCGGTTCGTCCCGCGTCGTCCCGTGTGTCGTCGTGCCGTGTCGCGGCCGGTGCCGGACCGGCGGTCACGCCGCCGCGGCGCGCAGGTGACCCTGCGCACCGCGACGGCGGTCCGGTCCGAGCCGGGTCAGGAGCCCATCGCGCCCTGGATGTCGGCGATCATCTTGTCCCAGGTGGGGACGGGGTCGGCACCGCTGACGATCGCGGCCTCCGTGACGCCCCAGAAGCTCCACACGGACGCCATCTCGGGGATCGACGGCATCGGCACGGCCTCGGCACCGACGGCGCGGAAGCCCGCGACGATCGGGTCGCCGGCGGACGCGGCGTCCGCGGCGGAGGTCAGCGCCGGCGGGCGGTTGCCCGCCTGGTAGAGCGCGAGCTGCGCCTCCTCGGTCGAGAGGAAGTTGACGAGGAAGTCGTTCGCGACGATCGCGTTCTTGCTCTCGGCGCTGAGGTAGAAGCCCTGGACGCCGACGAACGGCTGCGCGGGCTGCCCGCCCGCGGTCGGGATCGGGTCGATCGAGAGGTCCATGCCCTCGAACGAGTCGATCATCCACGGGCCGCCGACGATGAACGGCGACTGGCCGTTCTTGAACGCCTCGACGGCGATGTCGTACGTCGTGTCCTGGCTGAGCACGCCCGCCGCGCCCTGCGCGCCGAGCCACTGCGCGAACGCCTGGCCCTCGGGACCACCCATCGCGAGCTCGGACGAGTAGCTGCCGTCCTCGTTCTGCGTGAAGACGGGGGCGCCGAACGACGTCTGGAACGGGTAGTGCGTGTAGGGGTCGCCCTTGTCGCCGTCGGACTGGACGAGGATCGGGAACTGGGTGCCCGCGGCCTGGCCGGCGGCCACGGCCTCGTCCCACGTCGCCGGCGCGGTCTCGGCGAGCAGCGTGTTGCGGATCAGCGCGATGTTCTCGATCGCGTAGGGCAGGCCGTAGACCTGGCCGTCCTGGGTGAACGCCTCGATCGAGACGTCCTCGAACTCGGCCGCCTTGTCGCCCAGCTCGAGGGGAGCCACGACGCCGTTCGTCGTGAGCTCGCCCAGCCAGTCGTGCGCACCGACCGTGATGTCGGGGCCCTCGCCCGTCGGGACCTGCGCGAGGAAGTCCGCGCGGATGTCCTCGAAGTTCTTGAGGACGACCTCGACGGACGTGCCCGTCTCGGTCTCGAAGGACTCGGCCGCCGCGGTCACGGCGTCCTGGCGGGTCTCGTCGACCCAGACGGTGAGCGAGCCGGCGGCGGAGGTGTCCTCGGCGCTCGGCTCGTCTGTGGTCTCGTCTCCCGAGCCGCCGGACGAGCAGGCGGCCAGCGCCAACGTCGTGGTCAGCGCGGCGGCAAGAAGGATGCTCCGTCGCATCAGTGGTCACTCCCAGCATGTTGCAGTGCGGTGGCGGCCGACGTCGGTTCGCACCGACCGTGGCCCTGATGCGACGACGGTAGAGCGCGAGGTGGCACGGATGCAAGTTGTTGCGGTAACTTTCATGCAACGCATTGCAGGGCGTCGACCGACGCCCACCCGCCTCCCCCGGTCGTCGGGTCCGCGCGCCTCCGCACGAGCCGCGCGACTCACCGACCGGACGACCAGGACGAGGAGGTCCGGTGTCCCCTACGCTTCCCCATGTGCGCACCCGTCTCAGCGATCTCGCCGCCCAGGCCGGCGTCTCCACCGCGACGGTCTCTCGCGTCCTCAACGGGAAGCCCGGCGTCGCGAGCGAGACCCGCCAGGCGGTGCTCGCCGCGCTCGATGTGCTGGGCTACGAACGCCCCTCGACGCTGCGCACCCGCTCCGCCGGTCTCGTCGGTCTCGTCGTCCCCGAGCTGACCAACCCCGTCTTCCCCGCGTTCGCCCAGACGATCGAGTCCCTCCTCTCGGAGAGCGGCTACACCCCGCTGCTGTGCACGCAGTCCCCCGGTGGCACCACCGAGGACGACTACGTCGACATGCTCATGGACCACGCGGTCGACGGCATCGTCTTCGTGTCGGGCCTGCACGCCGACACCCAGGCGAGCCACGAGCGCTACGAGCGGCTGCGCAGCCGCGGCATCCCGATCGTGCTCGTCAACGGCTTCGCCGAGGGCATCGACGCACCGTTCGTGTCGCCCGACGACGTCGCGAGCGTCGAGCTGTCGGTGCGCCACCTCGTGTCGCTGGGCCATCGCCGTGTCGGCCTCGCGATCGGACCCGACCGCTTCGTCCCCGCCCGGCGCAAGCTCGCGAGCTTCGCCGACTCGCTCGTCCGGCACGGGCTCGTGGCCGACGAGGGCGGGGCGGCGGAGCACGTCGTCGTCACGCTCTACACGGTCGAGGGCGGGCAGGCCGCCGGCGGCGAGCTCATCGACTCCGGCCACACCGCGATCGTCTGCGGCTCCGACCTCATGGCGCTCGGCGCGATCCGGGCGGCACGGTCGCGCGGCCTGCGCGTGCCCCAGGACGTCTCGGTCGTGGGCTATGACGACTCGCCGCTCATCGCCTTCACCGACCCGCCGCTCACCACCGTGCGTCAGCCCGTGACCGCGATGGCGCACGCGGCGGTGAGCGCGCTGCTCACCGAGATCGCGGGCGAGCGCGCGCCGCGCACGGAGCTCCTGTTCCAGCCGGAGCTCATCGTCCGTGACTCCACGGGCGCCGCACCGGCGGTGGGATCCCCCACCGCCTGACGACTGCGGGCCCGCGTCGCCGCACGCGACGCGCGGCCGTGTCACGAACCGCCGAGAGGCCTTGTGCCGACCTCGTCGGCCACCGTCGAACGGCCACCGCAAGCGCTTACACTCGATGGAGGGTCGGCGTCACCCCCGCTCCACCCGCCGAGTGATCCCCCTGAGAACCCTGACACCAACGCACGTGAGGACCGACAGCTCGATGACTCGTATCGATTCGACGCCGACTGCCACCGCGACCGCGACCGCGACGGCCGACGCGCCCGCGCCCTTCAGCACCGGGGCGCTCGTGCACACCGGCCCGGGCGAGGCGCCGGAGTGGTGGCGCGACGCCGTGATCTACCAGGTCTACCCGCGCTCGTTCGCGGACGGCGACGGCGACGGCGTCGGTGACCTGCCCGGCATCACGTCCAAGCTCGACCACCTGGCCGAGCTCGGCGTCGACGCCGTGTGGCTGAGCCCGTTCTACCGCTCCCCGCAGAAGGACGCGGGCTACGACGTCGCCGACTACCGCGACGTCGACCCGCTGTTCGGCACGCTCGCCGACTTCGACGAGCTCCTCGCCCAGGCGCACGCGCGGGGGATCCGCGTGATCGTCGACCTCGTCCCGAACCACACCTCGGACCAGCACGCGTGGTTCCAGGCGGCGCTCGCCGCGCCCGAGGGCTCGGCCGAGCGCGCGCGCTACGTGTTCCGCGAGGGCGAGGGCGAGCACGGCGAGCTGCCCCCGAACAACTGGCAGTCGATCTTCGGCGGCCCCGCGTGGACCCGCGTCACCGCGGGCCCGGGTGCCCGCCCCGTCACCGGCGCCGAGGGCGAGACACCCGGCCAGTGGTACCTCCACCTGTTCGACTCCACGCAGCCCGACCTCGCGTGGGAGAACCCCGAGGTGCGCGAGGAGTTCGAGCAGGTCCTGCGGTTCTGGCTCGACAAGGGCGTGGACGGGTTCCGCGTCGACGTCGCCCACGGCATGATCAAGGCCGACGGCCTGCCGGACTGGGACGGCACGGTGTCCATGGTGGAGGGCACCGAGGCCGCAGACGGCGACGAGGAGACCGACCCGGGCGCGCCCGAGGACGGCTCGACGGGCGCCGGCAACTCGGGCCCGATGTTCGACCAGGACGGCGTGCACGAGATCTACCGCGCGTGGCACCGCGTCCTGGCGGAGTACGACGGCGACCGCGCCCTCGTCGCGGAGGCGTGGGTCGAGCCGCTCTCGCGCCTCGCGCGCTACGTCCGCCCGGACGAGATGCACCAGGCGTTCAACTTCTCGTTCCTCACGACCGCGTGGTCCGCGGCGCCGTTGCGCACCGTCATCGCGGCGTCGCTGCGCGCGAACGACGAGGTCGGCGCGCCCACGACGTGGGTCCTGTCGAACCACGACGTCGTGCGGCACGCGTCGCGCCTCGGTCTCGCCGACCCGGGGCTGCGCCCCAACGGGATCTTCGCGCACGACGCACAGCCCGACGAGGTCCTCGGCCTGCGCCGCGCGCGTGCTGCGTCGCTCCTCATGCTCGGCCTGCCCGGGTCGTCGTACCTCTACCAGGGCGAGGAGCTGGGCCTGCCCGAGCACACCGCGCTGCCCGACGACGTGCGCGAGGACCCCGCGTTCTTCCGCACCCAGGGCGCCGAGGCGGGCCGTGACGGCTGCCGCATCCCGATCCCGTGGCACGCGGACGCCGACGGCTTCGGCTTCGGACCGTCCGGGAGGACGTGGCTCCCCCAGCCCGCGTCCTACGCGCGCTACGCCGCCGACGTGCAGCGCGGCGTCGAGGGCTCGACGTACGAGACCTACCGCACCGCGCTCGCGACGCGCCGCGCGGAGCGCCTCGGCTCGGGCACGCTCGCGTGGGTCGAGGACTACGCCGGCTCTGCGGACGTCGTCGCGCTGCGCAACCGCGACGTCGTGGTGCTGGCCAACCTGGGCACGGAGCCCGTCGTGCTGCCGCGCGGCACGGAGGTCCTCGTGGCGTCAGGGCCCGTGCTCACGGACCGGTCGGCCGACCCGCAGGTCCGCGTCCCGTCAGACACGACGGTCTGGCTGCGCGCGCGCTGACCTGCGCGCTCGGCGGAACGACACAGGGCGGCGACGCCCGCCGGGTACGGCCGGGGTCCCCAGGGGCCCCGGCCGACCTCATGCCCGCAGCGCGGACACGAACGCGGCCCGCACGACCTCGGAGGTGAACGCCGCGTCGTCGCCGTAGGCGGACGAGGAGCACACCACGACGCCCGGGCCCACGAGCCGCCACCAGGGTCCCTCCACGGCGACGACGAGCACGGCGCCGCGCACCGCCCCGATCCCGACGCCGTGCGCGCGCGCCACGTCCTCGGCGAGCGCGGCCAGCCCGCGATGGTCCTCAGCCGTCGCACGCCGGGGCAGCGCCCCTGCGCGGGCCGCCTCTCGCCCCGAGAGGTCGCGGCGCGCGTCAGCAAAGAGGCGCACGACGGCGTCGCGCAGCGAGGGCACGTCGCTCAGCGCGGCGAAGTCGGGTGGCACCCCGATCGCCTCGTGCACGACGGCGCGCTCGTGCACCCACGCGAGGAACTGGCCCTTTCCCGCGGGCGCCTCCGCCCGCTGGCTCTCGCCCGCGAACGCGAGGGCGGCACGCCACCACGCCGCCCACCGGCCGGCGGCCGCCACGCGCTCGTCGTCCGCCAGCTGATCCGACCGGTCCGGCGACCGCGGGACCGCGCGGGGAGGGACGTCGTCGCCAAGGACGACGAGCCCGAGCGCGTCGCGGAACCAGAGCAGGAGGTCGAGGTCGTAACCTTCCGTCACGGACAGACGCCACGACGGCTCGCCCGCCCGCCGCATCGCCGCGTCCCCCGCTCGCCCGCCGGACCGCCGTCAGCCGCCGGAGACGCTCAGCTCGGCCTCGCGCAGGCGCTCCTCGTGCTCGGCGTCGAGCTCGCGCGAGTCGAGCCAGCCGTAGGGCAGGTGCGGGGTCTTGGGCGAGCCGGCCCGACCGCGCTGTCCCTCGGCGGCCTCTCCGGGGTACGGGGCGTCCTGGTCGAGCGCGTCGAGGTGACCGCGCAGCTCGTCGAGCGTCGAGACCATCGCGAGGGCGCGGCGCGCGTCGCCGCCGACCGCGTAGCCCTTGAGGTACCAGGCCATGTGCTTGCGCAGGTCGCGCATGCCCTTGCCCTCGTCGCCGTCGAAGTACTCGATCATCAGCTCGCCGTGGCGGTAGATCGTGTCGGCCACCTCGCGCAGCCCGGGGCGCACGCGCTCGGACCGGCCCGCGAACGCGGCGGCGAGGTCGGCGAACAGCCACGGCCGCCCCTGGCAGCCACGACCGACGACGACGCCGTCGCAGCCGGTCTCCCGGACCATCCGTACGGCGTCCTCGGCGGACCAGATGTCGCCGTTGCCGAGCACCGGGACGCTCGTGACCGTCTCCTTGAGGCGCGCGATCGCGGTCCAGTCCGCGGTGCCCGAGTAGTGCTCGGCGGCGGTGCGCGCGTGCAGCGAGACCGCGGCGACGCCCAGGCCCTCCGCGATCCTGCCGGCCTCGAGGTAGGTGAGGTGGTCGTCGTCGATGCCCTTGCGCATCTTCACGGTGACCGGCACCCCGTACGGGCGCGCCGCCTCGACGGCGCCGCGCACGATCGCGGTGAAGAGGTCCCGCTTCCAGGGCAGCGCCGCTCCCCCGCCCCTGCGCGTCACCTTGGGCACGGGGCAGCCGAAGTTGAGGTCGACGTGGTCGGCGCGGTCCTCGGCCACGATGATCCGCACGGCCTCGCGGACGGTGGCCGGGTCGACGCCGTACACCTGCGCGGACCGCGGCGTCTCCTCCGCGCCGAACGTCACGATGCGCAACGCCTCGGTGTTGCGCTCGACGAGAGCGCGGCTCGTCACCATCTCGGCCACGTAGAGCCCGGGGTCGTCGCCACCGCTCGCGCCGGCCTCACGGCACAGCGTGCGGAAGGCACGGTTCGTGACGCCTGCCATCGGGGCGAGGACGACCGGCGTCTCGACGACGATCGGGCCGATCCGCAACGGCGCGAGCAGCGGACCCGTGCCGGCGGAGGCCGCGCCGGGGCCGGCGGTCGTCGTGCTGAGGACGGGGGCGGGAGCAGTCACGCGCTCCATTGTCCCATCCGCCGCAGATCGGTCCGCGAGAGTCCCTCGACGAGCGAGGTGCGTCGAACCGTGGCACGGTGGGGAGGTCCGGCAATACAGGCCGGACATGGACGAAAGGGACGACATGCCTCTCTGGCTCATCCTGGTCATCGTCGGCGCCGTGCTGCTCATCCTCGGCGTCGCCATCGAGGCCGCGAAGATCCTCATCTGGATCGGCGTCATCGTGCTCGTCGTGAGCCTGGTGATCGGCCTGCTCAACCGGGCGAAGGGCGCGGCCCGCTAGCGCGAGGCCGCAGGGGGCGACGCGTCCCGAGACGCGACGGAGGGGCGGGACCGCAAGGTCCCGCCCCTCCTGCGTGCCCGGCGCGCGCCGGGCTGACGGTCAGGCGCCGAGCAGGTGCCCGGCGAGGTACTCGGTGACCTTGTCGAGCGCGACGCGCTCCTGGGCCATCGAGTCGCGGTGCCGGATGGTCACGGCCTGGTCGTCGAGCGTGTCGAAGTCGACCGTGATGCAGAACGGCGTGCCGATCTCGTCCTGACGGCGGTACCGACGGCCGATGGCGCCGGCGTCGTCGAAGTCGACGTTCCAGTACTTCCGGAGCTCCGTCGCGAGGTCCTTGGCCTTGGGCGAGAGCTGCTCGTTGCGGCTCAGCGGCAGGACCGCCGCCTTGACCGGCGCGAGGCGGTGGTCGAGCCGCAGGACGGTGCGCTTGTCGACGCCACCCTTCGCGTTGGGCGCCTCGTCCTCGGTGTACGCCTCGACGAGGAACGCCATGAGCGACCGCGTGAGGCCCGCGGCGGGCTCGATGACGTAGGGGACCCAGCGCTCGTTCTTGGTCTGGTCGAAGTACGACAGGTCCTTGCCCGAGTGCTCCGCGTGGGTCTTGAGGTCGAAGTCGGTGCGGTTCGCGATGCCCTCGAGCTCGCCCCACTCCGAGCCGGAGAACCCGAAGCGGTACTCGATGTCGACCGTGCGGGTCGAGTAGTGCGACAGCTTCTCCTGCGGGTGCTCGTACAGGCGGAGGTTGTCGCGCGCGATACCGAGGTCGACGTACCAGTCGGTGCGCGTGTCGATCCAGTACTGGTGCCACTCGGCGTCCGTGCCCGGCTCGACGAAGAACTCCATCTCCATCTGCTCGAACTCGCGCGTGCGGAAGATGAAGTTGCCCGGCGTGATCTCGTTGCGGAACGACTTGCCGATCTGGCCGATACCGAAGGGGGGCTTCTTGCGGCTCGCACCCATGACGTTGGCGAAGTTCACGAAGATGCCCTGCGCCGTCTCGGGCCGGAGGTAGTGCAGCCCGGACTCGTCCTCGACGGGGCCGAGGTGGGTCTTGAGCATCATGTTGAAGTCGCGCGGCTCGGTCCACTGGCCGCGCGTGCCGCAGTTGGGGCACACGATCTCGGCAAGACCGCCCTCGGGCGCGCGGCCCTTCTTCTCCTCGAACTCCTCGATCATCTGGTCCTCGCGGAACCGCTTGTGGCAGTGCAGGCACTCCGTGAGCGGGTCGGTGAAGACACCGACGTGACCCGAGGCGACCCACACCTGGCGCGGGAGGATGACGGACGAGTCGAGGCCGACGACGTCGTCGCGGCTCGTGACCATCGCACGCCACCACTGCTTCTTGATGTTCTCCTTGAGCTCGGTGCCGAGTGGCCCGTAGTCCCACGCGGAGCGGGTGCCGCCGTAGATCTCGCCCGAGGGGAAGACGAACCCGCGCCGCTTGGCGAGGGAGACGACGGCGTCGAGACGGGCGGTGGGTGAGGGCGCTGCGGCCACGGACATCACTCCTGGTGCTCACGGCCCCGCACGTGGCTCGTGGGGGCTGGACGGGTGGGCGGCGCCCGCACGGGCGCCGACCGACCAGCGTACCCGGCCGTGACGGGCTTCACCGGGAACGGTTTTGACATCCATTCTCAAGAAGGCGGACACTGGTACCCATGCACCGCTCCCCCGCCCGGCGCCGTCGCGCCCTCGCCACCATCGCCGCCCTCGCCACGGCCGCGCTCGTCGCGGCGTGCTCCCCCGGCGACTCCCCCGGCGACGGCGGCTCCGACGACGGGCGGCTCCAGGTGCTCGCGTCGTTCTACCCGCTCCAGTACGTCGTCGAGCAGGTCGGCGGGGAGCACGTCGACGTCTCCAACCTCACCCCGCCCGCGGCCGAGCCGCACGACCTCGAGCTCGCGCCCGCCCAGGTGCGCTCGATCGGCGACGCCGACCTCGTCGTCTACCTCTCGGGCTTCCAGCCCGCGGTCGACGAGGGCATCGAGCAGCGCGCACCGGAGCACGTCGTCGACGCCGCCGGCCCCGCCGGGCTCGAGGAGCACCCGGGCGAGGACGGCGACGAGCACGCCGACGAGAGCGCCGAGGAGCACGCCGAGCACGCGGACGAGGGCGACGGCCACGACCACGGCCCGACGGACCCGCACTTCTGGCTCGACCCCACGCGGCTCGCCGCCGTCGGCGACGCCGTGGCGGACGAGCTCTCCGCGATCGACCCCGACCACGCCGACGACTACGCCGCAGGCGCCGCGGCGCTCACCGCGGACCTCGACTCCCTCGACGCCGAGTACGCCCAGGCGCTCGCGCCGTGCGCGGGCGCGACCCTCGTGACGTCCCACGAGGCGTTCGGCTACCTCGCGGAGCGCTACGACCTGCACCAGGTCGGCATCACCGGCATCGACCCCGAGGCCGAGCCGTCGCCCGCGCGCCTGCGCGAGGTCGGCGAGATCGTCCGCGAGAACGGCGTGACCACGCTCTTCTTCGAGACGCTCGTCAGCCCCAAGGTGACCCAGACGCTCGCCGACGACCTCGGCGTCCAGACCGCCCTGCTCGACCCGCTCGAGAGCCTCGCGGAGGGTGCGACGGACTACCGTGAGGTGATGGAGTCCAACCTCGAGGCACTCACCACCGGCCTCGCCTGCTCATGACGGGCGCACCGGAGCTCGTCGCCGCGCGCGACGTCCACGTGACTCTCGGCGGGAGCGAGATCCTGCGCGGCATCGACCTGACGGTGCGGTCGGGCGAGGTCGTCGCGCTCCTCGGCGCCAACGGCTCGGGCAAGTCGACGCTGGTCCGCGCGCTCGTCGGGATCGTCCCCCTCTCCCACGGCTCCGTGGACCTGTTCGGCGAGCCGCTCGGGCCGCGCCTGCCCTGGCGTCGGCTCGGGTACGTGCCGCAGCGCGTCGCCGCGCCGTCGGGCATGCCGTCCACCGCGTCGGAGGTCGTCGCGTCCGGCCTCCTCGGCGGGGGTCGCCTGCGGCTCCCCCGTGGCTGGCGCGACCGCACCGTCGAGGCGCTCGACCTCGTCGGCCTCGCGGACCGTGCGGACGACTCCACCGCGGAGCTGTCGGGCGGCCAGCAGCAGCGCGTGCTCATCGCGCGCGCCCTCGTCCGGCGGCCCGACCTGCTCGTGCTCGACGAGCCCGTCGCCGGCGTCGACAAGCCGAGCCAGGAGGCGTTCGCGGCGACCATGACGCGGCTCGTCGAGGACGGTCTCACCGTGCTGGTCGTGCTCCACGAGCTCGGGGCCCTCGCCCCGCTCATCGAGCGCGCGGTCGTCCTGCGGCACGGGCGCGTCGTGCACGACGGCGCCCCGCCCCGCGCGTCGTCGACGCACGCAGGCGTGACGCACCAGCACCTGCACCCCCACGAGCCCTCCGACGGCGACAACCGGCCCGCCGGCCCGGAGACCGGTCTCACCGACGCCCTGAACCCCGCCGCGAGCCACGCACCCAGGACAGCCTCATGACCACGTTGTTCTCCGAGATCTCCCTGATGCTCACCGACCCGCTCATGCAGCGCGCGCTCCTCGCCGCGCTGCTGGTCGGGGTGAGCGCGCCCGTCGTCGGCACCTACCTCGTGCAGCGCAAGCTCTCGCTCCTCGGCGACGGCATCGGGCACGTCGCGCTCACCGGCGTGGCGCTCGGGTGGCTCGTCGGCGCGGCGATGGGCGTCGTCCCGAACGACGCGCTCGCGATCCCCGGAGCGGTCGTCGCGGCCGTGCTCGGCGCCGTCGCGATCGAGCTGGTGCGCGAACGCGGTCGCACGAGCGGTGACCTCGCGCTCGCGCTCCTCTTCTACGGCGGCATCGCCGGCGGCGTGCTCCTCATCGGGCTCGCCGGGGGCTCCTCCGGGAGCCTCATGCAGTATCTCTTCGGCTCGATCTCGACCGTGACCTCGGCGGACCTCGTCCTCACCGTCGTGCTGAGCGCCGTGATCCTGCTCGTCGGGGTCGGGCTGCGCGCGGCCCTGTTCTCCGTGAGCCACGACGAGGAGTTCGCGCGCGCGTCCGGCCTGCCGGTGCGGAGCCTGAACATCGCGGTCGCGGTCGTCGCCGCGCTCACCGTCACCGTGTCGATGCGCGTCGTCGGGCTGCTGCTGGTCAGCGCGCTCATGATCGTGCCCGTCGCGGTCGCGCAGCTCGTGACGCGCTCGTTCCGACGCACGATGCTCGTCGCCTGCGTCGTCGGCGTGCTCGTGTGCGTCGTCGGGCTGTCCTTCACGTACTGGAACAACGTCTCCCCGGGCGCGACCATCGTGGTCCTCGCGATCGCGACCTACCTCGTCGTGGCCGCCCTGCGCCCCCTGTGGGTCCGCCGCCGTCCGCGCGTCGTCCGCGACCCGCACCCGGACATCCCCGACGACGTCGAGCTCGACCTCGTACCCTCGGGCGCGTCGGACCGTACACCCGGAGGTGACACGTGCAGCGCATGACCCGACAGCGCGCCGCCGTCTCGGACGCGCTCGAGGACCTCGACGACTTCCGCAGCGCCCAGCAGCTCCACGAGATCCTGCGCACGCGCGGGGACAACGTGGGGCTCGCGACCGTGTACCGCACGCTCCAGAGCCTCGCGGACGGCGGCGACGTCGACGTGCTGCGCACCGAGGAGGGCGAGAACCTCTACCGCCGGTGCGAGCGCCGCGAGCACCACCACCACCTCGTGTGCCGCACGTGCGGACGCACCGTCGAGATCGACGGCCCGACCGTCGAGGCGTGGGCCAACCAGGTCGGCACGTCGCACGGGTTCGTCGACATCCAGCACACCATCGAGCTGTTCGGCACGTGCGCGGGGTGCTCACGGACCACCACCGCGCAGGACTGAGCCGTGCCCGACGCGCTCGACGGCGCCCCGTTCGCCGCACTCTTCGCGTTCTTCTTCGCGATCGCGTTCGTGCGCACGCAGGCGACGTACTGGATCGCGCGGCTCGTCACGACGTGGACGCTCGACCGCACCCGGCCCGTGAGGCCGTGGGTCGCACGCGTCCACGCCTGGCTGTCCGGGCGCTCCGCGGCGCGCGGGATCGAGACCGTCCGCCGGTGGGGCGTCCTCGCCGTCCCCGCGTCCTTCCTCGCGACAGGGACCAAGACGGTCGTCAACGCGGCCGCGGGCGTCGTGCGGATGCCGTTCGGGCGCTACCTCGTCGCGATGGCGCTCGGGTGCGCGATCCACGCCACGATCTACGCGACCGTCGGCTGGGCCGTCTGGACCGCCGCCTTCGCCGCGGCGACCGGGTCGCCCGGGGGCGTCGCGGCGCTCGTCGCCCTCGTCCTCGCCGTGGCCGTCGCGGTGGTCGTCGCGGTGCGCCGTCGTGCCGCGCGACGGCCCGCCGTCTCGGCGGGATCGGCGGGCTCGCTTGGCTCGCCGGTCGCCCCCGACGAGAACGACCTCGCAGCCGACGGAGACGACGCACGCGTCCGGGACGGGAAGGACGCGCCACGCCTCGACCGATGAGATGACGCGCGCCCGGCCGTCCGAACGTGCATGACGACCTTCCTCTTGCTTCCCGGCGCCGGCGGCGACCCCGCGTACTGGGACGCGCTCGCACCGGAGCTCGCCCGGCTCGGCCACCTCCCCGTCCCTGTCGACCTGCCCCAGCACGACGAGGGCTACGGCTGGGCCGACCTCACCGACGTCGCGGTCGCGGCGCTGCACCGGGCGGCGGCCCCGGCCGCGCGGGGCGACCTCGTCGTCGTGGCCCAGTCCATGGGCGCGTACGTCGGCCCGCTCGTGTGCGAGCGCGAGACGGTGCGCCTGCTCGTGCTGCTCAACCCGATGATCCCCGCGCCGGGCGAGAGCGGTGCCGACTGGTGGCGTGCCACCGACCACGCCGCGCGGCGCGCCGCGACGGGGCTCGGGCCGTTCGACCCCGTGGACGACTTCCTCCACGACGTGCCCGAGGCCGTCGCCGCCGTCGTGCGGCGGAGCGACCGCGAGCCGTCCGAGCGGTCCTTCGCCGAGCCGTGGCCGGCGACCGCCTGGCCGCAGGTGCCCACCGTCGTGCTCCAGGGCTCCGACGACCGCCTCTTCCCCGTGCCCTTCCAGCGCGCCGTCGCGCGTGAGCGGCTCGGCGCCGACGTCGAGACCCTTCCCGGCGGGCACCTCGTCGCGCTGAGCAGGCCCGTCGAGCTCGCCGCCCGGCTCGATGCGCTCGCCGTCTGACCGGCCGAGCCCGGGGACGGGCGGCCGGGTGCGAGCCGAGAGCCCTTGCGAGCCCCGGGCCGTCGTCAGGCCGGCGAGCCCGCGTCCACGGCGTCCACGGCCCCGCCGTAGCGGCGGTCGCGGCGCGCGTACTCCTCCACGGCACGCCAGAGGTGGCGCCGGTCGACGTCGGGCCACGGCTCGGGCAGGAACACGAGCTCCGCGTACGCCGCCTGCCAGATCATGAAGTTGGACGTGCGCTGCTCACCCGAGCTGCGCAGGAACAGGTCGACGTCCGGCAGGTCGGGCTCGTCGAGGTACTTCTGGATCGTGCGCTCGGTGACCTTCCCCGGGTCGAGCCGACCGGCCTTGACCTCCCGCGCGATCGCGGCCGCGGCGTCGGCGACCTCCGCGCGGCCGCCGTAGTTGACGCACATCGTCAACGTGCAGCGGTCGTTGTCCCGCGTCTGCTCCTCGGCGACCTCGAGCTCCTTGATCACGGAGGTCCACAGCTTCGGCCGGCGCCCGGCCCAGCGCATGCGCACGCCCCAGGAGTCCATCTCGTCGCGACGCCGCCGGATGACGTCGCGGTTGAACCCCATGAGGAACCGCACCTCCTCCGGTGAGCGCTTCCAGTTCTCGGTCGAGAACGCGTACGCCGACACGTGCTTCACGCCGATCTCGATGGCCCCGGCGACGACGTCCAGCAGCGCCGCCTCTCCGGCCTGGTGGCCCGCCGTCCGCGGGAGCCCCCGGGCGTTCGCCCAGCGCCCGTTCCCGTCCATCACCACGGCCACGTGCTTCGGGACGAACTGCGCGGGGATCGCCGGCGGCCGCGCGCCGCTCGGGTGCGGGAACGGCGCCGCGTAGGCGCGCCTCGCCATCAGGCGTCCGCCCCGGTGGCCCGGCGCGCGAGGTCGGGAACGGCCTCGTCTGGACCGGTGGCCGGCCCGGCGGTTCGTGCGGGCGCGTCCCGCTCGACCATGCGCAGTGATCGCAACGTTCTCTCCAGGTGGTATTGGCTGTACGCGGCCACGAGGCCGCTCGCTTCCTTGCGGTGCCGCACGTCCGACGCGTCGGCGGTGCCCCACTCCCCCGCGAGCAGCGCGGCGAGGAGGGTGAAGGTCTCGGGCGCGGGCGACGTCGACCCCGGCGGGCGGCAGCGCGAGCACACCGCACCCCCTTGCGCGACGGCGAACGCGTGGTGCGGTCCCGGCTCGCCGCAGCGGGCGCAGTCGAGGAACGACGGCGCCCAGCCGGCGACGGCCAGCGCGCGCAGCAGGTAGGAGTCGAGCACCAGCCCGGGCGCGTGCGACTGCTCGGACAGCGCCCGGAGCGCACCCGCGAGCAGCCAGTACTGCTGCACCGCCGGCTCCCGCTCGTCGGCGACGAGCCGCTCCGCCGTCTCCAGCATCGCCGTGCCCGTGGTGTACAGGCCGTAGTCCTGACAGATCCGGCGCGCGTACGGCCCGATCGTCTCCGCCTGCGTCACCGTGTCCAGCGACCGGCCCACGTACAGCTGCACGTCCACGACCATGAACGGCTCCAGCCGCGCCCCGAACCGGGACGACGTGCGCCGCACGCCCTTGCCCACGGCGCGCACCTTGCCGTGCTCGCGCGTGAGGAGGGTGACGATACGGTCCGCCTCGCCCAGCTTCTGGGCGCGCAGCACGATCGCGTCGTCTCGGTACAGCACCACGCCCCCATTGTCCGTCATCCCACCCACGCTTCGTGCTACCCGGACCGCGCAGGGCGAAGCCCCCGCCCGACGGGTCGGGCGGGGGCTCCGGCACGACTCAGGAAGCGGTGCGCTCCGCGCGGTTGACCGCGGAGACGATGGCCTTGAGCGAGGCCGTCGTGATGGACGGGTCGATGCCGACGCCCCACAGGACGTCGTCGCCCACCTGGCACTCGACGTAGGCGGCCGCGAGCGCGTCCCCGCCCTCGGACAGCGCGTGCTCGGCGTAGTCGAGGACGCGGACGTCGACGCCCACCTGCGCGACGGCGTCGACGAACGCGGCGACGGGGCCGTTGCCGGTGCCTTCCAGCGTGAGCTGCTCGCCCCGGTCGACGACGTCGACGCTCAGCGTGTCCGGCCCGTCCTCGCTCGACGACGCGCGCGTGGAGCGCAGCTTGAGCCGACCCCAGGGCTCCAGGCCGGAGCCGGCCTCGACCGGCAGGTACTCGTCGGAGAAGATCCGCCAGATGTCGTCGCCCGTCACCTCGCTGCCGTGCTCGTCGGTGTGGTGCTGCACCGCCTGGCTGAACTCGATCTGGAGGCGCCGCGGCAGGTCGAGGTGGCGCTCCGACTTCAGCAGGTACGAGATGCCGCCCTTGCCGGACTGCGAGTTGACGCGGATCACGGCCTCGTACGAGCGGCCGACGTCCTTCGGGTCGATCGGCAGGTACGGGACCGCCCAGACCAGGTCGTCGACGGTCTTGCCCTCGGCCTCGGCGCGCGCGGCCATCGCGTCGAAGCCCTTCTTGATGGCGTCCTGGTGCGAGCCGGAGAACGCCGTGAAGACGAGGTCGCCGGCGTACGGGTGGCGCTCGGGCACGCCCAGCTGGTTGCAGTGCTCGACGGTGCGGCGCACGTGGTCGATGTCGGAGAAGTCGATCTGCGGGTCGACGCCCTGGCTGAACAGGTTCATGCCGAGCGTGACCAGGCAGACGTTGCCGGTGCGCTCGCCGTTGCCGAACAGGCAGCCCTCGATGCGGTCGGCGCCCGCCTGGTACCCGAGCTCCGCCGCGGCGACGGCGGTGCCGCGGTCGTTGTGCGGGTGCAGCGACAGGACCACGTTCTCGCGGTGGTTCAGGTGCCGGTTCATCCACTCGATCGAGTCGGCGTAGACGTTGGGCGTGGCCATCTCGACCGTGGCGGGCAGGTTGATGATGACCTTGCGGTCGGGTGTCGGTTCGAAGACCTCGAGGACCGCGTTGCAGATGCTCGCCGCGAACTCGAGCTCGGTGCCGGTGTACGACTCCGGCGAGTACTCGTAGTAGACCGTGGTCCCGGGGACGGTCTCCTCGAACTTCTTGCACAGCCGCGCGCCGTCGACCGCGATCGCGATGATGCCGTCCTCGTCGGAGCGGAACACGACCTCGCGCTGCAGCACCGAGGTCGAGTTGTACAGGTGGACGATCGCCTGCTTCGCGCCCTTGATCGCCTCGTAGGTGCGCGCGATGAGGTGCTCGCGGGACTGCGTCAGGACCTGGATGACGACGTCGTCGGGGATCCGGTCCTCCTCGATGAGCATCCGGACGAAGTCGAAGTCGGTCTGCGAGGCGGACGGGAAGCCGACCTCGATCTCCTTGTAGCCCATCTCGACGAGCAGCTCGAACATGCGCAGCTTGCGCTCCGCGTTCATGGGCTCGATGAGGGCCTGGTTGCCGTCGCGCAGGTCGACCGCGCACCAGCGCGGGGCCGTCTCGATGCGCTTGTCCGGCCAGGTCCGGTCCGGCAGGGAGACGTCGATCTGCCGGTGGAACGGCAGGTACTTGTGGATCGGCATGCCCGACGGGCGCTGCGCGTTGGCCGCGGTCGTGGGCGTCGAGACAGGGGCTGAGGCGTTCATCGTGGGTCCTTCGGATCGTCCTGACGGGTGTCAGCCGGGCACACCGACCACCGCGACGAGGGACCGGCTAGAGAGCCTCGCCGCGGCAACGAAGGAGGAGCTGCCGCATCAGGTGCACGACGCCCACTGTACTCCTCCGCGATCCGTGCCCTGCGGACGTCCGCTCCTCGGGCACGTCGCGTCCGCGCGCCGCGGAGGCCCGGGGCTCCGCGGCGCACGTCCTCCTCGCTGGTGGCACGACGACGCCCGGCCGCCTCCGCGGGGAGGCGGCCGGGCGTCGTCGGGTGGTCAGCGGCGCGAGCGCAGCGCGGCGTCGACCGCGGGGTCGCCGAGGTTGCCGAGCCACTCGAGCAGCGCGGGGTAGGTCGACGGGTTCGCGGCGACCTGCGGGCGCAGGTGCGGGGCGTCCTGGACGATCTGCGCGAGGACCTCGAGCGGCGTGCCCGGGTCGAGCGCCTGGGCCGCGGTGAAGCCCGCGGGCTGCGCCGGCGGCGCGTACGACTGCTGCGGCTGCGCCGCGGGCTGCTGCCCGTGGCCGGCGCCGTAGCCCTGCTGGCCGTAGCCCTGCTGACCGTAGCCCTGCTGGGGCTGCCTCGGGTCGTACGACGTCGTCGGCTGCGGACCGGTGCCCGGCTGCCCCTCCTGGTAGGCCGGGAGGACGGCCGTCGCGGGACCCTGGTCGGGGTCGAGCCCGGGCCGGGCCGCGTACCCGCTGCGCTCGGGCTCGACCTGCTGGACCGGCATGACCTCGGTCGCGCCCCCGCCCGCGGGTGCCCACCGGTCCTGGCCGGCGACCGGGCCGGTGTGCGCGGTCGTCGGGTACGCGGCCGCGGGCCCCTCGCCGCCGGGGGCCTGCGCCACGGGCGCGACCGGTGCCGGGCGCGCAGGCTTGGGCGCCGGCGGCTCCCACACGTACGCGCGGGCCGAGTCGCCGGCGGCCGCCGCCGGGACGGGACGGTGCTCCGCGAAGTAGGCACGCACCTCGCGCGGGACGGTCAGCGCACCGACGACGAGCAGCGGGAGCCCGAACGCGAGGAGCACGTGCTCGACGCCGCCACCGAGCACGACCCGGTTGGACGTCACGACGAGCAGGACGATCCCGAGCAGGGCCACGACGCCGGCACCGCCCAGCGCGAGCGGGCGACCCGTCGCGGCGTCGCGCGACAGCGAACGGCGCGCGACGAACGCGACCGCCGCCGCGAGCACCCCCACCACGACGGCGAGGACGACGGGCACGCCCCGCGCGCCGTCGGCCAGCGTGAGCACCGCGCTCACGGCGACGTACCCCGCGACGACGAGCGCGAGGTCGAGGGCGTTCACCGCGACGCGCACCCAGGTCGTCACCGGGTCGGCCACGGTCATCGCCCGGTGCACGGCCGGCGCGGAGGCGATCGCCGCGAGCGCCGGGACGAGCACGAGGCCGAAGCGGCCGCCGTGCGTGCTCTCGATCGTGACGAGCCCGTTGTTGCCCGAGCCGAGCACGAACGCGACCGCGAGGATCACACCCAGCCCGACGAGCGTGAGGCGCGACGCCTCGGACCTGCGCCACGTCCCGTACGTCGGCAGCCCGACGAGCGCGAGCACGAACAGCGCGGAGACGAGCACGAGCAGGACGAAGAGCGCCCCGCCGAGGCGGGTCCCCGTGACGGTGAGGATGACCGTGAGCAGCACGGTCGCCGCGAGGACGGCCGCCGCGGCGAGGAGCACCTGGAGCCAGCGGTTCGTGACCGCACGGTCCTGGTCGTCGGGCCCGAGCTCGCTCTCGCGCGGCTGCGCCGCGAGGAGCGCGCCGGCGAGGCCGAGCGCGGCGGCGGACCCGACGCCGCCCCACCCGTCGCTGAAGTCCCCACCCCCGACGACGTCGACGACGAGGTACACGCCGACGAGCAGGACGTACGGGGCGTTGGCGAGCAGGCGGACCCTGCGCGTCGTGTGCACGGTCCAGGTCGCGGGCAGCACCCCGGTGCGGGCGAGGTACGGCAGCGCGAGGGTGAGCAGCGAGAGGATCGTCAGCAGGACGACCTCGATCTTGTCGGACGCGCGGCTCGCGACGTCCCACGGCAGCGCGAGGGACACGAGCAGCAGGAGCGCGGCGACGCCGTCGCGCACGTAGTCGCTCACGGGGATCCCGGCGAAGGGCGAGACGGCGCGCGGTCCGGCCGGCGCCTCGTCCGCCCCCGTGGTCGCCTTCTCCGCCTCCTCGCCCGCGGGTGCGCGCTCGGCCGTGGACTCACCGTCACCCACCGCGACGCCCTCGGGCGCCGTGGTCGGCCCGGCGCCCGCAGCACCGGGCTGCGGGTCCTCGGCCGGCTCTGTCTGGTTGGTCATCGTGCACTCCCTACGCTGTCGCGCGGTGCCGGACGCACGCACGCCGGGCCGACGGGCCCCGACCGTTTCTACCGGTTCATCACGTCCGTCTTCAAGCGCCCACGCGGCGCGGACCCGGATCCGACGAGGGCTCAGGAGACGGCGGTCAGCCGGTCGACGCCGAGCAGGAAGAGTCGGCCCTCGACCGCGACGACGTCGTAGGTGTCGTCGGGCAGGGTCCAGCGCCAGTCCACGGTCCCGTCGGCGAGGGCGAACGACACGAGTCCCGTGCCGTCCCGGCGGCGCTCCGTCACGAAGAGCGACTCCCCGTCGGTGAGGACCGGCCACGGTCCGCCGTCCTCGAGGTCGAGGGTCCACGCCTCCTCGCCCGTGCGGACGTCGACGCTGCGGTAGGACGAGTCCGTCTGGACGACGATCCGGCCGTCCACGCGGGCGACCGCTCGCAGGCCCGTGCCGGGCAGGGACCAGAGCTCGGAGCCCGTCGCCGCGTCGACGCCGACGACGCTCCCGAGCGAGTTCGTGACGAGGACCCCGGGGGCCGACCCGTCCGAGAGGGGGGCCTCGAGCACCCGGCCCGTGATCCGGAACGCGGGGTCGCCCTCCGCCGTGAAGACCGTCGCGGTCCCCCGCCCGTACTCGTTCCCCACGTAGCGCCCGTCCTGGAGCCGCACGATGGTCCACACGTCGTCCTCGACCAACGAGTGCCCGTCCTCCGTGACCGCGGCCGCGACGCCGGGCGCCAGGACGTCGACGACGCCGCGCCGGACGTCGAGCACGACGTCTCCCCCGCTCCGGAGCCCGTCGTGGGGGAGCGTCCGCTCCCAGCGCACCTCTCCCGTCACGGCGTCCTCCCGCACGAGAACGACCTCTCCCGCTCGCCACCACGCACGGACGACGTCGGTGGCACCGATCGGCGCGACCGACAGCCGTCCGGCGGTCGCGACCGTCCGCTCACCGAGGGTCTCGCCCGTCGTCGAGCGCACCACGGTCAGGCGGGCGGCCTGCTCGCGCCACCCCGTCGAGGTGGCGCACACGACCACCTCGCGCGCCGGCCGCCCCGGACCGGGCAGGCAGGTGACGCGCTCCCCGAGCGGGTCCGACCGCCAGAGGACCGACCCGTCCTCGACCGCGTACGCGGTGAGCTCGTCCGCGACCGTGACGACCGCGCCGACCGCCGGCACGACCTCCGTCCCCGGCGCGACCGGCACCGACCAGCGCGGCGCGGGCGGCGCCTCCAGCGGGCGGATCCCCCCGGAGAGCGCCGTGACGTCGACCGGCCGGGCGTCCTCCATCGACGCGGTGAACGCGACCGACCCGGCGAACGCCACGGCCACGGCCACGGCGACCCAGGGGACGGGGTGCGCGTACCACGCGCGCCGCGACGGGCCGTCGCCGTCCGACGCGACGTCCGGGTGGGCGTCGTCACGGCCGTCACGGTCGGCCCGGTCGGCCGCACCGTGCTGCGCGCGGTGGGCGTCCGGGGAGCGGGGGGTCTTCACGGAGGGATCGGGAGTGCCCGGGCCACGATCGCCGTCGAACACGGCGTCGAAGCGCTCGTCCGTGCGCAGCTCGGGAGGCAGGAGCTCGAAGCTCACGACGTGCGACGACCCTCTGGCACCGCCCGGTGCCGGCTCGTGGGCGACCTGCCGTGCACGAGCCGCCCGGTCCTGCGCGAGCCGACGACGCCTCACCCGTCCACGATACGCACGCGACGACCGTCGTGCCGCGCGAGGCGTCAGATGCCGAGCTGGTAGACGCCCCAGTACGCGAGGATCACGAGCAGGGTCGCGGAGCCCGCGACGACGCACCACAGCATGACGCGCGTCGTCACGCCGCGCGCGACCCTCGGCACACCGGCCCGGCCCTCCTCGACGGCACCCGCCGCGGGAGCGTCGGCGACGTCCGCCGCGGCGCGTCGCGCCGCCCGGACCTCGGCGGAGCGGTTGATGAGGAGGGCCGCCGCGACGAGCGTCGCGAGCCCGACGAGCCGGACGCCGATCCATCCGCCCTGCACGACCCAGGCGTCCTTCTCGTAGTCCAGCGCGAGCCGGGCGACGCCGACGAGGTAGACCACGAGGGCCACCGTCGTGCCGAGCGCCCCGGCACCGAGGCCGGCGAGGGGGACGCGGAAGCCCGGCGCGAGCCCGGCAGGGGCGCTCGGTCGCCCGGCGACACGGCGCAGGCGCCGCACGAGACCCCCGGCGAGCGCGACGAGCGGACCGACCACGAGCAGACCCACGGCGCCGAGCACGATCGCGACGAGGAGGTCGCCGTTGCCGAGCCACCGCGGGGTCGGGACCGGTCCGGCGAGGTACTGCTGGTTCGGCTGGGCGCCCGCGACCTGCGGCAGCGCGGACGCGCTGGCCGGCAGGGAGGTGATCCACGCGCCGAGGTCGCGCGGGAAGTCGGGGACGAGCACGTCGTCGATCTTGATCCCGTGGTTCGCCCCCTCGTAGAACCGGACGGTCACGTCGGCACCGCCGGACGAGGAGGACGGGCCCGTCGCGTCGAGGACCTGCCGCGCCCCCTGCTCGACGGGCATCGACGGGTCCGCGGTGCCGTAGACGACGAGGACGGGCTGGGTGAGCCGCTCGAGGAACGGCTCGACGTCGAAGTCGGCGTACTCGAACCCGCCCCCGGGGATCGCCATGCCGACGGCGCGCGGGATCGCGCGGAACACCCCGTGCGGGACGTCGGTGTTGCGCAGGTAGCTGTCGACCGCGAACGCGGCCTGCTGGCGTGGCGGCACGACCGGTGCGGACACGAGCACCGAGAACGCGATCGTCGGGTCGTCGACCGCCATCACGGGCACGATCCACGTGCCCTCCGACTCCCCGTACAGCCCGACCTGGTCGGGGTCGACGCCCGGCCGGGCGCGCAGCAGGTCGACCGAGTGCGCGTAGTCGCGCGCCATGGCCTCGTAGTCGCGGTGCCGTGTCGTGTACGTGTCGAGGCGCTTGTCGGGGACCAGCGTGACGACGCCCGCGCTCGCGAGGTCGGCTGCGACGTCGACGAACGCCTCGGTCGCCAGCCCGGTACCCGCGCCGTGCACGAACACGACGCCCGGGAGGTCGTCCCCGGCGTCGACGGGCTCGCGCAGGATGCCGCCGACCGTCGCGCCGTCGAGCCGGATCGTCACGTCCGTCTCGCGCACGGCGTACGTCCCGACCGGGTCGGCCCCGCCGGGGGGCTGCCCGCCGATCGTCGTGTCGGGAGTCGCGGGCCGCAGGTGCTCGGTCACGGGCACCGGGTCCCACTGCGGTCCCGTGACCGCGCCGACGACCGCGAGGACGATCGCGAGGGCGGCGGTGGTCGCGGCGGTCCGGAAGATCACCGAGGAATCGTACGTCGCGGCCCCGGCCTCGGTCCCTGGTGGCGCCCCGACGCGCGGACGGGGGCTCTCCCCCGCCTGTTCCGGGTGACCGGTCTCAGAACCCGAGGCGGTGCAGCTGCTTCGGGTCGCGCTGCCAGTCCTTGGCGACCTTGACGTGCAGGTCGAGGTAGACGCGGGTCCCGAGGAGCGCCTCGATGCCGTGGCGGGCGCGCGTCCCGACGTCGCGCAGCCGCGAACCGCCGCGGCCGATGACGATCGCCTTCTGCGAGTCGCGCTCGACGAAGAGGTTCACCCGCACGTCGAGCAGCGGCGGGCGTCCCGTGGCCTCGTCCCCGCTGCCCTCGCGGGGCACGATCTCCTCGACCTGGACGGCGAGGGAGTGCGGGAGCTCGTCGCGCACGCCCTCGAGCGCGGCCTCGCGCACGAGCTCGGCGACCATCACGGCCTCGGGCTCGTCCGTGAGCTCACCGCCCGGGTAGAGCTCCGGTCCCTCGGGCAGGTGGGACACGAGGACGTCGGTGAGGACGTCGACCTGGTAGCCGTCCTGCGCCGAGACCGGCACGATGTCCGCCCAGCCGCCCGCGATCTCCCCCAGCCGGTCCACGGCGAGCAGGTGCGCGGCGAGCGTGCCGCGGTCCACGAGGTCGGCCTTCGTCACGACGGCGACCACCGGCGTCCCGCGGCGCCCCCGCATGAGCTCGGCGAGCTCGTTCGCGATGAACCGGTCGCCCGGACCGATCTTCTGGTCCGCGGGCAGGCAGAACGCGATGACGTCGACCTCGGTGAGCGTCTCGCGCACGAGGTCGTTGAGTCGCTCGCCGAGCAGCGTGCGGGGCCGGTGCAGGCCCGGGGTGTCGACGAGCACGAGCTGCGCGTCGGGCCGGTGCACGATCCCGCGGATCGTGTGGCGCGTCGTCTGCGGGCGCCCGGACGTGATGGCGACCTTCTGGCCGACGAGCGCGTTGGTCAGGGTCGACTTGCCCGCGTTGGGCCGTCCGACCAGGCAGGCGAATCCGGAGCGGTGCTCGGGGGTGGTCGTGCTCACGGGGTGTCCTTCACGGTCGGGAGGGAGGATCGGGTGCCGGCCGGGGTCTCCGGCGCGTCGGGCCCGCCGGGGTCGGCGGGTGGAGCGGGTGCGGCAGGTGCCGCGGCGTGGGAGACGAGGACGGTCGCGAGCTGCTTGCGCCGGCCCTCGACCCGGTCCGCCTCGATCCTCAGGCCGTGGACGTCCGCCACGGAACCGGGCAGCGGGACCTTGCCGAGGGCCTTGGCGAGCAGCCCGCCGACGGTGTCCACGTCGTCGTCGTCCAGGTCGAGCCCGAAGAGCTCGCCGAGCTCGTCCACGCCGAGCCGTGCGGGGACGCGCAGCACGCCCTCGCCGAGGTCCTCGACCTCGGGCTCGGGCTGGTCGTGCTCGTCGGTGAGCTCGCCGACGATCTCCTCGAGCGCGTCCTCGATGGTCACGAGCCCGGCGATGCCGCCGTACTCGTCGACGACCATCGCGATGTGCGAGGACGACGCCTGCATCTCGCGCAGCAGGTCGTCGACGGGCTTGGACTCGGGAACGAAGATCGCGGGACGCGCGACGTCGCCGACCGGTCGGGCGTCCGACCCCGCGCCGCCCTGCAGGACCCGTACGACGTCCTTGAAGTAGGCGACGCCCACGAGGTCGTCCGCGGACGTGCCCGTCACGGGGATGCGGGAGAAGCCCGAGCGCAGGAACAGCGTCAGCGTCTTGCGCAGCGGGGTGTCCCGTGAGGTCGTGACCATGTCGGTCCGCGGGACCATGACCTCGCGCGTGAGCGTGCTGCCGAGCCCGAACACCGAGCGGATGAGCTCGCGCTCCTCCTCCTCGATGACCTCGGACTCGTTGACGCGGTCCACCATGTCCTGCAGCTCGCGCTCGTGCGCCCCGGAGTCGGGCGCAGGAGCGAGGCGCGTGAGCCAGCGGGTCGTGGCGACGATCCCCGTGAGGAGGCCGGAGAGCGCGAGGAGGACACGCACGGCGTGCCGGCGGCCCAGAGAGCGTGGGCTGACCCGCACGACCAGGAGGCCCACGACGACGCTCACCGCGAGCGCGACGAGCAGGACCTGCCACCACGGCTCGAGCCACGCCGCGACGAGCAGCGTGAGGCACGTGATCGCCGCGACCTCGGCGACGACGCGCACGAAGCCGACGGAGCGGGCCGTCGCGGCCGGGTCGACGAGCAGCGCGAGCGCACGGCGCCCGGACGGCATCGCCGGGGCTGCCGGGTCGTCGCCCGTCGTCGCGTCGGTGACGGCGGCGCGCGTCACGCGCAGGACGGCCGCCTCGCCGGCGCTCAGCGCGGCGGCCAGCACGACCGTCAGGACGGTCAGGACCGCCAGGAGCGCGACGGGTTCGCCGCTCACCGGCCGGCGAGGAAGGTCAGGAGCAGCTTGCGCTGCAGCGCGAACATCTCCTTCTCCTCCTCCGGTTCGACGTGGTCGTAGCCGAGCAGGTGCAGGATGCCGTGCGTCGTGAGCAGCAGCATCTCCTCCGCCGTCGAGTGACCCGCGGTGACCGCCTGCTGAGCGGCCACCTCGGGGCACAGCACGACGTCGCCGAGCTGGCCGGGACCGGACACCTCGCCGTCGCGGCCGGGCCGCAGCTCGTCCATGGGGAAGGAGAGCACGTCGGTCGGGCCGGGCTCGTCCATCCAGCGCACGTGCAGCTCGGTCATGACGTCGGTGTCGACGAAGAGGATCGACAGCTCGCTCTGCGGGTGCACGCGCATCGCGTCGAGCACGTAGCGCGCGAGAGCCGCGAACTCGGCCTCGTCGACCTCGGTCTCGGTCTCGTTGTTGACCTCGATGCTCACGCGTCGTCCCTCGTCCGTCGGTCCCTGCCCGCGGGGCGTCCGCGGCGCTCGTCGTCGCGGCGGCGACCGCCGCCCGTCCCCTGTCGCGCGCCGGTACCCGACCCGGACGCGAGGTCCCACCGCGCGTACGCGTCGATGATCTCGCTCACGAGCCGGTGGCGCACGACGTCGGACGACGTGAGCCGGCAGAACTCGACGTCGTCGACGCCCGTGAGGACGTCCTCGATCACGCGCAGCCCCGACTGGGTGCCACCGGGCAGGTCGACCTGCGTCGCGTCGCCCGTGATGACCATGCGCGACCCGAACCCGAGGCGCGTGAGGAACATCTTCATCTGCTCGGTCGTCGTGTTCTGCGCCTCGTCGAGGATGATGAACGAGTCGTTCAGGCTCCTGCCGCGCATGAAGGCCAGCGGAGCGACCTCGATCGTGCCCGCCTCGATGAGCTTGGGGATCGAGTCCGGGTCGATCATGTCGTGCAGCGCGTCGTACAGCGGGCGCAGGTACGGGTCGATCTTCTCGGTGAGCGAACCGGGCAGGAACCCGAGCCGCTCCCCCGCCTCGACGGCGGGGCGCGTGAGGATGATCCGGTTGACCTGCTTCGACTGCAGCGCCTGGACGGCCTTGGCCATCGCGAGGTACGTCTTGCCGGTACCGGCGGGCCCGATGCCGAACGTGATGGTGCTCGCGTCGATCGCCTCGACGTAGCGCTTCTGCCCGACCGTCTTCGGCCGGATCGTGCGGCCGCGGCTCGACAGGATGTTGAGCGTCAGCACCTCGGCCGGTCGCGACGCCGTCGCGGCCGTGAGCATCGCGATCGAGCGCGACACGACGTCGGCCGTGAGCTGCGTGCCGGCCTCCACGACCTCGACGAGCTCGTCGAGCAGGCGCGAGGCGAGCGCGACGTCCCCCGGAGGCCCGGAGACCGCGATCTCGTTGCCGCGCACGTGCACGTCGACCGAGGGGAAACCGGACTCGACGGCCCGGAGCACGGAGTCACGGCTGCCGAGGAGCGCCACCATCGGCACGTGGGTCGGGATGACGATGCGGTGCTCGACCCGGTGCGGCTGGGGGTCGGGTTCTCGGGGCAGGTCTCGGGAGAGAGAGGTCATGAGCCGGCTTGCGCCGCTGCGCTCCTTCGGTCGGGCGGTGGGGCCGGGGCCGCCACGGCCCCGCAGATCGCCTCCATCGTACCGAGCGCGCCCGGGCCCCACACGTCCTTTCGCGCAGGGCTCAGGCGGGCGTCCAGCCGAGCTCGGCACCCGCGATGACGTGGCCGTGCACGTGGAACACGCTCTGCCCGGCGCGCGGCCCGGAGTTGAAGATGAGCCGGAACTGCCCGTCGGCCTGCTCGCCCGCGACCTCGTCGGCGAGCGCGACGACGTCCGCGAGCAGCGCCGGGTCGGCCGCGGCGAGCTGGGCGATGTCGCCGTGGTGGTCGCGCGGCACGACGAGCACGTGCACGGGCGCCTGCGGGTTGATGTCACGGAACGCGATCGCGCGCTCGCTCGTCGCGACGACGTCGGCGGGCAGCCCGCCCGCGACGATGCGGCAGAAGAGGCAGTCCGGTTCCGTGCGCGGTGCGGTGCTCGTCATGCGCCCGAGGGTAGTCCAGGCCCGCCCGCCACGCCCCAGCGGCCGAGCCGCTCGGCGAGCAGCGCGACGGCGACTGGTCCCGCGGTCGACGTGCGCAGCACGTGCGGGCCCAGCCGGGCAGCGACGGCCCCGGCCGCGGCGAGGTCGGCGACCTCACGCTCGGAGATCCCGCCCTCGGGGCCGACGACGACCAGCACCTCGGGTGCCGCGCCACCTTCCGTGGTCACGCCGTCGGGCAGCGCGACGTCGGCGAGCGGCGACGCGGCCTCCTCGTGGAGCACGATCGCCTGGCCGCCGGCCGCGACGACGTCGGCCACCCGTGCCGCGAGGCCGCGGGAGTCGAGCGCCACCTCGACGTGCGGCAGCCGCGCGCGCCGCGCCTGCTTCGTCGCGGTGCGGACGGTCGCGAGCCAGCGCGCCCGCGACTTCGCGGCGCGCTCGCCGCGCCACACGACGACGGAGCGCTCCGCCTGCCACGGCACGACGACGTCCACGCCGATCTCCGTCGCCGCCTCGATCGCCATCTCGTCGCGGTCGCCCTTGGCGAGCGCCTGCACGAGCGTCACGACGACGGCGGGAGCGGGCTCGCGGTCGACCTCCTGGACGAGCAGGATCACGCGGCCCGCCTCGACCTGCTCGACGACGCACCGCAGGCGCAGCCCGTCCCCGTCCACGACGTCGACCCGCTCCCCCGTCCCGCGACGCTGGACGACGCCCGCGTGGCGCCCCTCCGCCCCGTCGAGGACGTAGCGGTCGCCCGGCCCGACGGCGTCGAGCCCGGTCTCGGCGAGGAACACCGGAGCACTCATGCGCGGCCCGCTCAGCGACCGGAGAGCTTGTCGCGCAGGCGCGAGAACACGCCCGGGTGCGCGGCGGACAGGCGCGGCTCGGGCCGCTCCTCGCCGCGCAGCGTCGCAAGCGAGCGCAGGAGCTGCTCCTGCTCCTCGTCGAGCTCGCGCGGCACCTGGACCTCGATGTGCACGTTGAGGTCGCCGCGACCGCTGCCGTGCAGGTGCCCCACGCCGAGGTTCTTGAGGGTGACGATCTGGCCCGGCTGCGTGCCCGGGCGCAGGTCGATCTCCTGCGCGCCGTCGAGCGTCTCGAGCTCGAGCACCGTGCCGAGCGCGGCCGCGGTCATGGGCACCTGGAGCGTGCAGTGCAGGTCGTCGCCGCGGCGCACGAACGTGTCGTGGTTGCGCTCGCGGATCTCGACGTAGAGGTCGCCCGCGGGGCCGCCGGCCGGGCCGACCTCGCCCTGCGCGGTGAGCTTGATCCGCGTGCCGGTGTCGACGCCCGCGGGGACGTTGACGGTGATGCTGCGGCGGCTGCGCACGCGGCCCTCGCCGGAGCACTCCGCGCACGGCTCGGGGATGACGGTGCCGAAACCCTGGCACGCGGCGCACGGGGCGCTCGTCATGACCTGGCCGAGGAACGAGCGCGCGACGCGTTGGACCGTGCCGCGGCCGTGGCAGACGTCGCACGTGCGCGGCGAGGTGCCCGGGCGGCAGCACGACCCGCCGCACGTCCCGCACACGACGGCCGTGTCGACCTGGAGCTCGCGCTGCGCACCGAACGTCGCCTCGGACAGGTCGATGTCGAGCCGCACGAGCGCGTCCTGCCCGCGACGGGCGCGCGGGATCGGACCCTGCTGCGCCTGCCCGCCGCCGAAGAACGTCTCGAAGATGTCCTGGAAGCCGAAGCCTCCGCCCATGGGGCCGCTGCCGCCGCCGGGCGCGCTCGGGTCGACGCCGAGGTCGTACTGCTGACGCTTCTCGGGGTTGGAGAGCACCTCGTACGCGCGCGCGACGTCCTTGAAGCGGTCCCCCGCCTCCTCGCCGGCGACGTCGGGGTGCAGCTCGCGCGCGAGCTTGCGGTACGCCTTCTTGATCTGGTCCTGGCTGGCGTCACGGGCCACGCCGAGGATCTCGTAGTAGTCGCTCACGCGTCACTCTCTGCTGGTGCGGGTGGTGAGGCCGGCGCCGGGCCGGTCGGGGAAGAGGCTGGTGGGTGCGTCGGGCGCCCGTGGAGGCGGACCGTCGCGGGCAGGGCGAGCGCGGCGCGGCTCACGTGCCGAGCGCCCGGGACAGGTAGCGCGCGACGGCACGCACCGCCGCGATCGTGCCGGGGTAGTCCATGCGGGTCGGGCCGATCGAGCCGACCAGCGCGACAGTGTCCCCGTCGTTACCGTAACCGGTCGTCACGACGGAGGTGTCGACGAGGCCCTCGAGCTGGGTCTCGTGACCGATCCGCACGCTCACGCCCGACTCCGCGGCCATCTCGGTGAGGAGGCCGAGCAGCACGACCTGCTCCTCGAGCGCCTCGAGCACCGGGCGCAGCGCGTGCTCGAACCGCATGCCCGCGCGGGCGAGGTTCGCGGTGCCCGCGAGCACGAGGCGCTCCTCGCTCTCCTCGGCGAGCGTCTGGGCGACGAGGTCGCCGACGGCCCGCACGAGCGGGGCGTCGTCGGGGTGGAAGCTCTCGGTCACGGCGGCGAGGCCCGACGCGAGGTCGGTGAGCCGCTTGCCCGCGGCCGCGGCGTTGAGCCGCGCACGCACCTCGACGAGCGTGCCCTCGTCGGGCACGCTCCCGACCTCGAGAGTGCGCTGCTCGACGCGCCCGGTGTCGGTGATGATCACGACGAGCAGGCGCGACTCCCCGACCGGGACGAGCTCGAGGTGGCGCAGCCCCGACCGGCTCAGGGACGGGTACTGCACGACCGCGACCTGACCCGTGAGCTGCGCGAGCAGGCGACCGGCGCGTGCGATGACGTCGTCGAGGTCGACCCCCTCGGACAGGAACGTCTCGATGGCGCGCTTCTCGGGCGCCGACAACGGCTTCACGCCCGAGAGGCGGTCGACGAAGAGGCGGTAGCCCTTGTCGGTCGGGATCCGCCCGGCGGACGTGTGCGGCTGCGCGATGAGCCCGGCGTCCTCGAGCGCGGCCATGTCGTTGCGGATCGTCGCGGGCGACACGCCGAGGCTGTGCCGCTCGGTGAGCACGCGCGACCCCACGGGCTCGCGCGTGAGGACGTAGTCCTCGACGATCGCCCGCAGCACCTCGAGCCGGCGCTCCTCGCTCACGTCCACCTCCCGCGTGCCGCACCGTGCCGCCCGGGCGGGCGGGCGGGCGTCGGCACTCTCGACCTCCGAGTGCCAATCCTACGCGTCCGCGCGGCCCGCCCCGCGGTCCTCCGCTCGTCGCGAACGCAGGTCCACGAGCCCGACGACGAGCGCGAGCGCGACGAGCGTTATCGTCACGAGCAGCGCGCGCCCCGTCGCGTGCGCCGCCGAGTCACCGCTCGCCAGTCCGCCGTAGTACACGGACAGCACGACCGAGATCCCGACCGCCGACCCGATGCGCTGGCCGAGCTGGAGCATGCTCCCCGCGACCCCCGCGCGGCTCACGGGGACCTCGGACAGCGTGAGGGTCTGGTTCGGCGCGATGACCGTGCCGCTGCCCGCTCCGGCGATGAGCAGCGCGCCCGCGAGCGCCGGCCCGACGGCGCCGGGGTCGTCCCCGAGCAGCCGCACCACGGCGTCGGCCGCGACCACCCCGACGAGGACGAGGAGCACGCCGCCCACGACGAGCTGGCGGCCCCAGCGCGCGACCCAACGGCCCGAGAACCACGCCGACACCCCGGACGCGACGGCGAACGGCGTGCCGACGAGCCCGGCCTGGAGCGGCGTGTAGCCGAGCTCGTCCTGGAGGTAGAGCGTCACCACGAGGAAGATCCCGGTGAACCCCGCGAAGTACGCGAGGCCGAGCAGCGCGCCGTTGCGGAACGACCCGAGCCCGACGACCTGCGGGTCGAGCACGGCCTCTCCCGTGCGCCGCTGGTACCGACGCTCCCAGAGGACGGCGGCGAGCCCCGCCGCGGCGGCCGCGACGAGCCACCACCACCGCGACGCGTCGTCGCCCTGGCCCGTCGTCGTGACGAACGGCATCATCACGCCGAGCGTCGCGGCGCCCAGCAGCCCCAGCCCGACGAGGTCCAGGCGCCGTCGCCGCCCTCCTCCGGGCGCACGGGGTGGTGGGCCCGGCACGAGCCGCCACGCGAACGGCAGCAGGACGGCCACGACCGGGATGTTCACGAGGAACACCCACCGCCACCCGGCCGCGGACCCGGCCGCCGCGATGATGAGGCCGCCGAGCAGCGGGCCGAGCGCCGTCGAGACGCCGATCGTCGCGCCGAACATGCCGAACGCCCGGCCGCGCTCGAACCCGGAGAACAGCTGCTGGATGAGCCCGACGACCTGCGGGTTGAGGATGCCCGCGCTCACGCCCTGCAGCAGGCGCGCGACGCCCAGCCACGTGTCGGTCGGCGCGAGCCCGCACGCGAGGCTCATGAGGGCGAAGCCCACCAGCCCGGCGATGAACAGGGATCGCCGGGCGCCCGCGTCGCCGAGGCGGCCTGCCGGGACGAGCGCAAGGCCGAACGCGAGCGTGTACCCGGCGACGACGAGCTGGAGCTCCGTCGGGCCCGCGTCGAGAGACGACTCGATCGACGGGAGCGCGACGTTGACGATCGAGACGTCGAGCGTCGTGATGAAGCCGACCGCGAGGCAGACGGGCAGCACGCGCCAGCGGTTCGGGTCCGGCTCCGCGCTCTGCTGGCTCACCGGTCCGTCGTACCACCCGCGCCCGGTTCCGCGCGCGTCGGGAGCCGCAGCCGATACCGCGCGCAGCCACCCTGTACTGACCTAGGGTGACGCCGTGTCCTTCGACCGCTACGGCTCCGACGTCCTCGGCGGCACGCCCGCCCCCGCCCACCACCGCGTGCGACCGGTGTCCCGACCGCAGGCGGCGGAACGGGGTCTCGTCGTCGAGGAGGTGCAGACCGGCTGGGTCGGCGCCGTCGTCCGGGTCGAGAAGTCGGGCGGCATGCACGTCGTCGTGCTCGAGGACCGTTCCGGCCGCACGCGGACCTTCCCGCTCGGGCCCGGGTTCTGGGTCGACGGCGAGCCCGTCGAGCTCACGCCGCCCGTCACCTCGCGGGCCCCCGCCGCCCCGACGCGGACCGCGTCCGGCTCGCGGGCCGTCGTCGGGCAGCGTGCCCGGGTGGCCCGCGGCAGCCGCATCTGGGTGGAGGGCAAGCACGACGCCGAGCTCGTCGAGAAGGTGTGGGGTGACGACCTGCGGGTCGAGGGCGTCGTCGTCGAGCCCCTGCACGGTGTCGACGACCTGGCGGCGGCGCTCGCGGACTTCGGCCCGACGCCGCAACGCCGCGTGGGCGTGCTCGTGGACCACCTGGTCCCCGGGAGCAAGGAGCGACGCATCGCGGACGAGGCGCTGCGCCGCTCCCCCGCGGGCACCGTGCTCGTGCTCGGTCACCCGTACGTCGACGTGTGGCAGGCCGTGAAGCCCGCGCGCGTCGGCCTCGATCGCTGGCCCGTGATCGAGCGGGGCACCGAGTGGAAGCGCGGCATCCTGCGCGAGCTCGGCTGGCCCGCGGACACCGCCGAGGACGTGGGCCGCGCGTGGCAGCGCATCCTCGGCACGGTGCGCTCCTACGCCGACCTCGAGCCCTCGCTGCTCGGCCGCGTCGAGGAGCTCATCGACTTCGTGACGGCACCCTGACCGGACCGTCCGGGTCAGGGCAGCACCGCGACCGCCTCGACCTCGACCAGCAGGTCGGGCTCGCCGAGGGCTGCGACGCCCACGAGGGTGATGGGACGGACGAGGTCGAGGTCCAGGCGTTGCGCCGCGCGCACCGCGCCCTCGACGAGCTGCGCCATCTTGGGCGGTTCCCAGTCCACGACGTAGACCGTCAGCCTGGCGACGTCGGCGAACGACCCGCCGGCGGCGACGACCGCAGCGTGCACGTTGACGTAGGCCTGCTCGGTCTGGGCGACCAGGTCGCCGTCCCCGACGGGGTTGCCCTCGGCGTCGCGCGCCACCTGCCCCGAGACGAACACGAGCCGGGAGCCCTCCGCGACCGACAGCTGGGCGTAGCCCTCGGGCTGCGGCAGGGCGGGTGGGTTGATCAGTCGGACGGACATGGCGGACCTCCTCGATTCTGTATCGCTGCTATTTTATAGCGCCGATATAGAATGGTCCAGTGGTCCGTCCTCCTCGCCCCGAAGTCCGCGGTCTGCTGATCGACCGCGCCGCCGGCATGCTGGCCCGCCGCGAGCCCGTCACCCTGCGCGGCGTCGTCGCCGGGACCGGGGTCTCGACCATGGCCGTCTACACGTACTTCGACGGCATGCCGGGCCTTCTCGGCGCCGTGCGCCAGGAAGGGTTCACCCGGCTCGCCGCACGCCTGGGCACGCTCTCCGCGACCGACGACCCGGTCGGCGACGCTGCCGCCGCCGGGGCGGCCTACGCCGCCTCGGCCCGGGAGATCCCCGAGCTGTACTCGCTGATGTTCGACGGCTCGCTGCCGCTGCCCGACTCCGGGGCGGCGGACGCCACGCTCGGTCACCTCGTCGGGGCCGTGCGTCGTGCGGTGGCCTCCGGTCGCTTCGACGACGACGTCGACGTCCTCGGGTTCGCGCACGAGCTGTGGATGCTGGGCCACGGTGCGTGCATGCTGCTCGTCACCCGGGTGCTCTCGTTCGAGCAGGTCGAGCCCGTCGTGACGTCGGGGCTCGTGCACCTCTACCGGGCTGCGGGGGACGATGCCCGCAGCGCCGCCCGGTCCGTGGAGCGGGGCTGGGCGAGGGGGCTCGGCACGGATCTCTGAGAGGCGTCGCGCCGGGGCGTAGCCGGCACGACGCCTCCGGGTCAGACGGCCGGGACGCCCCCGGTGAGGCGGCGGTACGCGAAGCCCACCGCGACGTAGCTCAGCGGGATCGTGACGAAGAGCCCGAGGCCGCACGGGATCGCGCCGAGGATGTTGATGCCGACGAGGGCGAGCAGGAGCAGGAACACCTGCCCGAAGTTCTTGGCCACGAGGGAGAAGCTCGTCCGGATCGCCGTGATCGCGTCGACGCCCTGGTCGAGCGCGACGTAGTAGACGAACGCGGAGAAGAGCAGCACCGCGAGGCCGGGCAGGATGCACAGCACGAGGCCGACGCCCGTGAGGATGCCGACGATCAGCGCCGCGAGCAGCACGTTGACGACGTTGCCGATCCGGAAGAACGCCGCGACGTCGGGCCGGCGCCCGTCCACCTCGTGGAGCGCACCGCGCGTGAAGAACGCGGTGATGAGGTAGCCGATGACCGTGCCGACGATCCCGAGCAGGATGCTCGTGAACGTGATGCCGCTGACGGCGGCGAAGTTCGTGTCCGTGAAGTCGTACTGGTCCTGGAACTGGTCGAACCCGCCCGTGATCCAGCTCCACGCGACGTTCACCGCGATGAAGATGAGCGCGACGAGGATCCACGGCCCGAGGTTCGAGGTGACCTTGCGCCAGCCGTAGGAGATCGCCTCACCCACCGCGAACGCGGGACCGGTGTACCCGGGCTGGGCGCCGTAGCCACCGGCCGCGACCGGGTACGAGCCGGGCGGCGGAGGGTAGGAGCCGGACGGGGGCGGGTACGCGCCCGACGGCGGCGCCGTCGGGCCCGGTGCCGTGGGGTCGCCCGGCGCACCCGCGGGAGCGCCGTACGCACCGGGCGCGCCGTACGCGGGCGGGCCCGACGGCGGAGCGGCAGGCTCTTGCGGTGCGCCCCACGCAGGCGGGCCCGACGGCGGAGCGGCCGGGTCCTGCGGCGCCGCGCCGCCCGGGCCGTACGGCGAGGCCGGCGGGACGTCCGCGTCAGGGGTCGACGCCGGCGGACCGGCGGGCTGGTCGGGGACCGGGCCGGTCGGCGGTTCCGTGGGCTGCTGCGGGGTCCCGGAACCGTCCCCCGGCGTCGGCTCGTCCTCGCGGGGCGGCTGACCGCCCGGGTTCGTGGGGTCCGTCATCGTGCACCTCGTTCCTCGTCGTCACGTGCTGCGGGCAGCACGCGTCCTCGACGTGCTCGGTCCTATCCTGGCTGTTCAGGGGCCTGCCCGCGCGGGGAGGCGCACCGTCCCCGGGCTCAGACGGGCTGTTCGTCGTTGAGGCGGCGGTACACGTACGCCGTCGCGATCTGCGCGACGGGCAGCGCCACGAGGAGGCCCACGTAGCACAGGAGCGTCCCGACGAGCTGCGCGAGGTAGACGCCGAGGAACAGCAGCACGACGGTGCCGAGGTTCCTGCTGACGACCGTGAAGCTCGCCTTGAAGGCGTCGAACACCCCGAGCTTCTTGTCGATGACGTAGAACAGCGTGAACTGGGCGAAGAACACGAAGACGATCGGCCCCACGAACGTGATCGCGAGCACGCCGGTCGCGAGGCCGACGAGCAGCGCCACGAGGATCACGTTCCCGAGGTTCGGGTACCGGAAGAAGTCCGCGTACTCGAGCTTCTTGCCCCGCGTGACGAGGAGCGACACGTTGACGACGGCAGCCTGGACGAGGAAGCCGAGCACCACGACGATCGCGATGAAGGCGAACAGCCCGAACCCGAACGCGAAGCCGCCCGCCGTGCTGACGGCGCCCGTCTCCGGGTCCACGGTCGTCGTCGCCGTCCCGACGAGGATCGCCCAGAAGGCGATCGACAGCCCCGCGAAGACGGCCACGTACGTGAGGACGCCGCCGATGATGACTCCGGCGTTCTGCGTGAACCTGTTCCAGCCGTAGGAGAACGCGTCCTGGACCTGGATCGGCTGGCCGGGGTAGCCCGGCTGCCCGTACGGCGCGGCGGGCGGCGGGTAGCCGCCCGGCTGGCCCGCGGAGGGCGGCTGCCCCGGCGGCGGTCCGCCGTACGGCGGCTGCCCGGGCGGCTGCTGGCCGTAGGGAGGCTGCGCGGGAGGCGGCCCCGCCGGGGGCGGGTACGCACCGGCGGGCGGTGCGCCGTACGGTGACGGCTGCGGAGACGCCGGCGGCTGGGGAGACGGCGGCGTCTGCGGGGACGCGGGTGGGGTCGGGGGAACCGGTGCGGCGCCCTCGGATGGCTGCGGCTCGTTCTCGTCGCGCGGCGGGCCGCCGGCGGTGCTCTCGCTCATGGGTCTCCTCGGTCGGTCGTCCTCGGACCGTGGTGCGCGTGCTCGCCGCAGGACGCGGATGTGGACGTCCTGTGTCGGTCGCACATTTCGCGGTCGGGTACACCCTGTCGGGATTCCGCCGGGCGCGCTAGAGGAAACGCCGGGATCGGCCGGTGTCGCGCGAGAAGTCACCCGCTCGCGAGCGTCGGAGAAGCGCGGGAGGGCTGGCCCTCAGACCGTGGTCGAGCCCAGCGCCGCCGCGCGGGCGAGCCCGTCGACGACGACGGCCGCGTAGGCCGACGTCCCTCCCGCCGTGGGGTGCACGCCGTCGGGGCCGAGCACCGACGGGTCCGCGGCGACCGCGGCGGACCAGTCCGCGACGACGACGCCAGGATGACGACCGGCCGCGGCGACGATCTCGGCGTTCGTGCCGGGGACCCACGGACGGTCCGCGTACCCGGTGACGAGCACGACGCGGTGGCCGGGACCGACGGCGGCGAGCAGCTCGTCGAGCGCGGCCGCACCGGCGGTGCTGTTGGTGCCGAGCGACAGCACCACGTACGGGCGCAGCGCGCCTGCGTCACGGGCCGCGGCGAGCGCGGCCGGCCCGTCCTTGACCTGGCGCGAGACGGCGCCGTCGACGTACGCGCCGGGGAGCGCCGTCGTGAGCGCGGGCGCGCTCGCCAGCGTCACGGAGTCCCCGACGACGGTCACCTGGTCGCCGGTCGGCGCGACGACGGGCGGCACGTCGGGTTCCGGGGGCGGGCTCTGCTCGGGCGGGGCCGGCGGCGCGGTGCCGTCCGCGGGACCGCTTTCCCCGGGTGCGGGTCCCGGCACGACCGGCGCCGCGTCGTCGGGCACGACCTGCGTGGCCCGCGCGGCCCGCTCCCCTGCGGCGATCTGCTGCTCGACGCTCGTCGTCGACGGCGCGTTGACCACCCCCGCGACGGAGAGCCCGACGACCAGCGCGCACGACGCCGCGAGCGCCCAGCCCCGGCGCGTGAGGACGCGCGGCCCGCCCTCGCCGGGCGTCGGCTGGAGGCGCCGGGCGAGGTCGCGCGCCGCGCCGCGCAGCCCGCGCCGCAGGACGGGTCGCTCGACGTACCGGAAGGACAGAGCCCCCGCGGCGACCGTGACGACGAGCGTCACGACGACGACCACGGGGTGCACGGTGCCCGGCGGGACGGGACCGACCACCGACGCGAGCGAGGCAGCCGTGAGCACGAGCACCGGCCAGTGCCACAGGTAGAGCCCGTACGACCGGCGTCCCACCCAGCCGAGCACGCCACGGTCGAGCTGCGTGCCGATCCCCGGCAGGCACACGACGGCGTTGAGCACCCCCGTCGCCGCGACGGCGCACACGAGCAGCCCGCCGCGGTAGGCGAGCGCGTCGTCCCAGCGCATCGTCGCGACCGCGACGACGAGCACGACGGCACCCACCACCCCGGCGACGAGGACCGCGAGGCGGCCGCGTGCCGTCCGGACCCGTGGACCGCCCGGCAGGAGCGCGTGCGCGTCGCCGCTCACCGGGGCGTCGACGGCTGGCCGCGGGACCGGGCGCACGTGCCAGAACGCGAGCGCGGCCCCGGCCATGAGCGCGAAGAGGTGGGTGTCCGTGCCGACGTAGACGCGGGTCGGGTCGGTGCCGGGCGCGTACAGGAGCGCCATGAGCGTCGCGGACGCCAGCCCCAGCCCGGTGACGATCCACGGCGCCCGGCGGCGCAGCGGCCGCACGACGCACAGGAGCACGACGACGAGCGGCCACAGCAGGTAGAACTGCTCCTCCACCGCGAGCGACCACAGGTTCCCGAAGAGGTGCGGGAGCAGCGCGCCGGAGTAGGTCGCGCCGCTCGCGACGTCGACCCAGTTGCTCGTGAACGTCGCGGCGCCGAAGAGCTGCGGCCCGATGCCGACGAGCACGTCGCCGCCCACGACCGCGGCGACCGCGGTGCACACGGTGACGACCAGCACGAGCGCCGGGAGCAGGCGACGGGCCCGGCGAGCCCAGAAGGAGCGCAGGCCCACGTGGTGCCGGTCGCGGTGCTCGCGCACGAGGAGGGTGGTGATGAGGAAGCCCGAGAGGACGAAGAACACGTCGACCCCGACGTACCCGCCGGGGAACGTCGCCGGGGCGAGGTGGAACGCGACCACGACCACGACGGCGAGCGCCCGCAGCCCGTCCAGACCCGGCATGCGGCGGTAGCGCACGGTCGGTCGGCCCGGCCGCCGGCCCGCCTCGGGCGCGCGCACGTGCCCGACGACGCGAGGCTCCTCCGACGTCGGGCGATCGGCCCGCGCAGGGGTCGTCCCGGGTCGAGGTGCCTCGTGGGTCGTCGTCACTCGTCCGTGATCTCCCGTACCACCGTGTCCGCCAGCAACCGCCCCCGCAGGGTGAGCACCGCGCGTCCGGCGATCGCCGCGCGGCCGTCGAGCAGCCCGTTCGCGACGAGCCCGGCGACGGCACGGCGTCCCGCCGGGGACAGGACCGCGAGGTCGAGACCCTCGTGCAGCCGCACGCCGAGCATGGCCTGCTCGAGCCGTCCCTCGTCCCGCGAGAGGAGCTCACGCCCTGCCGCGGGGCTCGTGCCCGCCTCGAGCAGCGCCGCGTACCGGCGCGGGTGCTTCACGTTCCACCATCGCACGCCGACCCGCGGGTCCTGCCCCGGCGCGCCCGTGTCGTCGATCACGGTCGTCGGGTCCGTCCTCGGGTCCGTCGTCGCGTGCGCGGCGGGGACCGGCGGCGCGGCCACGTACGAGTGCGCCCCGGGCCCGATCCCCCACCAGTCGTCGCCCCGCCAGTACGCGAGGTTGTGGCGGCAGCGGTCGTCGTTCGTTCGCGCCCAGTTGCTCACCTCGTACCAGGTGAGCCCTGCGGCGGTGAGGAGCTCGTCGGCGAGCTCGTACTTCGTCGCCTGGTCGTCCTCGCTCGGCAGCGCGACCTCTCGGCGGCGCACCTGGGCGGCCATCTTGGTGCCCGGCTCGACCACCAGCGCGTAGGCCGACACGTGGTCGGCGCCGGTCGCGAGCACGGCCTCCAGGCTCGCCCGCCAGTCGTCGAGGCTCTCCCCCGGCGTGCCGTAGATGAGGTCGAGCGAGACCTTCAGCCCGGCGTCACCGGCCCACCGCACGACGTCGGGGATGCGCCGCGGGTCGTGCGTGCGCTCGAGCGTCGCGAGCACGTGGGGCACGGCCGACTGCATGCCGAACGAGACACGCGTGAACCCGGCGTCGGCGAGCTGCGCGAGCGACTCCGGCGTCACCGAGTCGGGGTTCGCCTCGGTCGTCACCTCGGCACCCGGCGCGAGGCCCCACGCGTCGCGCACGCCGTGGAGCAGGCGTGCGAGGTCACCCGCAGGGAGCAGCGTGGGCGTGCCGCCGCCGACGAAGACGGTCGACACCGGCCGCTCGGGCAGACCGGCGTCGCGCAGGACGCGCGCCGCGAGGTCGATCTCGCGCAGCGCCGTCGTCGCGTACGACGCCTGGCTCGCGCCCCCGCCGAGCTCCGACGCCGTGTACGTGTTGAAGTCGCAGTACCCGCACCGCACCGAGCAGAACGGGACGTGCAGGTAGACGCCGAACCCGCGCGGGGTCGTCGGGCCCGACGCTCCCCCGCCGTCCGCGGCCGCCCCGCCCGCCGCGACCCACGCGGGGAGCGAGCCGTCGGGCGGGACCGGCTCGCCGTCGGGCAGGGCCGGGCTCACTTCTTGGACTTGTCCTTGGCGTCCTTGCCGCCCGCGGCGTCGGAGGAGAGCGCGGCGATGAAGGCGTCCTTCGGGACCTCGACGGACCCGATGTTCTTCATGCGCTTCTTGCCCTCCTTCTGCTTCTCGAGCAGCTTGCGCTTGCGGCTGATGTCGCCGCCGTAGCACTTGGCGAGGACGTCCTTGCGCATGGCGCGCACCGTCTCGCGCGCGATGACGCGCGCGCCGACAGCGGCCTGGATCGGCACCTCGAACTGCTGGCGCGGGATGATCTCCTTGAGCTTGGCGGTCATCATCACGCCGTAGTCGTACGCCTTGTCCTTGTGCACGATCGCGCTGAACGCGTCCACCTGCTCGCCCTGGAGCAGGATGTCGACCTTGACGAGGTCGGCGACCTGGTCGCCCGAGGGCTCGTAGTCGAGCGACGCGTACCCACGCGTGCGGGACTTGAGCTGGTCGAAGAAGTCGAACACGATCTCGGCGAGCGGCAGCGTGAAGCGCAGCTCCACGCGGTCCTCGGACAGGTAGTCCATGCCGAGCATCTGCCCGCGACGGTCGTTGCACAGTCCCATGACGGTGCCCACGAACTCGCTCGGCGCGAGGATGGTCGCGCGCACGACGGGCTCGCTGACCTGCTTGATCTTGCCGCCCGGGAACTCCGACGGGTTGGTCACCTTGACGAGCGTGCCGTCCTCGAGCGTCACGTCGTAGACGACGTTGGGCGCGGTCGAGATGAGGTCGAGGTCGAACTCGCGCTCGAGGCGCTCGCGCACGATCTCGAGGTGCAGCAGCCCGAGGAACCCGACGCGGAAACCGAAGCCGAGCGCGACCGACGTCTCCGGCTCGTAGTTGAGGGCGGCGTCGTTGAGCTTGAGCTTGTCGAGAGCGTCGCGCAGCACCGGGTAGTCGGTGCCGTCGATCGGGTACAGGCCCGAGAACACCATGGGCTTGGGGTCCGAGTAGCCGCCGAGCGCCTCCGCCGCGGGCTTCGCGGAGTTCGTCACCGTGTCGCCGACCTTGGACTGGCGCACGTCCTTCACGCCCGTGATGAGGTAGCCGACCTCGCCGACGCCGAGGCCCTTCGTGACGATCGGCTCGGGCGAGATGACGCCGATCTCGAGCAGCTCGTGCGTCGCGCGCGTCGACATCATGACGATGCGCTCGCGCGGGTTGAGGTTGCCGTCGATGACGCGCACGTACGTCACGACGCCGCGGTAGGTGTCGTAGACCGAGTCGAAGATCATCGCGCGCGCCGGGGCGTCCGCGTCGCCGACCGGGGCGGGGACGCGCTCGACGATGCGGTCGAGCAGCACCTCGACGCCCGCGCCCGTCTTGCCCGACACCTTGAGCACGTCGTCCGGGTCGCCGCCGACGAGGTTCGCGAGCTCCTCCGCGTACTTCTCCGGCTGCGCGGCCGGGAGGTCGATCTTGTTGAGCACCGGGATGATCTCGAGCTCGTTCTCCATCGCGAGGTAGAGGTTCGCGAGGGTCTGCGCCTCGATCCCCTGCGCGGCGTCGACGAGCAGCACCGCGCCCTCGCACGCGGCGAGCGAGCGCGAGACCTCGTACGTGAAGTCGACGTGCCCCGGGGTGTCGATCATGTTCAGCGCGTGCGGGGTCTCGACCCCGTCCTCGACGACCGCCCACGGCATGCGGACGGCCTGCGACTTGATCGTGATGCCGCGCTCGCGCTCGATGTCCATGCGGTCGAGGTACTGGGCGCGCATGGCGCGCGGCTCGACGACACCGGTGAGCTGCAGCATGCGGTCGGCCAGGGTCGACTTGCCGTGGTCGATGTGCGCGATGATGCAGAAGTTCCGGATCAGCTCGGGCGGCGTGGCCGCGGGCTGGATGCGGGTGCTCAGCTGGGCGCTGGGGATCGGGGACAACGCGGGTGCGCTCCTGGGAGTGGCGTGCGGGTCGGGCCGCGCGCTCGGGGGCGGCGCGCCGACGGTCGCTCTCGGGCGGGCGGGAACGACCATTGTCCCACGTCCTGCGTCGGGCCCGTCCGCGCACCACCGCGTCCTGCGTCGGCCCGTCCGCCCGCCGCTCGACCCGCTCCCTGCCGTGCGCGGACGCGCTCGCCCGCCGTCCTGCGGGACCGCGACGCCCGGCATAGCGTGAGAGACCGGCCGACACGTCGTCGGCCGGTCGACGAGAGGAGCCCCGATGCCCGCCACCGACCTGGCCGGACGCCGCGTGCTGGCGATCGTGACGAACTACGGCGTCGAGCAGGACGAGCTCGTCGTGCCGCTCGCGCACCTGCGCGCCGAGGGGGTCGAGGTCGACGTCGCGGCCGTCTCCGCCGACGACGTGCAGACGCTCGTGGACGACAAGGACCCCGGCCGCACCGTGACCCCGACGCTCACGCACGCCGACGCCGACCCCGCCGAGTACGACCTGCTGCTCGTGCCCGGGGGCACGATCAACGCCGACGCGCTGCGCCTGCAGGACGACGCCGTGAGCCTCGTGCGGGCCTTCACGACGGCGGGCAAGCCCGTCGCGGCGATCTGCCACGGCCCGTGGGCGCTCGTCGAGGCCGCGGCGGTGGAGGGCAAGACGCTCACGAGCTACCCGTCGCTCGAGACCGACGTGCTCAACGCCGGCGGGGCGTGGGTCGACCGGTCGGTCGTGCGCGACGACGACGGCTACACGCTCGTCACGTCGCGCAACCCCGGCGACCTCGACGACTTCCTGCGCGAGGTGGACGCCGTCCTCGCCGGCTGAGCAGCGGGCCGCCGGGCGAGGCAGCGCGCCCGACCCGTGCGCCGGGGACTGCCGCGCGGGCACCTGACGCGGGCATACTCCCGCCATGGACGACGCCCTCGACCACCTCGCGCTCCTGTCGCGGTTCCAGGACACGTTCCTCGCCGGCCTCGCCGGCGCCGACCCCGGGGCTCCCGTGCCGGCGTGCGGCGGCTGGCGCGTGCGCGACCTCGCGCAGCACCTCGGGTACGTGCACCACTGGGCGGCCGCGCAGGCGCGCCGCGAGGAGGACTCCCCCGTCGACCCCGCGCCGTCGGACCTGCCTGCCTTCTACGCGCAGCACGCGGCGGAGCTGCGGGCGACGCTCGGCGGGCTCGACCCGGACTCCCGCGCGTGGACGCTGATCGAGCCCGACGACCCGGCCTCGACCGTGCGCTTCTGGCACCGGCGCCAGGTCCACGAGACGCTCGTGCACCTGCACGACCTGCGCGCCGCCACGGGATCCACGGTGGACGACGTCGCGCCCGAGGTCTGGGCCGACACCGTGGACGAGCTCGTCACGGTCGTGGCACCCCGCCAGGTCCGCCTCGGGCGCGCGGAGCCGATCTCCCTGCCCGTCGCGCTCCGGGCGACGGACGCCGGACGGTCGTGGGTGCTCGGCGACGGAAGCCCTGCCGCGACGGCCTCCGCGCCCGCGCGCGAGCTCGCGCTCCTGCTGTGGGGGCGGCTCGAACCCGCCGAGGCGGGCGTGGTGGTCGACGGTGACGCCGGTGCGCTGTCCGCCGCGCTCGGCGGGCGCATCACGCCCTGACCACGACGACGACGCCCGGTAGGGTGCGCGCGTGGCACGCAACCGATGGCTGGGACTTCTCACCGACGCGGCACGCGCCGTCGTCTCCGGGCTCACGCGCTCGTCGCACTCGCGGGGCGGCTCGCGCTCGGGCACCGGGGCGACCCGCGCTCCGGGGAGGGAACGGACGACGTCGGGCCGGACCCCGTCCCCGCGCCCGGGGCCCCGCCCCACGCCCCCGGCCCGGCCCGGAGCTCCTGCTCGGCAGGCGGCAGGCGGCGGCTACCCCGGCGACTACGAGGGCCGCGTGCGCGCCCGGTACGCTCCGCGGCTGGACGGCGACCCGGACCCCGGCGAGATCGTCTGGACCTGGGTGCCGTTCGAGGAGGACTTCTCGCAGGGCAAGGACCGCCCCGTGCTGCTCGTCGGGTCGGACGGGGCGTGGCTCCTCGGCGTGATGCTGACGAGCAAGGACCACTCGCGCGACGCGCGCGACGAGGCGCGCTGGGGACGCTACTGGCTCGACATCGGGTCCGGCCCGTGGGACGCGAGGGGCCGCGACAGCGAGGTCCGGCTCGACCGCGTGATCCGCGTCGACCCGGGTGCCGTCCGGCGCGAGGGTGCCGTCGTGGGCCGCGACGTCTTCGACCGCGTGGTGGCGGGCGTCTCGCAGCACCGCTGAGAGCGCGGAGCGGTGCACCAGGGTCCCGTCGCGGAGGGTCTGACGCGCGGTATGCGGCGGGTTCCGTCGGGGCCGCGGTCGGCGGATCCTGCGGCGAGTCCGACGGATTGGAGTTCGGACCACGACCGCTGGTAGTCTTGGTGGTCGCGTGTCCGCCCAGGTCGGCGGGCACAGCCCCAGCACCTCTCCACGGGTTCCCCACCCCAGTCCCGGAGCTGGAGCCGCCCTCTACGACCTATCCGCTCGCTCCGGCGAACAGAACCAGAGAGTCCACACGTGGCAAACATCAAGTCCCAGATCAAGCGCATCCGTACGAACGAGAAGGCTCGCCTGCGCAACAAGGCGGTCAAGTCCGAGCTCAAGACGTACGTGCGCCGCGTGCGCGAGGCCGTCGCCGCGGGCGACAAGGACGCGGCGAGCACCGCGCTCCAGGCCGCGTCGCGCAAGCTCGACAAGGCCGTCTCGAAGGGCGTCATCCACGCGAACCAGGCCGCGAACCGCAAGTCGGCCATCGCGAAGGCCGTCAACGCTCTCTGAGCGCACGGTTCGCCCGCGTCGGCGTGACACGCTGAGCGTCACGACGGCCGCACAGGCTTCCCACGGAGGGGCGCCGACCCGCACGGGTCGGCGCCCCTCCGTGCGTCCGGCCCTGCCGGGGCAAGAGCGTGGAACCGCGAGGTAGAACTCCGGTCTCCCGACGTAGAACCCTGGTCACCCGAGGGAGAACTCTGGTGATCCAGGTAGGGCTTGGTCAGCGACCCTGGGCGCGCGCGATGGTGAGGACCGCGCGCTCGACGGCGAACACCGGGTCCCGCCCCGCACCCTTCACCTCGGCGTCGGCCTGCGCGACGGCGCTGATCGCCGTCGCGAGTCCCTCCGGGGTCCAGCCCGCGAGCTCGCGACGCGCACGGTCGACCTGCCAGGGTGCGAGCCCGAGGTCCTTGGCCGTGATCCCGCCGCGCCCACGCATCGCGCCGACCTTGGCGAGCGCCCTGAGCTTCATCGCGAGCGCCGCGACGAGCGGCACCGGGTCCGCGCCGGTCGCGAGCGCGTGGCGCAGGAGCGCGACCGCCTCCCCCGCGTTCCCCGCGACGGCGGCGTCGGCGACGCGGAACCCCGTCGCCTCGACCCGACCCCCGTAGTAGCGGTCCACGACGGCCTCGCTCACGGTGCCGTCCGTGTCGGTGACCAGCTGGTGGCACGCGGCGGCGAGCTCGCGCAGGTCGTTGCCGAGCGCCTCGACGAGCGCCCGCACCCCCGACGCGTCGATGCGTCGGCGGGCGCGGCGGAACTCGGCCGTCACGAACGCGGTCTTGTCGGAGTCCTTCTTGATCGCCTCGACCGGGACGACGGGCGCACCGCTCGCCTTGATCGCGTCGAGCATGCGCTTGCCGCGCACGCCGCCCCCGTGGACGACGACGACCGTCGTCGCGGGGTCCGCGACGGGGACGTAGTCCACGACGTCTGCGACGAGCGCGTCGGTCGCGCCCTCGGCCCCCTCGACCACGACGACCTTCGCCTCACCGAAGAGCGACGGGCTCGCCGCGACGGTGAGCATGCCCGCCTGGTACGTCGCGGCCTCCAGGGTGACCTTCTCGACCTCGGGGTCCCGCTCGCGCGCGAGCCCGACGATCGCGTCCACCGCACGCTCCGCGAGGAGCGACTCCGGGCCCTGGACCAGCACGACCGGTGCGAGACGCACGTCGTCCCACGCGAGCGACGGACCGGCGGAGGGACGGGCGGAACGGGTCGGCGCGGGCATGGCACCAGCCTCCCACGAGTCGCCCACGGCGGGAGCAGGGCGCCCCGTCCTCGGCGGTCCCGGCTCGGCCGCACCCCGCGACCGCAGCGCTCCCGGCTCAGCCGCACCCCGCGGCCGCGAGGACGCCGTCGCGGACGACGAGCGCGAACGTCCCGCAGGTGTCGGTCCGCAGGACCGTCGCACCGACCCCGCGGTAGAGGTCGAGCGCGCGGTCGGTCGGGTGCCCGTAGGTGTTCTCCCCCGAGCTGACGAGCGCGACCGTCGGCGAGAGCACCTCGGCCAGGCGGTCGGACTGCGTCGCCGAGCCGTGGTGGGCGACCTTGACGACGTCCACGGGACCGGAGCCGCGCCGCGCGAGCGTCCGGGCGAGAGCCGTCTGACCCGCGTCCTCCAGGTCGCCCAGCGCGACGACGTCCAGCCCCGCCACGTGCACGAGGAGCACCACGCTCGCGTCGTTCGCCCCGCCGTCGGACTCCACGAGGTCGGTACCGGCTGCGGCCGACGTTCCGCGACCCGCTCCGGCCTGGAGCACCTCCCAGCGCACGCCGGCGCTCGCGCCGCCCGAGGAGCCGCCGTGCCCCGGCACCGCGCCCTCGGGTCCGCCCGCGCCACCGACGGCGCGCGCCTGCGCCACCTGCACCGGGACATCCGCGTCCTCCAACGCCCCGAGCGTCCGCTCGGTCTGCGCCGCGGGGTCCGCCGTCCCGGTCACGAGGGCGCGCTCGACGGTCCGGCCCCGCAGCACGCCGTCGAGCCCGCCGACGTGGTCGGCATGGAAGTGGCTGAGCACGAGCAGGTCGACGGTCTCGACCCCCAAGCGGTCGAGGCACCGGTCCGCGGCGTCGCCGGGCGGCCCCACGTCGACGACGACCGCCGCGGCGGGCCCCGAGCGCAGGACGAGCGCGTCGCCCTGCCCGACGTCGCACGCCACGACCACCCAGTCCTGCGGCACCGACCCGCCCCGGACGACGAGCGGCCGCACGAGCACGACGAGGAGGACCAGCGCCGACGCGACGAGCAGCACGGGGACGACGCGCCCCGAGGAGCGGCGCGCCCCGCCTCGGACGGCGCCGGCGGGGCGCCACGGAGGGCGCCGGTCCCACGACCAGGTGTGCCGGACCGCACGCACGGCGCGGGAGGCACGCTCGCGCAGCGATGGCGACGACGCCCGCCGGACCGCGCGCCGCTCCCCCGCCTCCCGCAGCGCGCGAGACCGGAGCACCACGGCGAGCAGCACGGCGGTCGCGACCGCGAGCAGCGCCGTCCCACCGGGTCCCCCTGGCCAGGGCAGCCGCGCGCCCGGTAGGTCGGCGAACACCCGCGCGACCCCCGCGATCCATCCCGTGAAGAGGCCCGCGGTCCACCCGAGCGCGGTCGCCGCCGCCGGCCACCACGGCGCGACGAGCGTCGCCAGGACGCCCAGGACCGTCGCGGGCCCCAGTGCCGGGGCAGCGACGACGTTGGCCGGGACGGACCACGTGCTCACGCTCGGGTCGAGCAGGACGAGGACCGGCGCGCAGGCCGCCTGCGCCGCGACCGGCACGGCGAGGACGTGCGCGGCGGTCCGCCCGCACCAGGGCGACAGCCGCCGGGCGATCGGCGCGGTGAGGAGCGCGAGACCGGCCGTCGCCGCGACCGAGAGGACGAACCCGTACGAACGCGCGAGCCAGGGATCGACGACCAGCAGCACGACGACGCCGGCGCCGAGCGCGGCGACCGCGCGCGACGGCCTCCCGAGCGCGATGCCGACGACCCCTACCACCCCCATCGCCGCCGCCCGCAGGACGCTCGGCTCCGGGTGGACGAGCACGACGAAGCCGGCCATGGCCGCTCCCGTCACGACCACGCGCGCCCAGCGTGGCGCACGCGCGAGGACGCACAGCGCGGCGACGCACGCCACGACGATCGCGAAGTGTCCGCCGGACACGGCCGTGACGTGCGTGAGCGACGTCGTCCGCATCGCCTCGTCGAGCTCCGGGTCGAGCCGCGACGTGTCGCCGACCGCGACGCCGGGCACGAGTCCGCGCGCCTGCGGGCTCAGCCCGTCGGTCGCCTCCAGGAGCCCCTGTCGCATCGCGTCCACCCCGCGCAGGAACGCGCCCGGTCGTTCGACGACGCGCGGCGGGGTGTCCGCGCGCAGCACCGTCCGGTCCCCCTGGACGTCGAGACGGCCCGTGACCACGACGGTCGCACCGTACGCGAGGTCGATCCAGCCCTCGCCCGACCCGGTGACGACGACGGGACCGCGCGCCGCGGTCGTCACGCCCCGGGCGGTGAGCACGTCGAGGGCGACCCGGACCTCGTGCCGGTCGGTCGCTCCGGACCACGGGTTCGTCCGCGGCACGACGGCGGAACGCACGGTCGCCGTGACGGTCGCGGTCGCGCCCGTGCCCGCCAGGTCGGCCAGCGCCGCCCGGTCGACGGACTGCGCGCCGGCGGACACGAGCACCGCCGCCACGCACGCGACCACGAGGACGACCTGTCCCGGCGCCCGTGCGACCGCTCGCACGAGCGCGCGCGTCCCGGAGCCCCCCGGGAGCCGTGGGACTGCCCGGTCCGACGTCGTCGCACGCGCCGACCCGGCGGACGGGCCGGACGCGGCCGCCGTCGCACCGCGGCGGACCCACCGCGTCCCGCGCGGCGTGCCGTCGAGCACCACGGCCCCGAGCACCACGGCCCCGAGCACCACGACCCCGAGCACGACTGCCAGCAGCACGACGGCGACTCCGGCCCCGCGCAGGGTCGCCCCCGGAGACGCCTCCACGGAGAGGAACGCCGTCGCCCACGCCGCGAGCGCCGCCGGGACGAGCCGCAGGTCGGTCACACGCGGACCAGGTCGCGCACGTCCGCGAGGACGGCGGGCCCGATCCCGCTCACCTCGCCGAGCTCGTCGACCGTCGTGAACGGACCGTTCTCCGTCCGCCACGCGACGATGCGCTCGGCGAGCACGGGCCCGATGCCGGGCAGCGCGTCGAGAGCCGCGGCGTCGGCGGCGTTGAGGTCGACCGGAGCGCCGGCCGTTCCAGCCACGGCACCGGACGCCGGCGCAGGGGCGGGAACGGCCTCGCCAGGTCGCGGGACGACGATCTGCTCTCCGTCGGTCACCGTCCGCGCGAGGTTGAGGGCGGCGAGATCGGCCTCCGGCGTCGCTCCGCCCGCGGCCTCGAGCGCGTCCGCGACGCGGGCCTTCGCCGCGACCTTCACGAGCCCCGGCGCCGCGACCTGCCCGACGACGTGCACGACCACCTCGGCTCCGGGGTCGCCGGCGGTGGGTACCGGGGTGCCGTCACCCGCGTCTGGCGACCCGGTCTCGCCACCGTCGGGTGCGGCGTCGGTCCCGCCCGTGCCGCCGGCGGCTCCCGCCTCGGAGCCTGGTCCGGTGGCGACCGCCCCGGCCCCCGCCACGTCGAGCCGGGCCATCGGCTCCACACCGCCCACCGGTGACCGGAGCAGCACGACCCCGGCCGCGAGAGCCAGCACGACGACGAGTGCCGCGACCGCCACCCGGGGTCGCAGCCCCCAGCGGGGGCGGCCCTCCTCACCGAGGTCGGCGAACCCCGAGTGCGCCGTCGGGTGCCCGTGCGCAGCGGTGTACGCGCTCGCCGCGGTCGCCGCCGCCCGGTACCGCAGGCGGTCCACGGCTGCCTCGGCGCTGCCCGGACGCGCACCGACGGACGGGCGGGCGCCGGAAGGCTCGGACTGCTGTCGGCGACCCGGCACGAGACCGCTGCCGTCGCCCGGCTCGCGGTCGTGCCCCGACGAAGAGTCGTGGTCCAGCAGAGGGTCATGGTCCGGTGCGAGGTCGTGCCGAAGCGCCGGGTCGTGGCCCGGCACCGGCTCGTGCGCGGGCGATGCGTCGACGGCACCCGGCCTCTCCGGGAGCCAGCCGGTCCTCTCGACGCGTCGCGCCTCCGACCCGCGCCCGACCGCGGCCTCGCCCGGCTCCGACGCCTCTGCACGGTCGTGGGGAGCGTCCGTCGGCAGGCCGAGGGCTCCCCGCCACGGGATGTCGTCCGCAGCGGGGTGCGGGACGTCCCAGTGCACCGGGCGCGCGTCCGCGTCAGCCCGGGAGACCGTCGGAAGGGCCGCCGTCGCCGGGTGCCAGGCGAGCGCGGGCCGCCCGGTTCCGGCCACGGCCCGGAGGCGCTGACGGACGACGGCGCTCTCCCGTGCGGGGTCGCGACCGGGGCGGGCGTGCTGGCGCGGCTCGTGCCGAGGAGTGCTCACGTCGCGCACCGTACGGACGTCGGGCGGTGCCGTGCCGGGTCGGCGAGTGACGCTGTGGACGGGAGCACCGCCTCGCGGCCCTGTGCACGGCCACGACCCGCACCGACCCGCCTCGGAGCGGTCGAGAGTGCCTCAGAGCGAGCCCGTGAGCTCCCCGACTCCCGACCCGCGGTCGGCAAGGTCCGCGACCACGACGGCCAGCACGCCCGGCCCGACGTGCGCTCCCAGCACGGCGCTCACCGAGGTGACCACGACGTCGAGACCCGTCCGGTCGGTGAGCTCGACCGCCAGGCGGTGCGCGCCGTCGTCGTCGCCGACGTGGTGGACCGCGAGCGCCGGCCTCGACCGGCGACCCGCCGACTCGACGGCGACCGTCGTCAGCCGCTCGACGGCAGCCGCCTTGGTGCGGACCTTCTGCACGACCTCGATCCGTCCGTGCCGCACGGCCAGCAGCGGTCGCACGCCGAGCACCGTACCGAGGGCCGCCGAGGCGGCGCTGAGCCGGCCGCCGCGCCGGAGGTGGTCCAGCGAGTCGACGAGGAAGACCGCCCGGCTCGCGTCGGCGACCTCGATGGCACGGCGGGCGACGACGTCGGTGCCCGCCCCCGCCACCGCCGCCCGCGCCGCGGCCCGCGCCGCGAAGCCCAACCCCATCGCGACGGTCCGGGAGTCCACGACCCGCACCGGCACCGGTGCGTCGGCCGCGGCGAGCGCTGCCGCGTGCACGGTGCCCGACAGCTCGCCCGACAGGTGGACGGAGACGATCTCGCTCGCGCCCGCGGCCGCGGCCGCGGCGTACGCCTCGCCGAACGCGCGCGGGGTCGGCTGCGACGTCGTCACGCGGCGTCCCGCCAGCAGGTGCGCGGCGACGTCGTCGGCGGTGAGGTCGACCCCCTCGAGGGAGGACTCGTCGTCGACGATCACGTGCAGCGGGACGGAGCGCAGCCGCTCGTCCGTGCCGGGCGGGAGCGACGCCGTCGAGTCGGTGACGACGTGCACGTGGTGGTCTGACATGGCCGCGCCACCTTACGGCGCGCACGGGTCGCCGCGCATCCCGGCCCGGCTGCGGCCGTCCGCCGCCGCCCCTACGATCCGAGCATGGCCGACGACGCCGCACAGTCCCCGATCGAGCTCGCCGCCCTGCGCGCGGCCGCTGCGCAGGCGGCCGCCGAGGCTGCGGAGGCCAAGGCCGTCGCCGCACAGGCAGCGCTCGAGGCCGCGGAGGCAGCCGCGCAGGCGGGTACCGCTCCCGACGTCGCGGCTCCCGGGGGTGCCGACGCGACGGTTGCAGGCGACCCCACCGGGACCACCGGCACGTCCTCGCCCTCCGACACCGCCGAGGCGAGCGGCTCCCGCGAGGGGGCGTCGCCGTCGGGCGCAGGACCGGGCGCGGAGGCGAGCGCGCCTGCCGAGGAGGCGCCGTCGTCGGGCACCGGGCCGCTCGAGGGATACGCCGCCGAGGTGGCGGCGGGCTACGCCTACCGGGGCGGCACGCTCGCTCTCGGCGCGTTGCTCGAGGGCGAGCCGGGCGCCGACCCGACGCCGCGCGCCGACGTGCAGGTGGGGTTCGCCCTGAGCATGCTCAACCGGCACGGGCTCGTCGCAGGCGCGACCGGGACCGGCAAGACGAAGACGCTCCAGGGCATGGCGGAGGGACTGTCGACCGCGGGCGTGCCCGTGTTCCTCGCGGACGTCAAGGGCGACCTGTCCGGGCTCGCCGTACCCGGCGAGTCGAACGAGAAGATCGTGGAGCGCTCGGCGTCGATCGGGCAGACCTGGAGCCCGACGACCTTCCCCGTCGAGTTCTACTCGCTCGGCGGGCTCGGGGCCGGTGTGCCGATCCGCACGACCGTCACGGACTTCGGACCGCTCCTGCTCTCCAAGGTCCTCGGGCTCAACGAGACGCAGGAGTCGAGCCTCGGGCTGATCGTCCACTGGGCCGACTCCCAGGGGCTCGCGCTGCTCGACCTCAAGGACCTCCAGTCGACGATCGCCTACCTCACGTCGGACGAGGGCAAGGCGGAGCTCAAGGGCATCGGCGGGGTGTCGAGCGCGACGGCGGGCGTCATCCTGCGCGAGATCGTCGCGCTCCAGGCGCAGGGCGCGGACGTGTTCTTCGGCGAGCCGGCGTTCGCGACGTCGGAGCTGCTGCGCGTGGCGCCCGACGGGCGGGGCGTGATCTCCGCGCTCGAGCTCCCCGCGGTGCAGGACCGGCCCGCGCTGTTCTCGACGTTCCTCATGTGGCTGCTCGCCGACCTGTTCCAGGAACTGCCCGAGGTCGGGGACGCGGAGAAGCCGAGGCTCGTGTTCTTCTTCGACGAGGCGCACCTGCTGTTCACGGGCGCGTCGAAGGAGTTCCTCCAGCAGGTCGTGCAGACGGTGCGGCTCGTGCGGTCGAAGGGCGTCGGCGTGTTCTTCGTGACGCAGAGCCCCAAGGACGTCCCCGCGGACGTGCTCGCGCAGCTCGGCAACCGGGTCCAGCACGCGCTGCGCGCCTTCACGCCCGACGACGCCGCGGCCCTGCGAGCGGCCGTGCGCACCTATCCGACCTCGCCGTACGACCTCGAACGCCTGCTCCAGTCGCTCGGCACGGGCGAGGCCGTCGTCACGGTCCTCACGGAGAAGGGCGCGCCGACCCCGGTGGCCTGGACCCGCGTGCGGGCGCCGCAGTCGTCGATGGAGCCAGCGCCCGCGGCCGTGCTCGACGGGATCGTCGCGGCGTCCCCCGGGTTCGCGCGCTACGGGACGGCGGTCGACAACGAGTCGGCGTTCGAGCTGCTGCAGGTCAGGGTGCAGGAGCAGGCCGCCGCCCGTGCCGCCGCTGCGGCCGCCGAGGCCGAGGCGGCCGCCCAGGAGAAGGCGGCGAAGGAGGCCGCCAGGGAGGCCGAGCGCGCGGCCAAGAAGGAGCAGGCCGAGCTGGAGAAGATGCGCGCGAAGCTCGAGCGCGACGCCGCGAAGCCCCAGTCCGGGTCGGGTTCGTCCGGCTCGTCGCGCTCCCGCCCGGCGAACCCGCTCGACTCGTTCCTCCGCTCGGCAGGCACCCAGCTCGGCCGCGAGCTCACCCGCACCATCTTCGGCACGCGCCGCCGCTGACCTTGACTCGCTGAGTGCATGAAATAGTCGCGTCCGGGCCTGGTGAGCGCGACTATTTCATGCACTCACGGTGTGGTTGTCCACAGCCGCGGGGGGCGGGGTTTCGCTGGGTCGGAGCGGGCGGCATCCTCGGTCGGCATGGTGACCCGGCAGAGCCCGACCCGCCCCTTCCGTACGCGCACGGCGCAGACCTTCGGGATGACGCCCGCGTCGCTGCGCAGCCCCTCGCTCGAGGCACCGTTCGCCGGGGTGCGGGTCCCGCGCGGGAGCCTCGTGTCCGTCCTCGACGTGTGCAGGGCCGCGGCCAGGGTACTGCCCGACGGCGCGGCGTTCAGCCACGTCACGGCACTCCGGCTGCTCGGGATCGAGGTGCCCTGGCGGCTCGCCGACGACGACCGGATCCACGTCGTGACGCCGCGCCGCGACCAGAGGCTGCAGCGGGCGAACGTCGTCGCGCACTTCTGCGGCCAGCGTGCACTGACGACGACCACCGCGCACGGGCTCCCGGTGACCTCCGCAGCCCAGACCTGGCTGCACTTGTCCCACTCGCTCCCGCCGGACGACGTCGTCGTGCTCGCCGACTCCGCGACCCGGCGGAAGGCCCCTGCCACGACCGTGCGAGAGCTACGCCGTCTCCTGGACGCAACGTACAAGATGCGCGGCATCGTGCGGTGCCGCGAGGCGATCGACCTCGTCAGGCCGGGGACGGACTCGAGCATGGAGACGCGCACCCGGCTTCTCCTGGTCCAGTCCGGTCTGCCGTGCCCGCAGGTGAACGTCCCGGCGTACGACGACGCCGGTCGGTTCCTCGCCCTGCCCGACCTCTCCTACCCCGAGCTGCGCATCGCGATCGAGTACGACGGCGACGTCCACCGGACCGACCCGGCGACGTGGCGGCGTGACGTGGAGCGGCGGCAGCGGCTCGAGGACGCCGGCTGGATCATCGTCACGGCGACGGCCGACGACGTGCTCCGCCACCCGGAGCGCCTGGTGCGCCGCGTGCGTGCGGCACGGGACCGCCGTCGGACATCCACCCGCCCGTGAGTGCATGAAATAGTCGCGCCCGAGCAGGTCGGACGCGACTATTTCATGCACTCAGCGAAAGGGGCGTCAGACGACGATGTTGACCAGCTTCGGGGCGCGGACGATGACCTTGCGGACCTCCGCGCCGTCGATCGCGCGCACGACGTTCGGCTCCGAGAGCGCGGCAGCCGTGAGGTCCTCCTCCGAGATCGACGGCGGGACCTCCAGGCGGGCGCGCACCTTGCCCTTGACCTGGACCACGCACGTCACGGTGTCCTCGACGAGGTAGCGCTCGTCGGCCGTCGGGAAAGGCTCGTGCGCGAGCGAGCGCTCGTGGCCCAGGCGCTGCCACAGCTCCTCGGCGATGTGCGGCGCGACGGGCGCCGTCATGAGGACGAGCGGCTCGACGGCCTCGCGCGGCACGCGGTCGAGCGACGTGAGGTGGTTGTTGAGCGTGATGAGCTTCGCGATCGCCGTGTTGGGGCGCATGTGCTCCATCTCGACCTGCACGTCGGCGATGGCGCGGTGCACGGCGCGCAGCGTCTCGGGCGACGCGGGCTCGTCGACGACCGTCACCTCGCCCGTCTCCTCCGAGACGACGTTGCGCCACAAGCGCTGGAGGAACCGCTGCGACCCGACGACGGCGCGCGTCTCCCACGGGCGCGACAGGTCGAGCGGGCCCATCGACATCTCGTAGACGCGGAACGTGTCGGCGCCGTACTCGGCGTACATCTCGTCGGGCGTGACGACGTTCTTGAGCGACTTGCCCATCTTGCCGTACTCGCGCTGCACGACCTCGCCGTTCCAGCGGTACACGACCTCGCCGGAGCCGTCGGACGCCGGCTCCTCGACGACCTCGGCGGCGGGGACGTACTGGCCGCGCGCGTCGGTGAACGCGTACGCCTGGACGTAGCCCTGGTTGAAGAGCTTGTGGAACGGCTCGACGCTCGTCACGTGACCCAGGTCGTAGAGGACCTTGTGCCAGAAGCGCGCGTAGAGCAGGTGCAGGACGGCGTGCTCGACGCCGCCGACGTACAGGTCCACTCCCCCGGCGCGACCGGCGCTCGGGTTGTGCTCCGGTCCCATCCAGTACCGCTCGAGGCCCTCGTCGACCACGACGTCGTCCGCGCCGCCGTCCCACCGCGGGTCGAGGTAGCGCAGGTAGTACCAGCACGACCCAGCCCAGTTGGGCATGGTGTTGGTGTCGCGGCGGTACTGCTTCGGGCCGTCACCGAGGTCGAGCGTGACGTTGACCCACTCGTCGTTGCGGCCGAGCGGTGCCTCGGGCGACGAGTCGGCGTCGTCGGCGTCGAACGTGCGCGGCGCGTAGTCGGGCACGTCGGGCAGGTCGACGGGCAGCAGGGCGTCGGGGATCGCGACGGGCTGGTCGTTCTCGTCCCACACGATCGGGAACGGCTCGCCCCAGTACCGCTGGCGGCTGAACAGCCAGTCGCGCAGGCGGTAGGTCGTGGTGCCCTCGCCGAGGCCCTTGCCGACGAGCCACTCGGTGATGCGCCGCTTGGCCTCCGCCACGTCGAGGCCGTCGAGCGACACCTCGTCGTTCGACGAGCCGACGGCGACCCCGTCGCCCGTGTACGGGCCCGTGAAGTCCTCCGGCAGCCCGCCCGCGGGCTCGACCGTGCGCACGACCGGCAGCCCGAACGCCTCGGCGAACGCGAAGTCGCGCTCGTCGCCACCCGGGACGGCCATGATCGCACCGGTGCCGTAGCCCATGAGGACGTAGTCGGCGGTGAACACGGGGATCGTCTGGCCGTTCACGGGGTTCACCGCGAGGTGCCCGGTGAACACGCCCGTCTTCTTGCCGGCGTCGGCCTGGCGCTCGACCGCCGTCTTCGCGGCGGCCTCGCGGCGGTAGGCGGCGACCGCCTCGACCGGCGAGCGGTGCCCGCCCGTCCACGCGCTCGACGTGCCGTCGGGCCAGTGCGCCGGGACCTCGTCGAGCAGCGGGTGCTCGGGCGACACGACCATGAACGTCGCACCGAACAGGGTGTCGGGTCGCGTCGTGAAGACCTCGATCTCGCCGCCGGACTCCGCCGCGGCGTCGTTCGCGCCGTCGGGCGTGCCGAGCACGGCGAACCGCACGAGCGCACCCTCGCTGCGACCGATCCAGTTGCGCTGCATCGCCGTGACCTTCTCGGGCCAGTCGATGAGGTCGAGGTCGTCGGCGAGGCGGTCGGCGTACGCGGTGATGCGCATCTTCCACTGGCGCAGGCTGCGCTGGAAGACCGGGAAGTTGCCGCGCTCGGAGCGGCCGTCGGCCGTGACCTCCTCGTTCGCGAGGACCGTACCGAGGCCCGGGGCCCAGTTCACCGGCGACTCGTCGACGTACGCGAGGCGCTGGGAGTCGACGACGGCGCGGCGCTGCTCCGGCGTGAGCGTCGCCCAGTCCGCACCCTCCTCGACGCCCTCGACGCCGCCCGGGACCGGCCGCGCACCGGAGGCGAGCTCGGCCTCGAGCTCGCCGATGCGGCGTGCGCGACCGCGACCGCCGTCGGGGCGCAGCGCGTCGGCGTCGTACCAGGAGTCGAAGATCTGGAGGAAGATCCACTGCGTCCAGCGCACGTAGTCGGGGTCGATCGTCGCGAACGTGCGGCGCGAGTCGTGCGCCAGGCCGAGGCGGCGCAGCTGGCGACGCATGTTCGTGATGTTCGCCTCGGTCGTGACGCGCGGGTGCTGGCCCGTCTGCACGGCGTACTGCTCGGCGGGCAGACCGAACGCGTCGTAGCCCAGCGCGTGCAGCACGTTCTCGCCGCGCATGCGCCGGAAGCGCCCGACGACGTCCGTCGCGATGTACCCGAGGGGGTGCCCCACGTGCAGGCCTGCCCCCGACGGGTACGGGAACATGTCCATGATGAAGTACGGGCTCGCGCCCTCGGGGCCGTTGCCGTCGCCGTCCGTGAGCTCCCCCGTGGGGTTCGCGGCGAAGAACGTGCCACGCTGCTCCCAGAGCTCCTGCCACTTGAGCTCGATCTGCTCCGCGAGCGCCGGCGTGTAGCGGTGGGCGGGGCCACCCGCGGCGGGGGTGTCCGGGGCGTGCGGGATCGAGGTGGTGTCAGGCGTGGTCACCCGGCCGAGTTTACCGGCCGGCGAGAGGCCCGACGGCGGCCCGTCCACCCCGTGCGAGGATGTGCGCCGTGATCATCGTGACGACCAACGAGGTGCCCGGCTACCGCATCGACGCGGTGCTCGGCGAGGTGATGGGCATGACCGTGCGCAGCGCGAACATCGGGGCGAACTTCGTCGCCTCGTTCCGCTCGATCGGCGGCGGCGAGGTGACCGAGTACACGAAGCTCGTCTACGAGTCCCGCCAGGAGGTCATGCACCGCATGGTGCAGGAGGCGCAGCGTCGGGGCGGGAACGCCGTCGTCGGCATGCGCTTCGACACGGGCGAGATCGCGGCGTCGTTCTCGGAGGTGTGCGCGTACGGCACCGCGGTCGTGGTCAGCCCGATCCCGGCGGGTCAGCCCGGCGCGACGGCGCAGTCGGCCCACCAGGCCCAGGTGGCGCCGCCCGCCGCTCAGCAGCCGGGCGGCCACGGACACCCGCAGGACGCCGCGCCGGACCAGCCCGCCTGGCGCTGACGAGCGGCCTCATGGCGGGTCGGGCGACACCTCCCGGAGCGGTCAGAACATCGAGATGATGACCGGGCCCTTGACCAGGAAGATCCACGCGACCAGCGCGACGTAGCCGATCGCCAGGAACAGGTGCCGGTTGCCGACGAGGGTGCGCCGCACGCCGTCACCCGCGGGCAGGTACCCCTCCTGGACGGCGTGGACCACCTGGTACCAGAACAGCGGGAGCATGGCGAACCACACGACCATGCAGTAGGGGCACATCGCCGAGATGGCGTACATCGTCGTCCAGACGAGGAAGACGACCAGGCCCATCCCGAGCGTCGTCCCACCGAGGAGCGCGAGCCAGTACCAGCGCGGGAGCCGCGCGCCGACGAGCACGACCACCCCCGTCGTGATGACGACGGGGAACGCCGCGATGCCCAGCAGCGGGTTCGGGAACCCGAGGAGCGACCCCTGCCAGGAGTCCATCGCGTCGCCGCAATCGAGCAGCGCGTTGATGCTGCACGACGGCACGTGGTTCGGGTCCGCGAGCTTGAGGAACTTCTCGATCGCCAGCGCCGCCGAGCCGAAGAGGCCGATCGCGCCCAGCACGACGAGCAGCCAGCCCATGGTTCGCGTGCTGATCGGGCGGGGGCCCGACGACGGCAGCGGCTCGTCGTCGTGGCCGGCGGACACGCTCGCACCGGCGGTGGCGCTCTTGCTCACGGGGACGCTCCTCGTGGGTCACCGGCTCGCGCCGGACGTGACGGCGCGCACGGCGGTGCGCGCAGGGCACAACCTACCGCGCGTCGCTGGATCCCGGCTGGGAGCGCCCCGAAGCCGCGCTACTCGTCGCCGAGATAGAACCGTGGTCGCGCGACGTAGAACTCTGGTCGCGCGAGACAGAACCGTGGTCGCGCGAGGTAGAACCTTGGTCTCAACCGGTCATCGCAACATCGGGTTGGTCAGGTTGGTGAGAGTAGCGCGGCGAGCTTCTCGGCGGGGGTGGCCCAGCCGAGGGTTTGGCGGGGTCGGGTGTTGAGGGCGTCTGCGACGTCTTCGAGGTCGGATGCGGGGTGCACGGACAGGTCGGTGCCTTTGGGGTAGTACTGGCGTAGGAGCCCGTTGGTGTTCTCGTTGCTGCCGCGCTGCCAGGGTGCGTGCGGGTCGCAGAAGAACAGGTCGATGGGATCGGTGAATCCGATGTCGATGCCGACGTTCGGTGTCATCTCTCGGCCCCGGTCCCAGGTGAGGGTGCGTCGTAGGTGCTCGGGCAGGGCCCGGATCTTGGTCCGCATCGCTTCTGCGACCTGCTCGGCGGCGTAGCCGTGCGGCAGGTGCAGCAGCATCACGAACCGGGTGCTGCGCTCGACCAGGGTCCCGATCGCGGACTTGTTGCCGGCACCGATGATCAGATCGCCCTCCCAGTGGCCCGGCACGGCGCGGTCGGCGATCTCGGCCGGGCGTTCGCTGATCAGGACATCGGGCGGTAGCAGGCGTTGCCCCTGACGCTTGGTGCGGGCCTGGGCCCGAGGGCGGCGGCGGGCGCGTCCGGTCCGCAGCGCGGTGTGCAGCTCGGCGCGCAGCCCGCCACGGCCCTGGACATACAACGCCTGATAGATCGCCTCGTGACTGATCCGCATCGACTCATCATCGGGGAAGTCGACCGGGAGGCGGTTCGCGATCTGCTGCGGGCTCCACACCCGTGCGCGGCGGCTGTCCGGTCGCACGGTGCCGTCCAGCCGGTCGCAGACATAGCCCGCCAGGCGCGGGTCGAGCGCGAGCTTGCGCCGATCCTGTTTGGGACGCGCGGCCTGCCGGTCGCGGTGGGCCTGCGCGACCGAGGGCACATACCGACCATCGCTCGCCCGCCGGCCCGGGTTGGTCAACTCACGCCAGATCGTCGAGCGTGGACGGCCCAGCCGCCGCCCGATCGCCGCGTACGAATGACCCTCGGCACGCAGCAACGCCATCCGCTCGCGTTCTTCGAACGACACGAACCGGCCCGTGGGCGCGGCGAGATCGATATCAGGCACCCCGCCAGACTCAGCGATCCAGGCCTGCACCGTGCGGGTCGACACGCCCACCCCCGCGGCCGCCGCGACCACAGGCACGCCATCGACGAACGCCCGCCAGAACTCCCGCCGCCACTGCCGCGGCACCGACACCCCACCACGCACCATCCGAAAACACCCCTCGAATCAGGATGTTGCGATGACCAGTTGAGACCGCCAACCCAGGTCGCGCGAAGTAGAACCCTGGCTCTTGTGCCCGACGGCGTGTGGTTGCGCTGGGTGGTCGGCGTGGGTGGTGGTGCCGCGTCTACCATCCGCCGCTCGTTCCTCGCGGCTCCCGCCAGGCCCGACCACGACGCGGCACCACCACCCACCCCGACCGGCGTCGTCTCGCCCTGGTCGTGGCTCACCCGGGCGGCCGCCGTCGCTGCGGCACGCCGAGCCGTCGCCCCGTCGTGTCGAGCAGGTGGCTTCGGTTCGTCCGGGGTGTCTGACGAGCCATGGTCGCCTGTTCGGTCTGCCGGGACGGCCTGGTCGGCCGGTCGCCGGGCGATGGCGGGTCCGACGGCGGGCGCCCCGGGCCCGAACCCGCGGACCTGAGGACCGAGCACGGTCGCCGTGGGCCCGACCTCGCGAGCTTGAGACCCAGGACCACCGTCGTGGCCCGGGTCCGCGGGCCTGACCCGACCAAGAGTCCTACCTCGGCGAACCAGAGTTCTACTTCGCGCGACCACGGTTCTACCTCGCGCGACCACGGTTCTACCTCGCGCGACCACGGTTCTACCTCGCGCGACCACGGTTCTACTTCGGCAGGGCGGGGGTGGTGGTCTCGGCGGGTGCCGGGGCGTCGTCCGGCTGGGTGGCGTTCGGCAGGGTGGCGACGACGACGCCGGCCGGGCGGCGGCCGACGAGGAGGATGATCCCGAGGCCGGCGGCGGTGAGGACGACGCCGGTCCAGGCCGGGGCGAGGTAGCCCCAGCCGGCGGCGATGACGAGGCCGCCGAGGAAGGCCCCGTTCGCGTTGCCGACGTTGAGCGCGGAGTGGCACAGGGCCGCGCCGAGCGAGGGCGCGGCGGGCGAGAGGTCCATGAGGCGCGTCTGCAGCGCGAGGCCGAGGACCTGGGAGGTCACGCCGAGCAGGAAGAGCGACAGCACGGCGGGGACGGGGTGCTGCCCGGTGAGGGCGAACAGCGCGAGCGTCACGCCGGTGGAGACGAACCCGAGGTAGACGGTGCGCATGACCGAGCGGTCGGCGAGGCGGCCGCCGAGCACGGTGCCGACGGTCATGCCGACGCCGAAGATCGCGAGCACGAGCGGCACCGCGGCGGACGACAGCCCGGTGACGCGCGTGATCGTCGGCTCGACGTAGGAGTAGACGGCGAACATGCCGCCGAACCCGACCGCGGCACCGACGAACCCGAGCCAGAGCGGCCCGTTGCGCAGCGCGCCGAGCTCGCGGCGCACGCTGGAGTCCTCGTTGCCCGCGCCGGCCGGGATCAGCCACCACAGGGCGGCGAGCGTCACCAGGCCGAGCGCGCCGACCACGACGAACGCGGCGCGCCAGCCGAGCTGCTGCCCGGCGAAGGTCGAGAGCGGGACGCCGACGACGTTGGCGATGGTGAGCCCGGCCATCATCGTCGCGACGGCTCGTCCGCGCCGTCCCGGACCGGCCACGGCGGCACCGACCGCCGCGCCGACACCGAAGAACGCGCCGTGCGGCAGTCCCGCGAGGAACCGGCCGGCGACGAGGGTCTCGATGCTCCCCGCCGTCGCGGAGAACAGGTTCCCGAGCGTGTAGAACGCCATGAGGGCGACGAGCAGCGTCTTGCGCGGCAGGCGTGCGGCGACGACGGTGAGCAGCGGCGCCCCGACGACGACCCCGACGGCGTAGGCCGTGATCGCGTGGCCCGCGGTGGGGATGGAGACGTCGAGGTCGGTCGCGATGTCGGAGAGCAGGCCCATCGTCGCGAACTCGGTGGTGCCGATGGTGAAGCCGCCCATCGCGAGCGCGAGGAGCGCGGGGCCTGCCCCGCGCAACCGTCCTGGGCTCGGAGCGGTCGCGCCGGCCGGGGGCGCGGGCGTGGTGCGGTCGGTCATCGTGTCCTCGTGCCTCGGGCGTCGTGGGTCGGTCGGTGTCGGGGAGACCTCGGACCGACGAGTGTCGAATCGATTCGAGGCGTGTCGGCGGCGTCGGCGACGAGAGCAGGGGCTGGCCGTCAGTCTAGGCGGGCACAGGCTCCGCGCGCACGACCCACACGTGGTCGGCGGCGCGCAGGCCGAGCTGGGCGGGCGGTGTCGGGCCCGGCGCGTCGCGCTCGCCCGACCCGGTACCCGCCGCGGGGCCACCCCCGTCGGCTGTCGCCGGCGGCGACCAGACGACCGAGAGGATGCCGGCGTACTCGCGCCGCTCGCGCACCTCGACGCCGGTGTCCAGCCCGACCCCGATCTCCGCGAGGTAGCGCAGGACGTCGGGATCGGCGTCGGAGATCCGCACCACGGTCCCCCGGTCGCCCACGACGAGGTCCGCGAGCGGGACGGCGGGCGGGCGGACGACGGTCCCGTCCGCGCCCGGGATCGGGTCGCCGTGCGGGTCGCGCGTCGGGTGCCCGAGGCGCGCGTCGATCCGCTCCACGAGCAGGTCGGAGACGGCGTGCTCGAGAACCTCCGCCTCGTCGTGCACCTCGTCCCAGCCGTAGCCGAGCTCGGAGACGAGGTAGGTCTCGAGGAGCCGGTGGCGTCGCACCATGGCGAGCGCGAGGCTGCGGCCGCGCTCGGTGAGCGTGATCGCGCCGTACGGCGCGTGGTCGAGGAGCCCCTGGGCGCTGAGCCGGCGCACCGTCTCCGACACCGTCGAGGCGCCGACGCCGATGCGCTCGGCGAGGAGCTTGGTCGTCACCTTCTCGTCCGACCACTCCTGGGCGGCCCAGACGACCTTGAGGTAGTCCTGGGCGACGGGCGTCAGGTCGGTCGGGTGGTCCACCCGACCACCCTAGGTCACGGGCTCGCCCCCGGGCCTCAGGGAGTCGCGGGTCGGACGAGCTGGAGCCGCACCTCGACGGTGCCCTCGTCGCGGACCTGCACGGGCGCGCTCGGCGGCACCGCGATGCCGAAGTCGGAGAAGCGCACGCCGATCGCACCCGTCGCGAGGACGCCGTCCCCGGACCGCTGCGCCTCGAGCGCCACCGTCACGGCCTCGGTCTCGTCGCGCAGCGTGAGCGCGCCGGACGCCTCGAGCAGGACCGGGTCCGTCGTGCTCGCGAGCTCGCTCACGTCGAGCGGGGAGGTCAGGGAGAACAGGGTCGTCGGGTAGAGGTCCGACTCGAGGGCCTGCTGGAGCTGCCGGTCCGCGACCGCGGACCCGGTCCGCAGGGACGTCGTCGCGACCGTCACCGACGCCGTCTGGAGCTCGCCCGACCGCACGCGAAAGGTCCCCGTGACGTCCGAGGTGGTGCCGAGGAGGACCGCCTCGTCGACGGGCGCGTCCAGGACGTCGGCCCGGAAGCCTGCCTCGGAGCCCGGCCCGACGACCCACTCGCCGTCCACGTCGAAGGGACCAGGCTCGGCGGGGGCGGCCGACGCCGTCCCCTCCCCCGGCGACTGGAGGCCGAGCGGGGGCGGTGTACGACCGTCCTGCACCTCCGAGTACACGAACGGTGCGAGGAGCACCACGACGAGCGCAAGGACCACCGACACGATGATCCAGCGCGTGGACCTGCTCATACCTCACATCCTGCCGTCTTCGGCCACCCGCGGCGAGGACCGACGCGCGACGCGTCAGCCCTCGGTGGCGGGGACGTCGCCGGTCGGCTCGTCCGCGGGGACGTCGCCGCCCTCCGGGGTGTCGGGCTCCTCGACCACGGGCACGCCCGACGGCGTCGGCCAGGCGATCCGCGGCCACACCTTCGCGGACTCGTCGGTCCCGATCTGCACGAGCTGCCAGTCGACGATGCGTCGCTGCTCGGGGTCGAAGCGCAGCACGGTCATCTCGGCCGTGCCCTTGAGCGGGCCGACCCGGAGCTGGTCCTTGACCGCCCCGGCGGTGCTGCCGCTCACGTACCGGACGCCGCCACCCATCCGCTCCGGGCCGGAGCGGGTGTGCATGTGGCCGGAGATCTGGTTCGGGACGCAGCCGGAGTCGAGCGCCTCGTTGCCCATGCGCGGCGTGTGGATCATGAGGAGGTCGATGCCGTCGCCGTCCTCCTGCTCCGCGCACGCGACCTCGGTGAGGCGGGCCGCGTACTCCTCGGGCGTCTCCTCGCGCGGGGGCTGGCTGCCGAGACCGAGGCGTGTCTCGAGCGGGTCGCGGTCCCCGAGGATGCGGATCCCGTCGACCTCGACGACCTTGCCGTCCAGGACGGTCTGACCGTTCGCCCGCTCCTGGCCCGACGTCTCGACGCTGTCGTGGTTGCCGTCCGCGACCACCATGGTCGCGCCGTCCGGGACCGCCGACGCGAACGAGTCGACGCAGAACGACTCGACCGCGGTGCCGTTCATCGTCGTGTCGCCGGCGTTGAGCACGATCGTCGCGCCCGACCGCTCGGCCACGGTCCGGATGAGCGGTGTCATGCCGGTGTTGCAGTGCAGGTCGCTCACCACCAGGAGGGTCACGAGCTCCTCCTCGGCAGCGGGCTCGGGCGTCGGCTCCTCCGTCACCTGGGCGTCCGCCCCGCCCTCCGCACCGGGGACGCCCGTGCCGGGATCGGTCGCGTCGTCCGTCGCCTCGGCCTCCGTGCCCGACGGCGGCCCGTCGGTCGTGGCCCCCGCCTCGCCCTCGGAGGAGCCCCCGTCGGGCGCCTCGTCGTCGGACGTCTCGTCGTCGGGCCTCTCGGCCGCGGGCAGCGGCCGCGTCAGGCGCTGGATGCGTTCGCGCCGGTCCCACGCGGCGACGAGGTTGGCGTTCGCGCGCGAGTAGAAGTCCTCGTTCTCCCGGTACAGGTCGATGAGCAGCGCGCCGTAGGTGTCGACGACGCCCGCGAGGCGACCCGTGATCCGCGCCCCCTCGAGGGGGGTCCCGTCGAAGACGGCGGACGCCCGCTGGGACTGGCCGGTCGTGGTGCCCGGGTCGCTGGCCACCAGCGACGCGCCGACGAGCGAGACGAGGACGACCCCCGCGGTGATCTCGTAGGTCCGCGGCGCGACGCGACCGGTGAGTTCGCGGCGGCGCTGCGCGCCGAGCAAGAGGTAGATCCCGGCGCCGACGGCTGCGACGACGAGGATCGCGAACCCGGTCCGGCGCAGCGCGTCGACGACGAGGGCCCGGGAGACCGAACCGATCGTCTCCTGCGGGCCGCCGAAGAAGCGCAGGTAGTCCTCGAGGTCCTGCGACAGGCCCTCGAGCGTGTCCGCCTGGCCGACCGCGGTGAGGTCGGCGGGGATCTCCTGCACCGTGACGTCGGCGCCGAGCCCGAGCGGCAGCGGGGACTCGATCTGGAGCGTGCCGAGCGGGCCGAGGTCGACGGTGACGAGGCCGTTCGTCGTCACCTCGTAGAGCGCCTCGTGCGGCCCGAGGCTGCGCTCGGCCGTCGCGGTCGTGACGCCCCACACGAAGCACGGCACGAGCGCGAGCAGGACGGAGAGGGTCCAGCGGACCCAGCGGGGCGGGGTGCGGTGCGGACGACTCATCACCGCCCAGCCTCCCGGATCCGTGGCGCCCTCGCCAACCGCGAGCGCCGCGCGTCCCGCCGCTCGGGTGCGCGGGACGCGCGGGGCGGGGCGTCGTCAGGACCTCGCGCCGCGCAGCGTGACGAGCGCCACGCCCGCGGCGACGAGCATGAGCACGACCCCGATGAGCGACGTCGTGCCCACGCCGCTGCCGAACGCAGCGTGCGCGGAGTCGAGCAGCGACTGCGCCTGCCCGGCGGGCAGGGTGGACGCCACCTGCGTCGCGCCGCCGAGCGTCTCGGCCGCGGCGACGGCGTCGGCCGCGGGCACTCCCGCGGGGACGACGACGTTCGCGTGGTACGACGCGGTGAGGATGCTCCCGAGGACGGCGGTGCCGAGCACGGCGCCGACCTCGTACGCGGTCTCGGAGATCGCGGACGCCGCGCCCGCCTTGGCGGCGGGGACGGAGGACACGATGAGGTCGTTCGACACGGTCTCGGCCGCGCCGACGCCGAGCGACAGGACGACGAACGCCACGACGAGCAGCAGGAGGGTGCTCTCCCCCGCGCCCGCTGCGACGATCGCGTACCCGGCCGCGGAGAACAGCAGCGCGACGGCGACGACGTGCGCCGGGCGCACGCGGCGCACGACGCGCACGACGCCGAGGCCCGCCACGATCATGACGAGCAGGCCCGGCAGGAGTGCGACGCCCGCCTGCATGGGGGTGAGCCCGAGCACGAGCTGCACGTCCTGGGACACGAAGAACAGGAACCCGACGAGCGAGAACACGGACAGCAGGTTGACGAGCACGGCACCGCTGAACGCGCCGTGCGTGAAGAGCCGCACGTCGATCATCGGGTCGGGCCGGCGCAGCTGGCGGCGCACGAACAGCGCCCCCGCGACGAGGCCGACGACGACGCTCCCCACCGCGAGGCTGCTCACCCCGGACTTGGCGAGCATCTTGATGCCGTAGACGACGGGGGTCATGGTCGCCATGACGAGCACGATCGACAGCACGTCGATGCGGCCCGGGGCGGGGTCGCGCGACTCGGGCACGAAGAACGGCGCGAGCGCGAGCAGCAGCACGAGCACGGGGACGGCGAGGAGGAAGACCGAGCCCCACCAGAAGTGCTCGAGCAGGAACCCGCCGACGATCGGGCCGAGCGCCGACCCGGCGGCGAACCCGGCCGCCCAGATCGCGATGGCGAGGCGCCGCTCCTCGCGCTCGACGAAGACGTTGCGCAGGATCGAGAGCGTCGAGGGCATGAGCATCGCGCCGAAGAAGCCGAGCGCGGCACGCGACGCGACGAGCGCGCCGGCCGTGGGCGCGTACGCGGCGACGACCGACACGGCGGCGAAGCCCACGGCACCGAGGAGCAGCAGCCGGCGGCGGCCGACGCGGTCGGCGAACGAGCCCATCGGCACGAGCAGGCCGGCGAGCACGAGCGGGTAGATGTCGATGATCCACAGCAGCTGCGTCCCGCTCGGGCGCAGCGACTCGGAGATCTGGGGCAGCGCGAAGCTCAGCACGGTGTTGTCGATCGACACGAGCAGCACCGGGAGCATCAGCACGGCGAGCGCGAACCAGCGACCGGCGGAGCCGCGCGCGGGTCCGCGCGTCGCGGGTGCGCGCTGGGCTGCTTCGGTCGAGACGGCCGTCGGGGTCGTCGTCACGGGGGTCGTCACGGCGAGAGGTCCTTCCACGTTCTGCGGGCGGTCGGGGCGGCGCGGTGGCGCCGGACTTCCAGACCGTCCAGACGGTACAGTAACGATCCAAAGAGTCGCCGTCATCCCGAGCCCGGTGTGACGTCGCGCACCGCGACCTCTCCCCTGCCGAGCCCTGGTCGACAGGCTCCGCCCCGGTCGGACGGCCGGGGCAGCACGCCCTCCCACTACCCTCGGAACCATGCCCCCACCCCCCGCCGCCCGCGCCAAGGTCCTGCGCGCGTTCGCGTCCCTGCTCGTCGAGCAGGGCGAGCGCGCCGCCACCCTGGAGGCGGTCGCCGAGCGGGCCGGGGTCTCCAAGGGCGGGCTGCTCTACCACTTCGGGTCCAAGGACGCGCTCGCCGACGGCCTCACCGCGCACCTGCGCGAGCTCACCGCCGCCGACGTCGAGGCGATGCGTGCCGCACCCGCTGGCGCCGTCGACTACCTCATCCGCACCTCGACGCTCGTCGACACCGAGTTCGAGCTCGTCTACCTCGCCGTCTCCCGGCTCGCACAGGGGTCGTACCCGCGCGCCCGCGCCGCGCTCGACGGCGCGCACGACGCGTGGACCCGCACCGTCCTCGACGAGGTGGGCGACCCCGTCGTCGCCAACGCGATCGTCCTGCTCAGCGACGGGCTGTACGCGCACGCCGCGCTGAGCAGCGACGTGCTCGGCCGCGACACCGGCGGCGACGAGGAGGACGACGGCGACGACACCGCGGGCGAGGACCTCGCCTTCCGGGGGCCGCGCCCGGGCGACGACGTCGACGACCTCCTCCGGCTCATCGGCGAGCTCGTCGCGCTGCGCCGCGCGTCGACGGGCTGAGCAGTCCCTCACGCGGGAGGCCCCGGTAGCACGTCCGTCGACGCGCCACCGGGCCCTCCTGCTCGGGCGTCGCCCGCGTCTACCCGCCGAGCCGGAACGGGACGACACGCTCCCGCGTGACCCGCTCGCCGTCGACGTCGGCCGTGAAGAAGACGTGCACCTGGCCCTCGACCGGCTCCGTCGTCCGGACGGCGAACGCCTGGTACGCGCTCGCACCCGCCGCGACGCCTGGGAAGTGCTTGCGGCCGAACGGCGTCGCGACGCTCACGTCCGCGGTGCTGTCTCCCTCGTTGAGGACACGCACGGTCAGGTACGGCTTGCCCGCGAGCCATCGCTGGCTCACGTCGACGGAGAAGTGCGGCCCGGGGTCGTCGGCGCACGGGTCGGCCGTCGGCGCGTCCTCGACGTGCGCGCGGTACCCGACCGAGTAGGCACCGCCGTCGGCTGCCACGGTCGCGTACAGGACGAGGTCGACGTCGTCGAGGCGCCAGGTCGGGTCGTACGTCGGTGAGAGGGTCCCGTCGTCGTGAGTGATGAACCCCGGCCACGGCTGGCGTGTCGTCCACGGGTGCCCGAACCCGGCGTCGCCGTACACCACGTCGTAGCCTCCGCCGGGCCCCTGCCATTCGATGTAGAAGGTCGAGTTGTCCTCGGTCGCGCCGGGAGGCGGCGTCACGGAGATGTCGACGGACGCGACGCCCTCGACGCACACCGGCTGGACGGAGACGTCGGCGAAGTCGCACGACGGGCGGAGCGCGGCATACCAGCCGAGGAGAAGCTGCCCGTCGCCGTGCGGCCGCCACTGGTCGAACCAGAAGGGGAGCTCGTAGCCGGGCGACGCCGTCGCGACGACCCCCTCATCGGTGCGGGTGTAGGTGATCGCCTCGGTGTCCTCGGGCAGCACGACGTCGGCCGGGGTGGCCGCACAGTCGGTCACCACGTCCGGTGACACGGGCTCGACCGTCTTCGGCGGCACCCAGCACGGCTCGGACGACCCGGTCTCGACGCGGTCGAGCGCGTCGTCGGCCGCGTCGATCTCGACCGCCCACTCCTGCGCGGACGTCCCGTCGATAGCCCACTCGCCCCAGAAGTACCCGCTCGCGTCGATCGCGCCCTCGCCGACGACGCCGCCCCCCACGCGCACGGCGACCGCCGTGCCCACGGGGTACCCGTCGACCGAGACCGACAACGTCTCGCACCAGGCGTTGACCGAGACGCGCAGGCTCGGGTCGAACAGGCACGGCTCGGTGGTCCCCGACCACGTCCGGTCGAGGGAGTCGTCCGGCGCGTCGAGCACGACGGACCAGTCGTGCGCCGTCTGCCAGTCGAGCGCCCACAGGTTCCAGTAGGAACCGTCGACCGTCTCGTCGGCGAGGACGGCCCCGTCGACCGTCGCCACGACGCGCGACCCGGCGGGGTACTCGACGACGCTCGTGGTGATCTCCCCGCAGGAGGCGTCGGTCCAGGCGGTGGTGTTCGGGTTGGTCTCGCACGGCGTGGTCGTCCCGCCGTCCGAGAAGTCGCCCTCGGCGCCGTCCGGGGCGTCGACGACGACGCTCCAGTCGTGCGTGGTCGACCAGTCGACGTCGCGCCAGACGCCGAAGGAGCCGTCGAACGTCGTGGTCTCGGTCTCACCGTCGAGGGCGAAGGTGAACGACGTCCCGTCCGGGTAGGCGTCGAGCCTGATGTCGATGTAGCTGCAGGTGACCTGGACGTGCTGGGTGGCGGCGGCTGCGGGGGTCGCGGTGACGACACCCAGCCCGCCGAGGGCCAGCACCGTCCCCACGGTGCCGGCAAGGAGCTTCTTCACTCGGTTCGTGGTCCTTCACGAGAGGACGGCGGGTGCCGTCGGCGGAGATGTCGAGCGCATTCAACCAGACCTGGGGACGGTCTGGACATCCCCGGCAAACCTCCTGTGCACCCCGCCGTCTGCGCCGTCCGGGGTCAGCCGTCGTACGCCGCCCGCAGCGGTCCCAGGTCGAGCTTGGCCTGCGTCATCATCACGTCGACGACGCGCTGGACGCGGGCTGGGTCGGGGTCCTGGAGCATCGCGAGGAACTCGACGGGGACCACCTGCCACGACAGCCCGAACCGGTCCTTGAGCCACCCGCACTGCGACTCCTGCCCGCCGTCGGTGAGCGCCGCCCAGTACTCGTCGACCTCGTCCTGCGACTCGCACTCGACGACGAACGACACCGCCTCGGTGAACGGGAACTGCGGGCCGCCGTTGATGGCCGCGAACCGGTGCCCGGCGAGCTCGAAGTCCGCCGACACCGCCGTACCGTCGGGCTGGCGGAACACGTCCCCGACCTTCGCGTCGGGGAAGACGCTCGCGTAGAAGGTGATGGCCTCCTCGAGGTTGCCGTCGAACCACAGGCTCGGCACGATCGCGCGCATCGTCGTCTCCGTTCGTCAAGGTCGTACGGGCCGTCGGGCGACCGCCCACGGGTTCCGACGGGCGCCGCGGACGGAACTCATCGCGTCCGCCTCGGCCTGCCGGTCCGGCCGACCCGGCCCGGCCCGGCGGAGCGTCGCTGCGACCAGCGCCTACGCCGACTCCTTCTTCCGCGTCGTCTTCGTCGCGGTCGACTTCTCCTTCGAGGACGTCGAGCGGCTCGCCCCCTTCTTCGCGGCGGGCTTCTTCGCGCCCTCCGCCTTCCTGCCGCCGCTCTTCGACGGCGCGCCGGTCGAGCCCTTGCCCGACGACGACGCAGCCTTGCCGCCCGACCCGCCCTTCGCCGTCGACCCGCCGGTCGAACCCGAGCCCTTCGCCGACGACCCGCCCGCCCGCGAGCTCTTCGACGACGCGACGGACTTGCGCAGCGCCTCCATGAGGTCGATCACCTCGGCGCCCTCGCCCTCCTCGGGCTGCTCACCGAACGTCTCGGCGGTGTCGAGCGCGTCGCCCTGCTCGATCTTGGCCTCGATGAGCTGGCGGAGCTGCGCCTGGTAGTCGTCCTCGTACTCCTCGGGCGTGAAGTCGGCCTCGAAGCTCGCGACGAGCTGCGCCGACATGGCGAGCTCCTTGTCGGTCACCTTCGCCTCGGCGTCGAGCGAGGGGAACGCGGCCTCGCGCACCTCGTCCGCCCAGAGCAGCGTCTGGAGGACCAGCACGTCGTCGCGCACGCGCATCGCGGCGAGCCGCGTGCGCTGGCGCAGCGCGAACTTCACGATCGCCGTGCGGTCGGTCTCCTCGAGCGTGCGGCGCATGAGCACGTACGCCTTGTTCGAGGCAGAGTCGGGCTCCAGGTAGTAGCTGCGGTCGAGCAGCAGCGGGTCGATCTGCTCGCTCGGCACGAACTCGACGACCTCGATCTCGCGGCTGCGCTCGGCGGGCAGCGCGGCGAAGTCCTCCTTGGTCAGCACGACCGTGCTCTCGCCGTCGTCGTAGGCCTTGTCGATGTTCTCGTACGGCACGACCTCGCCGTCGATCTCGCACACGCGCCGGTAGCGGATGCGCCCGCCGTCCTTGTCGTGCACCTGGTGCAGCGGCACGTCGTGGTCCTCCGTCGCGGAGTACACCTTGACGGGGACGTTGACGAGGCCGAACGTGACGGCGCCCTTCCAGATGGCCCTCATCCGTCCATGGTGGCGCCCCGCCCGCGAGCCCGCGAGGGGTGGCGGCTCGCAGGACGGCGCCCGGGCGGCGTCCGGGAGACGTCCGCGGCCCGCCGGACGACGACGGCGCGCGTGTGGGTGGCCCGCGGCACCATGGTCTCGTGGCGGGGACGAGGTTCGAGTTCGAGGCCGAGCTGTGGCGGTGGGAGGCGCGCACCGACAGCTGGGTGTTCGCCGCGCTGCCGGAGGACGTGAGCGACGAGATCGCGGAGCTGCCGCTCCCGCCCGCGGGGTTCGGCTCGGTCAAGGTCGAGGTGACGCTCGGGGCGCAGCGCTGGTCGACGTCGGTGTTCCCGGACGCGCAGCGCAAGACGTTCGTCGTCCCCATCAAGGCGGCGGTGCGCCGCGCCGAGGGCGTCGACGTCGGCGACCGGGTGCGGATCGGCGTCGAGACGCTGCTCTGACGTCGGGCGGTGCCGGGCGCCCGGGCGCGACGGTGTACGCGTCAGCCGAGGAGACCGTGGTGCAGCGCGCGCAGGACGGCGCGCGTGCGGTCGCGCGCCCCGAGCTTGAGCAGCACGGTCGACACGTGGTTCTTCACGGTCCCCTCCGCCAGGAAGAGGGCGTGCGCGATCTCGCGGTTCGAGTACCCGGCCGCGACGAGGCGGAGCACCTCGAGCTCGCGCTCCGTGAGGTCCTGGACGACCACGGGACCGTCGTCCGCCTCCTCGGCCGGGGGCTCCCCCGCCCGGACCGCGCGCAGCAGACGGTCCGTGATCGACGGCTGCACGAGCGTGCCGCCGGAGGCGAGCGTCCGGACGGCGCCGGTGAGCTGTTCGAGCGTCACGTCCTTGAGGAGGTAGCCGCGCGCGCCGGCCCGCAGGGCCCGCAGGACGAGGGCGTCGTCGTCGAACGTCGTGAGCACGAGCACCGGGGTGTCGTCGCCGCTCTCGCGCAGGGCCTCGAGCGCCCAGATCCCGTCGTGGCGCGGCATGCGCAGGTCGAGCAGCACGACGTCCGGCGCGTGCTCGCGCACGGCCGCGAGCGCCGCCATCCCGTCCTCCGCCTCGGCGACGACCTCGACGTCCGGCGCGAGCTCGAGGAGGCTGCGGATCCCCTGCCGCACGAGGGTCTGGTCGTCCACGAGGGCGACACGGACCGGGGTGCCGCTCATGCGTCGGCCGTGGTCGTGCCGACGGGACCGGGGCCGCGCGGGAGCACCCGGGCGCCCCCGGCACGGTCCGCGCCGAGGACGGCCCGGTGTTCCAGCGCGAGCTCGACCTCGACTCGGAACCCGCTCCGCCCGTCGAGGCGGACCGTCCCGCCCGCGGCCCGGACGCGCTCCTCGATCCCCCGCAGCCCGTTCCCCGGCTCCACGCGGGCCGCGCCCCACCCGTCGTCCTGCGCGACGAGCAGCACCCTGCCCTCCTCGGCGGTGACGGCGACGTCGAGCACGGTCGCCTCCGCGTGCCGGATCGCGTTGGTCAGCGCCTCCTGGACGACGCGCACGAGCACGACCGTCTGCTCCTCGTCGACCGTGACGCCGTCGTCGACCACGACACGCACGCGCGGCACCGTCACGCGCTCGACGAGCGAGCCGAGCGACTCCTGCAGGCTCGGCGCCTGCCGCCGCAGCTCACCCACGGTCGCGCGCACGTCGCCGAGCAGCTCCCGGGCGACGCCCTTCGCCCGCACCACGTGCTCTCGCGCCTGGTCGCCGTCGTGGTGGCTCGCCGTCTCGAGCTCGAGCGCGAGCACGGTGAGCTGGTGGCCGAGCACGTCGTGCAGCTCGCGCGCGATCCGCAGGCGCTCGTCGGAACGTGTCGACTCGTCGCGCAGCACGGCGGCGGCACGCAGCTCGACGTGCGCAACGGCGAGCTGTTCGCGCATGCGCCGCTCGCGCTGGAGGGCGAGGGTCGAGCCGACGCTCGCGACCTGGAGCAGCAGGTAGATCGTCGCCGTGAGCAGGGCGTCGGTGACGGAGCCGCGCAGGCCGACGGCGGCCCCGGCGACGACGGTGTTCACGGCGACGACGACCGCCACGACGCGGACGGGGGCGACGTAGACGCTCAGCGCCGAGACGACGACGAGCAGGATCGGGAGCCAGCCCGCGCCGGGGGCCGTGAGCACGAGCGTCGCGACGAGGACGACCTGCGCCCCGAGCAAGGTGTACGCCCGGGGTGTCGCGAACCCCGGCCCGAGGGCGATCCCCACGGTGACCAGGACGAACGCGGCGAACACCCCGAGCCACGCGCCGAGCGGCACCGTCACGGAGCCGGCCGCGGCGATCAGGACGAGCGCCCCGATGCCGAGGACCACGACGAGCATCGCGATGCCCGCCCACACCTCCGGGTCGGTCCGTCGCATCCCTCCACCCTACGGACCATCCGGCCGGGCGCGACGTGCCGGAAGTCATGGGCACCGTCGGTGACGACCGGCACGCGCGCGACGGTCACCGTGGTCCCTAGCGTCGACGGAGCGACCGGGCGGGACCGACCCGACCGGTCGCACGGACGCACCGACGACGAGGGAGGACGACATGGACGCCGTCGACGCACGGCACCTCACCAAGCGCTACCGGCGCAGGGGCGGCACGACGACGGCGGTGGACGACGTCAGCCTCGTCGCCGTCGAGGGCGAGGTCCTGGGGATCCTCGGCCCGAACGGGGCGGGCAAGACGACCACGGTCGAGATGGTCGCGGGCGTGCGCCGCCCCGACGAGGGGACCGTGCAGGTGCTCGGCCTCGACCCGTTCACCGACCGTGCCGCGGTGCGCCAGGTGCTGGGGGTGCAGCTCCAGTCAGGCTTCCTGCACGGCGCGCTGACGGTGCGCGAGCTCGCGCACCTCTACCGCACGTTCTACGGCACGGGCCGCGACCCCGACGAGCTGGTCGCGACGCTGGGGCTCGAGGAGCAGCGCGACGTGCGCTACGAGCGGCTCTCGGGAGGTCAGCAGCAGCGGGTCGCGATCGTCCTCGCGCTCGTCGGGGACCCGCGCGTCGTGATCCTCGACGAGCTCACGACCGGCCTCGACCCGCAGGCCCGCCGCCAGGTCTGGCGGGTGGTCGAGAGTCTGCGCGACGGCGGCGCGACCGTGCTCCTCGTCTCGCACCTCATGGAGGAGGTCGAGCGGCTGTGCGACCGCGTGACTCTCATCGAGAGCGGTCGTGTCGTCGCGCACGACACCCCGGCGGGCCTCGTCGCGGGTGCCGGGCTGGACCAGCGCGTGCGCTTCCGCGTCGCGGAACCGCTCCCGCCCGCCCTCCTGGACCGGGTCCCCGGCGTGGACGAGGTGGCGGTCCGCGGGGAGCAGGTCGTGGTGACCGGGCGCGGCGACCTGCTCCAGGAGGTGAGCACCGCGCTCGTGCGGGCAGGCGTCGTCGCGACCGAGACCCGGCTCGAGCGCGCGACGCTCGACGACGCGTTCCTCGCGCTGACCGGACGCCCGCTCACCGAGGTCCCGACGGGCGATCCCCGCGCGACGACCGTCCCGACCGAGGAGGCCGCATGACCACCACCGCGCCCGCCGTCACGACGCCGTCCGGGCGGCGCACCCCGCACCGGCCCGGACCGGGCGCGTGGGTCGCCCTCGTCGGCGCCGAGGCCCGGATGGTCGTGCGCGACACCGCCGGTCTCGTCATGCCGTTCGGCATGCCCGTGCTGATCCTCGTCATGTACGGGGTCAGCGAGGCGACCGAGGTCGTGGTCCCGGGGTCGGGGGGCCGCACCGCGTTCGACGTGTTCGTCGTGCCGGTCGTGCTCGCGATCGTCGTCGGGATCATCGGCGTCATCAACATGCCGAGCTTCCTCGCCTACTACCGGCGGTCCGGGGTGCTCAAGCGCCTGTCCGTCACGCCCGCGTCGCCCGCCATGGTGCTCGTCGCGCAGGTCGTGGTGAGCGTCGCCCAGACCGCCGGGGGCGTCACGCTCGCGCTCGTCGTCGCGACGGCGGCGTTCGACGCGCGGCTTCCCGCGTCCCCGGGGGTCGCGCTCGGCGTGCTGGCCCTGGCGTCGGCCGCGACGTACGCGGTCGGGATGCTGGTGGCCGCCGTCGCGCCGACCCCCAACGCCGCGCTCGCGCTCGGTCTCGTCGCGTTCTTCGCGTTCGGCGCGACGGGCGGCATGTTCGGCGACCCGTCCAACCTCCCGGAGCCCGTCGCCCGGGCCGGGGAGCTGCTGCCGTTCGGCGCGGCCGTCCAGTCCCTGGGCGACGCGTGGGCGGGACGGCCCCTGGACACGGCGCACCTCGTCGCGCTCGGCGGCGCCGTCGTCGTCGGCACCGTCGGCGCCGCGCGCTGGTTCCGCTGGACCTGAGCCCGCCCCGCCGCCGGCCGTCGCCGCTCGCCCCCGGTGGGGTGAGCGGCGTCAGCCGTCGCGGCGGCGATCGTGGAACGCCTCGTCGGCGACCTGCACCGTGCGCATGAAGCTCTCGACCATCTCGCGCGGGGACACGAGCGCGTCCGTCGTCTCGACGGGCTCGGCCGCGCCGTCCAGCTCGCGGACCTCGTCGTGGATGCGCTCCATGGTCGTGTCGAGCGTCGCCGCGACGTCGGCCGCGAGCTTGAGGGCGTCGGTGAGGTGCTGGGGCACCTCCCGCTGGTACTTGTAGTAGATCTTGTGCTCGAGGCTCGCCCAGAAGTCCATCGCGATGGTGCGGAGCTGGATCTCCACGACGACGTCCTCGACCCGGTCCGAGAGGAAGACCGGCACCTTCACGATGAGGTGCAGGCTCTTGTACCCGTTGCCCTTGGGGTGCGCGATGTAGTCGCGCTCCTCCAGCACGGTGAGGTCGCGCTGGCCGACGAGCATGTCGCGCACCCGGTAGATGTCGGAGACGAAGCTGCACGTCACGCGCACGCCCGCGACGTCGAACATGTTCTCGCGCACGCCCTCCGGGGTGATCGGGATCCCCTTGCGCTGCGCCTTGGCGAAGATCGAGTCGATCGACTTCAGGCGCGAGCCCAGGTGCTCGATGGGGTTGTAGTCGTGGATGTGCCGGAACTCGTCGCGCAGGACGGTGATCTTCGTCATCACCTCGTCGATGCCGAACTTGTACGTCATCATCAGCCGGCGGAACTCGCGCACCCGGGGACGGATCTCCCCGGACGGCGGGACGTCGTCGGTCGTCAGGTGCGTCACGGTGTTCCTCTCGGTCCTGCTTCGTCACGGCGGTCCTCCCGGTCCGGTCGGGCCGCCTCCTCCAGTGTGCACGGTCGGGGGCGCCGGGAAGTTCCCGCGACGGCCCGCGGACAGGGCCCTTGGTCCCGCGTCCGGCCCCGCCCCGCGGGCGGCGCCGTCCCGTGCGCGCCACGATGGGCCCATGGCCACCTCATCGAGCCGCAGCGCGGGCGAGACGGTGAGCGTCGGTGGCCACCGGCTGCGGCTCACGAACCTCGACAAGGTCCTGTACCCCGCCACGGGGACGACCAAGGCGGACGTCCTCGCGTACCTCGCCGCCGTTGCCGACGTGATGCTCCCCCACTGCGCCAACCGCCCCGCGACCCGCAAGCGCTGGCCGGACGGGGTCGACGGGCAGGTGTTCTTCCAGAAGAACGCCGGGCAGGGCGTGCCGTCGTGGGTGCGTACGCGCCGCATCCAGCACAAGAGCAGCGCGAACGACTACGTGCTCGTCAACGACCTGGCCACGCTCACGTGGCTCGGCCAGACGGCGTCGCTCGAGCTGCACGTGCCGCAGTGGCAGTTCGGCCGCACGGGCGTCCACCTGAACCCCGACCGGCTCGTGCTCGACCTCGACCCCGGCCCGGGCGCCGGGCTGCCCGAGTGCGCCGAGGTCGCGCGCCTGGCCCGCCGGATCCTCCAGGGCATGGGCCTCGAACCCCTGCCCGTGACGAGCGGCTCGAAGGGGATCCACCTGTACGCCGCGCTCGACGGCAAGCAGGACGCCGCAGCCGTGTCCGCCGTCGCGCACGAGCTCGCGCGCTACCTCGAGGCCGAGCACCCCGACCTCGTCGTGAGCGACATGAAGAAGTCGCTGCGCGGCGGCAAGGTGCTCGTCGACTGGAGCCAGAACAACGGCAACAAGACGACCATCGCCCCGTACTCGCTGCGCGGGCGCGAGCACCCGACCGTCGCCGCGCCCCGCACGTGGGAGGAGCTCGACGACCCGGACCTGAGCCACCTCGACGCCGACGAGGTCGTCGAGCGCGTGCGGACCATCGGCGACCCGCTCGCGGCGCTCACGCTGGGCCACCTCTCCGCGCTCGAGCCCACGCCCGAGCGCATGGCGACGTTCGAGCGCAAGGGCGCCGCGACGTCGGGCAGCGACGGCGCGGAGGGCACCGGGACGGGGAGCGACGACGAGCGGCCCGACCGCCTGCACCGCTACCGCTCCATGCGCGACGCCCGGCGCACGCCCGAGCCCGTGCCCGACGAGGCGCCACCGGCGAGCGAGGGCAACAGCTTCGTCATCCAGGAGCACCACGCCCGACGCCTGCACTGGGACTTCCGGCTCGAGCACGACGGCGTCCTCGTGAGCTGGGCGCTCCCCCGCGGCGAGCCCACCGACCCGAAGAAGAACCACCTCGCCGTGCAGACCGAGGACCACCCGCTCGCCTACGGGGCGTTCGAGGGCACGATCCCGCGGGGCGAGTACGGCGCGGGCGAGGTGACCATCTGGGACGCCGGCACGTACGAGCTGGAGAAGTGGCGCGACGGCAAGGAGGTCATCGTCACCCTCCACGGCGAGCAGCACGGCACGCGCCGGCTCGCCCTCATCCACACGGGCGGCCGCGACGGCCGCGACGAGGACAACTGGCTCATCCACCTCATGGCGCCGAAGCCGGGCCGGGCGGGCGGAAGACCGCAGGGTCAGGGCCAGGGCGGGGGTCGGGGCGCGGGGGGTGGGGAGGAGGCGCCGGGTCTACCATCCGCGGCTCGTTCCTCGCCGCTCCCGCCAGGCCCGCCACGACCCGGCACCTCCTCCCCACCCCCCGCTTCGTCGTCGCCTCGCCGCGGGGTGTCGCCCGGCCACGATCACGACGAGCCAGCGCCGGCTCGGACGGACTGGCGGCCCATGCTCGCGTCGCCCGCGTCGGCGGGCGACCTGCACGACGGCGACGACTGGGCCTTCGAGATGAAGTGGGACGGGTTCCGGGCGCTCGCGCACGTGTCCGAGGGCCGTGTGCGGCTCGTGAGCCGCTCGGGCAAGGACATGACGGTGACGTACCCGGAGCTGCAGGCGCTCGCCGAGCAGGTCCCGGCCGAGGCGCTGCCGGTCGTGCTGGACGCCGAGATCGTGGCGCTCGACGCGCAGGGGCGGCCGAGCTTCCGGCGCCTCCAGCAGCGCGCGAACATCGCCAAGCCGGCGGACGTCGCCGCCGCGCGGCGCCGGGTCACGGTCGACCTCATGGTGTTCGACGTCCTGGAGACGGCGGGGCGCTCCCTCGCGAAGCGCCCCTACGACGAGCGGCGCGAGATCCTCGAGGACGTGCTGGGCGACGCGCACGCGCCGGTCCACGTACCTCCCGCGTTCGACGGCGACCTCGACGCCGCCTTGGACACGTCGAAACGGCTGGGGCTCGAGGGTGTGGTCGCAAAGCGGCGCGACGGCACGTACTCGTCGGGCCGCAGGTCGGCGCTCTGGCTCAAGCTCAAGCACGCACAGTCGCAGGAGGTCGTCGTCGTCGGGTGGCGCCCGGGGCACGGCGACCGCACGCACCTGATGGGCTCTCTCCTGCTCGCCGTGCCCGACGGCGACCGGCTGGTGTACGTGGGGCGCGTCGGGTCGGGCTTCACGGACGCCGAGCGGCGCGACCTCGTCGCCGAGCTCGGCCGGATCGAGCGCACGACGCCGCCCGCGACGGGTGTCCCGCGCGAGGACGCGCGCGACGCGCGCTGGGTCTCCCCACGCCGGGTCGCCGAGGTGGTCTACGCCGAGTGGACGGGGCCGGGCGAGGGCGAGGCGGACGACATCCCGTTCGGCAAGCTGCGGCACCCCGTGTGGAAGGGGTGGCGGCGCGACAAGGCGCCGACCGACGTCGTGCGCGAGGAGCCCGCGAGGCTAGACCGCTGACCGACCGTTGACGTCGACCGCGGCCTCGCGGGACGGTTGCTGCGTCGAGGTTCCTCGGCTCCCCTCCGACGCAGGACGGTGACCATGACCGACACGTCGTCCGCACCTCCCGCCCCCGAGCGCCCGCCCCGGCTCCCACCGCGCTGGTTCGTCCGCACGGCCTGGGTCGTGCACCGCGCGTACTACCGCGTCACGGGCCGCCGGCGCGGCCTCTGGAAGCCCCGGGAGCAGAAGTGGGGCACGCTCCTGCTCCGCACCGTGGGCCGGCGCACCGGTCGCCAGCACGCCGTGATCGTCGGGTACTTCGAGGACGGACCGAACCTCGTGACCCTCGCGATGAACGGTTGGGCGGCGCCCGAGCCCGCGTGGTGGCTCAACCTCCAGGCCCACCCGGACACGACCGTGGAGCTGCACGGCGAGTCGCGCGCCGTGCACGGCCGGGCGGCCGAGGGTGCGGAGCGGGCCCGGCTCTGGGAGCGGTGGCGTACGTACGACGACGGGCTCGACGGGTTCGCGGCGCGTCGCCCCTCCGAGACCGCGGTCGTCGTCCTGGAGCCGCGGGCGGAGCGCACCGCGGGCTGACGTGGTCAGTCCGCGGCGGCGCGTCGTGCGGTGAGGGCGCGGCGTGACGTCTCCAGGTGGGCGGCCACCTGGTGCGCCGCCTCGTCGGCGTCGCCGGCGCGGATCGCGTCGAGCAGGTGGCGGTGCTCGCCCGCCATGCCTGCGAGGTCCTCGTGCTGGCCGAGCAGCCAGCGCGACCGGCTGGCGGTGACGGCCGTGAGCTCGTCGAGCACGCTGTTGCCGGCGGCCGCGAGCAGCGCCTCGTGGAAGTCGGCGGCCGCCCGGCGTGCGGCCGTCGCGTCGTCGCGGGCCGCGGCCTGCTCCTCGCGCGCGAGCGCGTCGGCGAGCGCGGTCAGGTCCTGCGGTGCCGCGCGCTCGGCGGCCCGACGCGCGGCGAGCACCTCGAGGGCCGCGCGCACCTCGAGCAGGTGCGCGACGTCGTCGGGCGAGAAGGTGCGCACGACGGCCCAGCTGCGCGGTCGCGGCGTGACGAGCCCCTCGGCGACGAGCGCGCGGAGCGCCTCGCGCACGGGGACGCGGCTCACGCCGAGCTCGTCGGCGAGCTCGCGCTCGACGAGCCTGCTGCCGGGACCGCGCTCCCCGTCGACGATCTGGTCGCGCAGGACGCGCGCGACCCGCAGCGCCTCGGGCTCGAACGTCCCGTGCTCGGACGTGTCGGGCTCGGGCGTGTCGAGCCCGGGCGCGCCGGTGGCGGAGGCGGAGCGAGGTGCCATGCCGTCATCCTCCCGGATTCCCCTGAGCGGGTTTTGGTATACCATTCTGCCATGCTGGCGAACCCTCGGCACACCACCGCGCCCGGTCGGACGACCGCGGCGACCCGTGCGTGGCGCCGCGGCGCGCTCTGGATCACGAGCCTGGCCGTGCTCCTCGCCGCGTGCTCTCCCGGGAGCCCGGCCGACCCCACCACGCCCGACCCGGCTCCGCCCGGCCCGAGCTCCCCCGCCTCGGACCCCGAGGTGCCCGCGCCCGAGGCCGAGCCCACCGTCGAGCCGGAGGACGCAGCCCCCCGCTACCTCCTCGCGACCGAGGCGGAGTCCGACGGTCTCGCCGTCGTCGACCCGACGGTCCGCGAGGGCAGCGCCGTCGTCGACCGCGTCGAGGTCGGGGCCGCGCCGTGGGGCATCGCCGTGCACGCCCCGAGCATGCGCGCGTACGTCTCGACGGCGCAGGGCGTCGCGGTCGTCGACCTGACGTCGCGCGAGCGCGTCGACCTCATCCCCTACCGGGACTCGCCCGCCCGGGTCGGGTTCGGCGAGCACCGGCGCGGGGGCATGGGCATCGCGGTGTCGCCCGACGGCGCACGCGTCCACGTCGCGGTCCACCGCGGCGACTCGTCGACGCTCGAGACCGTCGACGTCGCGGCGCGCGAGGTCGTGGCGAGCACGCCCGTCGGGCTGCGAACCTTCGACGTCCTCGTCGCGACCGACGGCGGCGAGGTGTACACCGTCGACCACGACCAGTTCTCCGTGCACGTCGTCGACACGACGACGTTCGAGACGCGGCGGATCGAGGTCGCGCCGTTCGGCACCGAGGGCGGCCTCGCGTCGTTCGAGAAGCCGCACTACTCGGTGCTCGACGACGACGGCGCGCTCCTGCTCCCCTACCAGGGGCGCGTGCTCGTCCGCCTGGACCCGGCTACGGGCACGACGACGACCGTGCCCTCCGCGGCGGACAGCCACCAGCACGGCGTCGCGCGCACGCCCGACGGCCGCGTCGTCGTCGTGGGCAACGGGCCGTTCGGCAACGCGACCGGCGGCCCGAACGTCGCGGTCCTCGATCCCGCGACCGGCGAGGAGCGGGTCGCTCCCCTGACGCGCCGGCACGAGACCGTCACCACGTGGACCGACCCCGGGACCGGCGCCCTGAGCGCCGTGCTCGCCGGCGGGTACACGCAGGCCGAGGCGTGGGACGGCGCGACGGTCGTCGACCTCGCCACGCTCGAGTCGTACGAGATCCAGATCCCCGGACGGCCGCAGGTCGTCGTCCCGCTCCCGGAAGGACCCGCCGCATGACCAGCATGAGCACCCCCGAGACCGTCAGCGTCCTGCGCGACGTCCGCCCGTGGGGCGGCGAGCGGGTCGACCTGCACGTCACCGACGGTCTGATCACCGCGGTGACGCCGCACGACCCGGCCGCGCCTGCACCGTCGGGCACCGGAGCGCCCGGCGACGGCGGGGCGAACGGTGTCGTGGACGGTCGAGGTCTGCTCGCCCTGCCGGGACTGGTCAACGCGCACGCGCACGTCGACAAGAGCTGGTGGGGCAAGCCGTGGGTCAGCTACGGCGGCGAGGCGACGACGCAGGGGCGCATCGCGCACGAGCGCGCGCACCGCGACGAGCTCGGGATCCCCGGCGTCGACGTCACGCTCGCGGTGCTGCGCGAGTTCGTCCGCCACGGCACGACGGCGATCCGCACCCACGTGGACGTCGACCTCGGCCTGGGCCTGCGCGGCATCGACGTCGTGCGCGAGGCGCTCGCCGCGCTCGCCGGCGCCGTGCACGCCGAGATCGTCGCGTTCCCGCAGGACGGCGTGCTGCGCCGCCCGGGCGTGCTCGACCTCCTCGACGCGGCCGCGGCTGCGGGCGCGGAGCACGTCGGCGGGCTCGACCCGGCGTCCATCGACCGCGACCCCGTGGGCCAGCTCGACGGGCTCTTCGCGATCGCCGAGCGGCGCGGCGTCGGGATCGACGTGCACCTGCACGACGGTGGCGAGCTCGGGGCGTTCCAGGTCGAGCTCATGATCGACCGCACGCTGCGCGCCGGGCTCCAGGGCAGGGTCAACGTCGCGCACGGCTTCGCGGTCGGCGACGTCCCGGCGTCGCGCCAGGCGGACCTCGTCGCCGCGATGGGCGAGGCGGGCATCACCATGACGACCGTCGCGCCGATCGGCGCCGCGCCCCTGCCGGTGCACGCGCTGCGTGCCGCGGGCGTGGCCGTCGGGCTCGGCACCGACGGGATCCGTGACCTGTGGTCGCCCTACGGGACCGGGGACCTCCTCGCCCTCACGACGCAGCTCGCGCGCCTGTCCCGGTTCCGGCACGACGAGGAGCTCGTCACTGCCGCGCGCGTCGCGACGTCCGACGCCGCCCGGTTCGTCGGCCGCGACGTGCACGACCTCGCCGTCGGCGCGCCCGCGGACGTCGTGCTCGTCGAGGCCGAGAACGTGCCCGACGCCGTCGTGCGCGCCCCGCGCCGCGCGCTCGTCATCGCCGGGGGCCGGGTCGTCGCGCGCGACGGCGACGTGCTCGTCTGAGGCACGCGTAGCCCTCCGCCGATGAGTTCGTGGGGCACCCGTCGTCTATCCCCACGACACCACGTACCGGGCGAACCGCCCACGACGCCGGAGGCGCACTCATGAGCACGCAGATCTTCGTCAACCTGCCCGTCAAGGACCTCGACGCCTCGAAGGCGTTCTACACGGCGCTCGGCTACACCGTGAACGAGCAGTTCACGGACGAGAACGCGTCCTCGATCGTCATCAGCGACACGATCTACGTCATGCTCCTCACCGAGGAGTTCGCGAAGCAGTTCACGAACAAGTCCGTCGCCGACGCGACCGCGACGACCGAGGTCATCAACGCGCTGAGCGTCGACAGCCGTGAGGAGGTCGACCGCCTCGCCGACGCCGCGTTCGCCGCCGGCGCGACGGCCGTCAAGGACCCCCAGGAGGAGGGCGGTTTCATGTACTCCCGCAGCTTCGCCGACCCCGACGGCCACCAGTGGGAGGTCCTCTTCATGGACCCCACGGCGTTCGAGGGCTGACCGACCACGGTTCTACTTCGGCAGACCACGGGCCCCTCGGAAGAGGCTCTGTCTCGGCGACCGCGGGAATCGGGCGGGCGGTCACGCGGTTGCCGCCTTCATGCGAGCCATCACGTACTCCCGCTACGGCGGCCCAGACGTCCTCGAGACGACCGACCTCCCGACCCCCAAGGTCGGGCCCGACTCCGTGCTCGTGCGCGTGCGCGCCGCGAGCGTCAACCCGGTGGACTGGAAGGTCCGCGAGGGGTACCTCGACCAGCTCATGGACGCCGTCTTCCCGGTCGTCCCCGGGTGGGACGTCGCGGGCGTCGTCGAGCGCGTCGGGCTGGATACCCCCGAGCTCCAGGTGGGTGACGAGGTGTACGGATACGTGCGCAAGGACGTCGTCGGCGGCGAGGTGTCGGGCGGGACGTTCGCCGAGCTGGTCGCGGCGCCGGTCCGCACGCTCGCGCGCAAGCCCGCGGCGTGGTCGTTCGAGGAGGCCGCCGCGGTCCCGCTCGCGGGCCTGACGGCGTACCAGACGATCCGGCGTGCCGGGGTCGCCGAGGGGCAGACGGTCCTCGTGCACGCCGCGGCCGGGGGCGTCGGGTCGTTCGCCGTCCAGATCGCGCGGGCGCTCGGCGCGCGGGTGATCGGCACGGCGTCCGAGCGCAACCACGACTTCCTCCGCTCGCTGGGCGCCGAGCCGGTGACGTACGGCGAGGGTCTCGCGGACCGCGTCACGGGTCTCGCGCCCGAGGGCGTCGACGTCGTCCTCGACTACGTGGGCGGCGACGCGCTCGACTCCGTGCCCCAGGTCCTGCGCGACGGCGGGACGGTCGCCTCGATCACGGACGCCCGCGCCCGGGACGAGCTCGGCGGGCACTACGTCTGGGTGCGCCCCGACGTGGCGGACCTCACCGAGCTCGCGCGCCTTGGCGACGAGGGCCTGCTGCGCCCGGAGGTCGCCGAGGTGTTCGACCTCGCCGACGCCGCCGACGCGCACCGCGCGAGCCAGTCGGGCCACGTGCGCGGCAAGGTCGTCGTCCGGGTCTGAGTCCCGCGAGATCGACCCGAGCGTCGCGAGATCGGCCCACCGAGGGTCGAACTCGGCCGCTCGGGTCGAACTCGTCGTCAGGCGTCGGGCAGCTCGCGCAACGGCGACGTCAGGTCACCACCCGCGTCCCCCGTGTTCACCGTCCCCCGTCGCTCGACGAGCACCGCGGACGTCTCGACGGCGGCCCGTGGCCGGTGCTCGACGCCGCGCGGCACCACGAACAGGTCGTGCGGGGCCAGCACGACCGCCCGTTCGACGCCGCCCTCGCGCAGGTCGATCGTCAGCTCGCCCGCGAGCACGAGGAACAGCTCGTCGGTCTCGGGGTGGGTGTGCCAGACGAACTCGCCGAGCACCTTCACCACCTTGACGTCTTCGTCGTTGAGGCTCGCCACGCGGTGCGGCTGCCAGTGCCCGGCGAACGCGCCGAGGGCCGCGAAGAGGTTGCGCACGTCGCTCATGCGCCCACCCTGCCACGGCCCTGCCCGTCGCGAGATCGACCCGTACGTCCGAGATGGAGCGTCAGGGGGTCGACGACGGAGCGCTCGGGTCGATCTCGCGGGTGCGGGATGCCAGGCTGGCACCATGAGCAGCACCGACGCCGCACGTCCGGGGGCCGGCTTCGGCCCCGAGGTCTACGCCGCCCGGCGCGAACGCGCCGCCGCGCACGCCCGCGACGCCGGGATGGCGGGCCTTCTCGTCTCCCCCGGACCCGACCTCGCGTACTTCACCGGGTACGCCCCGCCCGAGACCGAGCGACTGACGCTGCTCGCGATCCCCGCGGGCGTGCCGGACGACTCGGGCCGGCCCTCCGTCGTCGTGCCGCTGCTCGAGCGCGGGGACCTCGCCGCGGCGCCCGGCGCGGACGGGCTCGACGTCGCGACCTGGCGCGACGGCGAGGACGAGCACGACGCCGCCGCGCGCCTCCTCGACCCGGCCGGAACCTACGCCGTCTCGGACTCGACGTGGGCGCTGCACGTGCTCGGGCTCCAGCGCGCGCTCCCGGACGCGCGGTTCACCGCGTTCACCGACGCAGTCCCGACACTGCGCGCCGTCAAGGACGCGCAGGAGGTCGAGCGCCTCGCCGCCGCGGGCGTCGCCGCCGACGCCGCGTTCGCCCAGATCCGCGAGGTCACGTTCGCGGGTCGGCGCGAGCGGGACGTCGCGGCCGACCTCGACCGGTTCCTGCGCGAGCACGGGCACGAGCAGGTCGACTTCACGCTCGTGTGCGCGGGCCCGAACGGCGCCGACCCGCACCACGACGCCGGCGACCGCGTGATCGAGCCGGGCGACCTCGTCGTGCTCGACTTCGGCGGGCTGCGCGACGGGTACGGCTCCGACACGACGCGCACGGTCGTCGTCGAGGGCGGCACCGACGACGCCGTCGCGGCGCAGCAGCGCGAGGTCTACGACGTCGTCCGCCGCGCCCAGCAGGCCGGGGTCGACGCCGTGCGGCCGGGCGCGACCTGCCAGGACGTCGACCGCGCCGCACGCGCCGTCATCACCGACGCGGGCTACGGCGAGTTCTTCGTGCACCGCACCGGGCACGGCATCGGCACCACGACCCACGAGCCGCCGTACATGGTGGAGGGCGAGGACCGCCCGATCGAGCCCGGCATGTGCTTCTCGGTCGAGCCGGGCATCTACCTGCCCGGCCGCTTCGGCGTCCGGATCGAGGACATCGTCGTCGCGTTCCCGCCCGACGTGCCCGACGGCGCACGTCGCCTCAACACCTCCACGCACGACCTGCAGACGGTCCGGTGAGGGACGCGCGCCGGCCAAGCAGTCTCACCGTGACCGCTCACGTGGTCGTCCGCGCCGCGTCGCGCACGCGCTCGTTGCGGATGCCGACCCAGCTCAGCACGCCGCCCAGCACGAGGAGCGCGGCGGTCACGACGAGCGAGCGGTGGAAGCCGTCGAGGTCGAGCACGCCGCCGACGATCACGCCCGCCAGCGCGATGACGACGAGCCCCGCGACGCGGGAGACCGCGTTGTTCACCGCCGAGCCGATCCCGGCGTCGGCCGCCGGGATGGAACCGAGGATCGCGGAGGTGAGGGGCGCGACCGTCATCGCGAGGCCGAGGCCGAAGAGCACGAGACCGGGCAGGACCTGGGTGACGTACACGGCGTCCTCGGTCGTCGTGAGCAGGAGCAGGTAGCCGGCACCGCCGACGATCGGCCCGACCGTCATGAACAGGCGCGGTCCGTAGCGGCCCGCGAGCGCCCCGAACCGCGTCGACAGCGCGAGGAGCACGAGCGTCACGGGGAGCTGCGCGAGCCCTGCGGCGGTCGCGCTGTACCCGCCGACCTGCTGGAGGAACAGCGTGACGACGAACCCGCCGAAGTAGAGCGCGCCGTAGATGGCGGCGGTCGCGAGGTTGCCCCACGCGAAGTTGCGCACCCGGAACAGCCGCGGCGGGAGCATCGGGTCGGGGGCGCGCCGCTCCCACCACACGAACACGACCAGGCACGCGACCCCGACGACGCCCGGTCCCCACACCACCGGGCTCGCCCAGCCGAACCGGCCCTGCTCGATGAGCGCGAACACCGTCCCGGCGAGCCCGACGGCGGCGAGCGTCGCCCCGGCGACGTCGATGCGGCGGGTGGCCCCGGCGCCCGGCTCCTCCGCGGCGGACCGCGGTACGCCCCGCAGCAGCCACAGCGTCACCGCGACGGGGAGCACGTTGATCCAGAACACCCAGCGCCACGAGATCGTGTCGATGAGGATCCCACCGAGCAGCGGCCCGACGAGCGACGCCGTGCTGGTCCACGCGGTCCAGGAGCCGATCGCGCGGGACTGCCGCTCGCCGTCGAACGTCGAGATGATCATGGCGAGCGAGCTGGGCACGAGCAGGGCGCCCGCGACGCCCTGGAGCCCGCGCGCCACGACGAGGAACAGCCCGTCGGGGGCCAGCGCGCACGCGACGGACGTGACCGCGAAGCCGACGAGGCCGATCGCCATGATGCGGCGCCGGCCGTGGACGTCCGACAGCGATCCCGCGAGGAGGATGAGGGCGCCCAGCGTGATCATGTAGGCGTCGACGACCCACTGCTGCAGCGCCAGCCCCGTGACCGGACCGGTCGTCAGCTCGGCCGAGATCGCGGGCAGCGCGACGTTGACCACCGAGCCGTCCAGGAACGACACGAACGACGCGAGGACCGCGACCACCAGCACCCGCTGCTGCACCGTCACCGACCCACCGTACGACTGGACTCTCATGCCGTCCCGACCGAGCGGGACGGCGAGGTGTGACGGCTGGCGCTCCGCAGAGAGACGGCTCGACACCATACCTAGAGGTAGGTACGGTGGTCGCATGACGACGACCGACGCCCGCGAGCGCCTCGTCGCCGCCGCGCAGGAGCTGTTCTGGGCCCAGGGCGTCGGCGCGACCAGCCCGCGCCAGGTCCTCGCCGTGAGCGGTGTGGGCCAGGGCAGCCTGTACCACCACTTCCCCACCAAGCACGACCTCGCCGCCGCGGCCGTCCACGCCACGACGGCCGCCGGGCTCGACGCCGCGCACCGCGACCTCGACGCGAGCGGCTCCGCCGTCGAGCGCCTCGTCCGCTACCTCGAGCGACCGCGCCCGGCGCTCGCCGGGTGCAAGGTCGGTCGCCTCGTCAGCGACCAGGCCGTCATGGACGACGACGTGCTGGCCGCCGAGGTCCGCGCCTACTTCCGCGGGCTCGTCGACCTGGCCGCCGCCGTCCTCACGGAGGACGGGCTGCCCGACGACGCGGCCCGCGACCGCGCCCACGCCGCCGTCGCGATCGTGCAGGGCGGGTACGTCCTCGCGCGCGCCCTCGACGACCCCGACGCGATGACCGCCGCGGCCCGCGGGTTCGTCGCGCTGCTCGACCCCGGCCCGACCACCCCGGAGGACGCATGACCGAGACACCCGACCCCCCGACGCTTCGTGAGCGCTTGCGCGCACTGCCGGTGTTCGGTCCAGACCTGCCCGGCCTCGACGTCGGCTCGGCACCGGACGACCCGAGCACGCTCTTCGTCGACTGGCTCCAGCAGGCGATCGACGCCGGCCTGCCCGCACCGCACGCCGCCACGCTCTCCACGGCCGACGCGGGCGGCCGGGTCGACGCCCGGACGCTGATCCTCAAAGACGTCGACGGCGACGGCTGGGTCTTCGCGACCCGCGCCGACTCACCCAAGGGCGTGGCCATCGCGCAGAACCCGAACGCCGCGCTGACCTTCTTCTGGCGCGAGCACGGCCGCCAGGTGCGGGTGTGCGGGCCGGTCGTCCCGCTCGGCCCGGACGCGTCGGCAGCCGACTTCCTCGCCCGTTCCGGCTTCTCGCGCGCGACCGCGCTCGCGGGCCCGCAGAGCACCCCGCTCGCGTCGCGGGGCGCCTACCGGGCCGCGTGGGACGCCGCGCTCGAACGGGTGCGCGCCGAGCCGGACCTCGTGCTCGACGCCTGGACGGCCTACGCGCTCGAGCCGACGAGCGTCGAATTCTGGGCGTCCTCACCCGACGGCCAGACCCGCCTGCGCTACACGGCGTCGTCCGACGCGCCCGCCGACTGGACGAAGGAGCTCCTGTGGCCCTGACCGGAACCAGCCCGCTCGCCGTGCCCGACATCGAGGAGGTGCGTCGCGACGCGCGCGCCGCACTCGACGTCGTCACCGCCACGACGCGTGCCCTGGACGCGGCGGGCCTCGCCGGCCCGTCCGCCCTGCCCGGCTGGTCGCGCAGCCACGTGCTCGCGCACGTCACGGCGATCGGTACCGCGATGGCCCGCCAGGCCGAGCACGCCGCCCACGGTGAGCTCGTCGAGGTGTACGACGGCGGCGCCGCCGGGCGCGAGGCCGGCATCCAGGAGGGCGCACACCGGTCGGTCGCGGAGCACGTCGCCGCGCTCGAGGCCCTCGCCGAGCGCCTCGACGCCGCGTGGCCCGGTCCCGGCTCGGCCGGGTGGGACGCTCCGGTGACGTACCGCGACGGCACGGTCGCCGACGCCCTCGTCGCCTGGTGGCGCGAGGTCCGGATCCACGCCGTCGACCTCGACGCCGGGATCGGTCTCGACACCTGGCCGCGTCCGCTCGGCCTGCACCTCCTCGACTTCCTCGGGGTCCGGCTCACGGACGACGTCGTGGTCGAGGTCGTCGGGCAGCCCGCGTCCTTCGTCGTCGGCCCCGCCGGTCTCCGCACGGCGACCGAACCCGGGTCGATCCCCCACGCGGACGCCCAGGAGGAGAACGCCCCCGGGTCCGGTGCGCCGAGAGCGGTCGTCGTCCGCGGACGCCTCACCGACATCGCCGCCTGGCTCGCGGGCCGCACCCCCGCCGTCGAGCCGGTCGCCCACCGCGCCGACGCCGCCGCCTCCCTCCCCGAGATCGGCCCCTGGCCCTCCCCCTACTCCCCACCGAAGGAGAACCCCGGTCCGCCGAAGGAGAACCGCAGTCACGCGAGGTAGACCCACAGTCCGCCGAAGGAGAACGCTGGTTGCGGTGCCCGACGACGATCGGTCGCCCGCCGGGATAGGGGTCACACCGCCTGGTGCGGTCGGGCCCCCTCGACATGGTCGTGCCCGACGGCGGTGGGTCACTCGCCGTCGTCGGCGTCGCCGTCGCAAGCCCGCGTGGTCGCGTCCCAAACCCGCGTGGTCGCGTCCCGAGCCCGCGTGGCTGCGTCCGCGGCGGGGGTGGTCTCGGTGCTCGGGGCTGCCGCGCCGTCACCCCGGTCGTTCGGCCGTGGGTTCGAGGAGCGCGGCTCTGACGCCCCTTCGCATCCGAGCCCACCCCCACCGCTCGGCGATCGTCTCGCCTGAGCGGGATGGCGACGTGCCGCTCGCGATCGCCGGTGCCCCCTGGAACGGGCGCCCGTGAGGATCGGGACACCCGTGCCATGGTCAGCGAGACGCCGACCAGGTCGTCCCGGCTGGTCGAGCAGGCGACCTGGGCGCGTCCCGCGAGCACGACGCACCAAGACCACCTGCTCGACGCGACGGCGCTCCAGCCGGCGATAGTGGCGTGGCGCCGAGGTACGGCGACCCGGCCGGTCGTGCGGCGCAGGCCGGACTCAGCACCGCGGGCGGTCGCCCGGGTGAGCGACGACCAAGGTGAGACGGAGTAGGGCGGGGTGGGTGGTGGTGCCGCGTCGTGGCGGGCCTGGCGGGAGCCGCGAGGAACGAGCGGCGGATGGTAGACGCGGCACCACCACCCACCCCGCCCACCCAGGGCGACCAGACCGCCGTCGAGCACAAGAACCACGGTTCTGCCTCGACCGACCAAGGTTCTACCTCGCGCGACCACGGTTCCACCTCGGCGAGATCGGGGTCCTTCCGTGCAGGGTGAGACGTCCGGCCTGTGCCGCTCGGGACGTTCGTCCCGCGAAAGTGTGACGCACGCCCGTGACGCACCGCACACTTAGTGCACTCTTTCACAAGCGTAGAATCGGAGCGTGTCGAGTCGAGCGAGCAACCCCGCAAGCAGCGCAGACCAGATCGACGTAGCCCTCATCGGCGGTGGCATCATGAGCGCCACGCTGGGAGCTCTCCTCAAGGTCCTGGAGCCCTCCTGGACCGTGCGCATCTACGAGCGTCTGGACGCCGTGGCGCAGGAGTCGTCGAACCCGTGGAACAACGCGGGGACGGGTCATGCCGCCCTGTGCGAGCTGAACTACACGCCCCAGAAGGCGGACGGCTCGATCGACATCACCAAGGCGGTGAAGATCAACGAGCAGTTCGAGGTGTCGCGCGAGTTCTGGCACCACCTGCTCACGACGGGCGCTCTCCCGCAGCCCGCGAGCTTCATCTCCCGCACGCCGCACATGACGTTCGTGCGCGGCGCGGAGAACGTCGAGTACCTGCGCCGCCGGTTCGAGACGCTGCGCCAGCACCCGCTGTTCAGCGAGCTCGAGTTCAGCGACGACCCCGCCGTGATCGCCGAGTGGGCGCCGCTCCTCGTCGCCGAGCGCGACGAGGACGAGCCCGTCGCGGCGACGCGCGCGACGAGCGGCACGGACGTCGACTTCGGCGCCCTCACGCAGCAGCTCGTCGACTACCTGGTCTCGCAGGGCACGCAGCTCTACCTCGAGCACGAGGTCAAGAACCTCAAGAAGACGAAGGACGGCCGCTGGCGCCTGACGGTCAAGGACCGCTCGTGGAACGCCCCGAAGCGCCGCTCGACCGTCGAGGCCCGGTTCGTGTTCGTGGGCGCCGGCGGCGGCGCGCTGCCGCTGCTCCAGGCCGCGGGCATCCCCGAGGCCAAGGGCTACGGCGGCTTCCCGATCAGCGGCGAGTTCCTGCGCACCGCCAGCCCCGAGCTCGTCGCGCAGCACCAGGCCAAGGTGTACGGCAAGGCCGACGTGGGCTCGCCGCCCATGTCCGTCCCGCACCTGGACACGCGCGTCGTCGAGGGCAAGACGTACCTGATGTTCGGCCCGTACGCCGGGTTCAGCCCCAAGTACCTCAAGAAGGGCAAGTACCTCGGGCTGTTCACGTCGCTGCGCCTGCACAACCTCGGCTCGATGGTCGGCGCGGGCCTGAAGAACCTCGACCTCACCCAGTACCTGGTGGGACAGCTCCTCGCGAGCCCGGAGACCAAGTTCACGGCGCTCCAGGGCTTCATGCCGACGGCGCACCCGAAGGACTGGGAGACCATCACCGCGGGCCAGCGCGTCCAGGTGATCAAGAAGGACGAGGACGGCAAGGGCGTCCTCGAGTTCGGCACCGAGGTCATCGCCGCGGGCGACGGCTCCATCGCCGGCCTGCTCGGCGCGTCCCCGGGCGCGTCGACCGCGGTCCCCGCGATGATCGACCTGCTCGAGCGCTGCTTCCCCGCCCGCTTCACCAAGTGGCGCCCCGAGCTCGCGACGATGATCCCGAGCCTCGGCCAGGCCCCGTGGGAGGCCGAGGAGCTCGAGGGTCTCGACCAGCTCACGGGCGGCGCGGACGTCGACACCGTCGGCTCGCGAGCGTGACCACGATCTGACGCCCCTCCCCCGACGACGGCCCGGACCTCCACGCTCCGGGCCGTCGTGCGTGGGAACCCGGGTGACGCGCCCGCCCGGTCAGAGCCGCCCGCCGGTCGGCGGCCGCGTGATGCCCTCCGCCCGCGCCGATCCTCGGGACGGTCAGCGCGGGAGCGGCACACGCCGCGCCGCGCGCGCCGACGTGCTCGTTCCTGCCGACGACGGCTCGGCGGGCGTCACCGATGCCGGGAGGACGCCCCGGACGCCGTCGCGCACGGCGGGGTTCGGGACGACGCGCCGCAGCACGAGCTCGGCCGCGACCTCGTGCGCATCCACGGACGCGGGCCGGGACTCGGGCCGGGAGGCCGCTGCCCGCAGGTCGGCGTCGAGGCGCTGCGCGTCGCGGTCCCAGCGCTCGCCGTGGACCGTCCGGTCGCCCCACGCGCCCGCACCCGGCCACGCGCCGTCGGACCCCGCGGGGAACCACGGCCGCGCAGGGTCCTCGCGCCGCACCGCGAGCGCCGCGACGGTCGGGCCGACGACGAGGAGAAGAACCACCACACCCCAGAAGATGTCCATGGCTCCACCCTCGCTCCGCTCGCCTCGACCGACGAGTGGCAGGACTGACACCTCTCGACAAGATCCCGCCACGGGCGTAGCGTGCCGTGCATGGTGCGCTCCGTCGCGGCCGTCGTGTGCGACGGCCTGGCCCCGTTCGAGTTCGGCGTCGTGTGCGAGGTGTTCGGCCTCGACCGCAGCGAGGACGGCGTGCCGTCCTTCGACTTCCGGGTGTGCGGCCCCGTCGCCGGCGCCCCCGTGCGCACGTCGGTCGGGGCACTGGTGGTCCCCGAGCACGGGCTCGACGCGACCGACGACGTCGACCTCCTCATCGTCCCGGCGATCCGCATCGGCTCGCACTACCCGCCCGAGGTGCTGGACGCCGTGCGGCGCGCGTCGGCGCGCGGCGCCCTGCTGCTCAGCGTGTGCTCGGGCGTCTTCCTGCTCGCCGCGGCCGGGGTGATCGAGGGGCGCCGGGTCACGACGCACTGGATGCACGCCGACGAGCTGCGGCGGCAGTACCCGAACCTGGACATCGACCCGGACGTGCTGTTCGTGGACGACGGCAACCTCGTCACGAGCGCCGGGACCGCTGCCGGGATCGACGCGTGCCTGCACCTCGTCCGGCGCGAGCTCGGGGCGAAGGTCGCCAACACGATCGCGCGGCGCATGGTCGTGCCGCCGCAGCGCGACGGCGGCCAGCGCCAGTTCGTCCAGCGGCCGGTCCCGGAGTGCGCGGAGGACTCGTTCGCCGAGCTCCTCGAATGGATGACCGAGCACCTCGACGAGCCGCTCACCGTCCGCGACCTCGCGCGGCGCGCCGTCACCTCGGAGCGTACGTTCGCGCGCGCGTTCGTCGCCCAGACCGGGACGACGCCGCTCGCGTGGCTGACGTCGCAGCGCGTCGCGCACGCCCAGGCTCTCCTCGAGGAGTCGACGCTGGACCTGGAGGAGGTCGCACGTCGCTGCGGGTTCGGGTCCGCGGCACTCCTGCGGCACCACTTCCGCCGCGCGGTCGGCATCACGCCGACGGAGTACCGCCAGACGTTCCGCTTCGCGGCCTAGCGGCCGGCCGGCCGGGAGACGCCCTGCCGACACCGCACCACGAACTCCTGCGCGGCTTCTTCACCCCCCGCGCTCGCGCGTGCAACCTACGGTCCCGTAGGGTGGGGTGATCTGCACCACGAGCACCCGCTCACCTCCGCGGCTGGGAAGTCGACACCGACACCCTGCGAGGCCGCACATGACCTCTGCCGCAGTGCGCCCGGGCTTCCGGGCCACCCGCCCCCGCACCGACGAGCCCGGCGCCGTGACCAGCACGTACAGCGCGCTGTCGCGCACCGTGCGCGACGCCGGGCTGCTCCACCGCACGCACGGCTACTACCTGTGGACGCTCGCCGTGCTGACCCTCGCGCTCGGCGGGGCCGTCGCGGGGTTCGTCCTCCTCGGCGACTCGTGGTTCCAGCTCCTGATCGCCGGGGCGCTCGGGCTGATCTTCACCCAGTTCGCGTTCGTCGCCCACGAGGCGTCGCACCGGCAGGTCTTCACGTCCGGACCGGCGAACGACCGCCTCGGTCGCACGCTCGCCAACGGCGTCGTGGGGATCAGCCACTCGTGGTGGATGAACAAGCACACCCGCCACCACGCGAACCCCAACCAGCGCGGCAAGGACCCGGACATCGCCCCGGACGTCGTGGTCTTCCTCGACGAGGACGCGGCGGCTGCGAAGGGCTTCCGGGCCGTGATCAACCGGTACCAGGGCTGGCTGTTCTTCCCGCTGCTCACGCTCGAGGGCCTCAACCTGCACGTCCAGGCGTACCGCTCGCTCCTCGCGGGCGGCCGCAAGCGCGGCAACGTCCGGGCCCGCGTCGTGGAGCTCGTGATCCTCACGCTGCGCCTGTCTCTCTACGTCGGCGCGATCTTCTGGGTCCTGCCGCTCGGCCTGGCGTTCGCGTTCCTCGGGGTCCAGCTCGCCGTCTTCGGCGTCTACATGGGGGCGTCGTTCGCGCCGAACCACAAGGGCATGGCGATCATCCCCGAGAACACGAAGATCGACTTCCTGTCGAAGCAGGTCCTCACGTCGCGCAACATCCGCGGCGGCTGGTGGATGAACATCCTCATGGGCGGGCTCAACTTCCAGATCGAGCACCACCTCTTCCCGAGCATGCCGCGGCCCCACCTCGCCCGGGCGCGCGAGATCGTGCGCGAGCACTGCGCGAACCTCGGCCTGCCGTACACCGAGACCAGCCTCGTGCAGTCGTACGGCATCGTCGTGCGCTACCTCAACCGCGTGGGCTTGTCCGCGCGCGACCCGTTCGACTGCCCGATGTTCCGCCAGCTCCGCAAGGTCTGACGCGGCACGGGCGCGCCGTCGAGCCTGCGGGCCCGACGGCGCGCGGACCGGTCGGACCGACCTCGCCGCGGCCGGTCAGGCCGACGCGGCGTGCCCGTGCCGCCAGTACCCGACGAAGTCGATGGTGGTCTTCGGCACGCCCCGGTCGTTGACGAGGTGGCGCCGCACCCCGGTCGCGAGCGCCGCCTCCCCCACCGCGTACGCGTAGACGGGCCCCGACGGCAGGTCCGCCGACCGCACGGCCTCGAGCGCCAGCGCGCCGGGCAGGAGCGCGTGCGGGTCGGTGCCCGCGGGCGCCGCGTCCTGGCGCACGACCCAGCGCAGCTCGACCCCGGCGGGGACGCGGAAGTCCTGGGCGTCCGCCGCCTCGGGGATCTCGACGATCGCGAGGCCGCGCGCGTCGTCGGGCAGGGACTCGCAGATGCCGGCGACGGCGGGCAGGCCGGTCTCATCGGCGACGACGAGCGTCCAGTCGTGCGGGACGCGCGGGTTGTAGCCGACGCCCTGGTCGAGCAGGCCGACGCGGTCCCCCGGCTGCGCGGACAGTGCGAACGACGACGCGGGACCGGCGTCACCGTGCACGACGAAGTCGACGTCGATCTCGCGCAGGTCGGGCCGCGCGGCGCGCACCGTGTAGTTGCGGACCCAGGGGCGGCGCGCCTTGGGCGTCGCGAGGTACTGGACGTACCACATGCCCGACGTGCGGGTGGGCAGGCGCAGGGAGTCCTGGTCGTCGCGGGTCAGGAACAGCCGGAACCACTGGTCGTAGCCCATGGGCGTGAAGAGGTCCATGCCCTCGCCGCCGAGCGTGACCCGCACGACGTTCGGGCTCACCCGCTTGCTCCCGACGACGTCGAGCGTGACGACGTGGGCGTCGGTGGGCTTGACCATCTTGAAGGTGGCCACCTGGGGCTCCTCGGTGTGCGGCCCGGGACCGGGCGGACGGCGGCCCCGCGACCACGGTGACCGTCGGCAAGGGTAGCCTCACCTGACCCTCGGAGTCGATGTGGTCGATCCCACAGGCCGCACGGTCCGTCCCGTCCCGGGAGGCCGCCACCCGCTGTCATGCTCGTCGCGTGGAACTCCCCGTCGTCTGGTCGGTCGTCCTGCTCGTGACGGCCGCGTGGAACCTGCTCATCTGGCCCCGCTTCCTCCAGCGCATCGCCAAGGACCCTCGTGCGCGTGACGCCGAGGGTCGCGCGACGCGCTTCCTCACGGTGCACGTCGCGCTCATCGCGATCTCGCTCGCGCTCGCCCTGGCCGTCGGTGTGCTGGGCGTCCTCACGCTCGTCTGAGGCCCGCCAGCCGCTCCGGGTTCCGGAACAGCAGGACGCGGGCGACCCGCTCCCCGTCGTACTCGACGGCCGCCGCCATGACGGTCTCCCCGTCCACTGTCCACACGCCGCCCAGCGCGCCGTTCACGAGGGCGGGCTCGTACGCCATCGCGATCGTCTCGGGCTTGGCCGCGAGGCCGACGAGCATGCGCGCCACCTTGTCCGCGCCCGCGACGGGTCGCAGGGCCGACCGCGCCTTCCCGCCGCCGTCGCTCACGACGACGACGTCCGGCGCGAGCGTCTCGACCAGCGCCGCCGTGTCGCCCGTCGCGCACGCGACCATGAACCGCTCGACGGCGGCACGCTGCGCATCGTCGGGCGGTGTGAACCGCGGGCGGCGCGCGCGCACGTGCTCGCGCGCGCGGTGCGCGGTCTGGCGCACGGCCTCGGGCGCTCGGTCGAGCCCGGCCGCGATCTCGTCGTAGGGGAGGTCGAAGACCTCGCGCAGCACGAACACGGCGCGCTCGAGCGGGCTCAGCGTCTCCAGGACGACGAGCAGCGCCATCGACACGTCCTCCGCGCGCTCGACCTGCAGCGCCGCGTCGGGCGTCGTCAGGAGCGGGTCGGGCAGCCACGACCCGACGTACGTCTCGCGCCGCGCCCGCAGCGTGCGCAGCCGGTCGAGCGCGAGCCGGGTCGTGACACGCACCAGGTAGGCGCGCGGGTCCAGGACGTCCGAGCGGTCCGCGGCCGACCAGCGCAGCCACGCCTCCTGCACGACGTCCTCGGCGTCCGCCGCGGAGCCCGTCATCTCGTAGGCGACCGTGAAGAGCAGGCGCCGGTGGGCCGCGAACGGCTCCAGGGCCGCCTCGACCGGTGGGGTCGCGTCGTCGCTCACCCCGCCAGCCTGCCAGCCGTCCCCGCCGTGCGCAGGCCGCCCGCGAGCGGGATCTCGCACCGGTCGCTGAAGCCCTGGCTCGACAGACCCAGTGCCGCGTTGATCCGGCTCCGCAGGTTCTCGAGCGCGACGAGGGCCGTCAGCTCGACGAACGCCGGCTCGCCCAGGTCGTCGACCAGGGCCGCAGCGAGCTCGTCCGTCACCGTCGGCGGGGTGGCGGTGGCCGCCTCGGCGTACTCGAGCACGCGTCGCTCGGCGGTGGTGTACGCCTCGCTCTCCCGCCAGGCGGGGACGTCGTGGAGCTTGCGCGGGTCGACGTCGTCGTGCTCGGACTCCCAGTAGCCGAAGTCGACGCACCACGAGCAGCCGATCCGGACGGCCGTCGCCATGACCGCGAGCGCCGCGAGCGCCGGGTCGAGCGCACGCCAGCGCGCGACGCCCGCCTCGAGGACGCAGTAGGTGGTCGCGACGCGCGGGTTGTGCCCGACGGCGGCGAGCGGCTCGAGCACGGCGCCGTACCGGCGCCGGGAGAGCGCGGCGAGCGTGCGGTTGAGCAGGGTCCGGGGCGGGTCGAGCGAGATGCGGGCCACGAGGGTCTCCTCCCGTCAGCCGGCGCGGTGCGCGCCGGTCGAGCGACTGGTCGACCATCCAGACGCGTCCCGGACGCCCCGCGTGACATCCGGGCGGGTGACCTGCGTCACGGGCGGTGCGCGCGCTTCTCGTTGCCGCGACGGTAGTTCCCCGTGGCCCGGGCGAGCAGGAGCTGGACCTCGCCCTCGTCGTCGCGGGCCACGGCCCGCTCCAGGGCCTCCGCGAGCCGGTCGGCCGCCGTCCCCGCGACGGTGACGACGACGCGCCCGCCGCGCGAGACGCGGACGCGGCCGTCCTTGGTCACCTGGTGGTCGAACGGGTCGGGGAACGGGTCCGGGGGTGTCGGGGGGCTCGCCATCACGCCACGCTAGGGGCGCCGGACGGGCGGCGCACCCCCTTTCCCAGCGCCCCGCTCTCGACGCCCCCTGCACAGCCGACCGGGCGGAGGGAGCGCCGTCAACGACCGCCCGCCGTCGAGACGCTGACCGCGGCGACCGCGCTCGCGGCGGCGACCGCGGCTGCCGTGCGGGTGACCGCCGACGCGACCGCCTCCGGTCCCCAGTGGCCGACCTCGAGCTCCTTGGCCCGTGTCACGGTCACCGACGTCCAGGGCAGCGGCGGCCGCAGGGACGGCAGGGCACCGCTCGCGGACAGCAGCCCGACGATCGCCGCGGTCCGCGCGTCCGGTGCCTCGCCGTCCTCGAGGACCCGCCGGATCCGCGCCCGGAGGGCGGCCTCGTGCTCCTCGTCCGCGGCCGGCCAGCGCGTGCTGCGGAACAGGCCGAGCACCGTGCGCTCCTCGCGCCGGACGAGGCCACGGGCCGCGAGGCGCTCGATCACCTCGCGCCACAGGTCGGCGCCGATCGCGACGAGCAGCGGCTGGACGCGCTGGGTCTTCTCGGCGATGGTGTCGTACGCCGACTGGAGCAGCGGGTCGGGCAGCGGACCCTCGCCCGCCGGGGAGACGCGCGGGCCGTTGAGGACCCCGGACTCGTCGACCTCGATCCGGCCGAGGAGCGCGAGCTCGGTGAGCACGGCCCCGCCAAGCGAGTAGTAGAGCGTCCCGGCGGCCTGGATGGATGCCCCGTCGTCGTCCAGGAGCAGCAGCATGAGGTCGTCGACGATCAGCAGCTCGCGCGCGCTCATCGCCGAGGCTCCCAGCGGAACATCCGCGCCGCGAGCGCGACGGCCACGACGACCCACGCGACCGTCGGGACGAGGAGCAGGAGCGCGTCGGTCAGCGGGACGCCGCCGTTCCAGGCCGCCACCACGAGCTCGGTGGCCGCGCCGCCGGGCAGCGCGCGCTTGAGGGCCGCGAGGTCCTGCGTGCCGGTGATCCCCACCCAGCTCGCGACGGCGATCGTCCCCAGGCTCAGCGGCAGGGTCGTGACCTGCGCGTGCTCGGGCGAGGTCGTCACACCGGCCGTCGCGACCCCGAGGGCGAGCATCATGACGAAGGTCGCGACGACCGCGACGACGACCAGCAGCGCGTCCGCCGGGGCACCGCCGACCGCAGCGAAGACCGCGAGGATCACCGCGATCTGGACGACGGCGATCGCGGCGACGGGCAGCACGAGGCCGGAAAGGATGGCCGCGTCGCCCGCGGCGGTCGAGCGCAGCCGCTTGAGGAAGAGGTCCTGACGGCGTCCGGCCAGGGTGGTCACGGTCGTCGCGTACAGGGTGAACGCGGCGATCGTGAAGACGAGCACGGCCGCGACGTAGCCGAGGCTGCCGATCCGTGCGAAGACGTCGCGGTAGCCGATGAAGAAGATGCTGGCCGCGACGGGCATGAGCAGGCTGGTGACGAGCACGGCCCGGTTGCGGACGAGCTGGACCAGCTCGCTCTGCGCGATGGGAAGCATGGGTTCTCCTGGGGTTCAGGTCGACGAGCGGGGGACGGCGGTCACGCCGCGACGTCCGCCGGCTCGTTGCCGACGGCGCGGAAGACGTCGTCCAGGCGGGTGGGGGCGGCGGACAGTCCTTCGAGCGCCACGTCGCCCGCGGCCGCCCAGTCGAGCAGGTGCTTGAGGTCTCGCTGGAGCTCGAACGTCTCGATGGCCCACGACCGGTCGCCGAGCGGGGCTGCCTGCCTCGGGGGCGTCGGGGCGTCGGGCGGGAGGGAGAAGCGGATCGACGCGGGCAGGGAGCGGGTCAGGTCCGCGACGGTCCCCTGGCGACGGAGGGTCCCGCCGTGCATGAGACCGATGCGGTCGGCGCGCTGCTGCGCCTCCTCGAGGTAGTGGGTGGTCAGCACGACCGTCGCGCCGTCGTCGCGCAGCTGCTGGACGGTGTCCCACAGGGCGTCTCGGGACTGGATGTCGAGACCGGTGGTGGGCTCGTCGAGGAAGATCAGCTCGGGGCGGCCGTAGACGGCGGTGGCGAAGTCGAGCCGTCGCTTCTCGCCCCCCGAGAGCTGGGCGACCCGGGTCTCGGCCTTGTGCGGGAGGTCCACGAGGCCCAGCACGCGCTCGGCCGAGTCCTCGCGCCCGGACAGCCGGCCGATCAGCCGGACGGTCTCGACGACGGTGAGGTCGGGCGCGAACCCGCTCTCCTGGAGCATGATGCCCGTGCGCGGGCGTACGGCGCGGCGGTCGGTCGGGGCGGAGCCGAGGACGCGGACCGAGCCCGACGTCGCCCGGCGGTGGCCCTCCACGACCTCGAGCGTCGAGGTCTTGCCGGCGCCGTTGGTCCCGAGGAGGGCGTAGAGCTCGCCGCGCTCGACCTGGAACGACAGGTCCTTCACGGCGTGGAAGTCGCCGTACGCGACGCCGAGCCGGTCGACGTCGATCACGGGAGTGGTCGCAGGGTGGGGAGTCATGGCTCCATCAGACTCCCGACGGCCCGGCGTGCCCAGTGTCGTGCCGTCAGGTTCTCGACGTGACGTCCCGGACCCCTCGGGCATGACGTGGTGTCACTGGCCGAGCCCGCGACGGCGACCGGATACTGGGAGGCAACCCTCCCTCGAGACAGCGAGCCGCCCATGGACGACCACCGCGCTCCCGCCGGGCCGGGCGCGCCGACGACGGCGCGTCCGTGGCCGCGAGGGGCCGGCCGGACGAGCAGCCCGGAGGCCACCCGAGGGGCACAGCGGGGCACGCCCCGCCGGTTCCGTCGGCTCAACCTCGTGACGATGCTCCCCCTGCTCGTCGCGGTCGGCGTGCTCCTGATCGCCCGGCAGGCGCAGACCTGGGCCGACGCCCTCGTGCTGGGTGCCGGCCTGGTCGCGGCCCTGGTCGCGTTCGAGCGGTGGACGGCCGGCGACGTGCTGCGCGTGGCGCTCCCGTGCCTCGTCGTGTCGGCGGCGGTCTGGCCGTACGGCGTGCTCGCGGTCGGCGGCGACGTCCAGGGCGCGTACTACGCGCTCGCGATCGTGGCCTGCCTGGTGGTCCCCGAGCTCCCGCGCCGCCGGGCCCAGGCGGCGGTCGCGGTCGGCGCGTACGTCGCCGCCGTGGGCACGTGGGGCCTCCTCGCCGACGGCGCCCCGACGGCGGGCGGCCTGGTCTCGCTCGTCATCATCCCTACGGGCTTCACCGTGGCGCTGATCGGCCTGCGGTACCCGAACAAGGGGTTCTACGACGTCGTGCGAGAGCTCGAGGAGGCCCGCGAGCGCGAGGCCGAGCTCGCCGTCGTCCGCGAGCGGATGCGCTTCGCGAGCGACCTGCACGACATCCAGGGCCACACGCTGCACGTCGTGAAGCTGAAGATCGCCCTCGCGCAGCGACTGGTCACGAGGGACCCTGCCCGGGCGGAGCAGGAGCTGCGCGAGACGTACGACCTGGTCGGGGAGACGATCGCGCAGGCGAGAGAGCTCGCCTACGGGCAGCGCCGGCTCAACCTCTCGGCCGAGCTCGAGAACGCGCGCCACCTCTTCGAGGCGGCGGGCATCCACGTCCGGGTCGACCGGCCGCCGGACCTGGGCGAGCGCGCCGACGACCTCCTCGGGCAGGTGCTGCGCGAGACGACGACGAACGTCCTGCGCCACTCGCGGGCGACGCTCGTGCACGTCGCGGTGACCGGGGACGGTCTCACCGTCGTCAACGACGGCGTCGTCGACGACGACGACGGGCAGCCGACCCTGCGGGGGCTGGCCGCGCTGGCCCGGCGGGTGTCCGACGACGGGGGCGAGCTCACGGCCGAGGTCGCCGACGGGCGGTTCCGGACCTCCGTCAGGCTCCCGGCGCCGGGACGCACCGCCCGTCCGTCCGGCGCGGGCCCGGGAGGCGGGGCCGGATGACGACGATCGTTCTCGCCGACGACGAGGTCCTGCTCCGCAGGGCGCTCGCGTCGCTGCTCCCGCTCGTGGGGGACGTCACGGTGCTCGCGGAGGCGGTCGACGGCGACGACGCCGTGCGTGCGACGCTCGCCCACCGCCCCGACGTGCTCGTCATCGACCTCGAGATGCCGGGGACGGACGGACTCGCCGCCGTCGCCGAGATCCGCCGCGCCCTGCCCGAGCAGGTCATCCTCATGCTCACCCGGCACGCGCGGCCCGGGGTGCTGCGCAAGGCCCTGCGGCTCGGCGTGCAGGGGTTCGTGAGCAAGTCCGCCGACCCGACGCACATCGCGGAGGTCCTGGCGGCGCTGCACGCGGGCCGCCGGTGGGTCGACCAGGACGTCTCCGCCGCGGCGATCATCGACGACGTCCCGCTCACGGACCGCGAGCTCGACGTGCTGCGCGTGACCCGCGAGGGGTACTCGGTCGCCGAGATCGCGGGACGCCTGCACCTCGCGCAGGGCACGGTGCGCAACTACCTGTCGAGCGCGATGCAGAAGACGCAGACGCGGACCCGGCACGAGGCCGCCCGCTACGCCCGCGAGCGGGACTGGATCTGACGAGCGTCCGCCCCGGCGTCGCCGGGCGGCGGAAGGTCGGTGCCGCGACCGCGCCGCACGAGGTTCGCGAGCGGCGACCAGCGCGGCACCCAGCGCGCGAGGGCCGCCGCGGACCCCGCGCCGAGGAGCGACGTCGCCCACACCCCGGCGGCGAGCGACCCGAGCGCCGCCCCGGCCGAGAGCACGAGCGGGCCGAGTGCGTCACCGGTGTCCTGGAACAGCCGCCACACGCTGAGGAAGGTCGGGCGCACGTCCGCGGGCGCGACGTCGGCCCCGAGCGTCATGACGATGCCCGAGCCCATGCCGTTGCCGACGCCGAGCAGCGCCGCGACGACCGTGACCGCGACGACGGTGTGGGCGAAGGGCAGCAGCGCGAGCGCGAGCGCCATGGTGAGCATCGACGGCACCGCGACCCAGAGCCGGCCGAACCGGTCCATGATCTTCCCCGCCGGGTAGAAGAGCAGCATGTCGAGCGCGCCGGAGACGCCGAAGACGAGCGACGTCACCTCGGCGTCGAGGCCCAGGTGCTCGCCCCACAGCGGGATGACCGTCTGCCGCGCACCGCGCACCGCGCTGAGCAGCAGGATCGCGACGCCGAGCGTCGCGAAGAGACGCCGGTGCTCGCGCACCACGCGCGCGATGGTCACGCGCGGCCCGCTCCGTTCACGCCGCACCCGGGCGTGCTCGCGGCCGGACCCGTCGTGCGCCGCCGGACCCGGTTCCGGGCGCACGACGGCGAGGATCACCACGGCCGCGGCAGCGGCCCGCACCGAGCCAGTAGGCGCCCCGCACGTCCGTGGCCGCGATGACGGCGGCCCCGGCGAACGGGCCGAGGAAGAGGCCGATGCGGTGCACGCCCGCGAGCGTGGACAGGACGCGCGCCCGCCGCAGCGGCGGGGTGATCTCCGTGAGGTACGCCTGGCGGGCGAGGTTGAAGACGGCGGTCGACGCCCCCAGGGCGAGGACGCCGGCCGCGAGCCCCCACAGGTTCGGCGTGAGGGCGACCGTCGTGAACGCGACGACCGCGACCCCGCCCGCGAGCAGCATCGCCGTGCGGTCGCCGAGCCGCTGGGCCAGGGCCCCGGCCGGGAGGTCGAAGAGGATCTTGCCGATCGGGACGAGTGCCGCGACGAGCCCGGCGACCGTGAGGCTCGCGCCACGGCCCGTCGCGGTGACCGCGACGACGGGCAGCATCGCCCCGATGCCGATCTCGAGGACGAGCGTCGGGACGAACGCGCCGAGGACGACGCTGCGGAGCGGGAAGAGCGGTGCGTCGGCGCCCGCGGGCGGGGTCACCGCACCTCCGCCACGACCTCGACGCCGGCGGTCTCGCCCTCGGGTCGCACCACGTCGACGCCGCGGCACGCGGGCGCGTCGGCGAGGAGCTCGAGCAGCTGGGGGGCGGCGGACGCCGCGCTGTCCCAGCGCCCGGTCACGACCGACACGGTCCAGCTCGGCGCACCGCCCTCCGGCAGCGCGAGCGTGACGAGGCGTTCGGCCTGCGGCTTCGCGGCGACGTGCCGCGGCACGAGCGCGATGCCGAGCCCGCGGTCGACGAGCTCGAGGAGCGTGTGCACGTCGTTGACGGAGCACCGCACGCGGCGGTGCACGCCGTGCGCGGCGCACGTCGCGTCGTTGACGGGGCGCGCGCCCCACGACGGGTCGAAGTCGACGAACTCCTGGCCGGAGAGGTCGGCCCAGTCGACCCGGCCGCGCGCGGCGAGCGGGTGCTCGGGCGCGCACACGAGCACGAGCGGCTCGCTGCCCAGCACGGTCTGCGACAGCGGGCCCAGGTGCTCGGTGGTCGCGACGAACGCGACGTCGAGGTCGCCCTCGCGCACGCGCGCGAGCAGGTCGTGCGAACCGGCCTGCGCGAAGTGGATCTCCACCTGGGGGTAGCGGCGGTGGAAGCGTTCGAGCAGCGTGGTGACGTCGACGACGCCGAGGCACTGCTCCGAGCCGACGCGCAGCGACCCGGAGAGGGCACGCGTGGCGCGGACGACCGCGTCGCGGCCCGCGGCCGCCTGCGCGAGCATGGACCGTGCGTGCGGCAGCAGCGCCAGGCCCGCCTCGGTGGGCTCGACGCGACGCGTCGTGCGCGTGAACAGGCTCGCGCCGAGCTCCTCCTCGAGGCTGCGCACCGCGGCGGACAGGCCCGACTGCGAGACGCCGACGAGCTGGGCAGCACGGGTGAACTGGCGCTCGTCGGCGAGCGCGACGAGGTACTCCATCTGCCGAAGGTCCATTGATGACTCACATTTCTTTATCTCATTGCTGACAATCGTTGGACTTCTAGGTTATCGCTTCCTAGGCTCGCACCGGTCGGGACCCGTCACACCCGACCGGCCGTCCGACACCTTCGACGAAGGAGCTCCACCGATGAAGACCTTCACGTTGCCCGGCACGGACCTCGTCGTCCCGAACGTCGTGCTCGGCCTCATGCGCATCCAGGACAAGACCGACGACGAGGTCCGCACGCTCGTGCGCACCGCACGCGACGCCGGCATCACGTTCCTCGACCACGCCGACGTCTACGGCACCGACCTGCACGGCTGCGAGCGCCGGTTCGCCGAGGCCCTCGGCCTCTCCCCCGCCGAGCGTGCGGAGTGGGTCATCCAGTCGAAGGCCGGGATCGTGCGCGAGGGCCCGTACTTCGACTATTCGTACGAGCACCTCGTCGCGTCCGTCGAGGGGTCGCTCGGCGCGCTGCGCACGGACTATCTCGACCTCCTCCTGCTGCACCGACCCGACGCCCTCGTCGAGCCCGAGGAGGTCGCGCGCGCGTTCGCCGACCTGCACGCCGCGGGAAAGGTGCGCGCGTTCGGGGTGTCCAACCACACGCCGGGCCAGATCGAGCTGCTGCGCCGGTACGTCGAGCAGCCGATCGTCGCGAACCAGCTCCAGCTCTCGATCACGCACGCGCCGGTCGTCGCGCAGGGCGTCGCGGCGAACATGCAGGGCCTCGACCAGTCGATCAGCCGCGACAGCGGGATCCTCGACTACTGCCGCCTGCACGACATCACGGTCCAGGCGTGGTCGCCGTTCCAGGCGGGGTTCTTCACCGGAGTGTTCCTGGGCTCGCCGGAGTACCCGGAGCTCAACGCCGTGATCGACCGGCTCGCCGCACGCTACGAGGTGCCGCCGATCGCGATCGCGACCGCGTGGATCACGCGGCACCCGGCACGGATACAGGTCGTGCTCGGCACGACGAACCCCGAGCGCGTCGCGGGCGCGGCCCTCGGCTCCGAGGTGCCGCTGACGCGTGCAGAGTGGTACGAGCTGTTCCGCGCGGCGGGCTACACCATCCCCTGACGGGCGCGCCCGGATGCCGGTGTCGGAGGTCACGCGCCGTCCGTCCGGGCCGCCGTGCGGGGCGGTCTAGGCTCGTCCCGTGGCAACCTTCTCGGCAGTGACCCGGCAGCACATCCTCCAGGCGATCGCGGACTGGGACGACCGGGGCCGGGACGCCTTCCTCGGGGTCTACGGGTTCACCGCGACCCCCGGCACGCCCCTCCTCCACGAGGACCGCGCCTACGACGCCCAGGCGATCCTCGGCGTCGCGCACCGGTACGCGACCGGCCGCGTCGCGACCGCCGAGGAGTTCCGCAACAGCCCCGTGGGCGTCGCGGACCTGCTGCGCAAGCGCGGCTTCGACGTGCCGGGTGCGGCGCCCGCGGCGCCGGCGCCCGCCCGTCGGACCGCGGCGAAGGCCGCGACCGCACCCCGCACCCCCCGCAAGACGACGCCGCGCGCCTCTGAGCCCGAGAAGCCGCCGGCCGTGTGCCCCACGTGCTTCACGGTGCTGCCCGCGACGGGCATCTGCGACGACTGCGGCTGACCGGGTCTCCTCCCGCGCACGACGAGGGGCGCCGTCCGTCCGGACGGCGCCCCTCGTCGTGCTGCGAGGTGCCCCTGAGGGCCGCGGGCGACCGGGTCAGTTGACCTCGGACGGGTGCGCGCTCACGCGGCCCGAGCCGTCGCCCGTGTCGAGGGCGTCGATCGTCGCGACCTCGTCGGCCGTGAGCTCGAAGCCGAAGAGGTCGATGTTCTCCGCCATGCGCTCCTTGCGCGACGACTTGGGGAAGACGATGAACCCGCGCTGCAGGTGCCAGCGCAGGACGACCTGCGCCGGGGTCACGCCGTGGGCCTCCGCGGCGTCGACGACCGCCTGCTTCTCGAAGAGCGGGTACTTGCCCTGGCCGAGCGGTCCCCACGCCTCGATCTTCGTGCCGTGCGCGTCGGCCCACGCGAGGACGTCGCGCTGCTGGTACGCCGGGTGCAGCTCGATCTGGTCGACGGCGGGGACGACACCGGTCGCGGCGACGATCCGGTCGAGGTGCTCGGGCAGGTGGTTGGACACGCCGATCGAGCGCGCCAGGCCGGCGTCGCGGATCTCGATCAGCTTGGCCCACGCGTTCGTGTACTGGTCCTGGGCGGGCGCCGGCCAGTGCGTGAGGTACAGGTCGACGAACTCGAGGCCGAGCTTGTCGAGGCTCTCGCGGATCGCGTCGTGCGGCTGCTCGCCGGACTGGCGGTCGTTCCAGAGCTTGGTCGTGACGAAGAGCTCGTCGCGCGGGACGCCGCTCTTCGCGATCGCGGCGCCGACGCCCTCCTCGTTGCGGTAGATCGCGGCCGTGTCGATGTGGCGGTAGCCGACCTCGAGGGCCTCGCTCACGGCCTTCTCGGCCTCGTCCGGCGGCACGAGGAAGACACCGAAACCGAGCTGGGGGATGGTGTGCCCGGAGTTGAGCGTCACGGTGGGGACAGAGGGAACGGTCATGCCCTCCAGCGTAGGAACCGGCCGTCGACGCGTCCAACGACTGCCGCGCATGCGACTCAGAGCCCGCAGGCATGAGTCGCACGCGCAGGAGCCCGGTGGCCGCCCCGGTCGGACGCGGGACGGCCACCGGTCGTGCTCAGCCGCAGGCGATGGCGGCGTGGTCGACCTCGACCTCGGTGCTCCTCCCGTCGCCCGTGACGCTCACCTGCACCGCGCCGGCCTCGACGGACGTCGCCCGGGTCGCGAACGACTGGTAGGCGCTCCTGCCCGGCTGGACGTCGGTGAACGTCCTGGTGCCGTACGGCGTCGTCAGCGTCACGTCGACGGGGAACGCCTCGTCGTTCGTCGCGCGGACCGCGACGTACGCCTTGCCGGCGAGGCACCGTGCGGCAGCCTCCGTCGTGACCGCGAGGTCCGCCGGTCCGGGCTCGACGGAGACGCCGTCGCCGACCAGCTCGAAGAGGTTGACGTTCGCGATGTAGTGCGAACCGGTCGCGCGGAAGACGAGCCAGAGCGAGAACGTCTCCCCCGGGTCCGTGACGGGCACGTCGAACCACTGGTACGCCTGACCGCCGCCGGTGTTCGTGATCGGCGTGGACCCGATCAGGGCGCCCGTCGCCGAGCCCTGGCGCAGCTCGAGGGTGCCACCGATGCTGCTCGACGCCATCCGGAACCGGATCGAGTCGATCCCGCGCAGGTTGACGTCGTCGTACCGGATCGTCGCACCGTCCCGGAGCCAGCCGACGTTCAGCCCGCCGCCCAGGGAGTCGCCCGTGGCCTCGGTCCGCACCGTCGAGTCGGCGTGCTCGGCCTCGATCCGCGCGGGCTGCAGCCGGACGGCGGCCCGTGCCTGGGCGAGGTTGCGCACCTCGCCGTCGTGGCCGCCGCGGGCGTACACGACCTCGAGCTCGTACCGGAGCCTGTCCGTGGCACCGGCGTCGGCCGGCCTCTCCATGGTCACGCTGCCCGAGCAGCCGTCCGTCGGGTCGCCGCGCCACGTCCGGGTGCCGTCGGAGACGACGACCCGGGCGCGCACGTCGGCGCAGTCGGCCGCGGCGTCCGGCATGGACGCCTCGTACGGGACGGCCCGGCCGAACGGGACCACGCCCCCGAGCGGGGGCTCGGACAGCGTGATCTGCGGGACCTGACCGCTCGGGCTCTCGAAGCGGACCGCCTGCCACTCCTCGACGTTGCCCGCCGTGTCCGTGCTGCGGTACTCGACCGTGTGCTCGCCCGCGCCGCTCACGGTGACCGGGCCGGTGTAGACCGCCTCGGCCCCGCCGTCGACGCGGACCGTCGTGGCCGCGACGCCCGACGTCGCGTCCTCGCCCTCCAGCGTCACCGCGACGTCGCCCGTGAACGACCCGCCGCTCGTGCCGGCGACGAGGTCCGCCGTGGTCGACGGCGTCGTCCCGTCCACCCGCAGGGTCACCTGGCCGCGGTTGGACGCGTCGCCGTCACGCACGGCCCGGTAGCTCACGTCGAACGTGCCGTCCTCCTCGAGCACGACGGGCTCGTCGTAGTCCACCCAGGTACCGGTGTTCCCCACCTGGTACTGGATCGCGTCGTCGCCCTCGGCGGTGATCGTCAGGGTGACGGCGTCGCGGTACCAGCCGCTCGCCGTCGGCTCCGCGGGCGACACCTGTGCCGTCGGTGCGGGGATGACGACCGGGGGCCCGCCTGCCGCACCCTCGCCCGTGACGTCGAACCAGTTGAGGTTCAACAGGTAGCCCTCGGCCGGTCCCTTGAAGAGCAGGAAGAGGTCGAACGTCTCGCCCGGGTCGTCGACCGCGGCCTCGACCCAGCCCCAGCTCTGGAAGCCCCCGGTGCTCGGCACGTCCACGCTGCCCAGCAGCGCGCCGTCGGCGGAGTCCTGGCGGATCTCGATGCGGCTCCCCGCGTTCGGCGCGGCGACCCGGAAGCGCAGGGACTCCACGTTGGCGAAGTTGAAGTCGTCGTACCGCATCGAGCTGTCGTTGCGGATGAAGCCGACGTTGAGCGCGCCGCCCGACGGGTCGGCGGTCTCCTCGGTCCGCACCTCGGTGCCGATCGAGTAGTGCTCGGCCTGCTTGCGTGCCGGCTGCATCGCGACGACGTCGCGACCCGTGAGCGGTGCGACCGTGCCCTGGGGCGACCCGCCGTCCGTGAACCGGGCCTCGATCGCGTAGGTGATGCGGTCGGTGTCCGTGTGGCCGCTGTCCGGCTCGAGCACGAAGGACCCGGAGCAGCCCGACGCCTCGCGCATGGGGTGACCGTGCTCGTCGTGACCGAGGATGAGCTCGACCGTGACGTCCGCGCAGTCGATGGCGCCGTCCGCCGTGGAGCCGTCCTCGGCGTCGTCGACCGCGACCTCCCACTCGACCGTGTCGCCGTAGGTGAAGACGGTGCCGTTCGCCGGCCAGAGGACGTCGACCTCGGGTGCGGTGTTCCCTGCGGAGATCGCGACGTTCGCAGTCCCCGTCCGCCCCTGCACGTCCGTCACGGTGAGGACGGCCGTGAAGTCGCCCTCCTGCGTGTAGGTGTGCGTCGGGTCCTGCTCGGTCGACGTCGCCCCGTCGCCGAAGTCCCACGCGTACGTCAGCTCGCCACCCTGCGGGTGGGCGGTACCGGCGCTGGAGAACTCCACCTCGAGCGGCACGCCGCCCGAGCGGGGGGTCGCCGTCGCCTTCGCGATCGGCCGGTCGTTGCCGCCCGTGTAGTCGATCCGGACGATCTGCGAGTCCGGGTTGTCACCGCTGAAGCCCGAACCCCACTCGATGAGGTACATGGCGCCGTCGTGCTCGCCGAAGACCATGTCGTGCGGGCTCTTGAACTCCATCGACGCCAGGAACGGGGTGACGTCCGCGCGGTTGCCGTCCTCGTCGAGGTGGAGCCGGTAGATCTTGTCCTGCCCCCACTCGTAGAAGAACGGCTGGTCGGCCATCGAGCGCGGCCACTGCCGGTCGGACTCGATCGTCTCGTCGAACGCGTAGACGGGCCCGCCCATGGGCGCGCCGCCCCGCCCGACGTCGGGATCGCTCAGGGAGCGCCCGTAGGCGACCATCGGCTCGATCACCGGGGGGAGCTGCTGGAGCCCCGTGTTGTTGGGCGAGTCGTTCACGGGGCCCCCGGCGCAGTCGAAGGGGCCGGCGCTCGTGCTGGTCGCGTAGTCGTAGTCGTTGTAGGCGCCGCCGCCGTGGCAGAACGGCCAGCCGTAGAAGCCGGGCCTCGTGATGACGTTCCACTCGACGCGCCCGTCGATGCCCTTGCCCGGGTCGGCGTTGACGGCGTCGGGCCCGTAGTCGCCGAGGTAGACCGTGGTCGCGTCCGGGGAGACGGAGAACCGGAACGGGTTGCGCAGGCCGAACGCGTAGATCTCGGGCCGGATGAGGGACGTGTCCTGCTCGGCCGCCCACTCCGTGTCGATGAAGTTGCCCTCCGGGACGGTGTAGGTGCCGTCGTCCTGCGGCGTGATGCGCAGCAGGCTCCCCCGCAGGTCGTTCGAGCTGCCCGACGAACGCTGGGCGTCGGCCGCCTCCTGACCGGGACGCTCGTCGATCGGCGCGTAGCCTCCCGGCGCCCCGCCGGGGGTGGAGTCGTCGCCGATCGAGATCCACAGGTTGCCCGCGGAGTCGAAGTCGAGGTAACCGCCGGAGTGGCAGCACTCCTGCCGCTGGTGCGGGACCGTGAGCAGGATCTTCTCGCTCGTGGGCTCCATCGTGCCGTCGGTGACCGTGAAGCGTGACAGCCGCTGGTGCGGGGTGTCGATGAGGTCTCCGTGCGGGGAGTAGTACAGGTAGACCCAGCCGTTGTCGGCGAAGTCCGGGTCGAGCTCGATGCCGAGCAGACCGTTCTCCTGCGCCGTGTGCACCTGCAGGCGACCGGCCGTCGACGTCGTCAGGCTCTCCGGGTCGATGACACGCAGGATGCCGGACCGCTCGATGTAGAAGACGCGGCCGTCGGGCGCGACCTGGAGACCCATCGGGCTCGCCACGTCGTCGTCGAGCACGACCTTCTGGTAGTTCGCGTCGACCGTGCCGCCGCAGTCGTTCGCCTCGAGCCCGGTGGCCCACAGCAGGCCGCCGGTGAGGTGCTCGACGAACTCGGGCTCGACGTAGCTCTCGGGCGTGTGCCCCAGTGCGGTGTACCAGGACCGCCCGCCCTCGTGGTACTGGCACCACGCCGCGGGGTGGTCGTTGCCCATCCCGCCGCCCTCGTAGGTCGACTCGTCGAGGGTCATGAGCACGTGGACGTCGCCGCGCGGGTTCTCGCGGAAGTTGTACCACTCGTCCGTGCGTTCCCAGCTCGTGGGCAGGTGCGAGGTCGAGGGGTGGGTGTGGTCCTCGACGTGCACGGTGGCCTCCTGGACCGCCGGGTGCCCGCTGAACCACGCGCCGACGAGCTCGCCGTACCACGGCCAGGTGTACTCGGTGTCGCTCGCGGCGTGGACGCCGACGTAGCCGCCGCCGGACTGGACGTACTGCTCGAACGCGGACTGCTGCCCGTCGTCGAGCACGTCGCCGGTCGTCGACATGAAGACGACCGCGTCGTACGTCGCGAGGTTCTCCGGCGTGAACGCGGCGGCGTCCTCGGTGGCGTCGACCTCGATGCCGCGCTCGCTGCCGATCCTCTCGATCGCCGCGATGCCGTCGGGGATCGAGCCGTGCCGGAACGCCGCGGTCTTGGAGAAGACGAGGAGGCGCGCTGCCGGCTCGTCCTGGGCAGGCTCCTCCACGGGAGCGGGGAGCGGGACCGTGGGCGGGTCGACCGCCGCCGCGGCGGGCGGTCCGATCAGGGCGCCTGCTCCGACGAGCACGGCGACGGTGGTCGAGGACAGGAGACGTCTGAGGGTGGGCATGCGATCGACACCTTTGTGATCGAGCGAGACTCCAGGGCCGTCAATAATGTTCAGTCGTTGAACTATCGACGCCTTCCTATTCTGCACATTCGACGAACTATTTCAATGAAAATCGTTATCGAGTTCTTCCGCCGCGCTGCCATGGTCCGCCCGCGCCCACCGTCCGCCGGTCTCCCGTGCGCCGCGCACGCGACCGGCACGGCGCCTGACGACGCGCGCACCTCGCGTTCGCGTTCGGGTCGGCCGGGAGCACGTCGCGCTCCGGCCCAGGTCAGACGGCGGACCGCGGTCCGGGCTGGACTTTCTAGATCACGGTTTGGTTACATGGGCGCGGTCCTGACCACGAACGAAGCGGAGCGCACCATGTCTCGAGGCCGCCACAGCGCAGCCCCTGAACGTCCCGTGCGCACCCGTCGACTACCGTCGCTGCCCGCCCTCCCGGCACGCTCGCTCAAGCTCCCCGCGCTCGCGCTCGTCGGGCTCCTCGGTGCCGGCGTCGTCGGTGCGGGGCCACAGCCCGCCGAGGGCAACCCCGACCTCGCGCCGCTGAGCGTCGAGCCGTCCGCCGCCGACACCCTGAGCGCGGAGCGCGGCAGCGGTGCCGCGAGCCGCTCGTCGCAGCGCAGCGCGCCGCCCGCAGCAGCGCAGGAGGTCGCCGTGATCGAGACGGCGGCAGAGATCGCGGTCGTCCCCGCGGCCGAGGCCGCCCCGACTCCCCCGCCGGTCCCGGCCGTGACGGGGCAGCTGTGGACCACGGACGCCGTCAACGTGCGGACGGCCCCCGCGGCGGACGCGGAGCGCGTCGCGACGGCCGAGTTCGCGACCGCCGTCGACGTGACGGGGACGACCGAGGGCGAGTGGAGCCAGGTCGTCTGGGCCGGGGCCGCCGCCTGGATCAAGTCGAGCTTCCTCGCCGAGTCGCAGCCCGAGGCCCCGCAGGCCGCGGCCGCGAGCGCCGGCGGCACCTCCGACGCCGCGTGCACGGTGAGCACCGGGATCGAGTCGTCGCTGCGGGCCAACGCCCGCGCCGTGTACCGCTCGGTGTGCGCGAACTTCCCGCAGGTGACCTCCTACGGCGGGATCCGCCCGGGCGACAGCGGCGACCACGGCTCGGGCCGCGCCCTCGACATCATGATCACCGGGGAGACCGGGTGGCAGATCGCCCGATACCTGCAGGCGAACGCCGGCGCGCTGGGGATCACGTACCTCATCTACCAGCAGCAGATCTGGATGGCCGGCGACCCCGCGAGCGCGTGGTCCGGCATGGAGGACCGCGGCGGCGCGACCGCGAACCACTTCGACCACGTGCACGTCAGCACCTCCTAGGCTCGCCGACACGTCGGACGTCGCCCTGGTCACGGCACGACGTCCGAGAACAAGGCATACCCAGCCGTTGTACCGGACGGTACAGCCCGGTACGCTGCTTGTACCGATCGGTACAACGAAAGGCATGCCATGCCCTCGCGTCCACCTCTGCCACCCTTCGACGACGTGACCGCGACGGTCAAGACCCGCGCCGCCGAAGACGCGTGGAACACCCGCGAGCCGGAGCGGATCGCGCTCGCGTACACGCCGGACAGCCGGTGGCGGAACCGGGACCAGTTCGTCACCGGGCGGCAGGAGATCGTCCGGTTCCTGACCGCCAAGTGGGAGCGAGAGCTGGAGTACCGCCTGATCAAGGAGGTGTGGGCGCACCAGGGCAACCGCATCGCGGTCCGATTCGTGTACGAGTCGCGGCGCGCAGACGGGCGGTGGTTCCGTTCGCACGGTAACGAGAACTGGGAGTTCGACGAGAACGGCCTCATGCGCAGGCGCCTCGCGTCGATCAACGACCAGCCGATCACCGAGGACAACCGCCTCTTCCACTGGCCGCTCGGCCCGCGACCGACCGACCACCCGGGCCTGGGCGAGCTGGGGCTCTGAGATCCGGTGAGTGCTACGACGTCCTCACGCGAGAGCGCTGTTCGTGCCCTGGCGGAGGTGTTCCGCGAGCACGGTTTCGACGGAGCGAGCATGGCTCTGCTGACCGAGGCCAGCGGGCTCGGCAAGGGCAGCCTCTATCACTTCTTCCCGGGCGGGAAGCGCGAGATGGCCCAAGCGGTGCTCGACGACGTGGACGCGTGGTTCCGCGGGAACCTCTTCGCCCCCTTGCAGGAGGCCGCCACTCCCGAGAGCGCTCGGGCTGCCGTCGAGTCGATGTTCGACGCGGTCGAGGTCTACTTCCGCTCCGGCCGGCGCGCCTGCCTGCCAGGTTCGTTCGCCCTGAGCAGGCCCCGTGACCTGTTCACGGTGGCGATCAACGACTATTTCACCGAGTGGATCGACGCGCTCGGCAGCGCCCTCGAAGTCGCTGGGATCGAGGGCGCCCGGTCGGAGGCCATTCGTGTCGTCGCTGACATCCAGGGCGCGATCGTCCTGGCGCACGCGCTCGACGACTCGGAGACGTTCACGACGGTCCTGGAGGCTTCCCGAGGCGTCCTCGACCCTCGACCGGGGTCATGACACGAGCGATCTGATCCGCACCGGCTCGGAGGCGGAAGCCTCGACCGATCGCCCGCACAGGCACCTCGTCGGAACGGCGCACCCTGACGACGACGAAGGCGAGAGCGTGTGCTCTCGCCTTCGTCCTGTGCTCTGCTGAATACCTTCTGGTGGAGCTGAGGGGACTCGAACCCCTGACCCCCTGCATGCCATGCAGGTGCGCTACCAGCTGCGCCACAGCCCCGTGGATCCGCGAAGATCCTGGTCAAACACTGGATGAACACTCCCCCGGCCGGTTTCCCGTCCTGCGGAGCGTCGCTAGTCTACGCAGAAACCGGCTCCAGATTCCAATCCGGTCCCGCGTTCCACTCGTCGAGCGGGAACCCTGCCCCGACGTTGTGCGCCACGAGCCGCCACGCGGGCGTCGCGGCGGGCGCGGAGCGGTGCAGGTGGGACCAGTGGACGTTGTGCAGCCCGGAGATCCCGCGCCAGCGCTCCGGGTCCAGCCCGAGCAGGGCGGTGACGGCCAGCGTGATCGCGGCGCCGTGCGACACGACGACGAGCGTGTCGTCCGTCCCGAGCGACTCGACGTGCTCGGTGACGGCCTCGACGAGGCGCGTGGCAACCGCGGCCTTGGTCTCGGCGCCGGCGCGCGTGGGCTCCTCGCCCCGGCGCCACGCCGTGTACTCGTCCGGCCACCGCTCGGCGATCTCCGGGCCCGTCAGGCCCTCCCACTCCCCGAAGCCGCGCTCGCGCAGCCGCGGGTCGAACAGGACCTCCGCGCCGATCGCACCGGCGTACGCCCGCGCGGTGTCGGCGGCACGCACGAGGTCGGACGCGACGACACGCGTCGCGCGGTGCGCGCTCGCGAGGGCCTGGGCACCCTGCTCCGCCTGCCACTGCCCGACGGCGTCCAGGGGGATGTCGACCTGGCCCTGCAGCCGCATCGTGGCGTTGTACGCCGTCCGGCCGTGACGCAGGAGGACGAGCGTGCCGGCGCTCACGCCAGGGGCTCCCCCGAGAGGCGGATGGCGCCGTCGCCGCCGGTCGTGTCGTCCGCGTCGTCGGCGGTGCCGTCGCCGCCGCGCGCGTCCTCGGGGAGCTCGACGACGGGGCAGTCCTTCCACAGGCGCTCGAGCGCGTAGTAGACGCGGTCCTCGGCGTGCTGCACGTGCACGACGACGTCGCCGAAGTCGATGAGGACCCAGCGCGCCTCCTGCTTGCCCTCGCGGCGGATCGGCTTGGACCCCGCCTTGAACATCGCCTCCTCGACCGCGTCGACGATCGCGGAGACCTGGCGCTCGCTCGACCCGGAGGCGATGAGGAACACGTCCGTGAGGACGAGCTGCTCGCTCACGTCGAGCGCGATGATCTCCTCGGCCTTGCGGTCGGACGCCGCGCGCGCCGCGATGACGGCGAGCTCGACGGCTCGTTCGGTGGCAGTCACGTGTCTCCGTTCGTGGTGGCCGCTCAGCGGCCGGTGGCGAAGGTGCCGGGGTCGTCCCAGGTCGAGACGGCGAACCCGGAGGCGCTCGTCTCCTCGGTGGCGAGGCCCGGGTCGTCGCGGGACACGAGCGTCCACACGAGCAGCCCGAGGACGAAGGCCACGGCGACGAGGATGAGGTAGTGCAGCCACGTGTACGAGGGACCGCGCGGCTCGTCGTCGAGGTCGTCGTCCGCCTCGTCGTCGAGCTCGTCCGCGCGGGCGCGCACCCGGGGGAAGAGGTCGTCGGACGGGCCGCCCGCAGGGGGTGCCGCGGCCGCCGTCTCGCGCACCCCGCCGAAGGGTGAGGCGGGCTCGCGGGCGGCGCCCGCCGACTCGGGGGCGGAACCCGACGTGATCGCGGACCACGGGAGCGCGGCCCCCGGGGCCTCGGCCGGCGCCGCTGCGGGCGGCACGGCAGGCGCGCGTTCGGGTGCAGGAGCAGGGGTCGCCCCCCACGGCGAGGGCGCCGGGGCCGGAGCCGGTGTGGCGGCGGGCGCCGCGGGCGCGGCCGTGGGGGCGGAGAACGCCGAGAGCCGCTGCGGCTGGGCGGGTGCGGCGTCGGGCGCCCCCACCCGGCCGACGGGGGCCTGTGCGCCGAGACCGCCGGCGGGAGCGGCGGATGTCGGGGGCCGGACCGGGCCGGACGAGCCCGGGACCGGTCGGGGCGCGCCCGCGGGCGGACGGGAGCTCGTGCGAGTCGGCACCACGGGAGTCGGGGCCGGCGGACGGATCGCGACCCGCTCCGCGGTCTCCTGGACCGGGGTGAGGCGACCCGTCTCGTCGAGACCCCGCATGCCGCCGGACGCCGCCGGGGGGCGGACGACGGACGGCTGCCCGGGGTGGTCCGTCGGGCCGGTCGTCTCGCGCAGGGTGCGGCGCGACGGCGGCGGGGCCGCCGGGGCGGCCGGACGCGCGGGTTGCTGCCACGCGCCGCCGGGCGCGGGGGCGGGCGGGGGCGCCGCGGGCTGCGCGGACCGCTCGGCCGCGGCCGCCTGCTCGCGCTCCCGCATCTCGCGCCGCGTGAGCGGGCGGACGGGCTGCATGTTGCCGTTGTCACTCATCGTGCTGACCTCGATACAAACCGTGCTTGGCGATGTACTGGACCACGCCGTCCGGAACCAGGTACCACACCGGCTGGCCCGCCTCCGCACGCCGACGGCAGTCCGTCGACGAGATGGCGAGGGCCGGGACCTCGAGCATGGTGACCACGCCCGGCGGCAGACCCTCGACGCTCAGGCGGTGGCCCGGGCGGGAGACAGCCACGAAGTGTGCCATCTTCCACAGCTCGTCGGCATCCTTCCAGGTCAGGATCTGCTCGATCGCGTCCGCACCCGTGATGAAGAACAGCTCCGCGTCCGGGCGCGCGGTCCGCAGGTCGCGGAGCGTGTCGACCGTGTAGGTCAGTCCCGGCCGGTCGACGTCGACCCGGCTCACCGTGAACCGTGGGTTCGAGGCGGTCGCGATGACCGTCATGAGGTACCTGTGCTCGGCCGGGGTGACGCTCTGGTGCTGCTTGAACGACGGCTTGCCGGTGGGGACGAACACGACCTCGTCGAGGTCGAACCGCGCCGCGGCCTCGCTCGCCGCGACGAGGTGGCCGTGGTGGACGGGGTCGAACGTGCCGCCCATCACCCCCAGACGGGGTCGGCGCGCGCTCATCGAGGCGTCATCGGTCGTGGGTGCCTGCGTCGTCCGGGACCGGTCAGTGGCGCGTGCCGACGCTGCGGAACGCGTAGGTCACGAGCAGCAGGGCCACGAGCCCGCCGAAACCGATGAGCCCGTACGCGAGCGGCGGGATGGGCAGGTGCGACGCGGCCTCGGCGCCTTCCTCGGCGGCCAGCACGACGGCTGAGATCACGACGTCCTCCTCGATGGTCGTCCCCGGGGCGGACCTGACGGTCACGCGAGCCGGGGTGGTGCGGTGGAACCGGACGGGCGCCGGTCGCCGAACAGTCTCTCACGACCGCCCGGCGGCCCGGTCCGGCGGGTATCAGGTACTTGCCGACGAAGCGCGCGTCACGGACGAACGTGACCGTCGCCGTGCACGACCCATTTCGTCGTCGTGAGCTCGGCCAGCCCCATGGGGCCGCGCGCGTGGAGCTTCTGCGTCGAGATGCCGATCTCCGCGCCCAGGCCGAACTGGCCGCCGTCGGTGAACCGCGTCGACGCGTTGACCATGATCGCGGCCGAGTCGAGCTCCGCGACGAACCGCTCCGAGGACGCGAGGTCGCGCGTGACGATCGCCTCGGTGTGCCCGGAGGTCCAGGTGCGCACGTGGTCGATCGCAGCGTCGAGGTCGTCGACGACGCGCACGGCGATCTCGGGCGCGAGGTACTCCGTCGCCCAGTCCTCGTCGGTCGCCGCGAGCACCTCGGTGCCCTCGGGCGCGAGGCCCGCGGTCCGGTCGTCGCCGTGGACCACGACGCCCGCGTCCGTCAGCGCGGCGAGAGCCGCGGGCAGGAAGTCGGGCGCGGCGTCCGCGTGGACCAGGAGCGTCTCGGCGGCGTTGCACACGCCGACGCGCTGCGTCTTGGCGTTGAGCAGGATCTCGAGCGCCATGGCCCGGTCCGCGCTGGCGTCGACGTACACGTGGACGTTGCCGACCCCGGTCTCGATGACGGGCACGGTCGACTCGCGCACCACGGTCCGGATGAGGTCGGCCCCGCCGCGCGGCACCAGCACGTCGACGAGGCCGCGCGCGTGCATGAGCGCGACGGCGCCCGGCCGCCCGTGGCGGTCGATCGACTGCACGAGGTCGCCGGGCAGCCCCTGCGCCTCGAGCGCGCGCGCGAGCACGCCCACGATCACCTCGTTGGAGCTCGCCGCAGCGGACCCGCCACGCAGGATCACGGCGTTGCCGCTCTTCAGCGCGAGGCCCGCGGCGTCGACCGTCACGTTGGGCCGCGCCTCGTAGATCATGCCGACGACGCCCATGGGCACGCGGAGCTGGCGCAGGCGCAGCCCGTTCGGCAGGGTCGAGCCGCGCACGACCTCCCCGACCGGGTCCGGCAGGCCCGCGAGCGCGCGCAGCGCGTCGGCGATCGCGGCGATGCGGGGGCCGTCGAGCGCGAGCCGGTCGAGCAGGCCCTCGCTCATGCCGTTCGCCCGCTCGCGCTCCAGGTCGACGGCGTTCGCGGCCACGATCTCGTCCGTCGCGGCGACGAGGGCGTCGGCGAGCGCGAGGAGCGCGGCGTCCTTCGTCGCGCGCGTGGCCGTCGCCAGGGTGCGCGACGCGACCTTGGCGCGGCGCGCGACGTCCTCGACGGCGGTCGCGACGTCCGGCGCCTCGGCGGCGGCAGCAGCGGCGGGCGCGGGCTCGGCGGCGCCCGCGACGACGGGCGCGTCCTCGGTGGTGGTCATGATCCGAGCCTACGTCGGTCGACGCCGCGCCGGGGGCGCCGTCCGACGACCGGTCAGCGGGCCCGCTTGCGCACGAGGACGAGGTCGTCGCGGTGCACGACCTCGCGGTCGTACCCCTCGCCCAGCTCGGCCCGCAGCTCGCCCGTCGACCGGCCGAGGAGGTCCGGGATGTCACGGGACTCGAACGCGACGAGACCGCGCGCGACCACGCGCCCGTCCGCCGTCACGAGCTCGACCGGGTCCCCGGCGTCGAACTCCCCCTCCACAGCCGTGACGCCCGCGGGCAGGAGCGACGCGCGCCCGCCCTGCACCGCCGTGACGGCACCGTCGTCGAGGACGAGCCGGCCCCGCGTGCGCGCGGCGTGCGCGAGCCAGAGCCGGCGGCGCGTCGTCCGCCTGCCCGTCGCGGCGAACCACGTCCCGACGGCGTCGCCCGCGAGCGCGGCGGCGGCGTTCTGCGCCTTCGTCAGCACCACGGGGATGCCCGTGCCGGTCGCGATGGAGACGGACTCGAGCTTGGTGAGCATGCCCCCCGTGCCGACCGCGCTCCCCCGGCCCGTCACCTCGACGCCCTCGATGTCGGCCGCCGAGCGCACCTCGGCGATCCGCCGCGTGCCCGGGCGCGACGGCGGTCCGTCGTAGAGGCCGTCGACGTCCGTGAGCAGCACCATCGCGTCGGCGCGCACGAGGTGGGAGACGAGCGCGGCGAGGCGGTCGTTGTCGCCGAACCGGATCTCGTCGGTCGCGACGGCGTCGTTCTCGTTGACGATCGGCACGACGCCGAGGTCGAGCAGGCGCTCGAGCGAGCGCTGGGCGTTGCGGTAGTGCCCGCGGCGCACGGTGTCCTCCGCGGTGAGCAGCACCTGCCCGACGCGCAGCCCGTGCCCCGCGAACGCCTCGGTGTAGCGAGCCACGAGCATGCCCTGGCCGACCGACGCGGTCGCCTGGGCCGTCGCGAGGTCGCGCGGTCGGCTCGCGAGCCCCAGGGGCCCGATCCCGGCGGCGATCGCGCCGGACGTGACGAGCACGACCTGGCCGCCCCCCGCGCGCCGCGCGGCGAGCACGTCGACGAGGGCACGCAGGGCCGTGAGGTCGAGGTGCCCGTCGGGACCGGTCAGCGAGGACGAGCCGATCTTGACCACCACGCGGTGGGCGGAGGCGATCTCGGAGCGGGAGGACAGCGCGTTCACGCGTCCATCATCGCCGCCCGCCCCTGCCGGGCGCGCAGGATTTCACGGACCAGGACGCCCGTGGCCGCTCCCGGGGCGCCCGAAGGGCCCGGTCCCCTCGGGGGACCGGGCCCATCTCGTGTCCATGGCGGACCCGCGTCGGTGCACGTCAGTCCGCGTCGGGGTCCGTCCAGGTGCCGGCCTCGCGCTCGGTCCACAGCTCGCGGCGCGCCTCGGCCTTGGCGTCCATGCGCTCGTGGTGCTCGCGACGCTTCTCCGTGCGCGTGGGGCGCAGACGCTCGTCGAGGCGGTTGTCGGAGCCGCGCGGGCCGCCGAGCAGCTCGGAGCCGGTCATGAGCGTCGGCTCCCAGTCGAAGACCACGGCGTTGACGTCGGTGCCGATGCGCACCTCGTCGCCCCCGACGGCTCCGGCGGCGAAGAGCTTCTCCTCCACGCCCAGGCGCGCGAGGCGGTCGGCGAGGTAGCCGACGGCCTCGTCGTTGCTGAAGTCCGTCTGGCGCACCCAGCGCTCGGGCTTGGCGCCGCGCACCTCGAACCAGTAGTCCGTGGCCCCGCCCTTGCGCGTGACGGTGAACCCGGCCTCGTCGACGGCGCGCGGGCGCAGCACGACGCGCGTCGGCTCGGGCGCGGGCGCCTCCGCCCGCGCCTTCTCGACGAGCTCGGCGAGCGCGTAGGTCAGCGGGCGCAGGCCCTCGTGGCTGGCCGTCGAGATCTCGAAGACGCGCAGGCCGCGCGCCTCGAGGTCGGGCTTGACGAGGTCGGCGAGCTCGCGCGCCTCGGGCACGTCGATCTTGTTGAGGACGACGAGCCGCGGGCGCTCGGTGAGCGGCACGCGGCCGCCCTCGATGTCGAGGTCCTGGGCGTAGGCGGCGAGCTCCGCCTCGATGACGTCGAGGTCGCTGATCGGGTCGCGGCCCGGCTCGAGCGTCGCGCAGTCCAGGACGTGCACGATCACGGCCGTGCGCTCGATGTGGCGCAGGAACTCGAGCCCGAGGCCCTTGCCCTCGCTCGCCCCCGGGATGAGGCCCGGGACGTCCGCGACGGTGAACCGCGCGGAACCCGCCTGGACGACGCCGAGGTTCGGCACGAGCGTCGTGAACGGGTAGTCGGCGATCTTGGGCCGCGCGGCCGAGATCGCGGCGACGAGCGACGACTTGCCCGCGCTGGGGTACCCGACGAGCGCGACGTCGGCGATCGTCTTGAGCTCGAGGACGACGTCCCGCTCCTCGCCCGGCTCGCCCAGCAGGGCGAAGCCCGGCGCCTTGCGGCGCGGCGACGAAAGAGCGGCGTTGCCGAGGCCGCCGCGACCACCCTCGGCCACGACGTACTCCGCGCCGTCGCCCACGAGGTCGGCGAGGACGGTCCCGTCCGCGGTCTTGACCACGGTGCCGTCCGGCACGCGCAGGACCAGGTCGTCGCCGTTCGCCCCGTCGCGGTCGTCACCCATGCCCTGGGTGCCCGACGTCGCGTGCCGGTGCGGCGAGTGGTGGTACTCGAGCAGGGTGGTGGTCTGCGCGTCGACGACGAGGCGTACCGTCCCGCCGTCACCGCCGTTGCCGCCGTCGGGGCCCGCGAGCGGCTTGAACTTCTCGCGACGGACCGAGGCGCACCCGTTCCCGCCGTTGCCGCCGGAGACGTGCAGGACGACACGGTCGACGAAGCTGGCCATGGAACGATCCTCTCAGAGGTGGGAGTGCGAGAAACAGCAGGAGGGGCGCACCGCGTCGGTGCGCCCCTCCTGCTCGAAGCCTGTGGCTGTCGCTCAGCCCTCGACGGCGACGATGTCGATGACCTTGCGGCCACGACGCGTGCCGAACTGGACCGCACCGGCGGCCAGGGCGAACAGCGTGTCGTCCTTGCCGCGGCCGACGTTCTCACCGGGGTGGAAGTGCGTGCCGCGCTGGCGGACGATGATCTCGCCCGACTTGACGACCTGACCGCCGAAGCGCTTCACGCCGAGGCGCTGGGCGTTCGAGTCGCGACCGTTGCGCGAGGAGCTCGCGCCCTTCTTGTGTGCCATGACGAACCTGCTTTCGTGCTGGTTGCTGAGGGAGGGTGCCGGTCGGCGCGGGGCGGCCCGTAGCCGCTACCTCACGCCGGGCGAGGTCACTTGATGCCGGTGACCTTGAGGCGGGTCAGCTGCTGACGGTGACCCTGACGACGGCGGTAACCGGTCTTGTTCTTGTACCGCAGGATCGTGATCTTCGGACCCTTCTCGTCCCGCACGACCTCGGCGGTGACCTTGACCTTGGCGAGCTTCGCCGCGTCGGTGGTCACCTTCTCCCCGTCCACCAGCAGGAGAGCGGGCAGCTCGAGGGACTCACCGACCTTGGCGGACACCCGGTCCACCACGACGATGTCGCCGACGGAAACCTTCTCCTGACGGCCACCGGCCTTGACGATCGCGTACACCACGTTGCTGCTCATCTCTCTTAGTCTTGGCGTGCTCGTCACGGCGAGTTCGTCTTGGAGACTCCGGCCACGCCGCGGCGTGCGAGTGCGAGTCGTCCGTGGGCACACGGGACCGGCGCGCCTGGGCGCGCCGACGTTCAAGACTACGGATCCCTGGCGTGCAGGTCAAATGGCGCGTGCCGACCCGCGCACGACGACGCGCGAGCGGGCCCGGTTCCGGGTGCTGCCGCACCCGGGCGCCCCTCACTCGAGGACGAACGTCACCTCGAGGACGACCTGCCAGGCGACGATGCGCCCGTCCTCGATGTCGACCTTCTGCTCCTTCACCCACGCCCCCGAGACGTTGCGCAACGTGCTCGCCGCTCGCTCGACGCCGACGCGGACGGCGTCCTCGAAGCTCGTGTCCGACCGTGCGCTGAGATGCGTGATCCGTGCCACCGTGCCGCTCATGCTGGGCTCCCCGGTCCGGGCGGGCGCACCGGCGCGCCCGCGCACCCGTCGAGCATCCCGCCACGTGTGCGCCCTCGCCACCGGGAGAGCCCCCGTCGCGCTCGTCGTCCTCCGGCGTCACGACCCCCACGACGGAGGGCGGGTGGTGCGCGGCCGTGCCTACGCTGGCTGGGGAGGTGGTCGCATGCGCCCCGGAGGCAGGTCGGGCGACGCGCCGGGTCGCGGCCCCGACGTCGTCGCGGCCGCGATGCGCGCCGTCGACCGCCGCGCGTTCCTCCCCCGCGCGCAGCGCCGCTGGGCCGGCCAGGACCGCCCCCTCGCCATCGGGCACGGCCAGACGAACTCGCAGCCGTCGACCGTCGCCGCGATGCTGCGGCTGCTCGACGTCGCACCCGGCGCCCGGGTGCTCGACGTCGGCTCCGGGTCCGGCTGGACGACGGCGCTGCTCGCCGTGCTCGTCGGGCCGTCGGGCTCCGTGCTCGGCGTGGAGCGGGACCCCGAGCTCGCCGCGTGGGGTGCGGCGAACCTCACGACCGTGCGCGCACCGTGGGCACGCATCGTCCGGGCGTCACGGGGTGCGCTGGGGACCCCGGGCGAGCGCTACGACCGGATCCTCGTGTCCGCCGCGGCCGACGCGCTCCCCCAGGCCCTCGTGGGCCAGCTGGCGTCGGCCGGCCGGATGGTGGTCCCGGTCCGGCACACCATGCTGCTCGTCGAGCACGACCCGGACGACCCGCGCGGCATCCGGGTCGGTGAGCACGGCTCCTACTCGTTCGTCCCGCTCGTCGAGGACCCGCCGGAGACGCCCGGGACGCCGGGGACGCGCGGGACGCCGGCCGGCTGAGACCGCCACGGCGCCCCGGGCAGGTGCGCGCGGCAGCGCGCCTCGTAGCTCTCGGCCCCGCCGACGTGCGCCGCGGCAGGGACCAGCGGGTCGCGCGACCCCGCACCCTGCGCGGCTGGTTCCGGCGCCACGCGCACGTGGAAGGCCGCGTCCTCGCCGCACACCGCGCACACGGCGGTGAGCTTGTCGACGCGCTCGGCGAGCGCCGCGAGGGTGGGCAGCGGCTCGAACGGCCGCGCGTCGAACGTCACGTCGAGACCGGCGACGACCACCACGAGCCCGTCGTCCGCGAGGCGCTGCACGACGTCCACGAGGTCGGGCCCGAAGAAGTGCGCCTCGTCGACCGCGACGAGGTCGAGCGGACCGCCGTCGCGCACCAGCCGCACGAGGTCGGCGGCGTCGCGCGCCGTCCGCGACGGGATCGCGAGACCCGAGTGCGAGCTCACCGTGCCCGTGCCGCGCCGCGTGTCGAGGACGTGACCGACGACCTCCACGCGGCGCCCCGCGACCTCGGCGCGCCGGACCCGGCGCAGGAGCTCCTCGGTCTTGCCCGCGAACATCGGGCCGCACACCACCTCGACGCGTCCACCCGTGCGGGGCGAGGTGTCCGGGAGGCGTGCGGCGCCGGTCATGCGAGCAGTGAACCACCGGACGCCTGCACCCCGCGACGCGGGAGGCCGCCGCCGTCAGTGGTGGCGGGCCGACCCGTTCGACGAAGGACGGACGGGGAGCGGCTTGGGCTCCCCCGCCGGACCGAGCACCGACACGCGGTCGGGCGTGGACTGGCGCGCGACGTCTCGCCGGCTGAGCAGCGTCGTTCCCGAGAGTCCGGCAGCGGGTTCGGCGCTGCGCCCGACCAGCTCCGTGCTCGCCTCCTGCTGGGGCGCGGTCTCCGTGCCCTCCGCCGGGGCGGTCGCCTCGGGGGCGGGGGCGGGTTCGCGGGTCGCGACCTCGCGCGCCGGCTGCACGGCCGGCTGGACGGCCGGCTGGACGGCCGGGGCGACCGTGCTCGCGGCGATCCCCGCGAGCCCGCCGCCACCGATGCCCGGGACGGACCGCACGAGCGGGAGCTCACGCGTCCCGGTGCGCCCCGAGCCGGTGCGCTCCTCGGCCTGGTCCCCGGAGGATCTCCCGGCGTCGTCCGGCCGACGCTCCTCGACGCGCCCCCGGACGGGCTCCTCGTCCGCGTCGCGCTCGACGACCGAGGCGGACGGTGCCGCCGGCGGCGTCGTGCCCTCGCGCCGCGTCGGCGCCGGAGGGACGGCATCGGCCGGACGGGCACGCCCCGCGGCGCCGGCGGGGCCGACCGGAAGGACGCCGCGGTTGAGCTCGCCGTAGGGCACGTGGACCGACGGCGCGACCCGGCGGGTCGCCTCGACGACGGCCCGCTGGTCGTCGAAGAAGATGTGCGGCCGCAGCACCTCGAGCACGCCGTCCTTGTCGACGCCGCCGAGGAAGAACGCGTCGTCGACGGTCACGCCCCACGACGACAGCGTCGCGACCGCGCGCTCGTGGGCCGGGGCGGAGCGCGCCGTGACGAGCGAGACGTGGACGCGCGGCCGGTACGACGGGTCGGTGGCGTGCCGCTCGCGCTCGACGACCTGCACCCGGTGGATGCCGACGAGGAGCTCGCGCAGCGGGCCCCGACCGAGCGGGACGTCGGCGTTGAGCGCCTCGTGCTCCCGGAAGGAGGCGAGGCCGCCGTCCTGGAAGCGACGCTCCGACGAGTCGTCCGCGAGGACTCCGTCGAAGTCGAACGCGATGCGCAGCTCGTCCCCGTCCTCGTCCGCGAACGTCGGGTCCAGCACGTACCCCGCGGGCAGGCCGAGGTCGACCGCGTCGCGCACGGAACGCTCGTCGGCGGACAGGAACAGGTCCACGTGCAGCGGGCGGATGAACTCGTGCGGGCTGCGGCCCTGGCGGAAGACGGCACGCGTGATGTCGAGGTCGTGGTGCCGGATCGAGCGCATGACGCGCAGGCCCGTCTCCGGCGAGTTGCGCGACATGACGATGACCTCGACCAGCGGGTCGTCCGCCGACGGCGCCAGGTCGTTCAGCGCGAGCAGGCGACGGACGAACCCGAAGGCGACGCCCGGGGCCAGCGCGTCGTCGCGGTGACGCTCCTGGAAGTCGCGGTACGCCGCCTCCCCCTGCGTGCGGAACACGCGGTCGGACTCGGTGAGGTCGAACAGTGCGGAGGAGGCGACGCCGACGACGAGGCGGCCCGAGAGGTCGTAACCCATGGCGGCATGATGCCAGGTGCAGGTGACGAGGACGAAGACGCCGCCGAGCCGGTCACGAGCCGGTCAGGACCGGGCGGTCCACTCCCGGCGCAGGACGCCCAGGACGACGGCGTCGTGCCGCACGCCGTCGACGACGCGGGCGTCGCGGAACCGGCCCTCCTCCACGAGGCCGAGCGCTCGACCGGCGCCGAGCATCGCGGCGTTCCCGGACCACGTGGCGAGGTCGAGGCGCACCCACCCGGTCACCGAGAACAGGTACGTGATCCACGCGCCGAGCGCGTCGCGACCGAGTCCTCGCCCGCGCACCGCGGGGTCGTACAGGCCGATCCCGACACGTGCCCACTGCGTCTCGACGGACTCCCAGTACCAGGAGCACGTCCCGACGAGCCGGTCCACCTCGTCGGCGACGACGACGCGACGTGGCGGCAGGCCGTCGTCGTCCCAACCCTCCGGGTGGACGGCCTGCGCGGCGGCCGCGCGCGCGAGGCGCGCGACCGCCGCGTCAGAGGCTGCGTCGTCGGGCACCGGGTAGTACGGGCCGTCCCAGCGGTGCCACTCGTGCCCGGGGCGCAACCAGTCGCGGTAGGACGCGAGGTCCGCCGCGCGCCAGCCGCGCAGACGGACGCGCTCGCCCGCCGCGTACACCGGCACGTCGCCGGCGGGCACGGCCGAGGTCACTCCTCGACGGGCTCCGCGTCGCCGCTCGCGCCCGGCTCGGCCTCCGCTCCCGCCTCCGCGGCGACGTCGGCTCCGGTCTCCACGACCGGCGCAGGCACGTCCTCCGTGGGCGTCACGCCGTCGGCGGCCGGCTCCGGAGCCGCACCGTCGTGCTCGTGCTCGTGCTCGTGGGCGTGCGCCGCGGCCGCAGCGATCGTCGCGAGCGTGGCCTTCACGGCCGCGCGCGCCTCGGAGGAGACCTCCGGCAGGACCGGGACGGCCGGCTGCGGCAGGGTGATCGCGGCGTCCTTCGACGCCGCGGCGCTCGCCCCGGAGCCGCGCTTGCGACGCGACCGGCCCGAACGACCCGACTCGGCCGGCTCCTCGGTGGCAGCGCTGCTCCCACCGCCGCCGCCACCGTGGTCGTGGCCACCACGGCCGTTCCCGCCCGACTTCTCGATCGGGTCGGTGTGCACGATGAACCCGCGCCCGTGGCAGTGCTCGCACGTCTCGCTGAACGCCTCGACGAGGCCCTGGCCGACGCGCTTGCGCGTCATCTGCACGAGCCCGAGCGACGTGACCTCGGCGACCTGGTGCTTGGTCCGGTCGCGGCCCAGGCACTCGACGAGACGGCGCAGCACGAGGTCGCGGTTCGACTCGAGCACCATGTCGATGAAGTCGATGACGATGATGCCGCCGATGTCGCGCAGCCGGAGCTGGCGGACGATCTCCTCGGCCGCCTCCAGGTTGTTGCGCGTCACGGTCTCCTCGAGCGTGCCGCCCGAGCCGGTGAACTTGCCCGTGTTGACGTCGACGACGGTCATCGCCTCGGTACGGTCGATGACGAGCGACCCGCCCGAGGGCAGCCAGACCTTGCGGTCCATGCCCTTCGCGAGCTGCTCGTCCACCCGGTGCACCGTGAAGACGTCCTGCGTGCCGGTCCACTTCGAGACGCGCTCGCGCAGGTCCGGCGCAAGCTCCTCGACGTAGGTCGAGATCTCCGACCACGCCCCGTCGCCCTCGACGACGAGCGAGCTGAAGTCGTCGTTGAAGATGTCGCGGACCACGCGGATCGCGAGGTCGGGCTCGCCCTGGAGCAGGGCGGGGGCCGACGCGCTCTTCGACTTCTTCTCGATGGCCTCCCACTGGCCGCGCAGACGCTCGACGTCGGCCCGCAGCTCCTCCTCGCTCGCGCCCTCGGCCGCGGTGCGCACGATGACGCCCGCGCCGTCGGGCACGACCTCCTTGAGGATCTTCTTGAGGCGGTTGCGCTCGGTGTCCGGGAGCTTGCGGCTGATGCCCGTCATGCCGCCGCCGGGGACGAACACGAGGTAGCGGCCCGCGAGCGTGATCTGCGACGTGAGGCGCGCGCCCTTGTGCCCGATCGGGTCCTTGGTCACCTGCACGAGCACCGAGTCGCCCGACTTGAGCGCCTGCTCGATCCGACGCGGCTGCCCTTCGAGCCCGGCCGCGTCCCAGTTGACCTCGCCCGCGTAGAGCACGGCGTTGCGGCCCTTGCCGACGTCGATGAACGCGGCCTCCATGCTGGGCAGGACGTTCTGGACCCGGCCCAGGTAGACGTTGCCCGCCATGGACGCCTGCGACTGCTGGGAGACGTAGTGCTCGACGAGCACGCCGTCCTCGAGCACGGCGATCTGCGTGCGGCCCGCGCGCTCGCGCACGACCATCGAGCGCTCGACCGCCTCGCGGCGCGCGAGGAACTCCGCCTCGGTGATGATCTGGCGGCGGCGACCGGCGTCGCGTCCCTCGCGGCGGCGCTGGCGCTTCGCCTCGAGGCGCGTCGAGCCCTTGAGCGCCGTGACCTCGTCGGCCAGGCTCCGCTCGCGCGTGCGCGAACGGGTCGACGAGGCCTCGCCGCCCTCGGCCCGCCCGCCGCGGCGGCGGCGACGGCGACGGCGGCTGCTGCCCGCCTCGTCCTCGCCGCCCTCGGCGTCCGCGGCCTCGGGCTCGGTCTCGTCGCCCTCGGTGGTCGCGTCGGTGTCGGCCGGCTCGTCGCCCTCGGTGGGGGCCTCGTCGCTCTCGTCCTGATCCCGACCCGCGTCCGGGCGACCGCGACGGCCGCGACCGCCGCGGCGACGACGACGGCGCGGACCCGACTCGGCGTCCTCGGACGTGGGCTGCTCCTCGGCGGCGGCGTCCTCGTCGGGTTCGACGAAGTCCTCCGGGCCGAACGCGTCGTCGGGGAGCTCGATCCCCTCGGCGACGAGCTCCGACTCGATGGCCTCGATCTCCTCGACGGCGGCGGCGTCCTCGCCCGTGAGCGCGACCTCGGCGGTCACGTCCTCCGTGCGCTGAGGCACGGCCGGGGCGCTCGGCGCCTCCTTCGCCGCACGCTCGCGCGGCTCGGCCACGACGGGCGTCGGCTCGGCCGCGACGGCGGCGGGCTCGACGTGGCGGGGCGGCCCGGCCGGGCTCTGGGCGCGGCGCGGACGGCGCGGCGCGGCCGCCGGGTCGGGCGCCTGGAACAGCAGCGCGGTCGTCGCGAGGCGCGGCGTGCTCGTGCCCGCACCGGTCGCGGCGGGCGAGACGGGCGTCTCCGGCGCGGTCGCGGGCGACGGCGCGGCGTCCGACGTCGGCTCGGCCGGCTGCTGCGTCTCGGGAGCGGCCTCGGCGGGTGCCGCCTTCGAGGTCGCGCGGCGCGAGCGGCGCGCGGGCTTCTTCGTCGCCTCCACCGGTTCCGACGCGGGCGCCTCGGCGGTCGACGCGGGCGCCGCGTCCTCGGCCGTCGCCGGGACCTTCGCGGCAGGCGCTCCGGCCGCGGACGTCGCGCGACGCGAACGGCGCGCGGGCTTCTTCTCCGCGGGAGCCTCGGTCACCGTCGCAGGCACCTCGGTCGCCACCTCGACGACGGCGTCCGCCACGGGCTCGGCGGGAACCTCCGGCGCCTCGACCGCGGGGGCAGTCTTGCGCGTCGTCCGGGTGCGCTTGGCCTTGCGCGGTGCGTCGGCGGCGCCGAGCAGGGCGTCGGCGTCCGGCCCGGCGGCGGGGACGGGGGCGACCTGCTCCGCGGCCGGAGGCGCGTTCAGGCCGAACTCGGAGAGCACGTCGAGCGGAGCGTCGGCCGACGCGGTCGCAGCCTTCTTGCCGCCGCTCTGAGTGCGACGCGTGGTGCGTCCGCGGCCCTTCGGCGCAGCGGACACCGCCGCCTCGGCGTCGGCCGAGGGGGCGTCGCCGTCGGCCGGGCCGACGGAGGACGGTGCCGCGGCGGCGGTCGCGGCGGGATCCTCGGTCGCGCCCGCGGGGGGCTCGACCGGCGCGGACGTCGTCCGGGTCGCGCGGCGCGAGCGGCGCGCGGGCTTCTTCTCGGCCACGTCGGAGGCCGGGGCGCCGGAGGGACCCGCGTCGACCGGCGCGGGCGCGTCGACGGGCGACGCATCGACGGAGGCGGTCGCCTCGACGGGTACCGGGGGCGTCTGGGGCGGGGCCGCGCTGCGGGTCGCGCGGCGCCGTGCGGGCTTGCGCCCGGTGGTGGTCAGGGTCTCGGCCCGGTCCTGGGTCGCGGCGTCCGCCGTCGACTCTGAGGGGGTGCTGTCGGAGGTGCTGTCGAGCGTCACGCGTCGTGCTCCTGCTGCCACAGGGACCGCCCCGCACCGTGCGGCCCTTCGGGGCGGTCGGTCGTCGCTCGTGACGAGCGCACCGGAGCGCGTCGTCCGGCGACGGAAGTCGTCGGTCACGGCCGCGGTCCGCGTGCGCGGCGCGGGCGCCTGCCACCGGGCCCTTCGCCCCGGTCGGCGCTCCGACAGCCGCGGTCCGCTGGTGCCGCGATCTCGTGCTCGTCGGGAGGGCGATGCGGAGCCCACCCGGCTCCGCCCAGTATCGCACAGGGGCGCGAACGAACCCCGACGACACGCACCGGGCCCCGGGCCGGGGGCCCTGGCAGATCGGGACCATGGCCCCGAGGGCTTGTGAACATAGTCACAAGCGGCGTGTTTTCAGCACTTGGCGTCATCTCCCGCCCTGCCGATGGGGCAGATTGGGCCTAACGTCGGAACAGGGCGGCCGTCCCCGGACCGCCCCTGACCGGCGCCGTAGCCCAGCACCTCCCCCTGAAGCCCGCCGACCCGTCGGCCCCCCGAGGAGCGCACGTGGAAGCCCTGGATCTCGCCCGGTGGCAGTTCGCCATCACGACCGTCTACCACTTCATCTTCGTCCCGCTGACGATCGGGCTCTCACCCCTCGTCGCGATCATGCAGACGGCCTGGGTGCGCACCGGCAACGAGCGGTGGCTGCGCCTGACCAAGTTCTTCGGCAAGCTCCTGCTCATCAACTTCGCGCTCGGCGTCGTGACGGGCATCGTGCAGGAGTTCCAGTTCGGCATGAACTGGAGCGAGTACTCGCGGTTCGTCGGCGACGTGTTCGGCGCACCGCTCGCCATGGAGGCGCTCGCCGCGTTCTTCATCGAGTCGACGTTCCTGGGTCTGTGGATCTTCGGCTGGGACCGGCTCAACAAGAAGGTGCACCTCGCGTGCATCTGGGCCGTGGCGATCGCGACGAACCTCTCCGCGTTCTTCATCCTCGCCGCGAACTCGTGGATGCAGCACCCCGTGGGCGCGATCTACAACCCCGAGACCGGTCGCGCCGAGATGAACGACATCGGCGCCGTCCTCACCAACAACACGCTCCTCGCAGCGTTCCCGCACCAGATCACGGCGACATTCCTCACCGCGGGGACGTTCGTCACCGGCATCGCCGCCTGGTGGATGGTCCGGCTCGTCCGCACCCGGAAGGCCGAGAACATCGAGCTCGCGCGCGACGTCTACCGCCCGGCGGTCACCCTCGGCGTCGTCGCGATGCTCGTCGGCGGGATCGGCGTCGCCGTCTCCGGCGACATCCAGGGCAAGATCATGTACGAGCAGCAGCCGGGCAAGATGTCGTCGGCCGAGGCGCTGTGCGAGGGCCAGGAGGCCGCCGCGTTCTCCATCCTCACCATCGGTGACCTGTCGAACTCGTGCGAGAACGTCACGCACCTCATCGAGATCCCGGGCCTCGCGTCGTACCTCGGCACCGGCCACTTCTCCGGGCCCGAGAGCTACCTGCCCGGGGTCGAGGACGTCCAGGAGCAGATGACCGAGCGCTACGGCGACGTCACCGCCTCCGGCGACCCGGTCACGTACACGCCCAACCTCGCGATGACGTACTGGTCCTTCCGGCTCATGATCGGCATGGCCGCCGGCTCCGTGCTCCTCGCGCTCATGGCGCTCTGGCTCACGCGCAAGGGCCGCGTCACGGACAACGTGTGGTTCGCCCGTGTGGGCCTCATCGCGATCCCCATGCCCTTCCTCGCGAACTCGTTCGGCTGGATCTTCACCGAGATGGGCCGCCAGCCGTGGGTCGTCGCCCCGAACCCCACGGGCATCGACCAGATCCGCCTGCTCACCGAGCGGGGCGTGTCGACCGTGGTGAGCCCCGGCGTCGTGCTCACGTCGATGATCGTGTTCACGCTCCTGTACGGCGCGCTCGCCGCCGTCTGGTTCACGCTCATGCGCCGCTACGCGATCGAGGGCGTGCCGCTCGTCGTGCACGACGAGTCGCCCGAGGCGCAGGAGCCGCCCGACGACGGCACCGAGGCCGCAGACCGACCGCTGTCCTTCGCGTACTGACGCGCCCGGACCCGTCCAGAATCTCAGGAGAACACCACCGTGGATCTCGCCGTCGTCTGGTTCGTGCTCATCGCGGTCCTGTGGACCGGCTACCTCGTGCTCGAGGGCTTCGACTTCGGGGTCGGCATGCTGCTGTCGATCCTCCCGCGCGGTGACAAGGAGCACCGGGAGAAGGAGCGCCGCGTCCTCATCAACACCATCGGCCCGGTCTGGGACGGGAACGAGGTCTGGCTGCTCACCGCGGGCGGCGCGACGTTCGCCGCCTTCCCCGAGTGGTACGCGACCCTCTTCTCGGGCTTCTACCTGCCGCTCCTGCTCATCCTCGTCGCGCTCATCGTGCGCGGCGTCGCGTTCGAGTACCGCGGCAAGATCCGCGACGAGGGCTGGGCGCGGCGCTGCGACGTCGCGATCCAGGTCGGGTCGTGGGTGCCCGCCGTGCTGTGGGGGGTCGCGTTCGCCAACCTCGTGCGCGGCGTGCAGCTCGACGCCGACCACCAGTTCGTGGGCGGGTTCTTCTCGCTCCTGTCGCCGTTCGCGCTGCTCGGCGGCCTCGTCACGCTGAGCCTGTTCCTGCTGCACGGCTCGGTGTTCGTCGCCCTCAAGACGGACGGCGAGATCCGCGCCCGGGCCCGCCAGCACGCCTCGGTCTTCGGGGTCGCGGCGCTCGTGCTCGCGGGCGGCTGGGCCGTGTGGGCCCAGGTCGCGTACTCCGTGCCATGGACGTGGGCGGCCGTCCTGCTGGCCGCCGGTGGCCTCGTCGCGGCGCTCGTCGCCAACCGGCGTGGCGCCGAGGGCTGGGCGTTCACCGCTTCCGCGGTGACGATCGTCGCGGCCGTCGTGCTGATCTTCGGGTCGATGTACCCCGACGTCATGCCCGCGGTCGACCCCGCGAACTCCCTGACGATCCACAACGCGTCGTCCACGGACTACACGCTCACGGTGATGACCTGGGTCGCGGTGATCCTCACGCCGCTCGTCATCGCCTACCAGTCGTGGACCTACTGGGTGTTCCGCCGCCGGCTGTCGACGAAGGACATCCCCGCGCCCGCCGGCCTCTCGCTCAAGAAGGTCCGCGAGGCGGCGTTCGGCGGGGCGTCCTCCGGCGGCTCGGCGGGCCGGGACCTCGGGACCGGCGGGTCGGGAGACGCGTGAAGCCGCTCGACCCGCGGCTCCTGCGCCACGCGCGGGCCGCGCGAGGGTACGTCGTCCTGACGGCGGTGCTCGGGTTCGCCACCGCGGCCCTGGTCGTCGCCCAGGCGATCGTCCTCGCGTCGGTCCTCGCACCGGCGATCCAGGGGACGGCCGACCTGGCCGACCTCGGGCCGCGGGTCGGGCTGCTCGCCGCCGTCGTGGCAGCCCGCGCCGCGACCTCGTGGGCGCAGGAGCGGTTCGCGCTGCGGGCCGCGACGCGCACGGTGGCCGAGCTGCGCGAGCAGGTCGTCACGCACGCGGTCGCGCTCGGTCCGCGCTGGCTCGCGTCCGGGCGCGGCCCCGAGGTCGCCACGCTCGCGACGCGCGGGCTCGACGCCCTCGAGCCGTACATGGTGCGCTACCTGCCCCAGCTCCTGCTCGCCGCGACCGTCACGCCCGCGACGCTCGCCGTCGTGCTCGGGCTGGACTGGGTCTCCGCGGTGGTCATCGCGGTGACCATCCCGCTCGTCCCCGTGTTCATGGTGCTCGTCGGGCGGCTCACCGCCGGGACGTCGGAGCGACGCCTCGTCGTCATGCAGCGTCTCGGCGCGCAGGTGCTCGACCTGCTCGCCGGCCTGCCCACCCTCCTCGCGTTCGGCCGAGCGCGCGGCCCGGAACGGCGCGTGCGCGCGCTCGGCGACGCCAACCGGCGCGCCACCATGGGCACGCTGCGCATCGCCTTCCTCTCCGGCATGGTCCTGGAGCTCCTCACGACCCTCTCCGTCGCCGTCGTGGCGGTGGGCGTCGGGCTGCGCCTCGTGCACGGGGGGATGGAGCTCGAGCCCGCGCTCGCGGTCCTCGTGCTCGCGCCCGAGGTCTACCTCCCGCTGCGGCAAGTCGGCCTCCACTTCCACGCCTCGACCGACGGCATCGCCGCCGCCGAGCAGGCGTTCGCGGTCCTCGACGAGGAGGCTCCGGAGCCCGGGACCGTCGCCGCTCCGTCGCTCGCCGGAGCCACGATCGCCCTGCGCGGCGTGAGCGTCCGCGCGGGCGACCGTGACGTGCTCGCGCCGGCGCGCCTCGACCTCACGCTCCGGCTCGGTGCCGCCCCCGGCTCCACCGGGCTGGCGCCGTCGGGTCGGGTCGTGGCCCTCACCGGCCCGAGCGGGTCCGGCAAGACGACGACCGCGCTCATCCTCCTCGGCCTCGTCCGCCCCGACCGTGGCACAGTCACCCTGACCCCGCCGGGCGCGGAGCCGGTCGACCTCGCCGACCTCGACCCGACCACCTTCTGGCCCCAGGTGGCCTGGCTCCCCCAGCGCCCGGTGCTCGCGCCGGGCCGCCTGCGCGACGTCGTCGCGGGCGGCCTGCCCGTGGGCGACGCCGACCTGGACCGCGCGGCCCGCACCGCCGGCCTCGACGCCGTCCTCGCGACGCTCCCCGACGGCTGGGACACCGAGGTCGGGCGCGGCGGCGTCGGCCTGAGCGTGGGCCAGCGCCAGCGCGTCGCGCTGGCCGCCGCGCTGCTCGACGACCCCGCACGCGTCCCGCTCGTCGTCCTCGACGAGCCGACGGCCCACCTCGACGCACGCGGCGAGCAGGTCGTGCTCGACGCCGTGCGCGCGTTCCGCGACCAGGGCCGCACCGTCGTCGTCGTGGCTCACCGCACCTCGCTCGTCCGGGCCGCGGACGACGTCGTCGAGGTCCGCTCCGCGCCGTCGGGCGCCTCCCCCGCCGTCCCCACCGACGCGGCCGCGCTCGCCTCCACCGTCGCGACGTCCGAGGGGAGGCTCCCGTGAGCGGGCCACGCCGCCGTCTCGCGGCAGACCCGTTGTGGCGCGCCGTCAAGCTCCTCGACGTGCGCTGGCGTCGCGTCGTGTGGGCCGTGGTGCTCGGCACGCTCTCGCTCGGCAGCGCGGTCGGGCTCGCCGCGGCGGCCGCGTGGCTCATCGCGCGCGCCTCGCAGATGCCACCCGTGCTCACGCTGTCCGTCGCGGTCGTGGCCGTGCGCGCGTTCGGGATCTCGCGCGGCGTGTTCCGCTACCTCGAGCGCCTCGCCTCGCACGACGTCGCGCTGCGCGGCATGGCCGCCCTGCGCGCCAACCTCTACACCGCCCTCGCGCAGGGCTCGCCGGGCGCCCTCGTCGGGCTGCGCCGTGGCGACCTGCTGGCACGGGTCGGCGCGGACGTCGACGCCGTGGGGGACCTCGTCGTGCGTGCGCTCGTCCCCGCCGGGGTCGCGCTCGCCGTGTCCGTGGGCTCCGTGGTGCTCGTCGGTGCCTTCCTGCCCGCCGCCGGCGTCACCCTCGCGCTGTGCCTGCTCCTCGCCGCTGTCCTCGCGCCGTGGCTCTCGGCGCGGTCCGCGCGCGAGGTCGAGGCGCGCGGCGCGACGACGCGCGCGGCGATGACCGCGACGACGCTCGAGATCCTCGAGCAGTCCGGCCCCCTCGCCGTCTCCGGTCGTCTCGGCGCGCGCCTCGACGACCTGCGCGCGACGGACCGGGCGCTCGCCCGGGTGACCGACGACGGTGCGCGACCCGCGGGGGTCTCCGCGGGGATCGCCGCGCTCGCGGTCGGGCTGGCGGTGCTCGCGTCGCTCCTCCTCGGTATCCCCGCGGTCACGGCGGGGACGCTCGCGCCCGTCGAGCTGTCCGTGATCGTGCTCACGCCGCTCGCGGTGTTCGAGGCCGCGAACGCCCTGCCGGCCGCCGCCGTCCAGCTCCACCGCTCTCGGCAGGCGGCGACGCGCGTCGTCGCGCTCCTCGACGGGCCCGATCACGGCGTGCCACCGGCGGTCACGCCCGCCGCGCCGGGTGGGTCAGGCGCGCCGTCGCCCGGCGACGACGTCACTCTCGAGCTCGACGGCGTCGCCGCGGGCTGGCCGGGGACGGCACGCGTCGTCGTCGAGGGCGTGGACCTCTGCCTGCGACCCGGCCGTGCGGTCGCGGTCGTGGGTCCGTCCGGCGTCGGGAAGACGACGCTGCTCGCCACCGCCGCGGGGCTCGTCCCCGCGCTCGCGGGCCGGGCCACGCTCGACGGGGCCGACGTGAGCGCCCTCCCCCGGGAGGCGGCGGCCCGCGGCGTCGTCCTCGTCGCCGAGGACGCGCACGTCTTCGACACGACGGTCCTGGAGAACCTGCGCGTGGCTCGGGGGGACGTCACGGTCCAGGACGCGACGGCAGCCCTGCGCGCCGTCGGCCTGGACCCCTGGCTGTCCGCGCTGCCCGACGGGGTCGAGACCCTGCTCGGCCCCGACGCGACGACGGTCTCCGGCGGTGAGCGGCGGCGCCTGCTCGTCGCCCGCGCGCTCCTGTCCCCCGCGCCGCTGCTCCTGCTCGACGAGCCGGCGGAGCACCTCGACGCGGCCGGGGCCGACGCGCTCGTCCGCCACCTCGTCGCGACGACGCGCGGGTCGACGGGCGGGTCGGCCGATGACGGGCGCCGCGGCGTCGTCCTCGCGACGCACCGGCTCAGCGCGCTCGAGGCGGTCGACGAGGTACTGCTCCTCGGCGTCCCCGACGGCTCGCCCGACGACGTCCCGGCACGCGTCGTCGCACGCGGCACGCACGCCGACCTGATGGCCCTGCCCGCCTACCGCTGGGCGCTCGAGCAGGAGGCACCGGCACCGCGCCGACAGACCTGACGTGCCGTCGAAGCCCGGGTGACGCACGGTGGTACGTTCGCGAGGCGGTCCGCCCGGCGCGCCCGGGGACCGCGGCCCACGACGGCAGACCTCAGGAGCCAGCGGTGAAGATCCTCGTGCCCGGCACCATCGCCCTCGACGTGCCCGGGGGTCCCGGCGACGACGTCGTCCGCTACGACGCCGAGGCGCCGTTCCGGCCCGCGGACGCCGACGCCGAGGTGCTCGTGGTCTGGGGCAACACCCCCGGGAACCTCGCCGACGCCGCCGCGCGGCTCACGCGCCTGCGCTGGGTCCAGACGCTCGCCGCCGGTCCTGACGCCGTCCTCGCGGCCGGGTTCGGCCCGGACGTGACGATCACGTCGGGTCGTTCGCTCCACGACGGCCCGGTCGCCGAGCACGCGCTCGCGCTCGTCCTCGCGGCGGTGCGGCGCCTCGACGTGCTCGGTGCCGCGCAGCGCGAGCACCGGTGGGACGCCGTCGTGAACCGGGCGCAGGCCGACCCGGCCACCGCGTCGCGCTACACGCTCGACGGTGCGCGCGTGACGATCTGGGGGTTCGGCTCGATCGCCGCACGGCTCGCGCCGCTCCTCGCCGCCCTGGGCGCCGAGGTCATGGGCGTCGCGGGCAGTCGCGGCGAGCGCCACGGCTTTCCCGTCGTGACCGACGACGACCTGCCGGACGTGCTCGCGACGACGGACGTCCTCGTCTCCCTGCTGCCCGCGCTCGGCACGACACGGCGCGCGCTCGACGCCGCCCGGATCGACCAGCTCCCCGACCACGCGGTCTTCGTCAACGTCGGCCGCGGCGCCACCGTGGACGAGGACGCGCTCGTCGCCGCGCTGCGGGAGGGGCGTCTGGGCGGCGCGGCCCTGGACGTCACCGAGACCGAGCCCCTCCCGGAGGGGTCACCCCTGTGGGACGCCCCGCACCTGATCCTCACCCCGCACGTCGCGGGCAACCGACCCCAGCACGGGTCGGACCTCGTGAACGCCAACCTCGACGCGCTCCGCGCCGGCCGCGAGCTCCGCAACGTCGTCCCCCGCTGACCGCTGAGTGCATGAAATAGTCGCGTTCGAGTCGATCGAGCGCGACTATTTCATGCACTCAGCGGAGCCGGGGGCAGGTCACCAGCGGCCGTTGCGCGGGCGCGGCTGGCAGCGCGGGCACGTGTAGGACGACCGGTTCATGAACTCGTCGCGACGCACCGGCGCCCCGCAGCGCGGGCACGGCTCGCCCTCCTGCCCGTACACCGCGAGCGAGCGCGAGAAGTAGCCCGACTGCCCGTTGACGTTGACGTACAGCGCGTCGAAGCTCGTGCCGCCCTGAGCGAGCGCCTCGGTCATGACCTCCGCAGCCGCGTCCAGGAGACGGTGCGCCTCCGGGCGGCGCAGCGTGTCGGTGGCGCGCGCGAAGTGCAGGCGCGCTCGCCACAGCGCCTCGTCCGCGTAGATGTTGCCCACCCCGGAAACGACCGTCTGGTCGAGCAGGGCACGCTTCACCCCCGTCCGACGACGACGGATCGCGTCCACGACGTCGTCGCGCCGCAGCGCGGGGTCGAGCAGGTCGCGGCCGATGTGCGCGACCGGGCCGGGGACCGCGGCGAGGTCGGACCCGAGGCCGCCCGGGGCGCCGTCGGGCGTGGGCACGAGATCCTGGACGGACAGGTGCCCGAACGTGCGCTGGTCGACGAAGTCGAGCGCGAGCGCGCCCGCCGGGCCCGCGCCGTCGGGCTCGAGCACGAGCCGCACGCGCAGGTGGGGCGACCGCTCGCCGAGGCCCGGCCCCGAGCGCACGAGGAGCTGGCCCGACATCCCCAGGTGCGCCAGGAGCGCGGCCGCCGGGTCGTCGTCCGGCCTCTCCTCCGCACCGCCCGGGACGAGCGGGAGCCAGAGGAACTTGCCGCGCCGGACGGCGCTGACGAGCCGCTGGCCGAGGAGCTGGTCCCGGAAGCCGGCCGGGCCGCCGTCGTGTCGCCGCACGCTGTAGTCGCGCAGCACCTCGACGTCGACGACCCGGGCGCCCAGCACGTGGCGGGCGAGACCGTCCCGGACGGTCTCGACCTCGGGCAGCTCAGGCACCGGCGTCCTCGACCGCCTCCGCCGGGCGCTCGTCGGCCGAGCGCTTCTCCGCCTGCTCGGTCGCCAGAGCCCGGTAGGCGCGCTCGGCGGCCTCCTGCTCGGCGTACTTCTTGGCGGTCCCGCTGCCGGTGCCGTACAGGCGGCCGTCGAGGTGGACGTACGACGTGAAGACGCGTGCGTGGTCGGGTCCGACGGCGTCGCTCGAGTAGGAGGGAGCGCTCAGGCCCGCCGCGGCCGCGGCCTCCTGGAGCGACGTCTTCCAGTCGAGCCCGGCACCCAGCCCGGCCGCCGCGGACAGCGTCGGCTCGACGAGCTGCAGCACGAGCCCGCGCGCGGGCTCGAGGCCGTGGCTCAGGTAGACCGCGCCGATGATCGCCTCGACGGTGTCGGACAGGATCGAGTCCTTGTCGTTGCCGCGCGTGCGGATCTCCCCCTTGCCGAGCAGCACGTACTGACCCAGGCCGAGCCTCCGCGCGATCGCCGCGAGCGACTTCTGCGACACGGTCGCGGCGCGCATCTTGGCGAGCTCGCCCTCGGACAGGTCGGGGTGCCGTCGGTAGAGGGTCTCCGTGACGACGAGGCCCAGGACGGTGTCACCGAGGAACTCGAGACGCTCGTTCGTGGGGATGCCGCCGTTCTCGTGCGCGAACGACCGGTGCGTGAGCGCAAGCACGAGAAGCTCGGGGTCCAGATGGACCCCGAGCTTCTCGAGAAGACCGGATGCCGGTGCAGCCGGTGCCACGCGCCTCAGCCTGCGTGCTCGGTGCGCAGCGCCTCGGCGTACTGGCGGCCCTTGTAGGTACCGCACGTCGGGCACGCCGCGTGCGACAGCTTGTCGCCCTTGCACTGCGGGCAGGTGGTGAGGTTCGCGGCGGTCGTCTTCCACTGCGAACGACGCGCACGGGTGTTGCTGCGCGACATCTTGCGCTTCGGAACAGCCACGGCTAGCTCTCTTTCGTCTCGTCGGACACGTTCGAGGTGTCGAACATGCTCTCCAGCGCCGACCAGCGAGGGTCGACGAGTTCGTGTGCGTGCCCGGGGTCGTCCGCGAGACGCGCCCCGCACTCGGAGCACAGCCCCGGGCAGTCCGCTCGGCACACCGGACTGAATGGTAGTGCAGTGACGACCGAATCCCGTAGCGCGGGCTCGATGTCAGCGAGGTCACCGTCGAGGTCGTAGACGTCCTCGGCGTCCTCGAGGTCGTCGCCCGACTCCTGGGCGGCCTTCGCGCGCTCGGGGTAGGCGAAGAGCTCCCCGAGCTCGACCGTGACGTCCTCGTGGACCGTGTCGAGGCAGCGCGCGCACTCCCCGACCGCGTGGCCCGTCACCGTCCCCGAGACCAGCACGCCCTCCATGACCGCCTCGAGGCGCAGGTCGAGCTCGAGCTCGCTGCCCTCGGGGATCCCGATCACGGCCGTGCCCAGGTCGGCGGGCGCAGGGACGGTCGCGACGACCGTCCGCATGCTCCCGGGTCGCCGACCGAGCTCGTGCGTGTCGAGCACGAGCGGCGACGTCTTCTCGGAGGTGATGGCGCGCTCCTGGTCCGGTTCCCACGGGCACGACGGCCTGCGGACGGTGGTCAACGATGGTCGGGGCCGGCGACCGCTCGACGGCGGCTGCCCGGCACTGGCCGACGCGTGACGCGCCGAGCCAAACATCGATCTTACGTCACGGGACGGTCGCGCCGCCACCTGCCCCGCACCTCCCTGCCGAGCGCAGCACCGGCCGTCGGCGCCACGACCACCGGGCCCCTGCCCGGTGCGGACCTCAGCGCGCCGCGCGGTCGCCCGTGCGCTCACGCATCGTCGCCGGGAACGGCGACTCCTCCGGCGCGGCGACGTGGTCCCCGAGGCGGTCCGCGAGCTTCGCGCGACCGCCCTGCACCTGCGCGAGCAGCTTGCCGAGGTCGACCTCGAAGTCCGCGAGCCGACGGTCGCAGTAGTCGTCGGCGTCGCGCCGGAGCGCTGCCGCGGCCTCCTCGGCCTCGTCGACGATCTCCCGGGCCCGCGACTCCGCCTGCACGACCACCTGCTCCGCCTGCACGAGCTCGATCGCCCGTGCCCGCGCCGTCGTGAGGATCTCCTCCGCCTGCCGGTGCGCGTCCTCGAGGACGTCGTCCGCCTGGGCGAGGACCTCGTCCGCGTGCGCCAGCTGCTCCGGCAGGGCACCGCGCAGCTCGTCGAGGAGCGCGACGGCGTCGCCCTTGTGCACGAGCACCGACGACGACATGGGCATCGCGCGCGCCGTCTCGACGAGGTTCGCCAGGTCGTCGAGGATCGCGTTCAACCCGACCTGCGCCTCCTCGGTCGCGCGGTCCTCGTGCGTCACCCGCCGGTCCTGCTGCTCGCTCACGTACCCGGTCCTTCCCGTCGTGCTCACCTGCTGCTCCCCTGCACCCGTGCCAGCGCCGCACGGACGGCGTCACCCACCCCCGGTGGGACCAGGTCGTCGACCGGTCCCCCGTATCGCGCGATGTCCTTCACGAGCGACGACGCGACGTGCAGCAGCGCGGCGTCTCCCGCGACGAACACGGTCTCGACGCCAGCCAGGTGGCGGTTCATGAGCGCCATCGGCAGCTCGGCGTCGAAGTCCGCGCCACCGCGCAGACCCTTGACCACGGCGCCCGCGCCGACCTCCCGGCAGAAGTCCACCAGGAGCCCCGGCACGACCTCCACACGGACACCGTCCAGCCCGGCGCCGTCGACCGCGGCACGAGCCAGCGCGACGCGCTCGTCGACGCTCAGCAGCGCCGACTTCGACGCGTTCCGCGCGACGCCGACGACGACGTCGTCGAAGAGCACGCGGGCGCGTCGGACGATGTCGAGGTGGCCCAGGGTGATCGGGTCGAACGACCCGGGACAGACGGCTGTGGTCACCTCGTCACGGTAGTACACGGTGCCGCCCGTACCCCGGCGCCACGACCGGTCGCCGCCCAACCCGCCCGGGAGCCGGCGTGGAGCGGTCGGACGCGGGCGGGCGCCCGGCGCGCACCCGCGACACGATGGGGGCGTGACCTCACCGGAGAGACCCGTCGTCCCGCTCGACAGCCCCGCGCTGGTGCGCTCGCTGCACCGCGACGTGCTCGCGCCGTCCTTCCCGCCCGCCGAGCTCATGGACGAGGACGAGCTCCTCGTCGACCACGCGACCGGACGCCTGCGCAGCCTCGGCGTGGTGGAGGACGGACGCGTCGTCGCGGGCGTCGTCGGCGAGTGGTTCCCCGACGCGCGCGTCCTCCTCGTCCTCTACCTCGCCATCGCGCCCGGCCGGCGCGGCGGCGGGACGGGCGGCCGGCTCGTCGCCGCCGCCCTCGCCGACTGGCGCGCGCTCGACCCGCTGCTCGTCGTCGGGGAGGTCGAGCACCCCGCGCACCACACGGGCAGCGAGGCGCACGGCGACCCCGTCGCGCGTCTGCGGTTCTACGCGCGGCTCAGCGCGCGCGTCCTCGCGCTCCCCTACTTCCAGCCCGGCGACGGACCTTCCGGCGAACGAGTTCCCGCCCTCCTGCTCGTGTCGTTCCCGCTCGGGCCGGGCACCGCCGACGACGTCCCCGCGGCCCCGCTGCGCGCGTTCCTCGCCGAGAACCTCCGCGCGAGCGAGGGCACCCTCGCGGACGACGCCGCGACCCGCCGCCTGCTCCACGCCGCGAGCGGCGACCGCGTCGCGCTCGTGGACCCGACCGACCCCGCAGACCTCGCAACGGTCCCCGTCGGTCTCCTCGCCCAGGACGAGACCCACGCACCCTCGGCCTGACGGCGGCGTCAGCCGAGGGAGAACCGCAGTCGCGCGTCACCAGCGTTCTATCTCGGGCAACCACGGTTCTACCTCACGCGACTGCGGTTCCATCTCGGCCCTGGGCGGGGGGTGATCACGCCTCGTCGGGGAGCTCGGGGCCGACGAAGAACACCGCGGTCTCGCCGTAGTCCTTGTGCGCGACGAGCTCCCAGCCCGTGGGCCACGCCGGTTCGGGGGTGCGGGTCGAGCGCTCGACGACGACGACGGCGGCCGGGTCGAGGACGCCGGGCGCGGCGAGATGGTGGAGGACTCGTTCGAGGGCCTCGGCGGTGACGTCGTACGGCGGGTCGACGAGGACGAGGTGGTAGGGGCCGTGGCCCGCACGACCAGCGGGCGGCGACCCGTCCGCTGCGCCGACCTCCACCCGTAGCGCAGCGTCTGCCGCCACGCCCGCGACGAACGTCTCGGCCGGCTGGGAGACGACCCGCACGCCGCTCAGGCCCAGGGCGGCGACGTTGCGACGCGCGACGTCAGCGGCGACCCGGGCGGAGTCGACCAGCGTCACGTCGGCGGCGCCACGGCTCGCGGCCTCCAGACCGAGCGCGCCCGAGCCTGCGTAGAGGTCGAGGACCTGCGCGTCGTCGACCACGCCCAGGTGCTCGAGGCGCGAGAAGATCGCCTCACGGACACGCTCGCTCGTCGGCCGCGTCCCGCGCGGCGGGACCTGCAGCGTGCGTCCCCCTACCGTTCCCGCCACGATCCTCGTCACGCGCCCAGCCTAGACACGCCGCAGCGGGTTCGAGGCACGACGCCGTGGTGCGAGGTCACGATGCCCGACGCCGTGGTGCGGGGGCACGACGACCGGCGCGGCGGCCGGTGGACAGCGCCGCACGCTCACGCTCGCTCGAGGAACTCCTCGCGCTCGGGGTCGAGCTGGTCGCGGATCGCGGCGGCGAGCGCCGGGTGGCCGGCCAGGTCGGGGTCCTCCCCCACGACGGCGGCCGCATCCGCGCGAGCGGTCTCGATGACGTCCGCGTCCTTGACGACACGCAGGAGTCGCAGGGAGCTCGTGCGCCCCGACTGCGCCGCCCCGAGGACGTCGCCCTCGCTACGGAGCTCGAGGTCGACGGTCGCGAGCTCGAACCCGTCGGTGGTGCGTGCGAGCGTCTCGACGCGGGTCGCGGCAGGCGTGCCGGGCTGCGCGGTCGACACGAGCAGGCACAGGCCGGCCGCGGACCCGCGCCCGACGCGCCCGCGGAGCTGGTGGAGCTGGGAGATGCCGAACCGGTCGGCGTCGAGGACGACCATCGCCGTCGCCTCGGGCACGTCGACGCCGACCTCGACGACCGTCGTCGAGACGAGCACCTGGACCGCGCCCGACGCGAAGTCGGCCATCACGGCGTCCTTGTCCGCCGGGGCCATCTGGCCGTGCAGCACCCCGACGTCGAGCCCGGCGAGACGCGGGTGCGCGCGCAGCTCCTCGGCGACCTCCAGCACGGCCCGTAGGGGCGCGCGGTCCGAGGCGTCCGGGGTGTCGGGGTCGAGGAGGAAGTCGGGCACCTCGTCGAAGTCGTCGGTCCCCTTCGGCGGCCCGTCCGCGTCCGGCTCGTCCGGGTGGATGCGCGCGCACACCACGTACGCGCGGTGCCCGGCATCGACCTCCTCGCGCACGCGCGCCCAGGTGCGCTCCATCCACGCCTCGTTGCCGGCGGGCACGACGTGGGTCGTGATGCCGGCGCGCCCGGCCGGGATCTCGGTGAGCGAGGACGTCTCGAGGTCGCCGAACACCGTCATCGCGACGGTGCGCGGGATCGGGGTCGCGGTCATCACGAGCAGGTGCGGCGCCGTCCGCGCCTTGGCCCGCAGCGCGTCGCGCTGCTCGACGCCGAACCGGTGCTGCTCGTCCACGACGACGAGGCCGAGGTCGGCGAACTGCACGTTCTCGGACAGCAGCGCGTGCGTGCCGACGACGATCCCGGCGGCGCCGCTCGCGGCGTCGAGCAGCGCCTCCTTGCGCGCCGCCGCACCGAGCGAGCCGGTGAGGAGCGCGACGCGCGTCCCGTGCTCCGCGCCGCCGAGGAACCCGCCCTCGGCGAGCGGTCCGAGCAGCGCGCGCAGGGTGCGCGCGTGCTGCGCGGCGAGCACCTCGGTCGGGGCGAGGAGCGCCGCCTGCCCGCCGGCGTCGATCACCTGGAGCATGGCGCGCAGCGCGACGACCGTCTTGCCGGAGCCCACCTCGCCCTGCAGGAGCCGCTGCATGGGCCGCGCGAGCGCGAGGTCCGACGCGATCTCCTCCCCGACCTCCCGCTGACCCGTCGTCAGCGTGAACGGGAGCGCGGCGTCGAAGTCGGCGAGGATGCTCGACTCCCCCGGACCCCGCGGCGGGCGGGCCGTCGCCGGCTCGGCCGCCGCCCGCACCCGGCGCTGGGCGAGCGCCGCCTGGAGGACGAACGCCTCCTCGTACCGCAGCCGGTCCCGCCCGCGACGCCACTGCTTCTCGTCGTAGGGCTCGTGCACGTCGCGCAGCGCCTCGAGCCGGGTCCCGAGCCCGTGCCGCTCCCGGACGGCGTCCGGGAGCGGGTCCGGGACGTCCTCCTCGCGCAGCGGGTCGAGCACGGTGCGCACCGCGGGCTGGATCTTCCAGCTCGGGATGCTCGCGCTCGCGGGGTAGATGGGGATGGGCCGGCTCGCCTCGAGCACGGCGCTCTCGGCGTCCTCGGCGTCGTCGTCGACCCCGATGATCTTGTAGTCGGGGTGCGTGAGCTGGCGCGTGCCCCGGTACAGCCCGACCACCCCCGTGAAGAGCCCGTGCCGCCCCGGTGCGAGCCGCTGCTCGTGGTAGCGCAGGACGTTGGGGCTCTTGGCGAAGAACGTGAGCGAGAGCTGCTGCGGGCCGTCGGTCACGACCGCCTCGAGGATCGCGCCCGCGCGGTTGCGCATGCGCCGGACGGTCGCGCTGCGGACCTGCGCGACGATCGTCACGTGCTCGCCGAGCGCGAGCCCCCCGAGGTCGGTGAGGCGGCCCGGGTCTCCGTAGCGTCGCGGGTAGTGCCGCAGGAGGTCCCCGACGGTCTCGAGGCCCAGCTTCGCGAGCGGGCCCGCGCTGCGCGTGCCGACCGCGCGGGTCAGCGGCTCGGACAGGCGGTCACTCATCCCTCGTCCCCCCGGTGTCCTCGTCCACGGTCTCCAGAGCGTCCGGCCCCTCGACGGCGAGCGTGACACCGCCGCCGCCACGGCCCGAGCGCAGGAGCACGACCTCGGCGCCGGTCCCGGTCGCGTCGGCCGCGAGCGCGTCGACGGCCGCGTCCGGCACGTCGTCGTCGGCGAGCACGGTGACGAGCGCCCCGGGCCGCGCGCGGAGCGGGTCGGCCAGGTCGACGAGCCGCCGCGCCGCCTCCGGCGCGGGGACACCCGCGACGTCGAGGCGGCTCCACCGGACGGCGTCGAGCGCCGACCGGGCCGCTTCGAGGCGCGGCGCGGCGCCATGCTCGACGAGCTGTGCGGCGGCGAGCGCCACCGCGACGTGCAGGTCGGTCGCGGCGGGCAGCACCTCGAGCGTCTCGACCCCGTCGTCGCGCAGGCTCGCGCGCAGCGCCTCGACGTCGTCCTCCGGGAGGTCCGCGCCGGGCAGGAGCGCGACGTGCGCCGCGCGGGCGTCGACCGCGACGCGGTGCAGCGCAGCGAGGTCGAGGGGGACGGATGCCTCCCGCAGCAGCACGACGGCGCCCGCGCGCGCGAGGTCGGCGACGAGCCCGGGCGCCGTGGTCACCGCGACCAGCCCCGGTCCGCCGCCGTCGACCGGGATCGCGCCCGCCCCGGCGCCCGGCGTCCGGTCGGTGTCCGCCTCCAGGCCGTGGTTGTGCTCGTGCGACCCGGGCAGGTGCCGGACCCGGACCTGGCGCAGCGCGGCCTCGCCGCCCGCCTCGCCGCCGGCGCGCGCGGCGCCGTCGTCCAGCGGGTGCCGCACGGTCACGAGAGCGGCCCGGCCGACGGCGACAGCGGCCATCGGGTCGTCGGTGTGGACGTGCGCCTGCCAGAGGCCCGAGCCGCGGTCGCCCGGACCGCCCACCACGACGACGGAGTCGCCGATCCGCGCGAGCTCCGCGCGGAGCAGCCCCGCAGGGTCCTCGACGGGCGCGCGCCCGGCCGCGGGCGCGGCGCTCCCCACGGGGGCGTCCACCACGTACATCACCTCGAACTCGCCCCCCTCGTGCCCGGCCTCCGGTGCGGTGCCGGACTCCCCGGACGAACCCGGTACCGGCACCATCCCGGCCATCATGCCGAGCACCTCCGACACGCCCGCCCCTGCGAGCCCGGCGTCGTCGTGCGCGGCGACCCCGCGGTCCGCCGCGGACGCGGTGGCCCCGAGGTCGGTCGGCACGGCGGTGCCGGCGCCGATCGCCGCGACGAGCGCGCCGAGGACCAGCACCAGGCCGAGAGCTCCGGCGTCGAGCACCTGCGCGCGGGCGAGCACGTCCAGCTCGCCGGTGCTGCGCAGTGCCGCGGCCCGCGCGCCGTCCCTGGCCGCGGCCGCGACGACCGCGGGCGAGGAGACGTCCGGACCCTCCGACGCGGTCGCGGCGGTGCGCGCAGCGGCGTCGGCCGCCGTGAGGATCGTGCCCGGTGCCGGTCGCGCCACCGCACCGCGGGCCGTGCGGGCAGCACGACCGAGGCCGGCCGCGAGCGCCGCGCCGGTGACGGTGCGGTGCTCGGCGAGCTCGAGCGCGAGACCGCGCAGGTACTCGCTGAGGATGACTCCCGAGTTGCCGCGTGCCCCGACGAGCGCGCCGCGGGCCAGGCGCACGAGCAGGTCGCCGGCGCCGCCCGCCGTGCCCTCCTCCAGCGCTCCGGACGTGGAATCGGCGGGCAGCGCACGGACCGCGTCGAGGAGCGTGAGGTACATGTTGGTGCCGGTGTCCGCGTCCGCGACCGGGAAGACGTTCACCCGGTCGAGGGACTCGCGTGCGGCGGCGAGCGCGCTGACGCCGTGACGGCCCCACGCGACGACGACGGCGGCGTCGACCACGTCGCTCCGGGGGCTCACGTCGGACCGGCTCCTGGCGTTCGGCGGGCGACCGGGCCTCGTGGCCGGGCGGTCGGACGACCGGGTCGGCCGTCGGGACCACGGTAGTCAACCGCGGGGGGCGACGGGGCGCGCGGCGGGCGTGGTTGGCACCCGGCGGGTGTGACGAGCGCCCGGTTTGAGCTCGGGCCCTCGGATCGGCTACCCTGGCGAGGTTGCCCGGGTGCTTCGCGCGCCCTCGACACCGTCGAGGAGTCGCCGAAGAACACCGGGCGAGACACCCTACAGACCATTCAGGACGTCGCCGCTGCGTGCGCGACGTGCACGACGATCAGGAGAAACCGTGGCTGCCAACTGCGACGTCTGCGGCAAGGGCCCGGGCTTCGGGCACAGCATCTCGCACTCCCACATCCGCACGAAGCGCCGCTGGAACCCGAACATCCAGCGCGTGCGCGCCGTGGTCGCCGGGACGCCCAAGCGTCTCAACGTGTGCACCTCCTGCCTCAAGGCCGGGAAGGTCACCCGTCCCGCCTGAGCATCGTGAGACTTCCTGACGAGAGCGCCTGCCGGATCCCGGCAGGCGCTCTCGTCGTCTGCGCCCCTCGTGCACGCCCCGGACCCGCCGCCCCCTCGAACACCCCGCCGCGAGATGCGGAGATCTCCTGGAGATCCGGACAAACCGGTTTGGCGGATGCCGAACCACGGTGGCAGTCTGTGTGCATGGTGACGGAACTGAGCGAGGTAACCATCCGCCCGGCCGCTCCCGCGGACGCGAGCGCCATCGCGGCCGTGCACATCGCGTCGTGGCGCGGCGCCTACGCGGGCATCGTCCCGGACGAGTACCTGGCCTCGCTCGACCACGACCAGCGCGAGCAGCACTGGGTCCAGAGCCTCTCGACCGCCGGCGCTCGCACCTGGCTCGCCGACGCCGACGGCCGCACCATCGGCTTCGCCACCCTGGGGCCGAGCCGCGACGAGGACGCCGAGCCCGGCGACCTCGAGATCTTCGCCATGTACCTCGACCCCGAGTCGTGGGGCCGGGGTGTCGCCCGCGACCTCATGCGCACCATGCTCGGCGAGGTGCGCCCGGGCACCACCGTCACGCTCTGGGTCCTCGAGGACGCCGAGCGCGCCCGCCGCTTCTACCGCCGCCACGGCTTCGCCCCGGACGGCGTCGAGCGTCGCGACGACATCGGCGGCAAGGACCTCACCGCGGTGCGCTACCGCCGGAGCTGAGGCTCGCGCTCAGGCGCGGAAGTGGTCCCATCCCGCCGAGCGCTGCGCGACGCGTCCGTCGACCCGGACGCCCGGCCCGTCGCCCCCCGCACGGCGGACCGTGCCGATCGCCCGGAACGCGGTCGGGAGCACGACGTCGGCGGGGAACGTGGCGAGCAGCGCGTGGTCCTCGCCCCCGGAGAGCACCCACCCGTCGACGAGATCGGCGACACCTTCCCCGTCCGCCTCGTCGTCGGCCGGGGAGACCGCCGTCGCGCCCACCCGTGCGCCCTGCCCGTCCCGGAGCCCGGCGCCCAGCGACGCCGCCGTCGGGCGCAGGCCCTCGCGGTCGTCGGCCAACGCCGCCGGGTCGATGTCCACGACGACGTCGCTCGCCCGGGCGATCCTCCCGGCGTCCCGCAGCAGCCCGTCGGAGACGTCCATCATCGCCGTCGCACCGGCGTCGGCCGCGGCAGGTCCGGCCGCAAGAGGGGGGTCCGGCCGCAGGTACGCGGCGACGAGACCCTCATCGACCTCTCCGCGCCCGGCGTCGAGCAGGGCGAGGCCGGCCGCCGACCGCCCCAGCGTCCCCGCGAGGGCGACGACGTCTCCCGGGCGTGCCCCGGAGCGCAGGACCGGGTCGCGCCCCTCGAGGTCGCCGTGCACGGTCACCGCGACGACGACCTGGTCGCCGCCGGACAGGTCTCCGCCGACGACGGCGGCACCCAGGGGGGTGCACGCGTCCGCGAGCCCGCGCGCGAGGCCGGTGACCCAGTCGACCGGCAGGTCACCGGGCATGACGAGCGAGACGACGAGCGCCGCCGGGCGGGCGCCCATGGACACGACGTCGGCGAGGTTCTGGACCGCGGCCCGCCTGCCGACGTCGAACCCGGACGACCAGCGCCGACGGAAGTGCCGGTCCTCGACGAGGACGTCGGTCGACACCACGTAGCGGCCGTCGGGCGCCGCCACGACGGCGCAGTCGTCGCCCGGACCGACGAGGGTGGTCGGCGCGGTGGGCAGCAGGGGGAAGATCCGGGCGAGGAGCGCCTCCTCGGCCACGTCGCGGACCAGCAGGGGCGTCTCGCTCACCCGGCCACCCTAGTCGCCGCCGGTGCGGTCACGGGCACCGGTCCCGGCCCGCTACGGTGGTCGCGTGCTCGACGCCGTCCCTCCCGCCACGTCCGCTTCCCGCCCCGGCGCGACGCCCCGCGCGCGCCGCCGCTCCTTCGTGCGTGCCCTCGCCGTGCCCGCGCTCCTCGGCGTCGTGGCCGCGACCGCCGCGTGCGCGCCGCGCATCGGCGTCCCGGTGGCGGACGACGCCCAGAACCCGCTGTGCGCGGACGTCGTGCTCGCTCTGCCCGAGTCGCTGGGCGAGGGCCTGGACGCGGTCGGCACCACGAGCCAGGCCACCGCGGCATGGGGCGAGCCCGGGGCCGCGGTGACGTTGCGCTGCGGCGTGGAGGTGCCCGGCCCGACGACGACGGCGTGCCAGAGCGTCCAGTCCGAGGGCGGCACGGTGGACTGGCTCGTCGTCGAGGACCAGGGCACGTGGACGTTCACGACCTACGGGCGCGACCCCGCGGTGCAGCTCGTCGTGCCGCCCGCCGTGACCGAGGACCGCTCGACGGCGTTCGTCGCGGACCTGGGCCGGGCGGTCATGGAGGTCCCGCAGACGCGCGCGTGCGTCGGCGCGGGCGACCTGGGTTGAGGCCTGCGGCCACCGGGCCTCACCCGGTGGCCCGGGTCAGCGCAGCCCGGTGGGTCGCTCGAGCGCGAGCGCGACGAGCTCGTCGATGAGCTCGGGGTAGCTCAGTCCCGACTTCTCCCACATGCGCGGGTACATCGAGAACGGCGTGAAGCCGGGCATCGTGTTGATCTCGTTGACGACGACCCGTTCGTCGGGCGTGACGAAGACGTCGACGCGCGACAGACCCTCGGCGCCGACGGCCTCGAAGGTCCGGATCGCGATCTCGCGCACGCGCTCGACGAGGTGCTCGGGCAGGTCGGCCGGGCACGAGAGCTCGACCCCGGCCTCGTCGAGGTACTTGGCCTCGAAGTCGTAGAAGTCGTGCGCCTCGCCCGTGACGACGATCTCGCCCGGGAGCGACGCGCGCGGGCGCGCGCCGCCGCGACCGCCGAGGACCGCGCACTCGATCTCGCGGCCGACGACGCCCGCCTCGACGATCACCTTGGGGTCGTGCTCCTGCGCGGCGGCGATCGCCGCGGGCAGGTCGGCCAGGTCGTCGACCTTGGAGATGCCGAGGCTCGACCCGGCGCGAGCGGGCTTGACGAACACGGGCATTCCGAGCGCGGCGACGGTCTGCGTCCAGGCCTCGGGGTCGCGCTCGAACTCGCCCGGCCGGATCACGGTGTACGGGGAGACGGGCAGCCCCTCGCCCGCGAGCACGAGCTTCATGAAGTGCTTGTCCATGCCGACGGCGGACGCGAGCACGCCCGCGCCGACGTACCGGACGTCCGCGAGCTCGAGCATCCCCTGGAGCGTGCCGTCCTCGCCGTACGGGCCGTGCAGGAGCGGGAAGACGACGTCCACCTCGCCGAGCACGCGCGGGACGTCGCCCGGGGTGAGGACGCGCAGGTCCCGGCGACCGGTCGACAGCGGCAGGATGACTTCCTCGCCCGTGGGCTCCACCTGCGGCAGGCGGCCGTCGGCGATCTCCCAGCGCGCGGGCTCGTCGGCCGCCAGGACCCACTCGCCCGCCGGCGTGATCCCGACGGGGACGACGTCGTACCGCGACCGGTCGATAGCGCGCAGGACGCCCGCGGCGGTCGCGGCGGAGATGGCGTGCTCGCCGGAGCGACCGCCGAACAGCACGAGGACGCGGGGCTTGCGGGGCGCGCCGGTGGGGTGCTCGTCGGTGGACGGCACGGACCGGTCGGGGCTCTGGCTGGACATCGCGGACGACCCTACCGGACGCCTGCTCGCGCCCCGACGTGGTACCCGACGAGGACCTGACGCGCCGTCGGGAACGATCCGGGGCCGTCCTGCGTTGGGAGTGCCGTGGAAGACACGACTCTCGAGGCCCCCGCGGCCGACGACCCCGACCATAGTCCCGGCCGCACCGGCCCCGGCAGCGAGCGGACGCGCGAACGCGTCCCCGACGACCGGAGGGCGGTGCGGGCACGATGACGACCTTCCTCTCCCTCCTGCTCGGGCTCCTCGTGGTTCTCGCGATCACGGCGGCGACGGCGTACTTCGTCGCCCAGGAGTTCGCCTACATGACCGTCGACCGCTCCCGGCTGGGGGCCAAGGCGGAGGCCGGCGACGAGTCGGCCCGGCGCGCGCTCGCCGTCACGAAGCGCACCTCCTTCGTCCTGTCCGGGGCCCAGCTCGGGATCACCGTGACGGGCCTGCTCGTCGGCTACGTGGCCGAGCCCCTCATCGGCGAGTCGCTGGGCACGATGCTCGGCGGCGTGGGCGTCCCCACGGGCGTCGGCGTGGCGGTGGGCACCGTCCTCGCCCTCGTGCTGTCGACGATCATCCAGATGCTCTTCGGCGAGCTGTTCCCCAAGAACCTCGCCATCGCGCGGCCCGAACCGCTCGCGAAGGGCCTGGCTCGCTCCACGACCGCCTACCTCACGGTGTTCGGCTGGCTCATCGCGGTGTTCGACAAGGCGTCCAACGCCCTGCTGCGGCTGCTCAAGATCGAGCCGGTGCACGACGTCGACAACACGGCGACCGCGCGCGACCTCGAGCACATCGTGGCCGACTCGCGCGAGAGCGGGGACCTGCCCGACGAGCTCTCCGTGCTCCTCGACCGCATCCTCGACTTCCCCCAGCGTGACGTCGAGCACGCGATGATCCCCCGCTCGCGCGTCGGGACGGTGCGCCCCGAGGCGACCGTCGCCGAGGTGCGCGAGCTCAGCGCCCGCGCGCACACGCGCTACCCGGTCGTCGACGAGACGGACCAGCCGCTCGGCGTCGTCCAGCTCGCCGACGTCCTGGCGACCGACCTGCCCGACGACGCGCCCGTCACCGACCTCATGCGCCCGGCCGTCGTGCTGCCGACGCTCATGACGCTGCCGGACGCGCTCGCCCAGCTCAACTCCACGCGCAACCAGCTCGCGTGCGTCATCGACGAGTACGGCGGCTTCACCGGCGTGCTCACGGTCGAGGACCTCGCCGAGGAGCTCGTGGGCGAGATCACCGACGAGCACGACCCCGAGCAACCCGTCACGGTCACGGCCGAGGACGACGGCGTGTGGGTCATGGGCGGCGACGTCCACGTCGACGAGGCGGAGCGCGCGCTCGGCCACGACCTGCCGCGCGGCGACCACGAGACGGTCTCCGGGCTCCTCATCGCCCAGCACGGCGCCCTGCCGCGCGCGGGCGACACGATCGAGGTCCCGCTCCCGGACGACCCGGCCGACCTCGTCCACGACGAGCCCGTGCACCGCACGCTCGTCGTCGACGTCCTGTCGGTCGAGCGGCACGTGCCGCGCCTCGTGCGCGTCCGGCTCGTCGAGCGGCGGGGCGACACCCCGGCCGACGACGACGCACACCGCACCACCCACGAGGCTGCCCGCCCGACGGACGCAGCGGAGGAGACCCGATGAGCAACCCCTGGGTCGTCGTCGCGGCGACCGTCGCGATCATCGCGCTGAGCGCGTTCTTCGTCGCCGTGGAGTTCGCGCTCCTCGGCGCCAAGCGGCACCGCCTCGAGGACGCCGCACCGACGAGCCGCGCGGCACGCGCCGCGCTGCGCAGCTCGAACGAGCTCACGCTCCTCATGGCGGGCGCACAGCTCGGCATCACGGCGTGCACGCTCGCGCTCGGTGCCATCACCAAGCCCGCCGTGCACCACTGGCTCACCCCGGTCTTCGAGACCTGGGGCGCGCCCCTGTGGGCCGCCGACGTCGCGGGCTTCGTGCTGGCGCTGATCATCGTGACGTTCCTCCACCTCGTCATCGGCGAGATGGCGCCGAAGTCGTGGGCCATCGCCCACCCGGAGCGCTCGGCCACGCTCCTCGCGCTGCCGATGCGCGGGTTCATGTGGGCGTTCCGACCGCTGCTGCGCTGGCTCAACGCGCTCGCGAACCGCTGCGTGCGGGCCGTGGGCGTCGAGCCCGTCGAGAACGTCGAGGGCGGTGGCCAGGATCCCGCGACCCTGCGGCACCTCGTCGAGCACTCGGCGAACGTCGGCGCGCTCGAGGCGTCGTACCGCGTGCAGATCTCGGGCGTCATCGAGCTCGAGACCCTCACGGTCGACGCGCTCGTGCCGACCGAGGGCCGGCCGACGTCGGTCCCCGCGACGGCCACGGCCGCGGACGTGCGGGCCGCGTCCGCCGGGTCGGGGCACCTGCGCATCCTCGTCCAGAACGGGAGCGTCGTCCCGAAGGTCGTGCACGTGCGCGACACGCTCCTGGAGCCCGACGACCGGCCCGCCGGGGAGCTCGCGCGCCCCGGGTTCGTGCTCGCGTCGGGGACGACCGTGCACGCCGCGCTCGCGCGCATGCGCGAGTCGAGCGAGCAGCTCGCGATCGTCATGGACGGCGAGCGGTTCGTCGGCGTCGTGACGCTCGCCGACGTGCTGCGCCGCATCCTGCCGTCCCCGGACGAGCCGGCGCCGGTGCTCGTCGGCTGACCGGCTCGCCGGCCGACAGGCCCGGCGTACGGTGGAGGGGCCTCGGCGACGCACGTCGCCGGGGCCTCTCGCCGTCCGCCCCGACCGAAGGCAGGCCATGCCCACGCCCGTCGCCCCGTCGTCCTCCCCCTCCTCCGTCGCTCCCCCGTTCCCCGAGCCCCGCACCCTCCTCACCGACGACCTGCTCGAGGCGGTCCGCGGCCGCGCGGCGGGCTACGACCGCGACAACGCATTCTTCGACGATGACCTCGCGGCGCTGACCGAGGCCGGGTACCTGCGCGCGCTCGTCCCCGCGTCGTTCGGCGGCGTCGGCCTCGGCCTGCGCGAGGTCGCGCACGAGCAGGCGCGGCTCGCGGGCGCGGCGCCCGCGACGGCCCTCGCGGTGAACATGCACCACGTGTGGACCGGCGTCGCGCGCTACCTGCACGAGCGCGGCGACGCCTCGCTCGACTGGCTGCTCGAGGAGGCCGGTCGCGGCGGGGTGTTCGGCTTCGGGTACTCCGAGGGCGGCAACGACCTCGTCCTGCTCGGGTCGCGCACCGAGGCGCGACCGGACGGCACGGGCGGGTACACGTTCCACGGCCGCAAGATCTTCACGTCCAACTCGCCCGCGTGGACGCGTCTCGGCGTCCTCGGGCTCGACACGGTGTCCGACGACGCCCCGCGCCTCGTGCACGCGTTCGTCGCCCGGGACGCGGGCGTCGAGGTGCTCGACGACTGGGACACGATGGGCATGCGGGCTTCCCAGTCCCGTTCCACCGTGCTCGACGGCGCGCACGCGCCCGTGGACCGGGTCGTGCGACGCCTCGCCCCCGGGCCGACGCTCGACCCGCTCGTCGTCGGGATCTTCACGACGTTCGAGACGTTGCTCGCGTCCGTCTACACGGGGATCGCGGAGCGCGCGCTCGAGCTGGGCGTCGCCGCGGCGCGCCGTCGGACGTCGATGAAGAACGACGGCGCGTCCCTCGCGCAGGACCCCGACATCCGCTGGCGCCTCGCCGACGCCGCGCTCGCGCTCGACGCGGTCTGGCCGCAGATCGACACCGTCGCGGGCGAGCTCGACGCGCTCGTGGACCGTGGGGCGGGGTGGTTCCGCGCGACCGCAGGTCTCAAGGTCCGCGCCACCGAGACGGCGAAGACGGTCGTCGACCAGATGGTGCGCGTCGCCGGCGGGTCGAGCTACTTCGCGGGCAACGAGCTCGGCCGCCTGTACCGCGACGTGCTGGCCGGGATCTTCCACCCCTCCGACGACGAGTCGGCCCACTCCACGGTCGCCCAATCCCTCCTAGGCCCGCTCACCTGACGCCCCCGCCCAGCGCCGAACAGGTGGTCCTGGCTCGTCCCCGGCTCCGGACGCACCAGGACCACCTGCTCGACCCGCCGGGATCGCCTGGTCGGTGGGCGGTCGCCCGGGGCATCCGTCGTGTCGTCGGCGTAACCTGCCGCCATGAGTGATCCGCACTCCCCCGATGCCCTGGCTCCTGCGACGGTCGCCGTCTCCGCCGGACGGCCCGAGCGCGCCCAGGGTGCGCCCGTGAACCCGCCGATCGTGCTGTCCTCGACCTACGTGTCCGAGGGTGTACAGCAGCCGGGCGAGCTCCTGTACACGCGCATGGACACCGAGACGTGGCACCCGTTCGAGGAGGCGCTCGCGGCGCTCGAGGGTGCCCCGGAGCCCGGAGTGGTGTTCGGGTCCGGCATGGCGGCGATCGCGGCCGTCTTCTCCTTCGTCCCCGCCGGTGGCAAGGTCGTGCTTCCGCGCCACGCCTACCAGGTGACCCTCGGCTTCGCGGACGACCTCGCCGCCCGCGCCGGGGTCGACGTCGTCCGGGTAGACGTCGCGGACACGGACCAGGTGCTCGACGCGCTCGACGGCGCCTCGCTCCTGCTCGTGGAGTCCCCGACGAACCCCATGCTCGAGGTCGCCGACCTGCCCGTGCTGCTCGCCGCCGCACGCGAGCGCGGTGTCCTCAGCGCCGTCGACAACACGTTCGCCACCCCCCTGGGCCAACGCCCGCTGGACCACGGCGCGGACGTCGTCGTGCACTCGGTGACCAAGTACCTCGCCGGGCACTCCGACGTCGTCCTCGGCGCGGCCGTCGCGCGGACGCCCGAGCTCGTCGCGGCCCTGCGCGCCTACCGGACGCTGCACGGCTCGATCCCCGGCCCGTTCGAGGTGTGGCTCGCGCTGCGCGGTCTGCGCACGCTCGCGCTGCGCGTCGAGCGCGCCCAGGCGAACGCCGCCGAGCTGGCCCGGCGTCTCGCCGATCACCCCGACGTCGTCGAGGTGCGTCACCCGAGCCTGCCGACCGACCCCGGGCACGAGCGGGCGACACGTCTCATGACGGGCTACGGCTCGATCCTCGGCGTCCGGCCCCGTGGCGGGGCCGCGGGCGCGGACTCCGTCGTCGGTGCCGTGCGCCTCTGGGTCCCGGCGACGAGCCTCGGCGGCGTCGAGTCGAGCCTCGAACGGCGACGCCGCTTCGCGACCGAGTCGCTCACGGTACCCGAGGACCTCCTGCGGCTCTCCGTCGGCATCGAGGACGTCGAGGACCTCTGGCGCGACCTCGACCGGGCACTACGGACGTCGGCGGGCTGACCTCACCCGGACAGGACGGCTACCGCTCGCTCGCGTCCCGGCGCTCGGGAACCGCCGCCTCCCCCGGCACGTAGAGCACGCCCTCCTCGAGGTCGACGTCGAACGGGCGGCCCTCGGCGGGCCGCTGCGCGATGTCGAGTCGCTGCCGCTCCTTCTCCTCGGTCACGTGCGTGCGGCTCGGCTGGAAGATCTCGACGATCTCACCGAACATGCCCGACGACGCGCTCTCCCCCGCACCCGCGTCTCGCCGCGCACGAGCCTCGGCCCCGGACGTGAACCGCGTGATCCCGACGACGAGCAGCACCGTGAGCGCGACCACGACGAGCACCCCGCCCGCCTGCGTGCCGATCCCCTGCAGCATGGACCGAGCGTACGCCGACGGCTCGTCACGACGCGGGCGAGGTGGGTTCCCGGGAGTCCGGACCGGGCCGCCCGGGCCATCCACGACGCCGCCGAGACCCGACGGTGACCGGACCGGGACCGGACCGTGGCCCGCCCGCCGCGCGAGCGTGACCTGCGGTTTCTACGATCGGGGCATGACGACACGACGAGCGCGGGGCGGCAGTGACGGACGGGATCGACTCCTGAGCGCGACGGCACCACGACGGGTAGCGGCTGCCGCCGCGGGCATGCTGGTGCTGACGCTCGCCGCGTGCACCCCGGGCGGCACGGACGACTCCCCGGCGCCGTCGGGCACCACGACGAGCCCGTCGCCGAGCCCCACGGACCCACCGACCGACGCGCCGAGCGAGAGCCCGACGGACGACGGGTCGACGCCCGCCGACGACGGGGCCGAGGCGCCGCTCCCGTTCCCCGCGAACACGGACGCCGACACCCAGGACCCGTCCGCGGACGCGGCCCTCACGGTGACGGACATCCGGGTGGGTCACCACGACGGGTACGACCGGGTCGTGTTCGAGCTCGGCGGGACCGGGACGCCCGGATGGCGCGTCGAGTACGTCGACCAGCCGACCGACGATGGCAAGGGTGACGTCGTCGCGGTCGACGGCGACGCCTACCTCCAGGTCATGATCTCCGGCTCGGGCTACCCCATGGACACCGGCGTGGACGAGTACACCGAACCCAACCCGCTGCGTGCGGGCGACGACGGCGAGGTGGAGGAGGTCCTGCTGCGCGGGGTCTTCGAGGGCTACACGCAAGCGTTCGTGGGCGTCGACGACGTACGGCGCCCGTTCCGGGTGTTCTCGCTGGAGGACCCGACGCGCGTCGTCGTCGACGTCCGCGACGACGACTGACGGCGGAGCCCCGGCGCAACGGCGGCCGGGGCTCTCTCAGCGCTCCGCCGAGATCCCCTCGGCCTTCTGCGGCCGGGCGAGCAGGCCACGCGCCATCTCGTCGACGGGCATGCCCTCGTGCAGGACGGCGACGACGCCGGCCGTGATCGGCATCTCGACACCGACCTTCTCCGCGAGCTCGAGCACCGAGCGGCACGACTTGACGCCCTCGGCCGTGCCTCCGGTCGCGGCGATCGCGTCGTCGAGGCTCAGGCCCTGCCCGACGTGCTTGCCGAGCGTGTGGTTGCGCGAGAGCGGGGACGAGCACGTCGCCACGAGGTCGCCCATGCCCGCGAGGCCGGGGAACGTCTCGGCGTCGGCGCCGAGCGCGAGCCCGAGGCGGGTGATCTCCACGAGGCCCCGGGTGATGACGGTCGCCGTGGTGTTGTAGCCGAACCCGCGGCCCTGTGCGATGCCCACGGCGAGGGCGATGACGTTCTTGACCGCCCCGCACAGCTCGACCCCGACGACGTCGCGGTTCGTGTAAGGGCGGAAGTACGACGACGAGCACGCGCGCGCCACGTACCGCGCCACGTCCTCGTCGACGCACGACACGACCGTCGCCGTCGGCTGGCGGTGCGCGATCTCCCGCGCCAGGTTGGGGCCCGAGACCACGGCGACGCGCTCGGGCGGCAGCCCGAGGGACTCCGCGACGACCTCGCTCATGCGGCGGTCTGTGCTCAGCTCGACGCCCTTCATGAGCGAGACCGCGACGGCGTCGGGCTCCAGGTACGGGCGCAGTTCGGCGAGCGTCGTGCGGGCGACCTGCGAGGGGATCGCGACGACGACCAGCCCCGCCCCGGCGAGCGCGTCGCGCGCGTCGGTCGTGGCGCGGATCCCGGGAGGCAGCTCGATGCCCGGCAGCCGCTTCTCGTTGCGCCGCTCGTCGTTCACCTGCGCGGCGACCTCGGCGTCGCGCCCCCACAACCGGACCTCGCAGCCCGCGTCGGCGAGCACGGCGGCGAACGTCGTGCCCCAGCTCCCGGAGCCCAGGACCGCAGCGACGACGCGCTCGGGGGTGGGCGCCCCGTCCGTCCCGACCGGCACCGGGCTGATCTCCATGGTGCGGTCCCCGCTCACCGGCGCCCCTCCGAGCCCGGGTTGTGGCGCATGTCGAAGCGCTCCACGGGCGCCTTCGCACCGCGGATCTCCTCGAGCTGGCTCGTGATCGCCGCCATGATGCGCTCGGTCGCCTCGCGCAGCGTCGCGGTGTCCTGCGGGCGGTCGTACAGGTCGGACAGGTCGACGGGCGGCCCGGCATGGACGGCAACCCGCTTGGGCGGGATCGGCTTGAACACCTTGCCGTACGGCGCGAGGAGCTGCTCGGCGCCCCACTGCGCGATAGGCACGACGGGAGCGCGGCTCGTCAGCGCGAGGCGCGCGACGCCGGTCTTGCCGACCATCGGCCACCCGTCCGGGTCCCGAGTCAGCGTGCCCTCGGGGAAGAACACCACGCACTCGCCCTCGGCGAGGCGTGCCGTCGAATCGACGAGCGACTGCGCGGCGCCCGCGGTGCCCCGGTGGACGGGGATCATGCCCGTGCGGCGCAGGATGCCCCCGAGGACGGGCACCGTGAACAACGACGCCTTGGCCGTGATCTTCGGCGCGCGACCCTGGTCGTAGAGGAAGTGCGCGAGCGTCACGGGGTCGACCTCCGTGACGTGGTTCGCCGCGGCGATGAAGCCGGTCGGGGGCAGGTTCTCCGCGCCACGCCAGTCACGGCGGGTGATCGCGAAGAGGATCGGGCGCAGGAGGAACGCGAGGTTCTTGTACGCGCGCGGGGTCTCGGGCAGGCTCGGCACGGTCACCGAGCCTACCGGGCGCGATCCGCCGCTCAGATCCAGCCGTGCCGTCGCGCCGCGTGCGCCGCCTCGTGACGGTTCGCCGCCCCGAGCTTCGCCGCGGCCGACGACAGGTAGTTGCGGACCGTCCCCGGGGCGAGATGGGCGCGCGTCGCGATCTCCTCGACCGGGGCACCGCCCGCCGCGAGCTCCAGCACGTCCGCCTCCCGCGGGGTGAGCGGGCTCGCTCCCGCGGCGATCGCCTCGGCGGCGAGCTCCGGGTCGACGTACCGACCGCCGTCGTGCACCTGCCGCACGACCTCCGCGAGGACCCGCGACGAGACGGTCTTGGGCAGGAACCCGCGGGCACCCGCCTCGAGGGCCCGCTTCAGGTAGCCGGGGCGACCATGGCTCGTGACGATCACCACACCGCACGACGGGAGGTCGTGCGCGAGGCGTTGCGCCACCTCGACGCCGTCGAGCCCGGGCATCTGGAGGTCGAGCACGGCGACGTCGGGCTCGAGCTTGAGCGCGGCCGCGACGGCCTCCGTGCCCGACGCCGCCTGGGCGACGACCTCGAGGTCGTCCTCGAGGGCCAGGAGGGACGCGACCGCGTCGCGGATGAGGTTCTCGTCGTCGGCGAGCAGGATGCGGATCACGCGCGGGTGGTCCTCTCGGTGGTGGGGGCAGGTAGCTCGCGTGCGGGCGCTCGTCCCGGCGCCCCACGTGCCGCGCCGTCGTCGGGCACGCTCGCCACCAGTCCGAAGCGACCGGCGTCGGCCCACGTCTCGAGCCGCCCCCCTGCCCCCTCGAGGCGCTCGGCGAGCCCGAGGAGGCCGGACCCCGCACCCGACCTCGGTGTCGTCGGCACGCCGTCGTTGACGACCTCGACGACGCTCGTGGCGCCGTCGCGGTGGACCGTGATGGTGCAGGTGCTCGCGGTCGAGTGCCGCACCACGTTCGTCACGGCCTCGCGGACCGCCCACGCGAGCGCCTCCTGCGCCTCCTGGCCCACCGGTGTCTCGTCGCCGTGGACGGTCGTCTCGATCCCCGCCGACCGCAGGACGGAGCGGGCGCCCGCGAGCTCCGCTCCGAGGTCGGCGGAACGGTAGCCGGCGACGACGGCGCGTACCTCGCGCAGCGCGTCCTGGGCGATGCGCCGGACCTCCAGCATCTGCTCCTCCGCGCCCGGACGGCCGCGCGCCGCGAGCTCGGCAGCGAGCTCGCTCTTCACGGCAACGACGGACAGCGTGCGCCCGAAGACGTCGTGCAGGTCGCGCGAGAAGCGCAGCCGCTCCTCCGCGACGGCGAGGCGGGCGTGGAGCACGCGCGTGCGTTCCTGCTCCCACACGACCCCGAGCATCCACACCGACGCGCGGTAGGAACCGAGGACCGCGACGAGCATCACCGCGCCCGAGACACCCATCCCCACCGCGAAGCCGACGGTCGTCGAAGTGACCCCCGTCCCGACCCAGGCCGAGCAGCCCGTGACCGCGGCGACGAGCAGGGCGACGAGCACCAGACGACGGAAGGTGAGCAGGGGGGTGACCGCGAGCGTCCCGAACCCGAGCCCCATCAGGACCGCGTAGTAGCGCGAGCTGTCCGGGATGCCGTCGGCCGACGTCACCGGGAACGTCCACATGCCCAGGGTCGCGACGGCGACGGAGAGCACGCAGAGCGGGACCAGCAGGACGGCCCGGACGTTCGGCCCGCCGAGGAAGTGCACGATCCCGGCACGCAGCGTGAGGATGCAGACCACGGTCTGCGCGAGGACGAGCGCGAGCCACGGCAGGACGAGCGACGGGACGAACGAGGGGTCCGAGCCGACGACGGCGAGCGCGAGGAAAGGCGCGAAGCCCGACAGCAGGTAGAGCGACCAGCGCGTGTACGCGTCGAACCGTTCCGGAGCCGTGCGGCCGCTCCACACCTCGAGGAACGTGCGAGGGCGGGTGATCACGACGCCCAGCCTCGCACGCGCAGGGCGTGCGAGGCCGTGACAGTCGTCATGAGGTGGGCGCCGCCGACGTGGCGGCTCGCCCGCGGCACCCGCTCAGCCGCGGCGCACGTCGGCGCCGAGCGCGACGAGCTTGTCCTGGAAGTTCTCGTAGCCGCGGTCGATGAGGCTGATGCCGCGCACGGTCGAGGTGCCCTTCGCCGCGAGCGCGGCGATGAGGTGGGAGAAGCCGCCGCGCAGGTCGGGGACCTCGATGTCGGCCGCGGCCAGCGGCGTCGGGCCGGAGATCACCGCGGAGTGGTGGAAGTTGCGCTGCCCGAACCGGCAGTCGCGCCCGCCGAGGCACTCCTTGTAGACCTGGATGGTCGCGCCCATGCCGCGCAGGGCGTCGGTGAAGCCGAACCGGTTCTCGTACACCGTCTCGTGCACGATCGACAGGCCCTTGGCCTGGGTCAGCGCGACGACGAGCGGCTGCTGCCAGTCGGTCATGAAGCCGGGGTGCACGTCGGTCTCGAGCACGATCGGGTCGAGGTCGCCGCCCGGGTGCCAGAACCGGATGCCGTCGTCCTGCACGTCGAACCGGCCGCCGACCTTGCGGAACGTGTTGAGGAAGGTCATCATCTCGGGCTGGGTGGCGCCCTTGACGGTGATGTCGCCGCCAGTGGCGAGCGCGGCCGACGCCCAGGACGCCGCCTCGATGCGGTCACCGAGCGCAGTGTGGGTGTACCCGTCGAGGCGGTCCACGCCCTCGATGCGGATCACGCGGTCGGTGTCGACCGAGATGATCGCGCCCATCTTCTGCAGCACCGCGATGAGGTCCACGATCTCAGGCTCGATCGCGGCGTTGGCCAGCTCCGTGATGCCCTCGGCGCGCACGGCCGTGAGCAGCGTCTGCTCGGTCGCGCCCACCGACGGGTACGGCAGCGCGATCTTGGTGCCCTGGAGACGGCGCGGGGCGCGGATGTGGATCCCGTTCTCGCGCTTGTCCACGACGGCGCCGAACTGGCGCAGGATGTCGAGGTGGTAGTTGATCGGCCGGTCGCCGATCCGGCACCCGCCGAGGTCGGGGATGAACGCCTCGCCCAGGCGGTGCAGCAGCGGGCCGCAGAACAGGATCGGGATCCGGCTCGAGCCCGCGTGCGCGTCGATGTCCGCGACGTGCGCCGACTCGACGTTGGAGGGGTCCAGGTCGAGGATCCCCGCGTCCGGGTCGGACTTCACCGCCACACCGTGCAGCTCCAGCAGCCCCGTCACGACGCCGACGTCGCGGATCTGCGGCACGTTGCGCAGCACGCTCGGCGACTCCCCCAGCAACGACGCCACCATCGCCTTGGACACGAAGTTCTTCGCGCCCCGCACGGTGATCGTCCCGTCCAGCGGGGTCCCGCCGTTGACGTACAGCACATCCTTCATGAGCTCTGGTCGCCCTCTCGCCAAGCCGATGGTCCGTGGTGCCCTGCGGGGCCGGGCCCGCGCGTCGGGCCGCGGACGGCTCGTCCGCGGGCACGGGACCCGAGTGCGCCAACATGCGGCACCCGGAGATTATTCACCCACTGCGGGCATGCTCACCGCCATCCGGGCGGCGGCGGCCGTCCCCGACACGTTACTCCCCGGTACGCCTGCCCGTGCCGGTGGCTCGTGGGCCGAGACACGAGCAGGCGTCCGGCACCGTCAGACGCCGGTCGTGTCGAACCCCGCGACGTACCTGTCGATCTCTGCGAGGTATGCGGCCCGCTGGGCCTCGCCCAGCCACGACGCCTCGAACGAGTTGCGCGCGAGCTGCACGACCTCCTCGGTGCTGAGCCCCGCCGCGTCCGCGAGCGCCACGTAGTTGTCGGCCACGTAGCCGCCGAAGTACGCCGGGTCGTCGGAGTTCACCGTCACCCGCACGCCCGAGCGCAGGAGCCCGGCGATCTCGGTCGCCTTCATGTCGTCGGTGACGAACGAGTTGGAGATCGGGCAGCAGGTGAGGCCCAGCCCGCGCTCGCGCACGACGTCGACGAGCGCGGGGTCCTCGACGACGTTCGTGCCGTGGTCGACGCGGTCCACGCCGATCTCGTCGAGCACGGTGCGGATGTTGTCGATGCTGCCGACCTGGTCGATGTCGCAGTGCATCGTCAGCCGGTAGCCGAGCTCACGAGCGCGCGCGAAGACCTCGGCGAACTTCTGCGGCGGGTTGTCGCGCTCGTCCGAGTCGAGCCCGACCCCGAGGATCTTGTCCCGGAACGGCACCGACGCCTCGAGCGTCTCGGCCGCACTCTCGGCCGACAGGTCGCGCAGGAAGCACAGGATGAGGTGCGCGTCGATCCCGTGCTTGTCCGGCGCCTCGGACGCCGCCCGGTGATACCCGGTCACGACGGCCTCGAACGGCACCCCGCGCGACGTGTGCGCCTGCGGGTCGAAGAACATCTCGACGTGCTTCACCCCGTCGGCGGCTGCGCGCGCGAGGTACGCGTCCGCGAGGTCGTAGAAGTCGTCCGCGGCCTGCAGCACCTCCATCGCCGGGTAGTACACGGCGAGGAAGCTCGTCAGCGAGTCGAACGCGTACGTCGCGCGCACCTCCTCGACCGTCGACTGGCCGATGTCGATCCCGTTCTTCTGCGCGAGGCGCAGCTTGAGGTCGGGCTCGAGCGTCCCCTCGAGGTGCAGGTGCAACTCGGCCTTCGGCAGGCCGGTGACGAACTCGCGCGTGGGCGTCGTGGGCGCAGGCATGGGTCTCCTTCTCGTCGGTGTCCCCCGACCCATCCTCTCCCCGCCCGACGCCGTGCCGCACCACCGCTCGTCACGCTGCTCGGAGCGGACGCCACCACCACCCGGGCGACCACGACCTACGTCGCGGTCATGCTCGCGCTCGTCGGGTCGACCGTCCACGACCTCGTGCTGGACGTCCTGTTCGTGCCCGTCGTGCTGCTCGGCAACCACTGGTACCGCTCAGGAAGGACGCGCACCGTCCCGCACGAGGTCGACCCCACGGTTCGCCAGCTGGTCGGCGCGTTCGTTGCCGGGGTCCCCGGCGTGCCCCTTGACCCAGACCCAGCGCACCTCGTGCCGCGCTACCTCGGCGTCGAGCGCCTGCCACAGCTCGACGTTCTTGACCGGCTTCTTGTCCTTGGTACGCCAGCCGTTGCGCTTCCAGCCTGCGATCCACGACCGCATGCCGTTCATGACGTACGAGGAGTCGACGTGGAGGGTGACGTCGCACGGCCGGGTGAGCGCACGCAGCCCCTCGATGACGGCGGTCAGCTCCATCCGGTTGTTCGTGGTCGCGGGATCCCCGCCGAAGAGCTCCTTCTCACGCCCCTTCGAGCGCATGAGCACTCCCCACCCGCCCGGACCGGGGTTGCCCTTGCACGCGCCGTCGGTCCACATCTCGACGACGGTCAGGGTGCCCGTGCGGGCGGCCCCGTTGGAGCCGGTCGTGGTCACGAGGTCGGGTTCGACATCAAGCACGGCTCCACCTTAGGGGGCTCCGTCGTCGAAGCGTGCCACGCACCGGTCGCTTGGCGATCCGCATTATCGTCTTGCCCCCTGCGCTTCCCGGACCCGAGCATCGTCCTGCCGTATCACCCGCACTCTCACCGTGGAGTCAGCATGACGGACGAACACCGCTCCCCCGGCACGACACCGAACCCTTGGGACCCGGCGTCCTCCGCTGCGCTCCCGGGCGCCTCGGCGCCGCTGAGCCGCCGGAGCCTCCTGCGGGGCGCCGTGGTCCTGGGCGCCGCGACGGCGACCGGCGGTCTGCTCGACCTCGCGGGCGCCTCCCCCGCGCAAGCCGCCGTGCCCGGCTTCCCGACGTTCAGCTACCTCGGCCAGCCGCTCGACAAGAGCCGGCTGCGGTACAACCCGACGAACGAGCTGATCTTCCCCTCCGTCCGCCACGTCGCCGGACGCGTGACGAACCCGCTCGGCCGCTGGTACATGTACTACGCGCCCCACGACGCACCCGGCGGGATCTGCCTCGCCTACGCGGACTCGGTGACGGGTCCCTGGCGCGAGTACGACGCGAACCCGATCATCCCGCGCACCTGGGCGAGCTTCGACGTCAGCCACGTCTCCAGCCCGGACGCCTTCTGGAACCCCGCCGACGGCAGGATCTACCTGTTCTTCCACGGCGAGAACCACACGACCCGGGTCGCGAGCTCCGCCGACGGCCGGAGCTTCACCTACCACAACCGGGTCGTAGGCACCTCCATGCTTCCCGGCGTGAGCGAGACCTCCTACGCCCGGGTCTTCCCGCACCCGACCCGGTCCGACATGTACATCATGCTGTTCATGGGCAACCACGGCGGCACCCGCAAGATCTACATCGGCTGGTCGAGCTCGCTGACGTCCGGCTGGCAGGTCAAGCCGGAGCCGCTCATCTCCCCGAGCGCCGGAGAGGGCGGTCAGCTCTCGGGGGCGCACTACTGGTCGCGCAACGGCGGCGGGCACGTCGTCTACCACTCCGGCTCGGGGAACATCCACGTCGCCCGGGTCGGCACCGGCTTCGACCGCGAGGACCACCTCGGGGTGCTGTACGACGCACGGTCGGGGGCGCCGGACGCCGGGCGGGCCGCCGCGCCGTCGTTCGTCGAGGTCGACGGACGGCTGCACATGTTCTACGAGGCGGGCCAGCGCGGCTCCACGAACATCGCCCTGGCCCGCGCCAGCTGAAGCAGGGAGCCTGTGCCGGGCCTCCCGACGAGGTCCGGCACCTTGCTGCGACCCCCTTGCGTGGCCGCGAGAAGGCCCTACAGTGAGGCGTGGGAGCGCTCCCAGAGAGCGTTTGCTCCCGGCCTGGCAGCGACGCCAGGTCACGGAGCGCGGGACGACGAGGTGCCGCGCGTGACCCACCGAGGTGAGACGTCGTGCCCGACGACACAGCACGCACACCCCTGCCCGCCCTGCGCTCCGCGGTGGCTCCACCCCCGCTCGGGACCGACCGGCGTCGGGCCCGAGGACGAGGCCGGCTCGTGGCCTCCGCACTCGCTGCGGCCCTCGCCGCGGGCGGCCTGGCCGCGGTGCAGGCGACGACCGCGGCGGCCGACACGGTCCCCGTCGGGTCGGGCAGCTACACGACCGACCCGGTCGGCCCGACGCCGGAGGCGTGCGCCGCGGTCGAGGCGGACCCGCGCGCGTTCGTGACCGACGACGCGCCGAGCACGCCGCTGCCGACCAACGACTGGTGGACCTCGCTCGCGTACAAGAAGCTCGACTGCGCCTGGAGCGCGCCGCTGCACGCGCACCCGGCGTCGTACCAGCCGGGGCCGCAGGGCCTCGGCATCTCGTACACGACCACGCCCGCCATCTCAGGCACCAGCACGGGGGTCTCCGAGTATCACTTCCCGTACGTCGAGGACCTGCGCGCCGGGGTGACGGGACTGGCCGCGCCGCACGTCGCCGTCGACGACTGGACCGACTGGACGGTGTCCCCGATCTGGGACGACGGCGCGCGCACGCTGCGCGCGACGATCGGCCACGGCCTCCCGTTCGCGTGGTTCGAGGCGACCGGCGGCGACGCGGTCCTCACCGCGAGCGCCACGCCGGACGTCTGGTTGTCCGACGGCGCGCGGCTTGGCCTGTCGGTAAACGGCCACGACTACGTCGCGTTCGCCCCGCCCGGGGCGTCGTGGACGCGCTCGGGCACGACCTTCACGGCGCCGCTCGGCGGCGACGGCTTCTTCTCGGTCGCGGTCCTGCCCGACGGCGACGCGTCCTCGCGCGCCGACCTCGCCGACGTCTTCGCGGACGCCGCGTACTCCCCCGTCACCGGGACGACGGCCGACTACGCGTACGACGAGGCGACGTCGCGCGTCACGACGAGGTACGCCCTCGAGACCACGCCGTGGCCCGGGACGGGCGGCAGTGACGGGACCGTCGCTGCGCTGTACCCGCACCAGGCGGCGTACCTCGACGGCGGGCCGGCACCACTCGACGCGACCTACACGTCGGCGCGCGGGGACCTGACCGTCCTCGCGGGGATCGACGCGTTCACGACCGTCGACACGTTCCGCGGGGTGCTGCCCGAGGTCCCGGCCGTCGCGACCGGCGCCGGCGCGGACCGCGCGACCCTCGAGGGATTCCTCGACCAGGTCGCGGCCGACCCGCTCGACCAGCGCGGCAACGACACGTACTGGACCGGCAAGGCGCTCGGCCGCGCGACGCGCATCGTGGAGATCGCCGACCAGCTCGGCCGCACGGCCCAGCGCGACGCCGCGCTCGACGAGGTCCGCACGCTGCTCACCGACTGGTTCACGGCGAGCCCGGGCAAGACCGAGCGCGTCTTCGCGTACGACGCCGACTGGGGCACGCTCATCGGCTACCCGGGGTCCTACGGTTCGGACACCGAGCTCAACGACCACCACTTCCACTACGGCTACTACGTCGCGGCCGCGGCGACCCTCGCCCGGTTCGACCCGCAGTGGGCGCAGGACTACGGCGGCATGGTCGACCTGCTCGTCCGCGACGCGAACGGCTACGACCGCGACGAGACCCGGTTCCCGTACCTGCGCGACTTCGACGTCTACGCGGGCCACGACTGGGCGTCCGGGCACGGCGCGTTCGCGGCGGGCAACAACCAGGAGTCGTCGTCGGAGGGCATGAACTTCGCGGGCGCGCTCATCCAGTGGGGCGAGGCGACCGGGGACACCGCCGCCCGCGACGCGGGCATCTACCTCTACACGACGCAGTCGGCCGCGATCCAGCGGTACTGGCTCGACGCCGAGGGCACGACGTTCCCGGACGGCTTCGAGCACGAGACCGTCGGCATGGTGTGGGGCGACGGCGGTGCGTACGCGACGTGGTTCAGCGCCGAGGCGGAGATGATCCAGGGCATCAACACCCTGCCGATCACCGGCTCGCACCTGTACCTGGGGTACCACCCGGAGCGCGTGCGCGCGCTCTACGACCATCTCAAGACCGTCAACGGCGGGTCGCCGACCGTGTGGCAGGACATCCTGTGGAGCTTCCTCGCGCTGGGCGACGGAGACGCGGCGCTCGCTAACGTGCGCGGCGGGTACCCGACACCCGAGGAGGGCGAGTCCCGTGCCCACACGTTCCACTGGACGGCGAACCTCGCCGCTCTCGGCACCGTCGACACCACCGTGACGGCGGACCACCCCCTCGCCGCGACGTTCACCGACGACGGCGCTCGCACCTACGTCGCCTCGAACGTCACCGCCGACGACCTCACCGTGACGTTCTCCGACGGCACGACGCTCGACGTCGCAGCAGGCACCACCGCGACGACGGGGGCCCACACCTGGAGCGGCGGCAGCGCCACGGGTGGCCCGACCGATCCCACCGACCCGACAGACCCCACGGACCCCACGGACCCGACCGACCCGACCGATCCCACGGAGTTCACGGCGACGCTGCACCTCGGCGGGAACGGGACGCTCGGCGCCGACCCCGGCACGGCGAGCGACGTCGTCCTGGCGTCCGCGGGCGGCGCAACGCGGGACGGCACCCCGCACGACCCGGTGACGTTCGAGATCACCGACGTGACGGCGACGCACGGCGGCGGGAGCAGCGCATTCTCGCTGCCCGTCGACGCGGGTACGGCAGTGGGCCTCGCGGTCCAGGTCCGTATGAGCTACGACCTAACCGGCGACGGCACGTGGGACCGCACCGAGACATATCCCTACTTCGCGACCGACCCGGTCCCCGGACCCGAGACCTACTCCTCCGCAGGCCGGCCGGCCACCACGACGGGAACGCTCGGGAACCTCGACGGCGGCACGATCCGGCTCGAGGCATGGAGCGTCCTCGGCACGGCCACCCCCACCCTCACGACAGGCCCGACCGCCACCCTGACGGTCCCCTTCTCCTGACCCGAGAGACCCGAGGACGCACGACCGGACCGGCACCCGAAGAGGGTGCCGGTCCGGCCGTGCGTACGGGAACCAGCCGCGCGAGGGAAGCCGACACCGTCGGGCAGCGCTCCGACCCTCGAGGTGTGGGTGGCCCCGTCTACGTGGGTCGCGACCGCGGTGCGGGACGCTCGCCCATGGTGAGGTCACCGTCCGGCCACGACAGATTGAGGCAGGTGATCGGACGCGTCCGATCGGACCTACTGACTAGAAGTTAATCATTTGACGGGATCGTTGAGATTCCGTGGTTTCTGAGGGATTGATCGTGTCTCCCCCCGGCGCCACTCAGGAGGAGATACAACGCCCGCACCCGCCCTCACTTCCTCAATCCTGGACGGCTAGCGAGACGTTCGTCCTGTCCAGCGTTAATCGACCTTGCCGACCTCTTCGCCAACTGCCCTACCAGAAGTCGATACCGTCCTCGATCCTCTGCTCGCGTTCGTCCTCGCGTGCGCCATCGATGCGGTATCCACGGGCGAGGTCGCCGAACATCTCGCTCGTTCGGGGCGCGGACTCGCGGAGTTCGCGGCTGATCGCCTCGTACTTCTCCGCGAGATCGTACTCCTGCTGGCCACCGCGCCCGCGTGTAACCACGCCTCGCGCGTTGAATACTGACGTCCTGAAACCGCGAAGCATCTCATCGCCGGTCGACTCTTCTAGTGCGGCAACGATCGCACCATGTGGATATGGCTGGCCCTGTCGCGCTCTGACCCGACCCAAGACGCTGCCGAGTGAAACCATAGCGACCTCGTAGCGGTCCGAGGCCGTCGCTAGCGAACCAACATCCCCGATCCATGCCGCGAGGGTTGCCGTATCGGGCTCTTCTCCGTTGAGGCCCGTCGCGTAGCGCATCGTGTGCAGCAGGCGGAGTGCAATGTCGGCCTGGGCCTTGTCGAAGACGTGGTCCTCCTTCGCGACCGACTTGGGCCGGTAGGCGAGATTCACCAGGTGCACGAAGTCCTCGGCCGACGTTGAGGCGGCAACCTCAATCGCCAGGTGCTCGTCTTCCTCAAACTCAAGCAGTGGGAAGTACGCCCACTCCAACCGGCAGACGATGGTGCGATCGACAGACCGGTCCTTCCGAACGAGTTCGATGAGGTCACGGATCTCATGCATCAACAAGCCGGGCTCGCTGGTGGGACGTTGGCTGAGGAGGAGAAGCAGGCTCTCAATGACGAGCGCTGAGCGACTCTCTGCCGGAATGGCCTCCCGGTACAGCGCGATGGCATCGAGCGCCGTCGTGACCTGGTCATGGTCCAGCAGTTTCCGGATCACCGTCGCCACATGCGGAAAGTCCGCTCCACGCCCGAAGACCTCAAACTCGGCCCAGAACGCCTCCGCCACCTCCTCGCCCAGACGTTCTGCGTGCTCCCACGCCTCTGCCACGTCGGGGTGCGTCAGGAGCAGCCGCGCGCACAGCACGGGGTCATCGGGCAAGGACTCAGCATGTCGCAGCACGTCGGCCTTTCCCGCTCTTGCCGAGTTGACGAGGTAGCCGCGGGCGAAGTCGCCCATGCCAGGCTCATCTAGCGTCAGCAACGCCGACATCGCGGCCAGATCGGGCTCATGTTCGCTTCGTGCGAGGACCGCGCCGATCCCCCATGCGCCGTGCGGATGAGCGCGTGCCAACTCAAGCAGCCCCTCGAACCCCTCCTCCGCATGGATCTCGCTCACCGAGGATGATTGCATCCGTATGAGTGGGGAGTCCTCGCCGAGGATCTCGTCCGCGTCCAGCCCAAGGCCGAACCTGTCGCCGAAAAGCCACTCCTCGCGCTCTCGCGCGAGAACTGGTCTCAGATGCTCGACAGCGGCCTCGAGCCGCTCGAGGTAGTCAACGGGCAGAGCCCAGTCCGAGTCATGGAACTTCCGGTGGCGCCGAAGCTGGCCCTGTGTCGCCTGCCAGACCGGTGTACGGCTGGAGTGGTCGGCGGGAAGTGCCTCCAACGCGGCCACGATCTGATCGAACCCGCGAGCGCCGACGTTGTCAGCGGCCTTGACCAGGGTCACCCACAACTCCGGGTACTGGTCTGCCAGTGTGATGGCTCCGCCGACCATCGCTTCGTACACCTCGAAGACGTCTGCCCACGTGACCCGTTGCCTGTCCTCCGTCCAGGGCCGGAAGTGTGTTCGGTGGACGGTCGCGTAGGCGTGCGTCTCAGTGATGGTCTTCTCGATGATCCGCTTGGCGACTTCAGGCGCATCGCGGACGCAACGTTCGATCGCGCCGACTCGCCCAGCCGTGCCAATCGCACACTGCGGCATGGTCGGCCACAGGGCCTCGCGGACGATCCCGATGGCGGTTGGACTGCTCTTGCCCTCGACGCTTCCCTGCGCCAGATCCCGTGCCGTGTCGAGCGCACGCTCGCAGTGCTCGGGTGACCACATGAGCGACTGAAGTGACCACAGAATGGCTGTCAGGCGGGACGATCCGCCCCAGTTGAACGGCGACTGCTCCGGCGTGGACAAGGCATGCAGGTTCTCGCGGCTTCCGAGTAGATCCTGGCGAACTCGGTCCAGGATTACGTCCGGTGCAGCCTCCACGAGGAGCGTCAGAACGTCGTCGAGCGATGCCCACCTTGACGGTGCATCGTCCCATCCTTCGAGCAGCTCCCGAACCAGTTGGTCGGTCCATCCCTGGACGCTAAGGCCACCAGACAACGGCTCGGCTCCGCACTCAGAGGCGAGAACGGCGAGTGTGGTCGCCACGCTTCTGCGAGTGCGTTCGCCGTAGCGCCGGGCCTTTCCCTTGACGTTCGCGAGCCATCGCTCCTCCTCCGGGAGTTCAAGCGCCGGGTCGATCTCACCCAGTACCGACAGCGCGACGGGTCTGAACACTGCGAGATCACTTGCCACGAGGTCTGAACGCTCGATGAAGTAGCGCGCGGACTCAAGAGGCGCGGTAACCCGCCATACGTCGCCAACGTGCGAGAAGATCGGGTCGGCCGAGTTCACATCACGACTGACTTGGTCTACCGCATCATCCGCGCCGAGGTTGAGTGCGCCACGCAACAGGGCCTCATCCTCGGCATCACCCCGCTTCCAGCCTCCGAGTAGCCAGAGACGCCTGAACTGACGTTCTTGGAACTCCGGGCCCCAGAGAGAATGCGTCGCCTGGCTGCAAACGAGCCAGTAGCGGTAGAGACTCCTATGCGCCGCGGACGCGTATCGATCAGCGTCGTCGTGCGCCACGCCTTCGGCCTTGAGCAACTCCGCGAGCTCCCGCGTGCTCTGCCGCGGGAGCTCAACAGCGCACCGTCCAGAGGTGTTGATCCTGATCGCCCGATGGATGCCGAGGGGCATCAGCTCGGCCGTGTCGATCGTCGTGACGAGCACGAGCGGCTGACGAGACCTCGCGAGAAGGTCGCGTGCCGTCCCCACGTCGTCGCAGACGATCAGTCTGGACGCTTGGTCGGACAAGACGTCGAGCGCAGACGCGATGAACGCCCGTCCGTCCTCGGAACTCTGTGCCCGAACGTCGATGATCCGGTCGTCGCTGCCCAGCCAGGCGCCGAGCTGAGACTTCTGGCCGGTGCGTCCGGCAAGCACAAACTCGGGCGTCAGCGGAACCGTGAACGAGCTTCGGTATCCGGTCCACCAGTGCCCCAACGTCGCCGCTTGGACTCCGCGCCGGTTGGCGAGATCGCGGAACAGGATCGCCGACGGGGTGTCGCGGTCCAGAGCCGCCGACAGATCCTCCACGTCGTAGGCCCTGATGTCCTTCCAGACGCCCTCCGCCTTCTTCTGTGCCACCCACCGTGCTCGCCTCGGCCACGATCGCGATGTCACGGCGATGTACGTCGTCTCGGCTGGCACGACCGAGCCAGGACTGTCAGTCCGCTTCTTGTAGTCCCTGGTGGCTTTGGATCCCGGTTGAGCCTCGACTCCGAGCTCCCACACCGAGCGTCCGGCGGGTACCAGAGTCGACGACTCCGAAGCCTCAACCTCGCCGTCGTAGCCCGGGAGGCGTGCACCCTCACTTGCCGGCATGTCAAGCCAGCCGATGGACCCGTTGTCGTTCGAGATCAGGCTCCGCAGGACGCGCGGAAGATCGTAGCCCGCGCGCACCTCGCCAGACCATTCGAGGATGTCCCTGCGGTCAACCAGAAACGACATCGCCCCTCCTTGACGGACGCGCGGGAGCCACACACTGCGCGCAGACCACGCTATTCACCGATCAGTCCACCATGACGACGGCACGCTGAGCGCCTCTTCGACCAACTGCACCCATGAGTGGCCAGCCGGCTCGCGCGCGATTGGTCAGCTCCGGTCGCCTGCCACTGCTTCGACATCAGCCGCCTCAGGGGACCCTCGTGCGTCGCGTCGTCGGGGAGTCTTGCTGGCAATGTCAGCCTTCTTGTCGTGGACCCGCCGTGCCATCCCCGTGCCATAGCGGATGGAACTCGTGGGGCTTCCTGTCTCTAGGTGGCCACTTCTCCCCGGAAACAGAACGAAGCCCGGACCCGCGAAAACTCGCAGATCCGGGCCTCTGACCATGTCTGATCCAGATCACGCCATAGGTACAGGATCAGAAGTTGATCATGTGCCCCGCGAGGCCGTGGATCGACTCCTGGACGGCCTCGGACAGCGTCGGGTGGGTGTGCACGTTGCGCGCGACGTCGTAGACCGTGAGGTCCCACTTCTGCGCGAGCGTGAGCTCGGGCAGCAGCTCGGACGCGTCGGGGCCGATGAGGTGGCCGCCGAGGAGCTCGCCGTAGGTCTCGTCGGAGATGAGCTTGACGAAGCCGGTCGGGTCGCCGAGGCCGTGCGCCTTGCCGTTCGCCATGAACGGGAAGGTCGCGACCTTCACCTTGTAGCCCTCGTCGCGCGCCTGCTGCTCGGTGAGGCCGAAGCTCGCGACCTGCGGCTGGCAGAACGTCGCGCGCGGCATCATGCGGTAGTCGCCGAGCGTGAGCGTCTCGGCGCCTCCGATGGTCTCGGCCGCGACGACGCCCTGTGCCTCGGCGACGTGCGCGAGCATGAGCTTCGCGGTGACGTCGCCGATCGCGTAGATGTGCTCGACGTTCGTGCGCATGACGTCGTCGATCGCGATGGCGCCGCGCTCGGTGAGCTGGACGCCGGTGTTCTCGAGGCCGAAGCCCTCGACGTTGGGCGCGAAGCCGACGGCCATGAGGACCTTGTCGACGACGAGCTCGCCCGGCTTGTCGTCCTTGACGCCCTTGTAGCTGACGGTGACGCCGGCCGTGCCGTTGTCCTTGACGGTCTGGACGGCGGTCGACGTGAGCAGGTTGATGCCGAGCTTCTTGTACTGCTTGGCGATCTCCTTCGACACGTCGGCGTCCTCGTTGGGCAGCGCGCGGTCGAGGAACTCGATGATCGTGACGTCCACGCCGTAGTTCTTGAGGACGTAACCGAACTCCATGCCGATCGCGCCGGCGCCGACGATGGCGATGGAGCGGGGCAGGTCGCGCGTGAGGATCTGCTTCTCGTACGTGACGACGTTCTCGGACAGCTCGACGCCCGGAAGCAGGCGCACCTTCGAGCCGGTCGCGATGATGACGTTGTCGAACGTCACCTGGTCGGTCGAGCCGTCGGCGAGCTTCACGTCGAGCGTGTGCGCGTCACGGAACGTGCCGCGGCCGTCGTACTCGGTGATCTTGTTCTTCTTCATGAGGAAGTGCACGCCCTTGACGCGCCCCTCCGCGACGGTGCGCGAGCGGTCGAACGCTGCGCCGAAGTCGAAGCTGACCTCTCCGGAGATGCCGAAGGTCTTCGCGTCGTGCTGGAAGATGTGCGCGAGCTCGGCGTTGCGCAGGAGCGCCTTGGACGGGATGCAGCCCACGTTGAGGCACACCCCACCCCAGTACTTCTCCTCCACGACCGCGACCGACAGGCCCAGCTGGGCTGCACGGATCGCGGCCACGTAACCACCGGGACCTGCACCGAGGACGACGACGTCGTAGTGGGATGCCATGGCGACCAGCCTACTGGCGCCGGATCGGCCCTGGGGTGCGTGCGCGGGCGACGTCCGCCACACCTGCGGGCCCCGCGAGGGTTGACCCTACGCCGTCGGGCGGGTCACGATGTCCGGGATGCGACACCTGCGGCTCCTCCTTCGCCGGCCGCGCTGAGCCCGCCGGGCGGGCACGCTCAGCGCGGCGGTGCCTGCGCGTCCCGGTCGAGCTCTCGGCCAGCGCACGGCGAGTGCCCGACGACGAAGCCCACCTTCTCGAGGAGCCTTCCCGTGGACGCCGCACACCCACCTCACCCCTCCGCCCCCGCCGACCCTGCGGGGATCGACCATGTCGAGCCGATCTCGGGCGACGACCGCATGCTCGGCGGGTCACCCCGCGAGATCGAGGACCGCTGGCAGCGGTACTGGGCCGAGCACGGCACGTTCCGCGCGCGCGACGACGGCGCGCGCCCCCGGCGCTACCTGCTGACGATGTTCCCGTACCCCTCGGGCGACCTGCACATGGGCCACGCCGAGGTGTTCGCCCTCGAGGACGTCGTCGCGCGGTACTGGCGCCTGCGCGGCTTCGACGTGCTCAACCCGATCGGTTGGGACTCGTTCGGCCTGCCCGCCGAGAACGCGGCGATCCGCCGCGGGGAGAGCCCCGCCGTCTTCACCGAGACCAACATCGCGACGCAGGCCGCGACGGCCCACCGGTACGGGGTGTCGTTCGACTGGTCGCGCCGCCTGGAGACCCACCGCCCGGAGTACTCCCGCTGGACGCAGTGGCTGTTCGTGCGGCTGCTGGAGCGCGACCTCGCCTACCGCGCGACGGCCCCGGTGAACTGGTGCCCCGCCGACCGGACGGTGCTCGCCAACGAGCAGGTCGTGGGCGGACGCTGCGAGCGGTGCGGGGCGGTCGTCGTGCAGCGCGAGCTCACGCAGTGGTTCGTCCGCGTCACCGCGTACGCCGACCGCCTGCTCGACGACATGGACGCGCTCGACGGCAAGTGGCCCGCGCGCGTGCTGACGATGCAGCGGAACTGGGTCGGGCGCAGCACGGGTGCGCGCGTGCGCTTCGAGATCGTGCCCGACGGCGGCCCGCACCCGGGGCGCGACGCGGCGGCCGGGCCATCACGCAAGAAGGCGACGGACGGGCCGGTCGACGCGTCTCCCGTCCCCGCGTGCCCGGCCCACGTCGAGGTCTTCACGACGCGCCCCGACACGCTGCCCGGCGCGACGTTCGTCGCCGTCGCGCCGGACGGGCCGCTCGCGGCGGCGCTGTGCGCCCCGGAGCGTGCGGACGCACTGGCCCGGCACCGCGAGGCCGCGCTGGCGTCCGGGGAGATCGAGCGGACGAACGTGCAGCGCCCGAGCGCCGGGACGTTCCTGGGCACGTGGGTGCGCCACCCGGAGACGGGTGCGCGGCTGCCCGTCTGGGCGGCCGACCACGTGCTTCCCGGCTACGGGACGGGCGCGGTCATGGGAGTGCCCGCGCACGACGACCGCGACGCGCGCTTCGCCGCCGCGCACGGCCTGCCCGCGGGCTCGGGCGAGACGTGGCCCGGCGTCGAGGACGCGATCGCCCGGCTGGAGGTTGACGGCGCGGGCGAGCGGGCGACGTCGTACCGGCTGCGCGACTGGCTGGTCTCGCGCCAGCGCTACTGGGGCGCCCCGGTGCCGGTCGTGCACTGCCCGGGCTGCGGCGTCGTGCCCGTCCCCGACGACGAGCTGCCCGTGCGGCTGCCGGACCTGGCCGGCGACGACCTGCTCCCCCGCGGCCGTTCGCCGCTCGCCTCGCCCGCCGCCGACGCGTGGCGGCGCGTGCCGTGCCCGCGCTGCGGCGCGGACGCGGAGCGCGACCCGGACACGCTCGACACGTTCGTGGACTCGTCCTGGTACTTCCTGCGGTACTGCTCGCTGGGCGACGACGGCTCGCCCGACGACGTCCCGTTCCGTCCCGAGGACGCGCGGCGGTGGATGCCCGCGGCGCAATACGTGGGCGGCGTCGAGCACGCGATCCTGCACCTGCTGTACAGCAGGTTCGTCACGAAGTTCCTGCACGACGAGGGGTGGGTGGACGTCGTCGAGCCGTTCGCGACGCTGCTCAACCAGGGGCAGGTCCTCAACGGTGGTCGCGCGATGAGCAAGTCGCTGGGCAACGGCGTGGACCTCGGCGAGCAGCTCGACCGGCACGGGGCGGACGCCGTGCGGCTCGCGATGGTGTTCGCCGGGCCGCCGGAGGACGACGTGGACTGGGCGGACGTCGACCCGGGCGCGATGCGGCGGTTCTGCGCCCGTGTGCTACGGATCGCCGACGCCGTCGGGCCGGGCCCGGCCGCGGGCGCCGTGGCGGCCGAGAACCACGGCGCGCCCGCCGACCCGGGGGTGCGCGTCGACACCACGACCCGGCCCGGGACCCGCGCGCACGCCCTGCGTCGCGTCACGCACCGCGCCGTGCACGAGGCGCAGGACCTGCTCGAGCGGAGCCGGTTCAACGTCGTCGTCGCGCGCGTCATGGAGCTGGTCACGGCTGCGCGGCGGGCGTCCGACGCCGGACCCGGGCCGGGCGAGGACACCGCGCCGCACGACGCCGCGGTGCGTGAGGCGGCCGAGACCGTGGCGGTGCTGCTGAGCGTCTTCGCCCCGCACACGGCCGAGGAGGCGTGGGAGCGCCTCGGCCACGCGCCGTCGGTCGCGGACGCCACCTGGCCGGCGGTGGACGCCACGCTGCTGGTGGACGACACGATCGAGGCGGTCGTGCAGGTCGACGGGAAGGTGCGCGGCCGCGTCGTCGTGCCCGCGGACGTCGACGACGCGACCCTGCGAGCGCGAGCGCTCGCCTCACCGGGCACGGCCAGGGCGACCGCGGGCCGCGACGTCGTGCGCGTCGTCGTCCGCCCGCCGCGCCTGGTCAACATCGTGACCACGGACCGACCCACCTGACGACGGCCCGCTGTCGAGAAGTGAGCATCCGCCCCAGGATCAGCGGTTCCGGGGGCGGATGCCCGCTTCTCGGCGGTGGACGTCACCGTCGCCGGGGCGTGGAGTCGCTACGATGCCGTGCAGCCGCGACGGAACGCACCTGCGGGCTCGTGGGCGGCCACGCGGGCCGGCCACGACACGACGGAGCACCCATGGCGTTCGGACTCGCCGCCCTGCTGGACGACATCGCGGCGTTCGCCAAGCTCGCGGCCGCATCGATCGACGACGTCGGCGCCGCCGCCGGGCGCGCGAGCGCCAAGGCGACCGGCGTCGTCATCGACGACACCGCCGTCACCCCCCGCTACGTCGAGGGCCTGGCGGCCAAGCGCGAGCTGCCCGTCATCAAGCGCATCGCGACCGGGTCGCTGCGCAACAAGCTCCTCTTCATCCTCCCGGCGATCCTGCTGCTCAGCGAGTTCCTGCCGTTCCTGCTCACGCCGCTGCTCATGCTCGGCGGGACGTACCTCGCGTTCGAGGGCGCCGAGAAGGTGTGGGAGCTGATCTCCGGCAAGCATCACGCCGAGGTCGAGACGAAGGCCGAGAAGAAGGCCGTCGACGAGGACTCGGTCGTGTCGAGCGCGGTGCGCACCGACTTCATCCTGAGCGCCGAGATCATGGTCATCGCCCTCAACGAGGTCGCCTCGGAGGGCTTCTGGTCGCGCCTCGTCATCCTCGTGATCGTCGCGTTCCTCATCACCGCGGTCGTGTACGGGGTCGTGGCGCTCATCGTGAAGATGGACGACATCGGCCTGCACCTCGCGAAGCGCGAGACGCCGTGGGTGCAGTCGTTCGGCCGCGGTCTGGTCGGCGCGATGCCGAAGGTCATGGCGGTCATCTCGTTCGTCGGGATCATCGCGATGCTGTGGGTCGGCGGGCACATCCTGCTGCAGGGCACGTACGACCTCGGCTGGCACGGCCCGTACGACGTCGTGCACCACCTCGAGCACGCGGTCACCGGCGTCGCGGGCGTGGGCGGGTTCCTCGGCTGGCTCGTCAACACCGCGTGCTCGGCCGTCGTCGGCATCCTCGTGGGTGGCGTCGTGGTCCTCGTCGCGCACTTCATCCCGCGCCGCAAGCACGCACCGGCGGACGACGCGACGACGACGACCGACGAGATGGACGTCGAGATGACGACCGGGACGACGACCGGCGGGGCGGACGGCCCGACGCGCGCGGCGACGCCGCCGACGGACACGATCGAGGCGCCGGCCGACCCCGAGCCCACGGACCCCGACCGGAAACCGACCGACCGCTGATCCCGCGGCGGGCCGGACGGCCTGCTTGGATGGAGCATGGACTCCGGCACCTGGGCCAACATCGGCCTCGTCCTGCTCTTCATCCTCGTCGGCGGCGTGTTCGCCGGCACCGAGATCGCCCTCGTCTCGCTGCGCGAGAGCCAGGTCGCGCGGCTCGAGAGGCAGTCGGCGCGCGGTGCGCGGGTCGCCGCGGTCGCGCGCGACCCGAACCGGTTCCTCGCGGCCGTGCAGATCGGCGTCACCGTCGCGGGCTTCTTCTCGGCCGCGTACGGCGCCTCGACGCTCGCTCCCGACCTCGCGCCGTCTCTGGAGGGTCTCGGGCTGTCGAGCGGGCTCGCGGACACGGTCGCGCTCGTCGGGCTGACGCTCGTCATCGCGTACCTCTCGCTCGTGCTCGGCGAGCTCGTGCCCAAGCGCATCGCGCTCCAGCGCTCGGCGGGCGTCGCCCTCGTCGTCGCGCCGCCGCTGGACCGGTTCGCGACGCTCATGCGGCCCGTCATCTGGCTGCTGTCGCGGTCGACGGACGTGGTCGTGCGCCTGCTCGGCGGGGACCCGAGAGCACGCAGCGAGCAGATGAGCGAGGAGGAGCTCCGGGAGATCGTGCTCGCGCACGAGTCGCTGCCCGAGGACGAGCGCCGCATCCTCGACGACGTGTTCGCCGCGGGCGACCGGTCGCTCGCCGAGGCCATGACGCCCCGCGGCGAGGTCGCGTTCCTGCCGGCCGACACGACCCTCGCCGACGCCGCCGAGACCGTCGCGGCGGGCCCGTACTCGCGCTACCCGGTCACCGGCGACGACTTCGACGACGTCGTCGGGTTCCTCCACGTGCGCGACCTCCTCGGGCGCGACTGCCCCGACCACCCGGCCACCGACCCGGCGACGGGGCGCGCCCTCGCGGTGCGCGACGTCGTCCGCCCGATCCTCGCGCTGCCCGCGACGAACACCGTGCTCCCCGCCATGTCGCAGATGCGCCGCGAGGGGGTGCACATCGCCGTCGTCGTGGACGAGTACGGCGGGACCGACGGGATCGTCACGCTCGAGGACCTCGTCGAGGAGCTCGTGGGCGACATCCGGGACGAGTACGACCCCGACGAGCCCTCGCCGGCGCGCGAGCACGGCGCCGCGACGAGCGTCGACGCCGGGCAGACGATCGAGGAGTTCGCGCGGCGCACCGGCGTCGAGCTCCCCGACGGCCCGTACGAGACCGTGGCGGGGTACGTCGTCGCGCAGCTCGGCCGCCTGGCGGTCGTGGGCGACCACGTCGACGTCGACGACCGCCGCCTCACCGTGACCGACGTCGCCCGCCGCCGCATCGTCCGTCTCGACGTCACCCCGCTCCCCTGAGTGCTGGGTACTTGTCGTCCCGGGCACCCGGAGACGACACATACCCAGCACTCAGCGGATCGGGTGTGGGTGGCGGGGCGTAGCGTCGCCAGGATGAGCGCAGCGAAGACGGGGATCAAGGTCGGGGTGGTCGGGAGCTTCGGCTCCGCGGCCCAGGTGCTGGACATGGCCGTCGGGGCCGAGGAGTCCGGCTGGGACGGGTTCTTCTCGTGGGACGGGCTGAGCCTGCTGTCGATGCCGGTCGACACGTTCGACCCGTGGGCGGTGCTCGCCGCGGCGGCGGTCCGGACGGAGCGCATCGCGCTCGGCGCGATGGTCTTCGCGCTCCCCCGCCGCCGCCCGTGGGAGGTCGTGCGGCAGGCGCTGACCGTCGACCACCTGTCGGGCGGGCGCCTGGTCCTGCCCGTCGGGGTGGGCGTGCTCGACGACGGCGGCTTCTCGGCCGTCCCGGGCCAGCTCCAGTCCCTGCGCGAGCGCGCGGAGCTGCTCGACGACGCGATCGCCTACCTCGATCGCGCCTGGTCCGGGGAGAAGTTTTCCTTCGACGGCACGCACGTGCACGCGGGCGAGATGCTCTTCCTCCCGCGACCCGTGGAGCGCCCCGTCGTCGGGCACCACGTGCCGGTGTGGCCCGTGGGCGTCTGGGACGCCGAGCGACCGCCGCTGCGCTCGCTCGACCGCGCGCTGCGCGCCGACGGGATCGTGCTCCAGCTCCGCGGCGAGCGCGGCTTCGACGTCCCCACGCCCGACGACGTCTCCGCCCTGGTCGAGTGGCTCACCACGCGCCGCGCGGAGCTGGGCCTGGACGCGGGCCGCCCGTTCGACGTCGTCGTCCAGGGCGAGCTCCCGACGGACCGCTCCGCGGCGGCGGACCAGCTCGCCGGCCTCGCCGACGCCGGTGCCACGTGGTGGGTCGAGTCCCGCTGGAACCCCGAGACCGCGACCCCGGAGTCGCTCCTCGACGCGATCCACGCGGGCCCCCCGTCGTCCCGCTGAGAAAGCCACCACCAGACGGTGTGAAAGTCACCCCCGGACGACGGTGAGACGGACGACTGCGCCAAGCAGCCGCCGTCGATCCGTTCGCCCCGACCGACGTGTCGGCGCCAGCTCGGCGGGCGGGTTCTGGGGTGGTGACGACGGGTCGTGGTGGGCCTGGCGGGAGCAGGGCGAGGAACGAGCCCTGCGGATGGTAGACCCGTCGTCACCACCCCAGAGCCCGCCCCCCAGCCATAACCTCTCAGCCGACGGGCCGAGCAGCCTCGATCTCCACCTTCGGCAGCGTCTTCGCGGGCAGCGTCTTCGGGCGCCACGACGCACGCGTCGCCTCGAACGCGGAGATCTCGTCCTCGTGCTGGAGGGTGAGGCCGATGTCGTCGAGGCCCTCCATGAGGCGCCAGCGCGTGTAGTCGTCGATCTGGAACGGCACGGTGACGTCCTGCGCCGACGCGGTGCGGTTCACCAGGTCGACGGTCACCTCGGTGCCGGGGTTGGTCTCGAGGATCTTCCAGAGGAGCTCGATGTCCTCCTGCGCGACGATGCCGGCGACGAGACCCTGCTTGCCGGAGTTGCCGCGGAAGATGTCGGCGAAGCGCGACGCGAGGACGACGCGGAAGCCGTAGTCCTTGAGCGCCCAGACGGCGTGCTCGCGCGACGAGCCGGTGCCGAAGTCGGGGCCGGCGACGAGCACGGAGCCGGCGCGGTAGGCGTCCTGGTTGAGGACGAACGTGGGGTCACCGCGCCAGGCGGCGAACAGCGCGTCCTCGAACCCCGTGCGCGTCACGCGCTTGAGGTAGACGGCGGGGATGATCTGGTCGGTGTCGACGTTGCTGCGGCGCAGCGGGACGCCGACGCCGGTGTGGGTCGTGAACTTCTCCATGGCAGGAACCTCTTCGAGTCTTCGGGGCGACGAGTGGGCAGCGCGGCGCGGGTGGCTCAGACCTGCACGAGGACGCGCGGGTCGAGCGGAGCGAGCGGCGTGCCGTCGAAGGACGTGATGTCGGTGCCCTCGGGCAGGTCGAGGTCGCTCAGCGAGGAGAGCGTCCCGCGCAGCGCGGTGGCGGCGGCGACGAGCGGCGACACGAGGTGCGTGCGCCCGCCCTTGCCCTGGCGGCCCTCGAAGTTGCGGTTCGAGGTCGACGCCGCGCGCTCGCCCGGCTGGAGCTGGTCGGGATTCATGCCGAGGCACATGGAGCAGCCGGCGTTGCGCCACTCGGCGCCGAAGTCGAGGAAGATCTTGTCGAGGCCCTCGGCCTCGGCCTGGAGGCGAACGCGCGCGGAGGCCGGGACGACGAGGACGCGGACGCCGTCGGCCTTCTGCTTGCCCTGGACGACCTTGGCGACGGAGCGCAGGTCCTCGATGCGACCGTTGGTGCACGACCCGATGAACACGGTGTCCACGGAGACCTCGCGCAGCGGCTGGCCGGGCGTGAGGCCCATGTACTCGATCGCGCGCTCGGCCGCGACGCGCTCGTTCTCGTCCGCGATCTCCTCGGGGACGGGGACGGTCGCGGAGATCGGCAGACCCTGGCCGGGGTTGGTGCCCCAGGTGACGAAGGGCTCGAGGTCGGACGCGCGGAGCGTGACCTCGGTGTCGAAGACGGCGTCGTCGTCGGAGCGCAGCGTGCGCCAGTACTCGACGGCCGCGTCCCAGTCGGCACCCTCGGGCGCGTGCGGGCGGCCCTTGAGGTACTCGAACGTCGTGTCGTCCGGGGCGATCATGCCGGCGCGCGCGCCGGCCTCGATCGACATGTTGCAGATCGTCATCCGCGCCTCCATGGAGAGGCTGCGGATGGCCTCGCCGCGGTACTCCAGGACGTAGCCCTGGCCGCCGCCGGTGCCGATCTTGGCGATGATCGCGAGGATGATGTCCTTGCTCGTCGCGCCCGGGGGCAGCTCGCCGTCGACGTTGATCGCCATCGTCTTGAAGGGCGCGAGCGGGAGCGTCTGGGTCGCCATGACGTGCTCGACCTCGGACGTGCCGATGCCGAACGCGAGCGCGCCGAACGCCCCGTGCGTCGAGGTGTGCGAGTCGCCGCACACGACCGTCAGGCCCGGCATGGTGAGACCGAGCTGCGGCCCGACCTGGTGCACGATGCCCTGGTCCGCGTCGCCGAGCGAGTGGATGCGGACGCCGAACTCGCGCGCGTTGTTGCGCAGCGTGTCGATCTGCGTGCGGCTCGTGAGGTCCGCGATCGGCAGGTCGATGTCGAGCGTCGGGGTGTTGTGGTCCTCGGTCGCGATCGTGAGGTCGGGACGGCGGACCTGGCGGCCCGCGAGGCGCAGCCCCTCGAACGCCTGGGGGCTGGTGACCTCGTGCACGAGGTGGAGGTCGATGTAGAGGAGGTCGGGCGACCCGTCGGTGCCTCGTCGCACCAGGTGCGCGTCCCAGACCTTCTCCGCCAGCGTGCCGGCCATGTTGCTCATCTCCTCGTCGTCTGTCACGGCGCTCCTGGGGGGTATGGAGCATCGCCTGGGTCGATCGTCCGCCGTCCGGCCACGTGCCGGGGAGAACGTCCAGCGGGTGGAACATCCGTGCCGGACCTGCATCTCAGCTCTGGCTTGCATCTCAGAGCATGAGACGTCAATATCGACCTATGGACAATACTAGCGGAGTCGGAGTGCTGGACAAGGCGGCCTCCGTCCTGGGCGCCCTGGAGTCCGGACCAGCCACCCTCGCCCAGCTCGTCACGGCCACCGGCCTGGCCCGCCCGACGGCGCACCGGCTCGCCGTCGCGCTCGAGCACCACCGCATGGTCGCGCGCGACATGCAGGGTCGTTTCGTCCTCGGCCCGCGGCTCAACGAGCTCGCCACGGCGGCCGGCGAGGACCGCCTGCTCGCCGCGGCGAACCCTGTGCTCACCGCGCTGCGCGACCACACCGGCGAGAGCGCCCAGCTCTACCGCCGCCAGGGCGACCACCGCATCTGCGTCGCGGCCGCCGAGCGCCCGGTCGGGCTGCGCGACTCGATCCCGGTCGGCGCGACGCTCACGATGGGCGCCGGCTCCGCGGCGCAGATCCTCCTCGCGTGGGAGGAGCCGGACCGGCTCCACCGCGGCCTGCGCGAGGCGGTCTTCACGGCCACGATCCTCTCCGGCGTCCGACGCCGCGGCTGGGCCCAGTCCGTCTCCGAGCGCGAGCTCGGCGTCGCCTCGGTGTCCGCACCGGTCCGCGGGCCGTCCGGCCGCGTCGTCGCCGCGGTCTCCATCTCCGGCCCGGTCGAGCGCCTGAGCCGCCAGCCCGGCCGCCTGCACTCCGGGTCGGTCGTGGCCGCCGCGAACCGCCTCACCGAGGTGCTGCGCCGCGCCGGCGAGTAGCGGAAGATCGCGCCGGACCGACGCTCACCGCGAGGGGTGGGCACGGTCGGGCCTCGGTGGACGACGTCGTGCCGAGGTCGGCGTCGGTCGGCGTGCCGCGGGCCGCAAACGGGACGTGCCCTGTCAAAATGTCACCGGCTGCTGCCATGCTGTGCGTGCCCCGGCGCCGGACGGCTCGGTGGCGGCAGGGGGCGCCTGACCGTCCGAACCCGAGACACGAGGAGTCCCGATGCATCCGAAGGTGAAGATGACCCTGATCTGGGTGCTGGTGATCTTCGCCGTCTATGCCGTCATCAGGAGCCCCGACCGCGCCGCCGACATCGTCGAGGGCATCTGGGACGTCATCGTCGGCGCCTTCAGCTCCATCGGCCAGTTCTTCAACTCGCTCCTGGACTGATCGTGGCCCGCGGCCGTCCCCGGAGCAGGATCCTCGACCGCTACGTGCTGAGCGGCGAGCGGGTCGTGGTGGCCACGCGCCACCACTGGGGGATGCTGCTCGAGCCCGTCGCCACCACCGTCGCGGGGGCGGTCGTCGTCGCCTGGCTCGTCGTGCAGGCCGGGCCCGCCGTCGGGGACGGCGTGCTGTTCCTGTGGTGGCTGTGGCTGATCCTCGCCGGGCGCCTGGTGTGGAAGGTCTTCGAGTGGCGCAACGAGTGGTTCGTCGCCACCGACAAGCGCCTGCTCCTGCTGTACGGGCTCATCACGCACAAGGTCGCGATGATGCCGCTCACCAAGGTCACGGACATGAACTACGGGCGCTCGCCGGTCGGACGCGTGTTCGGCTACGGGCAGTTCCTCCTGGAGTCCGCCGGACAGGACCAGGCGCTGCGCCAGATCGACTGGGTCTCGCACCCCGACTCCACGTACCGGCTCCTGTGCGACACGCTCTTCACACCGGGCAGCCGTCCCGGCACCCCGCCCGGGGGTGGCGCGAGCCCGCCGCCGGCACCGCCGAGCGTCGTCGCCCCGGTGCCCGTCGCGCCGTCGGGACCGCGCGCCACGCAGCCGGCCGAGCCTTCGCCCGTCGCCCCCGCCCCGGCGTGGGACGGGCGCAGCCCCGCGACGACGCCTCCCGTACCCGCCCCGCCCCGCGCCGACGAGCCGGTGGTCGTCGTGCCGGGCAGGCCCGTTGGGGAGTCGAGCGGGCCGACCCAGCCGCTCCCCGTCGCCGGGCGCCGCGAGAGCGCACGGCACGACGCCGGGCACGACCGCGGGCACGACGAGGGCCACGGGGACGACGAGCCGGGCTGGGCGATCTCCGGGGAGCACCGGGCGACCTACGTGCCGGTCATCCATCCTCGCCCCACGCCGACGCCGATCCCGAAGCCCTATGAGCCCGGCCCGGGTCGCGACGGCGCGCCCTGACGGCGTCTCGACGAGCTCACGAACGCTGGCGGACGGTGTTCCGTCGAACCAGCCCGGCGATCGGCCTCCACCGCCTCGGGCCGCGACCTTCGTCACACCGGCGCGCACCGGCACCACGACGCGCGTCGAGCGCCGCTGAAGCCTCTGCGGACATGACAAAGGCCCGGTCACCGTGATGGTGACCGGGCCTTTCTCTGTACCCCCAACGGGATTTGAACCCGTGTTACCGCCGTGAGAGGGCGACGTCCTAGGCCGCTAGACGATGGGGGCCTGTGGATCTTCGTACCGTTTCCGGTCCGTTTCTCCGTCGAGAACTCTACCTCATGTTTCGAGCGGTTCTGACCGCTCGATCTGAGCCGGAGCTCTTCGCTGGGGTACCAGGACTCGAACCTAGACTAAGTGAACCAGAATCACTCGTGCTGCCAATTACACCATACCCCAAGGGGGTAACCGACCACTGTCAGGACGCCGCCAGGACGAGTCGAGACTCGTCCCCTGGCTCCCTCCCGTGGAGGTCCCACCGGCCGAGAACATTACCGGACATGACGACGCGGACCAAATGCGACCCGCACACCACGAGCACGGCACACGACGGGCGTGTACAGGTCGACTCGCACGGCCGCCGTCTGGCACCGTCGAGGCATGAGCTCAGGAGACTCCCCCGACCCCGGCTCGCGCGCCGACCGCGCCGCGTCGTTCGAGCAGGGCGCCGCGCAGTACGCGTCCACGCGCCCCTCCTACCCGGAGGAGGCGGTCGACTGGCTCCTGCCCGCCGGCGCACGCCGCGTCCTCGACCTCGCCGCGGGCACCGGGAAGCTCACCGAGCGGCTCGTCGCCCGCGGGCTGGACGTCGTCGCCGTCGAGCCCTCGGACGCGATGCGCGCCCGCCTCGCGGAGTCCGTCCCGGGCGCGCAGGCAGCGCCCGGGTCGGCCGAGAAGATCCCCCTCCCCGACGCGAGCGTCGACGCCGTGCTCGTCGCCCAGGCATGGCACTGGTTCTCCCCCGCGGCCCAGCCCGAGATCGCGCGCGTGCTGCGCCCGAGCGGCCGGCTCGGCATCGTGTGGAACGTCCGCGACAACGCGGTCGACTGGGTCGGCCGGTTCACGGAGATCATCCACCGGGGCGACACCCTCGAGCACAGCTACCGCGAGCCCGCGCTCTCCCCGCAGCACTTCTCCGCGCCCGAGCACCGCACGGTGCCCTGGGCGGACCGCGTGCCGACGTCGTCGCTCCGCCCGCTCGCCGCGTCGCGCAGCTACCTCCTGACACTTCCCGAGCCGCGCCGCGAGGAGCTGCTCGGCGAGATCGACGACCTCGTCGCGACCCACCCGGCCCTCGCGGGGCGCACCGACGTGGACCTGCCGTACCGCGCCGAGTGCTGGCGCGCCGACGCGCTCGCTGCGGGCAGCGCGTGAGCGCCCGACCCGACGGCGCCGCCGGCGCCGTCACCGGCGACGACGTCCGCACGGCGGCGCGCTGGCTCGCGGACCACCTCGCGCGGCACCCGGTCGCGGCGTTCGACCGGCAGGCCGGTCCCGTCCGCTGGTCGTGCTGGACGACGACGGAGCACGTCGTCGACGACCTGCTCGCCTACGCGCTCCAGCTCGCCGCGCTGCCGCGCCTGGCGTACGTGCCGCTCGTCGGACCGCGTGGGGAGGACGAGATCGCGCACGTCGACCGCGCGGCCGGGACGGCGGGCCTCGCGGAGGCCCTGCTCGGCGGGGGCGAGCTCCTCGCGACCCTTGCCGAGACCCGACCGGTCGCCGCGCGCGCCTACCACCCCTACGGCACCTCCGACGCCGAGGGTTTTGCGGCGATGGGCGTCGCCGAGGTCCTCGTGCACGGTCACGACGTGGTGCTCGGCCTCGCGGGCGAGCACGTGCCGTTCCCCGCGGGTCTGGCGCCGCGGGTCCTCGCACGCCTCTTCCCGGACGTCGAACCTCGACCCGACGAGGACGCGGACCTTGTGCTCCTGTGGGCGACCGGGCGCGAAGAGCTGCCCGACAGGCCGCAGCGCACGCGCTGGCGGTGGGACGCGGCGGTGCGCTGACCCGCACCATCACGGCCCGGCACGGAGGGAGGCACGGACCGCGCCCCTCAGCCCGAGGAGGCGGCCGCAGCGGCCGCGATGCGCCGCGCGGCCGAGGAGAGCGCCGTGCCGTCCTTCCACACCATGCGCAGCCGACGGTCCAGCTCCAGACCGGGGACCGGGAGACGCACGAGTGCGCCGCGCGCGACGTCGTCGGCGACGGCGAGGCTCGACAGGACGGCGACGGCGCCGCCGTGCTGCACCGCGGTCTTGAGGGCCGCCGTGGAGCCGAGGTAGGGCAGGTGGTCGGGCAGTCGCTCGCCGACCGCCGCGAGGCCGCGCTCGAGCGTCTCGCGGGTCCCTGACCCGCGCTCGCGCACGACGAGCCCGCCCGTGAGGAGCTCGTCGACGCGCAGCGCGCTCCGCCGTGCCCAGCGGTGCGCCGGCCCGACGACGACGACGAGCCGGTCGTGCGCCACGGTCCGGCTGCGCAGACCGCGGCGCAGCGTCGCGCTCTCGACGAAGCCCAGCTCGACAGCGCCGTCGAGCACGAGGTCGGTGACCTCGCGCGAGTTGCGGACGACGAGCTCGACGTCCGGTGCTCCCCCGCCCGGTCCGGGCCCCTCGAGCGCGAGGCGCGCGAGCCAGCGCGGGGCCAGGTACTCGGCGACCGTGAGGCTCGCCGCGACCCGCACCCGGGCGGACGGGGCGTCCCGCAGCGCGGCGACCGACGTCTCGAACCGGTCGGAGGCCTCGATCACCTCGCGCGCCCACGCCGCGGTGGCCCGGCCCGTCTCGGTGAGCCGCGCACCGCGCGTCGTGCGCTCGAGGAGGTCGAGCCCGAGACGGCGCTCCAGCGCCCGCAGGCCCGCCGACGCCGTCGGCTGGGCGACGCCGAGCGCCCGCGCCGCGGCACTGATCGAGCCGTGCGAGTCGGTCGCGACGAGCAGCTCGAGCGCGGAGAGCGAGGTCCGGTCGCGCGAGGACTGTGCCATAGGCCCACTCTATGGGTTGCGAGGAAGATCGCCCTTCCGCGGCGCCGCCGCGCGCAGCACGCTCGTGAGCATGGCCCCTCCCACACCCGGCACGACCCGCACCGCGCCACCCGTCGCGACGACGAGCACGTCCCGCCGCGCCGCGGGCTCCCGTGCGCTGCTCCCCGGGCTCGGGCTGGTCGCCGCGGCGACGCTCGTCGTGCTGCTCGGTGCGCGGCTCGTCCCGACGGTGTCCCCGCTCGTCGTCGCGCTCGTGCTCGGAGCGCTCGTCGCGCCGGTCCTCGGCCGGGTGGGCGGGACCCGGCGTGGCGCGGCTCCCGTCGCGGCGACCCGGCCCGGGGTCGCCTGGACGTCGCGCGTCGTCCTGCGCACCGGAGTCGTGCTGCTCGGCTTCCAGCTCTCGGTCCCCGAGGTCCTGGCGCTGGGGTGGCGGGGTCTCGTCGTCGTGACGACGACGCTCCTCGTCACCTTCACGGGCACGCTCGCGCTCGGCCGGGTCCTGCGCGTCCCGCGCGTCACGACGCTGCTCGTCGCGACCGGGTTCTCGGTGTGCGGGGCCGCGGCGATCTCGGCCATGCAGGGCGTCGTCGCCGGCCCCGGGCGCACCCCTGGTCAGGTCCGCGAGGACGACGACGGAGTCGCCGCGTCCCTCGCGCTCGTCACCGTCTACGGCACGCTCGCGATCGTCGCGCTCCCCTGGCTCGCCTCGCTGGTCGGTCTCACCGACGACCAGGCAGGCTTGTGGATCGGCGCGAGCGTGCAGGAGGTCGCGCAGGTCGTCACCGCCGCCGGGACCATCTCGGACCCCGCGCTCGCGACCGCCACGGTCGCCAAGCTCGCGCGGGTCGCGCTGCTCGCGCCTCTCGTCGCCGTGGCGGGCGTCGTCGTCGCCCGCGGCGCTCGGCGCGCTGCCCTCGCTCGCGTCGGCTCCACGGTCGGCACGGACCTCGCTGGCGCTCCGGGCACGACGACGGACGCGACCCCGCCGCGGGTCGCGCCGGTGCCGTGGTTCGTCGTCGGGTTCGTGGTCGCTGTGGCGTTGCGCAGCCTGGGCGTCGTGCCGGCTCCGCTGCTCGTCGCGCTGGCGACCGCGACGACTCTCGCGTTCGTCGCCGCGATGTTCGCGCTCGGGCTGGGCGTCGACGTGCCCTACCTGCTGCGCACGGGGCGGCGCGCGCTCGTCCTCGGCGGGCTCTCGGCGCTCCTCGTCACGACGACGGCCCTCGTCGGCGTCGTGCTCCTCACCTGATGCCGCGTCGCCGAGGGAGAACCGCGGTAGCGCGAGGTAGAACCGTGGTCGATGACCAGAGCCCGTGTCGCGGTACCAGGGTTCTATCTCGCGGTACCAGGGTTCTCTCTCGGCGGACCGGGGTTCTATCTCGGTGCGGGGGTCGCGGCGGGGAGCGGGGCGGGGACGGTGATGCCGAGCGTCGCGGGCAGGTCGGCCAGGCCGTGGACCACGTGCACGCCCGACGCGCGGGCCGACGTCGGGTCCTCGGGGTGCGGGCCGCCGCGGCGCGTCCCGGGGCGGTCGAGCCAGACGCCGACCAGCCCGGCCGCCAGCGCGGCGCGCGCGTCGACGTCGAGCTCGTCGCCGACGTACGCCGTGCGCGCCGGGTCGGTGCCGAGCCGCGCGCACGCCTCGGCGAACACGCGCGGGTCGGGCTTGCCGAAGCCGAGCGTGTCCACCCCGACGAGCAGAGGGACGTCGGGCAGGCCCGCCGCGGCGAGCTTGCGGGTCTGGAGCTCGACGCGCGCGTTCGTCAGGGAGCCGACGCGGACCCCCGCCGCGACGAGCGCGTCCACGACCGGGCGCGCGTCCTCGAACCCCGTCCACGAGGCCTCGAACGTGCCCCAGAAGAGGTCCTTCCAGTCCACGTACGCGGCGTCGTCGAGCAGCTCGCCGCCGAACGTCGCCTGGAGCTCGTTCGCGCGCGCCATGCGCTGCGCGTCGAAGTCGATCTCGCCGCGCGTGTACGCGCGGTAGTGGCCGTTCGGGTCGGAGCGCCACAGCGCGAGGACCTCGTCGTACCGGTCCTCGGGCAGGTGCGGGAGCCAGACCCGCGACGCGGCGGCGATCGCCTCCGCGAACGCGGCGCGCGTGTCGACGAGCGTGTCGTCGACGTCGAACAGGACTCCCTCGAGCGGCGCGGGGGTCGCCGAGACGCCGAGGTCCGTCACAGCGCGTCCCGCAGGCGCACGAGGCGCTCCAGGGTCGAGCCCTTGCCGAGCAGCTCCATGGACTCGAACAGCGGCGGCGAGACGCGACGGCCCGTGAGCGCGACGCGCAGCGGCGTGAACGCGAAGCGCGGCTTGACGCCCATCCCCTCGACGATCGCGTCGCGCAGGCGCTCCTCGATGGCCGCGGTGACGAACTCGTCGTCCTGCAGCACGTCGAGCGCGGCGATCGCCGCGGCGAGGATGTCCTTCGCGTCGTCGCGCAGCGCCCCCCGCGCGTCGTCCTCGACCGTGAGGGCGTCGTCGGCCGTGAAGAGGAAGCCGAGCATCCCGACCGACTCCCCGAGCAGCACCATGCGCTCCTGGACGAGCGGCGCCGCCGCCGTGAGGATCTCCTGGTTGCGCGGGGACAGGTCGGCGAACGAGTCCGCGGGGACGAGGCCGCCCGCGTGCAGGTACGGGACCAGGCGGTCGCGAAAGTCCTCCGGCGCGAGCAGGCGCACGTGCGTCGCGTTGATCGCCTCCGCCTTCTTGAGGTCGAAACGCGCCGGGTTGGGCAGGACGTCGTGGACGTCGAACGCCTCGACCAGCTCGGTGACGGTGAAGATGTCGTGGTCCGGCGAGATGGACCAGCCGAGCAGCGCGAGGTAGTTGAGCAGGCCCTCGGGCGTGAAGCCGCGCTCACGGTGCAGGAACAGGTTGGACTCGGGGTCGCGCTTGGAGAGCTTCTTGTTGCCCTCGCCCATGACGTACGGCAGGTGGCCGAACTCCGGCATCACCTGCGCGACGCCGATCTCCAGCAGCGCCCGGTACAGCGCGATCTGGCGCGGCGTGGACGACAGCAGGTCCTCGCCGCGCAGCACGTGCGTGATCCCCATGAGCGCATCGTCGACGGGGTTGACGAGCGTGTAGAGCGGCTGGCCGTTGCCGCGCACGAGCGCGTAGTCCGGGACCGAGCCCACCTTGAACGTGATCTCGCCGCGGACGAGGTCCGTGAACGTGATGTCCTCGTCGGGCATGCGCAGGCGCAGCACCGGCTCGCGGCCCTCGGCGCGGAACGCCGCCTTCTGCTCGTCCGTGAGGGTGCGGTCGAAGTTGTCGTACCCCTTGGTCTTGACGCCCGCGGCGGCGTTGCGCGCGTCGGACTCCTCGGGAGTCGAGAACGACTCGTACACGTACCCGCCCTCGACGAGCCGCGCGATGACGTCCTGGTAGATGTCCGCGCGCTGCGACTGCCGGTACGGCTCGTGCGGGCCGCCCACCTCGACGCCCTCGTCCCAGTCGAGCCCGAGCCAGCGCAGCGCGTCGAGGAGCTGCTGGTAGCTCTCCTCGCTGTCGCGCGCGGCGTCGGTGTCCTCGATGCGGAACACGAACGTGCCGCCGGTGTGCCGCGCGTACGCCCAGTTGAACAGCGCGGTGCGGATGAGCCCGACGTGCGGCGTCCCGGTCGGGGACGGGCAGAAGCGGACGCGGACGGGCGAGGTACCAGGTGCGGGGATCACGGTGCCCAGCGTAGTTGCCCGACGTCGTCCGCCGCCCGGGTGTCCGGCCTCTCCTGCGTGGTCGTCTCAGTCCCGGGCGGCACTCGCCGACGGCGCACCGGTCGTCGCCGGACGAGGCACGTCACGCCGTCGCGACCGCGCGAGGACGACCAGCCCGCCGACCGCAGCGCCCGCGAGGGCGCAGACCGGGACGCTGACGATCGCGAGGACGATCCCGTACGACAACGCCTCCCCGGTGGGGACGCCCCCGGCGACCACGGCGAGGACCACGAGCACGACGACGACCGCGCACGGCACGACCGCACCCCAGCCGGCTCCTCGCGCGACGGTCCGACCGGGGGCGGGTCGCACGCTCAGGCCCGCCGGACGACCGGGTTGCTCAGGGCGCCGATCCCCTCGACCTCGCACTCGACGCGGTCGCCGACGTCGATCCGGCCCACGCCCGCGGGCGTGCCGGTGAGGATGACGTCGCCCGGCAGGAGGGTCATCGCCTCGGAGATGTACGACACCAGGAAGGGGATGTCGAAGATCATGTCGCTCGTGCGGCCGTCCTGCTTCACCTCGCCGTTGACGCGGCTGCGGACGCCGACGTCCTCGGGGTTGAGGTCGGTGTCGATCCACGGGCCGAGCGGGCACGACGAGTCGAAGCCCTTCGCGCGCGCCCACTGCCCGTCGGTGCGCTGCGCGTCGCGCGCGGTGACGTCGTTCGCGACCGTGTAGCCGAGCACGTACCCCGGCGCCGCCTCGGGAGAGACGTCCTTGGCGAGCCGGCCGATGACGATCGCGAGCTCGGCCTCGTAGGAGACCTCCTGCGAGAAGTCCGGCAGGACGATGGGGTCGTCCGGGCCGACGACCGAGGTGTTCGGCTTGAGGAACAGCAGCGGGCTCGTCGGGACGTCGTTGCCCATCTCCTTCGCGTGGTCCGCGTAGTTGCGTCCCACGGCGACGATCTTGGAGCGCGGGATCACCGGCGCGAGGAGCCGGACGCCGTCGCCCAGCTCGATGCGCTCGCCCGTCGGCGTGACGGGCATGTACAGCGGGTCGCCCGTGAGGACCGCGAGGTACGTGCGGTCCCCCTCCTGCTGGACGAGGGCGTAGCGGGGGTCGTCTCCGGTGGTGAATCTCGCGATGCGCACGGGCCCAGGCTATCCGGCCCGCGCCCGCGCGACCGCGCGGGACCGTGGCGCGAGCAGCGCCCGCCCGGTCACGCCCGGGCGAGGACCTCACCGTTGAGGACCGCGAACCAGCCGGCGGGCTCCTCGGCCCAGCGCAGCCAGTCCTGCGCGAGCTGCTCGAGCGCTACGTCGTCCGCGAGCGCCGACTCCTTCGCCTGCACCGCGAAGTTCGAGGCCACGCAGCGCTCGGCCCACAGCCCGCCCCACCACGTGCGGTCGGCAGGGGTCGCGTAGCACCACGTGCTCGCGCTGGGCTCGATCCCGTCGAGGTCGAACCCGGCGTCCTGGACCCACGAGAAGAGGCGACGACCGGCGTCGGCCTCGAACCCGTACGCGTGCGTCACCTCGTGGTAGAGCGTGTTCCACTCCGTCAGGCCCGGGGACTCGGGGTACCAGGTCATGGCGGCGTAGTCGGCGTCGCGCACGGCGACGAGGCCGCCGGGCTTGGCGACCCGCTTCATCTCCCGCAGGGCACCGACCGGGTCGGACAGGTGCTGCAGGAGCTGGTGCGCGTAGACGACGTCGAACGTGCCGTCCGCGAACGGCAGCTCGTACGCGTTCGCGTGCTGGAACGCGATGTTCGCGGTGCCGCGCTGAGCGGCGAGCTCGCGCGCGCTCTCGAGGACGGCCTCGGACGCGTCGACCCCGACGACCCGTCCCCCGGCCACGCGGTCGGCGAGGTCGACGGTGACCGTCGCCGGGCCGCAGCCCACGTCGAGGACGCTCATGCCCGCGCGCAGGTGCGGCAGGAGGAAGCCGGCCGAGTTCTCGGCGGTGCGCCACCGGTGCGAGCGCAGCACGGACTCGTGGTGCCCGTGCGTGTACGACTCGGACTCCTGCGCGGGGTCGCTCCCGGCCCCGGTGGGGGCGTCGGCGTGGTGGTCGGCGGCCGCGGCGGCACCGTGGGGCGTGTGGGTCATACCCGCACCGTAGGCCGGACGTGCATCGTTCTCGACCCCGTTCTCACACTCTGGGCGCGCGGTCCGCGCCGGGGCGGCGTCCCCGTCCGCACCGGCGTGGCGGCCTGGTGGGAGCGCGCCCGCGCGCGGACAATCCCCCCATGACGGCCGCGACCGGCACGACTCCCGCCCCCGGCGAACCCGCTCGCCCCTCCCCCGGGTTCGCGCGCCGCCACGCCGCGCTCCTGCTCGGCGGCCCGGGCCGCGTCACGGGCCTCGACGTCGCGCGCGGGATCGCGGTCCTCGGGATGTTCGCGGCCCACGTCGGGTACACCTCCGAGGACTTCGGCGAGGTCTCCGGCTGGCTCTCGCTGTCCCACGGGCGGTCGTCGATCCTCTTCGCGCTCGTGGCGGGGGTGTCGCTCGCGATCGTCTCGGGAGGGCGGACGCCCCTCGACGGGCTGCCCGCGCTGCAGACCCGCACGCGCGTCCTCGTGCGCGCCGTGATGCTCCTCGGTCTCGTGGGCCTGCTGGACCTGCTCGGGACGCGCGTGCTGCTCATCCTCGGCTTCTACGCGGCGTACTTCGTGCTCGCCCTGCCCGTCCTGCGCTGGCGCCGCCGCGACCTGCTCGTGCTCGCGGGCGCGGTCGCCGTGGTCGGGCCGGTGCTCGCGTACTGGCTCCCCGAGGTGCTCGCGCGTGCCGGGCTGCACGTGCCGGACGACGGGTCGGGCGCCCTCACCGACTTCCTCGTGTCCGGGCACTACCCCGCCGTCGTCTGGATGGCTTACGTCCTCGTCGGGATCGCGATCGGGCGCTCCGACCTGTCGTCGACCGCCACGCGCGTCGGCCTCGTGGGCGGCGGGCTGCTCGCGGCGGGGATCGGCTACGGCGTCTCGGCGACGATGACCGGGCCGCTCGGCGGGGCCGAGGCCGTCGAGGACGCGGCGGCAGCGTGGTCGAGCAGCTTCCGGCCCGAGCCGCTCGGCTGGTCCGACCCGTGGCCCACGAGCGCGTACCTGTGGCTCGCCGGCCCGCACACGGACACCCTGCCGGAGGTCGTGGGGTCGGGCGGGTTCGCCGTCGCGCTGCTGGGGCTGTGCCTCTTCGCGGGCCGCGTCGGGCGCTGGGTGCTCGCCCCGGTCGCGGCGGTCGGCGCGACGGCGCTCACGGTCTACTCGGCGCAGATCGTCGTGCTGTGGGCGTGGGGGGACGACGCCTACGACCAGACGACGAACGGCCCTCTCCTCGCGCTCGTGCTCGCCACCCTCGCGGTCGCGACGCTCTGGCGCTGGGCACTCGGGCGCGGGCCGCTCGAACGGCTCTTCGCGACGGTCGCGTCGCGCGCGTCCGCGGTCACGCGCGCCCGCGCCTCGTCGTAGGGTCGCCGCATGACGACTGCGAACGACGGTACCGCTCCCCGCCCCGCCCTGCGCCGCCTCGGCCGGTCCGGTCTGGCCGTCTCCGCCGTCGGGCTGGGCTGCAACAACTTCGGTCGCCCGACCACCGCGACCGAGACGCTCGAGGGCACGCGCGCCGTCGTCGACGCCGCTCTCGATGCGGGCGTGACGTTCTTCGACACGGCCGACACGTACGGCGGCCGCCCGGGGCTCAGCGAGGAGCTGCTCGGTCAGGCGCTCGGGTCGCGCCGCGACGACGCCGTGGTCGCGACGAAGTTCGGCATGTCGATGCGCGGCGTCGCGGGCGACGACTTCGACGCGCGCGGGTCGCGGCGCTACGTCGTGCGCGCCGTGGAGGACTCGCTGCGTCGTCTCGGCACCGACCGGATCGACCTCTACCAGTTCCACACGCCCGACCCGCGGACGCCGATCGACGAGACGCTCGCGGCGCTCGACGACCTGGTGCGCGCGGGCAAGGTGCTCTACGTCGGGCACTCGAACCGCGCGGGGTGGCAGATCGCCGAGGCCGAGCTCATCGCCCGCGCGGCCGGGACGGTGCGCTTCGTGTCCGCGCAGAACCAGTACAACCTCGTCGACCGCGCCGCCGAGCTCGAGGTGCTGCCCGCCGCCACCGCGTACGGGCTCGGGATCCTCCCCTACTTCCCGCTCGCGAACGGCCTGCTCACGGGCAAGTACGCGCACGGAGCGCGGCCCGACGACGGCCGCCTCGTCAGGACCAAGCCGCACCTCCTGGAGTCGGCACCGTGGGAGGCGCTCGCGCGCCTCGGCGCGTTCTGCCAGGTGCGCGGGATCACCGAGGTGCAGGTCGCGTTCGGGTGGTTGTTGTCACGCCCGCAGGTGTCGAGCGTCATCGCCGGCGCGACGAAGCCCGAGCAGGTGCGCCAGAACGCCGCCGCGGGCGCCTGGGCTCCCACGGCCGAGGACCTGACCGAGCTCGACGAGATCTTCCCGCCGCTCGGGAAGGTCGCGCCGTTCTGACGTGCCGCACCGAGCCGGTCCACCGGTCGTGTGGTCCGTCGCCGACGGGCGGCCTACCGTGGAGGCATGGCCTCGTGGGAGGACGTCGAGCGGATCGTGGCGGTGCTGCCGGACACGGACCTCAAGGGTCCGCGGCAGTGGACCGTGCACGGCAAGCTGTTCGTCTGGGAACGGCCCCTGCGCGCGAAGGACCTCGACGAGCTCGGTGACGCCGCGCCCGCCGAGCCGCCCGTCGCGTTCCGCGTCGCCGACGAGGGCGAGAAGGCGGCGCTGCTCGGCGACGACCCCGCCGTGTTCCTCACGACGAGCCACTTCGACGGCTATCCGATCGTGCTCGCGCGGCTCGATCTCGTCGCCGTGCCGGAGCTCGAGGAGCTGCTGCAGGACGCGTGGCTCTCGCGCGCCCCGAAGCGCCTCGCGCAGGAGTACCTCGACCGCACGGAGTGACACCCGAGCACGACGGGGTCACCAGGAGAACACGGCCACCGCGTAGTTCGCCCAGGTCGGCTCGAGCCCGACGGCGACGTCCTCGGGGTCGTACACGTTGTACACGACGTCCCACTCGGCGCTCGTCCCCGGAGCGATCGTGTCCGGGCGGTCGAGCAGCACGTCGGGGGCGTAGTCGAACACCTTGCGGGCGACGAGGCCGCCCGAGACGGGCTGCAGGTCGAGCCCGCCCGGGTCGACCGCCCGGTCGGTCCCGTTCGTGACGCGCACGCGCACCCGGACCGAGTCCGGGAAGTCGTCCTCGCGCGCCGTGGTGTGCTCCGTGGGCGTGTATGGCTGCGGCGCGGACACCGCGACGACCAGGCCGTCCGCGTACCGCACGGAATCGCCGTACCAGACCCGGTCCGAGGCAGCCCCGATCTCGGGCCCCTCGTCGTAGCCGCCACCCAGGGGGTACCCGCGCAGCGAGCTGCTGGGACCGTACCCGGGCCCGCCCGCCGTCACGACGTCGACCGTCACCCACGCGGTGAGCACCACGGTGCCCGCCAGGAGCGCGACGAGCGCGCGCGTCGCGCCGGCCACGCCACGCGTGCCGCGCCGCCACACGACCGCACCGACCGCGACCACCGCCGCGCCCGCGACCGCATAGAGACCCCCGACGTGCGCCCAGCCGCGCCGGGCCGTCACCGCCTCCGTGGCGAGCACCGCGACGACGAGGAGGACGCCCGCGGTCGCCGCCACGAGCGCGGCCGTGCGCCACGACCACCGCCCCCGGCGCTGCGCCGTCGTGGCTGCCTGGACGGGGTCGTGCTCGTCGGGACCGGGTGGTGCCCCCGGCTCCTCGGGGTCCGGCGGGACGCGGCCGCCCTTCGCTCCGCCCGTCTCCGTGCCGGGGGCCGTGCCCCACGCGGGCTCGGACGACGCCGGACCCGGCGAGGTCGTGGGGTCGTCCACGCTCGGTGCTCCGTTCCGCGCCGTCGCCGTCAGTACGCGCTCGCCTGCGTCACCTCGAAGGTGGCGGTCTTCATCGCCTCGAGGTTCTCGGCGTCGATGATGTCGAAGACCTCGACCGTCTCCGAGGCGCCCGGCTCGAGAACCTCGGAGTAGGCCCAGTCGCTCTCGATGACGGTGCCGTCGGCCGCGACCGCGTCGATGTCGATGTCGAACGTGAGGGGCTCGTCGGACGTGTTCGTGAACGTCACCGGCAGCGCGGACTCGACCCAGCCGTACTCGTCGGCCGTGCCCTCGAAGGTCCCGAACTCCACGCCGAGGTCGTTCGCGAGGACGTCGTCCGTCGCCTCGCCGAACGCGCGGTCGGAGTCCTCCTGGATCTCGGAGAGCGACTGCTCGTACTGCGACGAGGCGCTGTTCGCCGCGACGACGAAGACCACCCACATGAGGATCGTCACCAGGACGGACACCACGCCGAGGACGATCGCCGCGATCGAGAAGCCCTTGCCGCCCCGGCCCTGCTTCGCCTGGGACAGCCCGACGAACCCGAGCACGACGCCCGTGATCCCGAGCAGGGCAGCGAAGATGTTGACGAACGGGATCCAGCTCCCGAGGAAGCCCAGGATCGCCAGGACGAACCCGACGATCGCGAGCGTGCTCGTGGACGGGGTGGGTGCGGTGTACGCGGAGTAGCCGTTCCCGTAGGGGCTGCCGTAGGGCTGCTGGGCCGGGTCGCCGTAGGGCTGGCCGTACGCCTGCTGCGCCGGGTCCGGGTACGGCTGCGGGTAGGGCTGCTGCGCGGGGTTGCCGGAGGGCTGGCCGCCGTACCCGGCCTGCTGACCGTACGCCTGCTGCTCCGTGCCGTAGGCGGGCGCCTGGCCCGCGCCGTACGGAGCCTGGGCCGGCGCCGCCGCGTAGCCCGGGGTACCGTACCCGCCGTCGGCCGCGCCGTACGGCTGCGTCGGCGCCTCGCCCTGCGCCCAGGCGTCGTGCGACGGCGCCTGCTGCGTGGGGCCGCCGCCGTGCTGCTGGTAGGGGTCGAACTGGTACGGGTCCTGCGGTGCCGTGGGCGGCTGCGACATGGTGCTCCTCCGCGGCCTCGCCGCGCGTCGTGGTCGTTCGGGTGCGGCCGAAAGGTGGTCGGCCGCACGGACGCGCCGGGCCTTCACAGCACGTTCACGAGCATTCTTCCCCGGTCCTGCCCACATCGGGAAAATGCCCGCCCGGGTGAAGTCCCCGGAGCAGGCTCCCGCTCGCGCTCTCGTACCCTGAGAGCGTGCCCCGCACCGCCACCGTGACCGCCCCGACGACCGACGCCGTCGGTCCCGTCGTGCTCGCCGTCGAGGAGTGGATCGCGCGCGAGCTGGCCCACGCCGAGCGGGCGGACGCGTTCACCGCGGGGTGGCGGGAGCGCAAGCCGCGGGGCGAGCAGCACGCGATCGAGGACTTCCTCTTCACCTACTACCCCACGCGCCCGGCCCAGCTCCGCCGCTGGCACCCGGGTCCCGGCGTCGTGCTCGCCCGCCCGCCGTGCCCCGCTTCCACTCGCACCCCCCGGCCCGACGACGAGCCTGCCGACCCGTACACCGCGCGCACCGGGTGGCGGTGGTACCGCGAGGCACCGGAGGGTCTGGTGCTCGACGCCGACGCGTTCCTCGCCGACCGCGGCGACACCGTCCGGTACCTGCGCACCCTGCTCGCTGCCACGGCGTCGCGGCCCGGCCGGTTCGGGTGCTTCGGGCTGCACGAGTGGGCGATGGTCTACCGCGACCGGGAGGCCGGTCGCGACCACCGGCACCCGCTCCCGCTACGCCTCGGGCACGAGGGCACGGACCACGTCGTCGAGTCCCACCCCGTGCAGTGCTCGCACTTCGACGCGTTCCGCTTCTTCACGCCCGAGGCCGGTCCCCTGAACCGCCTCCGGCCGACGCGCGAGACCCAGCCCGCGATGGAGCAGCCCGGCTGCCTGCACGCGACCATGGACCTCTACAAGTGGGCGCTCAAGCTCTCCCCCGCCGTCCCGGGCGAACTCGTGCTCGACTGCTTCGAGCTCGCGCGCGACGTCCGCGTCGTCGACATGCGGGCGTCGCCCTACGACGTGTCGGCGTACGGGCTCGAACCCGTCGCGATCGAGACGCCCGAGGGCAAGGCCGAGTACGTGCGCCACCAACGCGAGTTCGCCGAGCGTGGCGCGGCCCTGCGCGCACGGCTGGTCGAGGTCTGCGACGCGCTCCTCGGCAGCGCCCCGGACGCGCCCGAGGTCAGTGCGACAGCATCCCGCTGACGAGGCACCGCCAGGTCACGGGCCCGACGACACCGTCGACGGCGACCTCCGGGAAGCCCGCGTGCAGCGCGCCCTGGAAGCCGCGCACCCACGCCTCGGTGCGCGGGTCGAACTGTCCGTCGACGTCGAGCACCGGGTCCGGTCCGCCGGACAGGTCGCGTGCGATCGCCTCGCGCTGCACGGCGCGCACGGCCTCGCCGACGCTCCCCCGGCGCACGACCACGACGAGCGCGGCCCAGGTCGCCGACCCCGCGACGCCGTCGACGTCGAGCCCCGCCGTGTCCTGGAAGGCGCGCACGGCGCCCTCGGTACGAGGCCCGAGCACCCCGTCGACCGCGAGCTCGTGCCCACGGTGCCGCAGCAGGTGCTGGAGCGTCTGGACCGGGTGCCCGTTCGCGCCGCGGCGCACGCGCGGCCAGGACGGCAGTGTCGTCAGGAGAGTCGTCATCGTCGTTCCCTTCCGCAGTCGCGGGACCGGCGGGGTGCTCCCGCCGTCGGGGTCCCGCGCCCCCGTCCGGAGGGAGGGCGACGGTCTGCTCGTGATGCGTCGGACGGCGTCGTGCGAGGATCGCGCGCATGACACGCCCCCCGCTCGCCGCCGTCCCGACCGGTCCGGTCGTCGTGCCCGGCGCCGTCCGCGCGCTCGCGGGCGACGACGACGTCACGCCCGTGTGGCGCAACGGGCTCGGCGGTCTGACGTTCCGGCTCGAACCCGTCGACGGGTCGACGGGAGACGCCCGGTACGCCAAGTGGGTGCCCGCCGGGACGCCGGAGATCGACCTCGCGGGCGAGGCCGAGCGCCTCGCCTGGGTAGGGGACCGTTCCCCCGTGCCGCAGGTCCTCGACGCGGGCGCCGACGACGACGGTGCCTGGATCGTCACGCGCGCCGTCCCGGGACGGTCCGCGGTCGAGCCGCGCTGGGTCGCCGACCCGGCGACCGCCGCCGTCGCGATCGGGCGCGGGCTGCGGGCGCTGCACGACGCGCTGCCGGTCGCGTCGTGCCCGTTCACCTGGGCGGTCGAGGATCGCGTGGCGGACGCCGACGCGCGCCTCGCCCGCGGTGACGGCCCGGACGGGTGGTTCCCCGAGCACCGCGACCTGACCGCCGCCGAGGCGAGGTCCCGGCTCGACGACCTGCCCGCCGTCGAGCACCTCGTGGTGTGCCACGGCGACGCGTGCGTGCCCAACACGCTCCTGCACGACGACGGCGCGTTCGCCGCGCACGTCGACCTCGGCTCCCTGGGGGTCGCGGACCGCTGGGCCGACCTCGCCGTCGCCGCCTGGAGCACCGAGTGGAACTACGGCCCCGGGTACGACGGCCACGTCTACGCGGGCTACGGCATCGACCCTGATCCCGAGCGCATCGCCTACTACCGCCTGCTCTGGGACCTCTCCTGACGCCCCCGAACCCGCTGAGTGCGTGAAATAGTCGCGGTCGTCTCGATGCGACCGCGACTGTTTCATGCACTCAGCGTCAGTGGTGGGTGGCGAAGCCGTCGGGTGCGCGGTCGAGGAACGTCGTCACCGACGACACGAGCCCGTCGGGACGCACGTGCAGGACGTCGGTGCCGGTCGCGAACTCCGACCCGTCGGGCGCGAGCGCGCGCCAGCGCAGCCGCAGCCGGTCGTCGAGCAGGTCCGGCTCCGCGCGCGCCTCGAACCGGTGCTGCGCGACGTGCGTGAGCAGCTCCGTCGCGAACGCGAGGACGGCGTCGCACCCCACGGCGCGTGTCACGGGTGCGACGTACTCGACGTCGCGGGAGAACGTGTCGCACGCGAGCCGGTCGCGCTCGGCCGCGTCCGCCGTGTTCCAGAACTCCAGGTAGCGCTCGACCGCCGTCGCGGTCCGCGTCGTCGTCTCGGTCATGGTTCCTCCTGTGCCGGCGCCTGGTCCGTGGCGCCGTGACGGTCCGGCGGGTGGCCGGAGCACCACCGTCGGCCGGGCCACGACACGGTGTCGATGACCTCGGAGGTAGTTGGCCCGGCCCCCGGGGAGCGGCAGGGTGGGTCCATGCCTCCCGTGGACGCACCCGCCGGATCGATGCTGCGCGAGTGGCGCGTGCGGCGTCGGCGCTCGCAGCTCGACCTCGCGCTGGGCGCCGACGTCTCGGCGCGCCACGTCAGCTTCGTGGAGACGGGCCGGGCGCAGCCCAGCCGGGACATGATCGACCGCCTGTGCGACGAGCTCGACGTCCCGCTGCGCGCGCGCAACGACGTCTACCTCGCGGCGGGCTACGCCCCGCGGCACCGCGAGACGCCGCTGTCGACCGCGACGCTCGCGGCGGCCCGCCGCGCCGTCGACCTCGTGCTCGCCGGGCACGAGCCGTTCCCCGCGATGGCCGTCGACGGGCGCTGGAACCTGCTCGCCGCCAACGCTGCCGCGAGCACGTTCCTCGACGGTGTGCCCGACCGGCTGCGCGAGCCGCCCGTGAACGTGCTGCGCCTGACGCTGCACCCCGACGGCCTCGCTCCGCGGATCGCGAACCTCGCGGAGTGGGGTGCGCACGTCCGACGGCGCGTGCGCCGCCAGCTCGACCGCACGGGCGACCCCGCGCTCGTCGACCTGCTCGCCGAGGTGGAGGGCTACCTGCCCCACGAGGAGCGTCGTCGCGACGACCGCTCCCCCGCGAACGACGCCGTCGTGCCGCTGCGCCTGACGACCCCGCAGGGCGAGCTCGCGTTCCTCTACACGATGACGGTGTTCGGATCCCCGCGGGACGTCACGCTCGACGAGGTCGCGATCGAGTCGTTCTTCCCCGCCGACGACGCCACGGCCGCCGCCCTGGGCGTCGTGCGCTGAGCGTTCGGGCTAGCGGCGCGGCTGGTGTGCCGCGACGCCCTGCTCGGCCTGCTCGGCGGTCTCCGCGATCCGGCGCGCGCGGGTCTCGGGACGCTTCGCCTCGACGATCCAGCCGAGGATCGAGCGGCGGACCCCGGGCGTGAACGCGTCGAAGTGCTCCCGGGCACCCGGCCGCTCGGCGAGCGCCACGGCGAGGTCGTCGGGCACGACGAGCGCCTCGGCGTCGTCGTGCCGCGTCCACGACCCGTCGGCCTTCGCCGCCTCAACCACGGCGCGGCCGGCGTCGGTCATGCGCCCGTCCGCCTCGATGCGCGCGACACGCTCCTTGCTCAGCCGGGTCCAGCGGCTGCCGCGCCGGCGGCGCGTGAACCACAGCGCGTGCCGGTCGGCGTCGACCGTCGCGGCCTGCCCGTCGATCCAGCCGTAGGACAGCGCCTCCTCGATCCAGGGCTCGTACCCGTAGGTCGCGCGGCCGCTCTCGCGGCGCCAGGTGAGCAGCCACACCCCGGGCTCGGGGTCGTCGTGGTGCTCGGCGAGCCACGCCCGCCACTCCTGCGGCGTCTCCGCATGGATCGCCGGCCTGCCCTGGTACTCCTCGGTCACTGAGCCTCCGTCGTCGCGGCGGGGCACCAGCGTGCCCGACGGGTCGGTGAGGCGCCAGGGAGATGACCCGGGAGGCGTTCCCTCGGCGCCTCCCGGGTCGGTCTGTCAGCCGCAGGACGGGACGGCGACGTCTCGCGCGACCTCCTGGGTCGCGCCGCCCGGGCCGGTCGCCGTGACGGTCACGGGCACGTCCGCCCCCGTCTCCACGCCGCGCACGGCGAAGGACTGGTACGCGTTGGCGCCGGGGGCCACCGCGGCGAAGGACTTCTCCCCCGCGCCGGTGACGAGCGCGACGGCGAGCGCGCCGTCGGACACGTTCCGGGCGCGGACCGCGACGTACGGCGCCCCGGCGAGGCAGCGCGCGGAGGTCTCGACGTCGACGAGCGGTGCGGTCGGCTCGCCGACGACCTCGCCGTCCACGGTGAGCGTGCCGTCGGCGTTCACGACGACGTCCGCCGCCATGGCGGCCGCGAGGTCGAGTCGCTGCCACTCGGCCTCGCCCGCGACGTCGAGCGCGTAGCCCGAGTCGAGCGCGGTCGCGGCGAGGACGAGGCGGCGCTGGTCGCCCGTGAGGTCGGGGAACGCCGTACGCAGCAGGTCCTCGGCGCCGGCGGGCACCCGGACCTCGCGGCCCGCCTCGCCGACCCGCGGGAACCCGTACGTCAGGCGCTGGTCGTAGACCGCGAGCGCCTGGTCGGTGGGGAGGTAGGGCACCTGGTCCTGGACGCACGCGGCGATCTCGTCGCCGCACGCCCGCTCCAGCACGGTGACGAGCTCGGTCCGGGCCTGCTCGAGGAGCACGCGGAACGCGGGGTCGGACCACCGGAGCTGTGCGATGTTCTGCCCGGCCATGCGCCCGCCCATGACGTCGAGCGGGTAGTGGAAGCCGAGCACGAGGCGGTTGTCGCCGTACTCGGACGCGCGCGCGAGGATCTGCGGCGCGAGCTCTGGCAGGAGGGTGGCGAGCACGGTGCCCTGCGCGTAGCCGTGGTTGGTGTGCCCGCTGGGGAACGAGCCGTTGTTGCGGAGCCCTTCGTAGCTGCCGGAGGTCTCGAACGCGTTGACGTGGCCTCCCGCGGACGTGAAGCCGAACCTGACGAACGGCCGCTTGTAGTCGTACGCCGCCTTCGCGGGCTCGTGGTTGCCGACCGACTTCTCGACGCGCCCGGACAGCAGGGCCTTCGTCTTGGGGAGGCGGCCGTCGGCGAGCGCGTCGCGGTAGATCGGCCCCAGCTCGCTGCCGAGCGCGTCCGCCATGGTCTCGTACGCCGAGCCGCGCCCGTCGGTCAGGGCACGCTGCACCTGCGCGTCGCCGGCGACGTACGCGTTGTTGCGCGCGAGCGAGCCGAGGTCGTTGGCGCTCGTGGGCTGGCCGGGCTCGTTGGGCGAGAGGATCTCGGGGTGGTTCGCCCGCAGGTCGGCGAACCCGCGCAGCGTCCAGGTGAACCAGTCCTGCCCGCCCGGGGCCGACGGCGTCGCGTCGGACGCGTAGGTCCGGTCGAGGACGTCCTGCGGGAACGGCATCGACGGGTCGTCGGTGGTGGAGAGCGCGAGGGAGAAGAAGACGTCCGAGCTCGTCTCGTTGCACTGGTGGATCTCGACCGCGATCGTGTTCTCGCCCGGGACGAGCACGTCGGCCGGGATGACGAGGGTCTCGCGCAGCGGCGCGGTCGCGCCCGCCTTGTCCTGGTACTGGAGGTTCCGGGTGATCATCGAGTCGCCCCAGCCCGCGACGCGCTCGCCGTTGACGTACACGGTGGCGGAGTCGTCGTAGACGAGCGTGCCGCGCAGGCCGGTGATCTCGTCGAGCGTGGCCCCGTCGAGGGTCACGGTCGTGCGGAAGAAGTACGCGGGCACGACGACCTTGGGCGTCTGGGTGATCCAGTAGCTCAGCAGCGTCGTGATGATGTTGCCGCCGCCGAAGCCGCTCGCGGTCCCGTTGACCGCGCCGAAGCCCGGCGTGCCGGTCTTCCACGCCGCGTCGTCGAACGCCGGGTCCGCCCACGCGGTCCGGTCGGCGGCACCCGCGGCCGGGTCGGTGTTGTCGTCCAGAAAGCGCCAGGTCGTGCCGGCGCCGACCACCTCGGTCGGTGTGAACGCCTCCGCGGCGCGCGCCGCCGGCGCCTGGAGCGCCGCGGCGAGCACGAGCGCGAGCGTCGTGAGCGCCGCCAGCAGGGCGAGCGGCGCGGTGGTCCGGCGGTCGCGGGGTCGCGGGGCCGGGTACGTCGTCGTACCGGTCATGGGTCGTCCCTCTCGTCGTTGTCGTCGTGCTGGGCGTGGTCGGTGACACCGCTCGTGCAGGTACGGCAGTCGTGCTCCTACGGCCGTCGCGCCGGTACGTCGTCGGTCAGGAGCAGCGGGCAGAACGCACATGGAGGACGGTGGTGCGGGACCGTACGGCCCCGCACCACCGTCGATCAGGAGCAGGCGACGGCGTCGTACGCGGCCGTGACCTGCTGGGGCTCGCCGTCGGGCGTCGTCACGGTCACCGTGACCTCGCCCGCCTCGACGGCGGAAGCGCGCGTGGCGAACGACTGGTAGGCGTTCGCCCCGGGCGCGACCTCGGCGAAGACCTTCGAGCCGTACGGGGTCGCGAGCTCGATCGCGGCGGGCTGCTCGCCGGTGTTGAGCGCGCGCACCGCGACGAAGGCCTTGCCGCCGAGGCAGCGGGCCTGCGTCGTGACCTCGACCTGGGGCGCGGGGACGACCCCGGCCGCGTCGGTCGCGACCGCGAACACGTGGAACCGCGTGTTGCGCGGCAGGGTGAGGCTCGTCAGCACCTTGCCCTCGGGCACGGTGACGGGCGCGGTGGCGTAGAGCCCGCAGCCGAACCTGTCTGTCCCGGTCCCGTTGCCCCGTGCGCCCGGCTTGGCGACGAGGATGTTGCTGGGCTCGGGCGAGCCCGTGCACCAGTCGCTCAGGGCGACCTGGGCCGTCTGGCTCGTCCCGTCAGCGAACCCGAGCACGAGGTCGCCGCGCTGCGTGCCGTGGGTCGCCGTCCCGACGACCGAGAGCGTGCGCGTGCCGCGCTGCGCCTCGGGCACCTCGAGCACCTGGCCGTTCGCCGCGACGTTGTCGGGCTCGCCAGCGGGTGCGGCGCCGAGCAGGTAGGTCAGGTCGGTGCCCGGGACGGTCAGCTCGAGGCCCTGGACCACGCCGAGGTCGGCGAGCAGGTCGCGCAGGAGGTACGCGCCGGACCCGTCGAGGTTCGCGTTGGCCGCCCCGGCATCGCCGATGCCGACGTTGTCGAACGCGCCCGCGATCCACGACTCCCCGGACACGACGACCGAGATCTCACGCACCGCTTCGGTCCCTGCGGCGTCGTGCACGACGAGCCGCACGGTGTGCACGCCCGGCTCGGCGTCCGCCGCCGCGGCAAGGGTGACCGTCCCCTCGACCGTGGCCGGCAGGCCGTCGGACTCGGCGGTCCACTCAGCGAGGTCGGTCGTCGCCGTCACGGCGCCGTCGGACGTGACCTCGAGCGTCCCCGTCGAGGTCCCCACGCCCTGCGCGACGACCTGGACGGCGACGTCGGTCTGCCCGCCCGGCGCGAGGACCGGCTGCCGCGGCGTCGCCCCGACGAACAGGCGCTCGACCGTGCCGTCCGCGGGCACGACGGCGCCCGGCGAGGCCGCGGGGTCGGTCGCCCACGCGGACGGCTCGGAGCCGACCGCGACGTCGAGCGTGCCCGCGGCGGTGAGCTCGTCGCCCGTGACCCAGGCACGGGCGAGCGGCTCGCCGCCGAGCGAGACGGACTGCGTGTAGTGCGCGTCGGGCGCGACACCGTCGGCGGTGAGGTGCAGCGTGTCGCGGCCGAAGACCTCGGGGTCGAGCGTGATCGTCACGTCGTCGAAGAGCGGGGTCGTCAGACCCCACAGGTCGGTGCCCGGCACGATCGGGTACACGCCGATCGACGACAGCACGTGCCACGCGGACATCGTGCCGAGGTCGTCGTTGCCCGTGACGCCGTCGGGGCCGTCGGTGAACAGCGTCGACGCGGCGCGCACGACGTCCGTCGTCTTCCAGGGCTGCCCGGTCCACAGGTAGACGTACGGCGCGTGGAGGTTCGGCTCGTTGTTGGGGTTGTAGGTCTCCCAGCCGTAGTAGTCGTACGTGCCGTTGACCCAGACCTCGCTCGCGACGCGCGCGGGGTCGGCGACGAGCTCGTCGTACGCGAAGAACGCGTCGAGGCGCTCGATCGCGGCGTCGGTCCCGCCCATGAGGTCGAACAGGCCCGGCACGTCCTGCGGCACGAGCCACTGGTACTGCACCGCGGTGCCCTCGTGGAACCCGTCCGAGTGCGCAGGGTCCGCGTCGCCCACGAAGAACCCGTCGGCGTTGCGCGCCCGGAAGTTGTCCGTGCGCGGGTCGAACACGTTGCGGTAGCTCTGGCCGCGGGCTGCGTACCGGTCGGCGTCCTCGTCGTGGCCGAGGCCGCGCGCCATCGTCGAGAGCATCGCGTCGGCGAGGGCGTACTCCATGGTCGCCGAGGCGCCGTGCTGGAGGTCGTAGTCGCCCGGCTTGCCGGAGCGCGCCGGCTCGTGCGGGACGAACCCGTCGCGCAGGTACTCGACGTTCGCCGCACGCCCGTTGAACGGCGAGTCCGCGGGTGGGACGCCGTCGGCGTTCTGCTGCAGGACGGCGTACGCCTCCTCCTCGTGGCCCGCGAGCAGGCCCTGACGCCACGCGCTGACGAGGAACGGCGTGGCCGGGTCGCCGGTCATGATGTTCGTCTCGACCGTGCCGTACCCCCAGCGCGGCAGCCAGCCGCCCTGCTGGCCCTGGCGCACGAGCGAGAGCGCCATGTCGGCCGACTCGTCGGGCGCGAGCAGGTACAGGAGCTGCTGCTGCGTGCGGTACGTGTCCCAGAGCGAGTAGTTCTGGTAGTAGGTGAAGTCCGGTTCGGCGGCGTGGACCTCCTGGTCCCAGCCGCGGTAGCGCCCGTCGACGTCGGAGCCGACGTTCGGCGCGAGGAAGCTGCGGTAGAGCGAGGAGTAGAACGTGCGCAGGTCGTCCTCGGCCCCCTGCGCGACCTGCACGAGGCCGAGCCGCGCCTCCCAGGCCGCGCGCGCGGCGTCGTGCACGGCGTCGAACGTCCCCGCCTCCGCGGCAAGGTTCGCCGCGGCGCCGTCGGCACCCACGTAGCTCATCGCGGTGACGGCCTCGACGTCGAGGTCGCCGCCCGTGGTGTCGAACGTGACGTACGCACCACGGCGCCCCTCGCCGCCGGACGCGGCGTCCGAGCCCGCGGTGACGGTCGCGCCGTCCCACGTGCCGTGCGCGACGAAGGGGCGGTCGAAGGTCGTGCGGGTCCAGATCGTCTGCGGTTCGGTGTCCTGGCAGAACCCGCGCACGGTGATCCGGGTCTCGACCGTGCGGTCGTCGACGACGCGCACGTCCGACTCCGTGACCCGGTTGAGCGCCTGGCCGGCGTTGAGCAGGACGTTCGCCTGCGCCGTCGCGGGGAACGTGTAGCGCTGGACGCCCGTGCGCGCGGTCGCGGTGAGCTCGGCCTCGATCGTGCCCGCGGGTGCCTGGAGACCCACGCGGTAGTAGCCGGGCGAGGCCTCCTCGTCGTCGTGGGAGAAGCCGAGGGCGTACTGGCCGTAGTCGGTCGAGGTGATCGCGCCCGTCGTCGGCAGAGTCGGGAGCGGGCCGCCGAGGCCGCAACCGACGCCGGACAGGTGCACGAGCGAGAACCCGCGGACCGACGTGCGGTCGTAGTCGTAGCCGACGTTGTGCCCGTTGTCCGGCGAGAGCTGCACCATGCCGAACGGAACGGCCGCCCCCGGGTAGGTGTTGCCGTCGTCCTTGGTCCCGATGAAAGGGTTGACGTAGTCGACCAGCGGGCCGTCGACGGCGGCAGCGGCGACATCGGACCTCGTCGCTGCCTCCGTCCCGGCGGCGGTCGTGGGCGACGCCGCGAGCCCGGGCGCCGCGTACGCAGCCAGCGGGAGCGCGAGGCTCGCCGCGGTGGCCAGCGCGACGACGGCGCCCGCGCGTCGCCGACGTCCGCTGGCACGCGACGGGCGAGAGAGTGACGGTCCGGTACGTGCCGGGAATGGATCGCGATCAGCGTTGACAGCGCTGTCTATCCGCATGTGGTGCTCCCCTTGGTCCCACGGCGGCGTGGGGTCGGTGGTCATCGATGACTCGGAGGCCGGGCCCAGCCTCGACGCCGGTCCCGCCGCATACCCTCGCACACGTTGACAGCGCTATCAACCCCCTCGCCCCGATCTGCCGAGCTGCCGAACCCGGGGTTGTCCCCCAGTTCGACGGCGAACCGGGGAGCAACCCGGGTTCGGCAACCTCTGGTCAGCGGCGACGCCGGGTGCGGCGCGGGACCGCGCGTGGAGCGAACGCCGCGCGACGGACCGACACCCGGGGCGCGCGACACCTGACAGACTCGTGCCGTGACCACCACGACCGGCCGCACCCCGGCTCTCCTCGCGCACGTGCCCGCACCGACGGGCAAGGCCCCCGACCCGGACGCGCTCTACGAGGGGTTCACCACCTGGGCGACGGAACAGGGTCTGGAGCTGTACCCGCACCAGAGCGAGGCGCTCATCGAGCTGGTCACGGGCTCGCACGTCATCCTGTCGACGCCCACCGGCTCGGGGAAGTCGCTCGTCGCGATGGGCGCGCAGTTCGCGGCGCTCGCCGCGCACCGGTCGGGCCGCGGCGGCCGCACGTACTACACGGCCCCGCTCAAGGCGCTCGTCAGCGAGAAGTTCTTCGCGCTCGTGGCGGCGTTCGGGTCCAAGAACGTCGGCATGACGACGGGCGACTCCGCGGTGAACCCCGACGCCCCGATCATCTGCTGCACGGCGGAGATCCTCGCGAACATCGCGCTGCGCCGCGGCGGCGGGGACGCCGGGTCCGACGGCGAGGACGCGATCTCCCAGGTCGTCATGGACGAGTTCCACTTCTACGCCGACCCGCAGCGCGGCTGGGCGTGGCAGGTGCCCCTGCTCGAGCTCCCGAACACCCAGTTCCTGCTCATGTCCGCGACGCTCGGCGACACGACCCGGTTCGTCGAGGAGCTCGAGGAGCGCACGGGCCGTCCCGTCGCCGAGGTGACCACCGCCCAGCGGCCGGTCCCGCTGCACTTCAGCTACGTCGTCGAGCCGCTCACCGAGGTCATCGAGGAGCTCGTCAGCACCCGCCGCGCGCCCGTGTACGTCGTGCACTTCACGCAGAAGGACGCCGTCGAGCGCGCGCAGTCGTTGCTGTCGATGAACGTCGCGACGAAGTCCGAGAAGGAGGCGATCGCCGCAGAGCTCGGCGACTTCCGCTTCGGCACCGGGTTCGGCAAGACGCTGAGCAAGTTCCTGCGGCACGGCGTCGGCGTGCACCACGCGGGCATGCTCCCCAAGTACCGGCGCGTCGTCGAGCGCCTGACGCAGGCCGGTCTGCTCAAGGTCGTGTGCGGCACGGACACGCTCGGCGTCGGCATCAACGTGCCCATCCGCACCGTGCTGCTCACGAGCCTCGTGAAGTTCGACGGCGAGCGCATGCGCCACCTCACGGCGCGCGAGTTCCACCAGATCGCCGGCCGCGCTGGCCGGGCCGGGTACGACACGGTCGGCGAGGTCCTCGTCATGGCGCCCGACCACGTCATCGAGAACCGCAAGATGCTCGCCAAGGCGGGCGACGACCCGAAGAAGCTCAAGAAGATCGTCCGCAAGAAGGCCCCGCAGGGCTCGGTCAACTGGACCGACGCGACGTTCGAGCGCCTGCGCGACGCCGAGCCCGAGCCCCTGACCAGCCACTTCACCGTGACCCACGCGATGGTGCTCAACGTGCTCGCGCGCACGGCGCAGCACGGCCGTGGGCACGTCGACCCCGCCGACCCCCGCCGCGACCCCGTCGAGGCGATGCGGCACCTGCTGCTCGCGAACCACGACACCGACACCCAGCGCCGCGAGCACGTGCGCCAGACGCTGCGCATCTACCGCTCGCTCCGCGTGGCGGGGATCGTCGAGCGCGTGCGCGTCGAGGACCCGTCGCGCCCGCAGGGCTACCGCCCGAGCGTGCGGCTCGTCGGCGACCTGCCGCGCGAGTTCGCGCTCAACCAGCCGCTCTCGCCGTTCGCGCTCGCGGCCCTGGACCTGCTCGACGTCGAGGGCGCGACCCACGCTCTCGACGTCGTCTCCGTCATCGAGGCGACCCTCGACGACCCGCGCCAGGTCCTCTACGCGCAGCAGAACGCCGCCAAGGGCGAGGCCGTCGCCGCGATGAAGGCCGAGGGCTACGAGTACGAGGAGCGCATGGCGCTGCTCGAGGAGATCACGTGGCCCAAGCCGCTCGAGGAGCTGCTCGCGCCCGCGTTCGCGATGTACAAGCGGTCGAACCCGTGGGTCGCGGACGCCGAGCTCTCCCCCAAGTCCGTGGTCCGCGACATGGTCGAGCGCGCCATGACGTTCGCCGAGTTCGTGTCCGTCTACGGCCTCGAGCGCACCGAGGGCGTCGTGCTGCGGTACCTCGCGGACGCCTACCGCGCGCTGCGGCAGGTCGTCCCGGAGGAGCACCGCACCGAGGAGGTGCAGGAGATCGTCGAGTGGCTCGGCGAGCTCGTGCGCGGCGTCGACTCGTCGCTCCTCGACGAGTGGGAGCGCCTCGCGCACCCGGTCGACGACGACGCGGACACCGAGGTCGGCGACGGCCCGCTCTCGGGCGCGGGCGCGGAGGCGCCGACGCGCCCGGTCACGGGCAACCCGCGCTCGTTCCGGCGCCTCGTGCGCAACGCGCTGTTCCGCCGCGTCGAGCTCGCGTCCCGCGAGGACTACCGCGCGCTCGGGGCGCTCGACGGCGGCGCGGGCTGGGACGCGGACGCGTGGGGCGACGCGCTCGACCCGCTGTTCGAGGACCAGGGCGACGACGCGATCGGCATCGGCCCGGGGGCCCGTGCCGCCGCGCTGTTCCAGGTCGTCGAGGCCGGCGCGGAGGTTCCGGCCGGCCACGAGGGCCCGACGGCGGAGCACGCCCCGGGCGGGGTCGTCCCCGCGGGCACGTGGCTCGTGCGGCAGGTGCTCGACGACCCGGCGGGCGACCACGACTGGGCGATCACGGCGAGCGTCGACCTCGCGGCGAGCGACGAGGCGGGCGAGCCGGTCGTGACCGTGCTCGCGGTCGGCCCGCTGTAGGGCGGGCCGCCACCGGTCACGCGACCGGCAGCAGCCCCCGCTCGGCGAAGACCTGCTTCGCGACGGCGGTCGAGTTGAGCGCGCGAGGGAACCCGCAGTAGACCGCGGACTGCAGGATCGCCTCGACGATCTCGGCCGGCGTGAGGCCCACGTCGAGCGCGGTACGGACGTGGATCTCGAGCTGCGGCTCGCACCCGCCGAGGGCGCTGAGCATCCCCAGCGTGACGAGCTGCCGGTCCCGCGGCTCCAGGTGCGGGCGCGCGTAGATCTCGCCGTAGGCCCATGCCGAGATCTGGTGCTCGAGCTCGGGCGAGACGTCCGCGAGCGCCTCGGCGAGGACGGCGCCCGCCGTCTCGTTGACGGAGCCGAACACCCCCCGCCCGTGCTCGTAGCGCTCCGCGCGTGTGGTCGGTCGGTCGTCCGTGAAGTTCCCCTGCGTCACGTCGTGCAGCGTAGGCGACGCGCACCGGCCGGCGTCAACGGTCTCGCGCGGGCGCGGCGGGGACGTGCCTCCCGGTCGGCGGGCCCGGCCGTCCCGTGTCTCCGCGTCAGTCGGCGTCGCGGCGCCGGTCGCGCCGCTCGGGCAGGTGGACGAAGCCCGCAGAGACGTACGTGGCGACGCCTCCCACGTTGTCCGCGGCCGTCGCGACGAGCGCGCTCGACGCGCCCAGCCCACGGAGCGCCGCCAGCCCGGCGAGCGTGACCGCCCGGCCGAGGCCACGACCTCGGTGGTCGGCGTGCACCCCCATGGGCTCGATCAGCCCGGGTCGCCCCGGACCGGCCGACCACACCCCGACGACGGCCACCGCAGGCCCCGACGCGGGCGCCGTCCCGGGGTCGCCGGCCGTCCTGCCGACGGCGGCCCGGTCGTCGTGCACGACGAGGCACCGCGCGTCGGCGTACGGCAGCCCGGTCGCGAGGGCGTGCCAGCGCTCCGGCGCGGCCGTGGTCCCGCCGAACGACGAGCGCAGCACCTCGGCCCAGGAGGCCGCCTCCTCCGGCCCGACGACCCGCACGCGCACGTCCGGTACCTCGACCGGTTCGGCGAGGTCGCGCCGCAGCAGCGCCCACGGCTCGTCGAGGCCCCAGCCCGCCTCGGCCAGGTATCCGTCGACGAGCGCACCCACGGGTGCCTCCACCGACGCCGCGCCCTCTCCCAGCACGCCGCGCTCGGGCCGTGTGGCGTCGTCCGCGATCCGGCGCGCGAGCTCCTCGTCGTGCAGCAGGTCCGGCGCGATCCCCAGCCGGAGCAGGTCCGGGCCGTCGAGCAGCCCGACGGCGAGGTCCCGACCGTCGCGACGCCACGTGCGCAGCGCGTCCGCGGTCGCACCGGCACCGAACCGCCAGAACCAGCCCACGTCGCCCGGGTGCAGCTGCAGCGGTGCCGCGTCCTGCTGCCACGTGCGCAGCGCGTCCAGGACCTCACCGAGGTCGTCGACGCCCGGCGTGCTCGTCTCGATCGCCATGGGTCGATCAGACACCACCGGTCCGGTGCCGGGCACGCTCTTTTCGACGCGCCGGGGCTGCTCGCTCCGCCGCCGGGCGCGGGACGACGGTCCTACCGTGGCCCCCTGTCCGGACCGTCGTCGGCGGCGCGGTCGCGATGGCCGTGACCTACGCGATCGGCTCGCTGCTCGACGGCACCGTGTGGCGCGGCGCTGCGGCAGAATCGGCCCGTGGCCAAGAAGTCGAAGTCGTCCGCGCACGCCGGCACGCCCGCGGTCGTGCTCCTCGAGCGCGAGGGCGTCGCCCACACGCTGCACCCCTACGAGCACGACCCGTCGAGCGACCTGTCCTACGGCCTCGAGGCCGCGGCCGCGATCGGGGTGCCCGCGGAGCGGGTGTTCAAGACGCTGCTCGCCGTGGTCGACGGCGGAGCGCTCGTCGTCGGGATCGTGCCGGTCGACCGCCAGCTCGACCTCAAGGCGCTCGCCAAGGCGGCGGGCGGCAAGAAGGCGACCATGGCCGATCCCGCCGCGGCCGAGCGCGCGACGGGCTACGTCGTCGGCGGCATCTCGCCCCTGGGCCAGAAGCAGCGCCACCGCACGTTCCTCGACGACACCGCGCTCGCGTTCGACACGGTGTACGTCTCGGGCGGGCGCCGAGGCCTCGACGTCGGCCTCGCGCCGCAGGACCTGCTGCGCCTCACCACCGGCACCGCCGCCCCGATCGCGAGATAGCACCCCGGTCCGCCGAGGGAGAACGCTGGTCCTGCGAGGGAGAACCCTGGTCGGTACCAGCGTTCTCCCTCGCGAGACCCGAGTTCTCCCTCGCGTTCGTCAGCGCTGGTAGGCGGTGTACGGGGCGTCGGTCGGGACGATGTCCTTGCCGAGCGGCAGGAGCGAGACCGGGATCATCTTGAGGTTCGCGATCCCGAGCGGGATGCCGATGATCGACACGAAGAGCGGGATCGCTGTGACCACGTGCCCGATCGCGAGCCAGATCCCGGCGACGACCACCCAGATGACGTTCCCGATCGTCGACCACGCGCCGGCGGTCGGCTTGTCCACGACCGTGCGACCGAACGGCCACAGCGCGTACCCCGCGATGCGGAACGACGCGATGCCGAACGGGATCGTCACGATGAGGATGCAGCAGATGATGCCCGCCAGGACGTAGCCCAGGGCGAGCCACAGCCCGGCGAACACGAGCCAGATGATGTTGAGCAGTGTCTTCACGGCACCGTCCTTTCGTCACCATTCTCGCCGATCGGGCCGCCGCTGCCGATCCGGGACCACCCTGAGACGACCCGGATCCTCGGCGGTCCGCCCGACCTAGACTGACCGCATGCCCCACCCCGAGCCGTCGTCCGTGCTGCCCGCGCAGATCGCGCAGAACCTCGCCCGGGTGCGGACCCGGGTGGACGACGCCGCGCGCGCGGCGGGGCGTGCGCCGTCGGACGTGCGGCTGCTCGTGGCGACGAAGACGCAACCCGCGAACGCCGTGCGCGCGGTGGTCGAGGCGGGCGCGGACCTGATCGGCGAGAACCGCGTGCAGGAGCTCGTCGCGAAGGCGCCCGACATCGCCGACCTCGTGTCCGCGGGGCGCGTCGCCGTCCACATGATCGGGCACCTGCAGCGCAACAAGGTCAACCAGGTCCTCGCGACGGCCACGGGCGTCGAGAGCGTGGACTCGCTCTCCCTCGCCCAGGCGCTGTCCGCACGCGCCGTCCGCGACGGCCGCGTGCTCGACGTGCTGGTCCAGGTCAACGTCTCGGGCGAGGGGACCAAGTCCGGCGCGGCCCCCGACGACGCCCCCGCCCTCGCGACCGCCGTCGCCGCGCTCGACGGGCTGCGCCTGTCGGGGTTCATGACGATCGGCGCGCACTCCCCCGACGAGGCCGTGGTCCGCGCGGGCTTCGCCCGGCTGCGCGGGGTGCGCGACGCCGTCGTGCGCTCGGGAGCGCCGGGCACCGCGGACGCGCGCGAGCTCTCCATGGGCATGAGCGGCGACCTCGAGCTCGCGATCGCCGAGGGCGCGACGATCGTCCGGGTCGGCACCGCCGTCTTCGGCCCCCGCCTCACTCCGCCGAGGTAGAACTCTGGTCCGCCGAGGGAGAACTGCGGTTCCGACCAGAGTTCTACCTCGGCAGACCGGGGTACTACCTCGCGGGGAGGGCGCCCAGCCGGGCGAGCGCGTCGCGGACTCCCGCGGTGCCGTCACCGCCGAGCGCGGCGCGCGCCGCGTCCACGTCCACGCCCGCGAGGAGCATGACGAGCGCGACGTGCACCTCGCCGTCGGCCGCGTGCAGCACCTCCTCGCACTCCGGGGCGCCGAGGCCCGTCGCCTGCACGAGCATCCGGACGATGCGGGCGCGCAGCTTCTGGTTCGTCGGGCGCACGTCGATCATGAGGTTCGAGTACGTCTTGCCGAGTCGGATCATCGTCGCGGTGGAGAACGTGTTGAGCACGAGCTTCTGCGCAGTCGCGGCCTTCATGCGCGTCGAGCCCGTCACGACCTCGGGACCCGTGTCGACGAGGATCGCGACGTCGACGCCCGCCGCGAGCGGGGCGTCCGGGTTGGCCGAGACGAGCACGGTCCGCGCGCCGCGCTCGCGCGCGACGTCGAGCGCCCCGCGCACGTACGGCGTGCGGCCGCTCGCGGCGAGCCCGACGACGACGTCGTCCGGACCGACCGCGTCGACGTCCGCCCGTCCGAGCGACACGTCGTCCTCGGCTCCCTCGACCGCGAGCATCATCGCGCCGACGCCCCCGGCGAGGTGCGCGACGAACCACTCCTCCCCCACGCCGTAGGTCGGCAGGAGCTCGACCGCGTCGAGCACGCCGAGACGTCCCGACGTCCCGGAGCCCGCGTAGTGCACGCGCCCTCCCGCCCGCAGTGCCGCGACCGCGAGGTCGACGGCCTCCGCGATGCGGTCGCGCTGCGCCCGCACGGCGTCCGCGACGCCCGCGTCCTCGTCCGTGATGAGCCCGACGACGTCCGCGGTCGGCAGCAGGTCGACGTCGGTCGTGCGCGGGTTGCGCTCCTCGGTCGGCGAGGCCAGGCGCACGAGCTCCTGCCACTCGTCGGCGCTCGGGTCGGCGCTCGGGTCCGCGCTCGGGGCGGGTCGCGAGGCGGCCTCTGTGGCGACGGTCGGGTCGGTCATCGGGTGCTTCCCTTCGTCGGGTCCGACAGCGGGCCCTTGGTGCGCGGGCCTGGCTGCAGCCCGTGCGGAGTGTTGGCGAGCGCCAGACGGCGCACGGGCCCGCTCGCGGCGGGCCACGGCACCGGCGTGGGCGGGGTGAGCGAGCCGAGGACCACGGCGCGGCGGGCGCCGGTCGCCCGACGGCGGTGCTCGCCCGCCGCCGTGCCCGGCAGGCCGTGCGCCGAGAGGAAGCCGAGGAGCGCGAAGAGGTACGCCTCCTTCGCGTCCACGGGCAGCCCGAGCGCGTCGGACGTCACGACGTCGCACGCGTGCGGCACGCGCGCGGCGAGCGCGACGCGCAGACGGTCGAGCAGCACCGGGTTGCGGGCCCCGCCGCCCGACGCGACGACGCGGCGCACGTCGCGCCCGGCGAGCGCGTCGGCCACGCTCACGGCGGTGACCTCGGTGAGCGTCGCGACGAGGTCGGGGCCGGTGAGGTCGGGCCGCACCGACGCGAGACGGCGTGCGGTGTACGTGGAGTCGAAGAGCTCGCGCCCGGTCGACTTGGGCGCGGGGGCGGCGAAGTACGGGTCGTCGAGCAGCGCGGCGAGCGCGACGGGGTCGACGGTGCCCTGCGCGGCGAGCTCGCCGTCCTTGTCGTACGCGAGGCGGCCGTCGGTGATCGCCGCGACCGCGACGTCGAGCAGGCAGTTGCCCGGCCCGGTGTCCCAGCCCGTGACCGGGTCGTCGACGCGCCCGACGAGCGACACGTTCGCGATCCCGCCGATGTTCAGCGCGGCGGTGAGCCCGGAGCCCGGCGCACCGCTCGCACCCACGGCGTCGTCGCGCCCGAGCCACAGCGCGTCGAGCACGCTGACGAGGGGGGCGCCGTGGCCGCCCGCGGCGACGTCGGCGACACGGAAGTCGCTGATGACGGGGCGCTTGACGTGCTCGGCGACCCACGCGGCGTTCCCGAGCTGGAGCGTGCCCCGCGCCCGCGCGCCGACGACCCAGTGGTAGATCGTCTGCCCGTGCGACGCGACGAGGTCGACGTCGCCGCCGGCGACGTCGTCGATCGCGCGGCGGCCCGCGCGGCCGAGCTCCTGGCCGATGAGGGTGTCGAGCTGCGCGACCTCGGCCACGTCGACCGCTGCGGGCGGCAGGGCCTTGAGGATGCGCTCGCGCAGGGCACGCGGCCACGCGTACTCGGTGTGGCCGAGGGGCCGCATGCGCAGCACCCCGTCGTCGCCGAGCGTGAGGTCGGCAGCGGCCGCGTCGATCGCGTCGACCGACGTGCCGGAGGACAGCCCGAGGACGATCATCGGTCCTCCTCCTCGGTGGCGTCGCCGGGGACGGCACCCGTGGCGGTGCCCTGCGTCCCGGTGAGGAGCGCGACGGCGGCGCGCGCGTTCGCCCGCCCCGTCCCGCACGCGACCACGACGACCTGTCGCGCGGCGTCGTCGGGCAGCCCGGGCGTCGCGGAGCCGGCACCGGGGCCGAACCACTGCGCCACGGCGCCCGGGAACCCGGTGTGGACGACGACCGCGTCCGGGCGGTCGGCCAGCAGCGCGTCGAGCCGCGCGCGCTCGTCCGAGCCGGGAACCGGCTCGCGCGTGAGGACGACGAGCGGGCGGTCGCTCGACCGGACGGTGTCGAACGCCTCCGTCCACGCGGCGGCGTCGGCCGGGCGCAGGTGCCGCACGGCAGGGCCGAACGCGTCGTCGAACGCGCGCTGGACGTGCTGCGCCGTCCGCCCGGCGGCGTGGTCGAACCGCAGCCGGAGGTCGACGACGTCGGGCGCCGCGGTCAGGACCGGGCCGGGGTCGTGCGCCGGGACCGCGAACCGCACGGCGCGAGCCGCGACGTCGGACCCCACCCGGGCGAGCGCGTCGAGCGCGGCCGTCGCCGACTCCGGCGAGGGCACGACGCCGCTCGCTGCCTGGCGCGCGCGGATCGCGGTCCGCGCGGCCGCGGTGCGCGCGGCCGACGCGCGCAGCCGGTCGAGCGGGACCCGCCCCGACGCGACGGCGGCGACGAGCGCGACCTGGGCCTGGCGGAACAGCGCCTCGTCGTCGCGGCCGACGGTCGTGCCGAGGCACAGCAGGTCGGCGCCCGCCTCGACCGCGCGCACGGCGACCTCGCCGATCCCGTGCGTCGACACCTTCTCGGCGGTCGTCTCGGTCTGCCTCGCGTCGGCGTACGCGGCGACAGCGCCCATGTCGAGAGCGTCGGTCACGATCGGGCCGTCGTAGCCGAGCTCGCGCACGAGGGCGCCGACCGCGGGCTCGAGCGTCGCCGGGAGCGGGCCGAGCGCAGGCACGACGACGTGCGCGGTCATGACCGCGTCGAGCCGGGCGTCGTCCACCCCCGCACCGGAGAGGCCTCCGGGCGCCATCGTCGCGACGAACGGCGGCAGGTCGCGGGCGTGCAGCTCGTCGAGGCTCGCGTCCACGACGGGCAGCGCGAGGTGGGAGTCGACGTTCGTCGCGCCGTGGCCGGGGAAGTGCTTGCCGCACGCGCCCGCGCCCCCGGCGTGCAGCCCGCGCACGAACGCCGCGCCGTGCCGGGCGACGAGCGCCGGGTCGGCACCGAAGGACCGCACGCCGATGACGGGGTTGTCCGGGTCGGAGTTCACGTCGAGGTCCGGGGCGAGGTCGAGGTCCACGCCGGTCGCCGTGAGCAGGCGGCCCAGGGCGGCGCCGACCTCCTCGGTGACCACGACGTCGTCGACCACGCCCAGCGCCGCGCTGCCGGGAAGGCTCGACCCGGTCGCCGCCTCGATGCGGGACACGTCCCCGCCCTCCTCGTCGATCGCGACGAGGACGTCGGGCGACGCCCCGCGCAGGAGGCTGGTGAGCCGGGCGGTCGTCGCGACGTCGGGCGTGTTGTGCCCGAAGAGGACGACGCCGGCGAGCCCGTCGCGTGCGGCCGCCGCGAGCCAGGCGGGCAGGGCGTCGGTGCCCGTGAACCCGGGCAGGAGCACGCCGTTGACGGCGCGGACGACGTCGTCGTCCACCGGTGCGAGGGTCACGTCGCTCATCCCTTCACCGACCCTGCGGTCAGTCCCGAGGACAGGTTGCGCTGCACCAGGACGAAGAACACGAGCACGGGCAACGTGATGATGGTCGACGCCGCCATGACGGCGCCCCAGTCGGTCGTGTTCTCGCCGAAGAACTTCTGCAGGCCGATGGGCACGGTGTACTTGCTCGACTGCTGCAGGAACGTCAGGGCGAAGATGAACTCGTTCCACGCCGTGATGAAGGAGAAGACGCTCGTCGCGACGACGCCGGGCGCCACGAGCGGGACGAGGATCCTCCAGAACATGCGGCCCCACGAGGCGCCGTCGAGGTACGCGGCCTCCTCGAGCTCGACGGGCACCGCGGCGACGAAGCCGCGCAGCGTCCAGATCGCGAAGGGCAGGGCGAACGCGAGGTAGACGATCGTCAGGCCCAGGAGCGAGTTGAGCATGTTGAGGTTGCGCATCTGGAGGAACAGCGGGATGACGAGCGCCTCGAGCGGCACCATCTGCACCATGAGGATGAGCACGAGCATCGACTTGCGGAACCGGAAGCGGAAGCGGCTCACCGCGACCGCCGCGAGGAGCGCCACGACCGACGACGCGAGGACGGTGCCCAGCGCCACGAGCACCGAGTTGCGCAGGTAGTGCCCGAACCCGCCGTCGTCGATGACCGTCACGAAGTTGTCCCACGTGACGCCGGCAGGCAGGAGCCGGGCGCCGCGCGTCGCCGCCTCCGGGTCGATCGCCGAGGAGAACATCCAGTAGGCGGGGAACAGCGAGAAGGCGAGGAGGGCGACGATCCCGACGGTCTTCGCGGCCGCGACGCCGGGGCGCCGGGCCCGGGTCCGCAGGACCTGGTCGGACGGACGCCCGGACGACCCGTCGGGCCGCGGGCCGGTGCGGGTGTCGACGACGGCGGCGCTCACAGCTCCTCCTCCTTGAACAGGGTGCGCATGTACACGAGGGTGATGCCGAGCAGGATGAGCGTGAGCAGGACCGCGATGGCCGAGCCCATGCCGTACTTGCCCTGCGCGAACGACTCGATGTACGACCACACGCCGAGGTTGAACACGTCCTTGTTGCCGCCGTTGCCGCCGGGCATGAGGTAGATCTGCGTGAAGACCTTGAAGTCCCAGATGGTCGACAGGATCGTCACGACGGCGAACACCGGGCGCAGGATCGGGGCGGTGATCGCCCAGAAGCGCCGCCATGCCGACGCGCCGTCGACCTTGGCCGCCTCGTGCAGCTCGTGCGGGATCGTCATGAGCCCCGCGAGGACCGTGATCGCGACGAACGGGAACCCGTGGTGCACCACGTTGAGCGTCGCGATCGCGTAGAACGACAGGCGTTCGGTGAACCAGTTCACGGTGCCGGGCTCGATCGCGCCGACGCCCTCGAGCACCGAGGCGACGAGGCCGTTGAGCGGGTCGAAGATCCACACCCACACGTACGTGCCCGTGATCGCGGGCACGGCCCAGGCGACCATGATCGCCGTCGCCCCGACGCCCCGCCAGAAGCCGCCCAGGGTGTTGAGGAAGAGCGCGACCGCCGTCCCGAGGACGACCGTGAGCACGACGCACGCGAGCGCGAACAGGACCGTGTTGGGCAGGACCGTGGTCCACAGGTAGCTGTCGCCGAGGATGTCGACGTAGTTCTGCAGCCCGACCCAGTTCGACTCACCGCTCGCGATCTGCCGCAGCCCGTAGTCCTGCAGCGAGAGCAGGACCACGCGCACGAGGGGCCAGAGCAGGAGCACCCCGAGGACGACGAGGCCCGGCGCGAGCAGCAGCCAGGGGCGCAGCGGGGAGCGGTGGCCGAGACCGCCGGGGCGGCGTCGGCGGGTGCCGGTCGGCTCGGTGCCCGACGGCGGCCGGTCGGCCAGGGTGGCCGAGGCCGCCGACGCGTCGGGCGCGGCTCGAAGGTCTGCCATGGAAGGTCCTGTCACGTGGTGCTCGGGCGGGCGTACGGGGGCCGCGCCCGGCCGCGGGGTCGTCCCGCGACCGGGCGCGGGACGGCTCAGGAGCCGAACGTCTCGTCCATGTCGGCGGCCGCGGTGTCGGCGGCCTCCTGGACGGTGGCGCTGCCCGAGAGGATCGACTGGAGCATCGTCTCGAGCGTCTTCTTGCCCTGGATCTGGCCGTAGAGCGGCGTCACCGGGACGGACCGGCCCGCCTCGACCATCTGCTGGGCGAAGGGCGCGACCATCGGGTCGTCCTCCTCGATGACCTTCTCCAGGAGCGAGGTCTGGCCCGGGAAGTAGCCGGACTGCTGGCCCCACTCCTCCGCGAACTCACCGGTCGTCATCATCTCGACGAACTTCCAGGCGAGGTCCTGCTTCTCGCTCGCCTCGAAGACGCCGAGGTGCGAGCCGCCGAGGAACGAGTCGGACAGGCCCTCGGTCTGCCCGGGGATCGGGAAGGCGCCGACCTTGCCCTCCATGTCCGGGACGTCGGCGAGGATCTTGCCCGGCGTCCAGCTCCCGGAGATCATCATGCCGACCTGGCCCTGCTCGAACGCGGCGAGGAGGTCGGTCTCCTTCCACGTCGTCGCGGCGGCGGTCGAGAAGCCGTGCTCGGTCGCGAGACCGGTGTAGAACTCGAGGCCCTCGACCGACTCCGGCGAGCTGACCTCCGACGTCCAGGTGTCGCCGTCCTGCACCGCGAGGTCGCCGCCGGCGCCCCAGATGAAGGGCATCGCCCCGTACTGGCTGTCACCGGCTACCGGGAACGGGATGATCTCGGGGTTCGCGGCCTTGAGCGCTTCGGCCGCGGCGACGAGCTCGTCCCACGACGTCGGCGCCTCGATGCCCGCGGCCTCGAACAGGTCGGCGCGGTAGACGACCGAGCGCACGCCCGCGTACCACGGCATGCCGTAGACCCCGCCGTCGAGGGTCGCCGACTCGACGAGCCCCGGGACGAGGTCGTCCTCGAGCCCGGCCTCGGCGATGCGGTCGGAGAGGTCGGCGAGCGCGCCGACGTCCGCGAACTCGCCCGTCCAGGTCGTGCCGACCTCCGCGACGTCCGGCGTCGTGCCACCGGCGATGGAGGTCGTGAACTTGTCGTGGGCGCTGGCCCACGGCTGGAACTCGATCTGGAGGTCGGCGCCCGTCTCGTCCTTGAACGCGGTCGTCACCTCGTCGAAGAACGCGTCGGCGTCGGGGTTGGTGCCCTCCATGATCCAGACGGTGAGGGTCTCGCCCGAGAAGTCGGTGGCGTCGTCGCCGCCGGTCGCCTCGGAGCCTGACCCACCACCGGAGCTGCACGCGGCCAGGCCGAGCGCGAGGACGAGGGTGCCCGTGACGGCCACCGTGCTGCGTCGCTGCATGCCGTGACACTTCCTTTCTGGTCGACCGTCGGGGGAACGGCCGGGTCGTGTGTCCCTGACGGCCCCGCGCGGACGGGCGTCCGGCGCGGCCTGAAACTAACTTCCATCAGTGGACGTATGCGTGAAGATTACTGCCACCGCTGCGCGAACGGAAGCCGGGTCGACAGATGTTGCACGTTCTTAACAATCGCCGCAGCCGCCGAGGTGGCCCCGTCGCGCGAGGTAGAACCCTGGTCCGAGGAGTCGTCGTGCGCGCGAGAACGGGGGCGAGCCCTGGCGGTCACGCGTGAGCCCGATGTGTCGTCAGGCGTGAGCGCGACCTGTCACGCTCACGGCACGCGCGCGGTCCACTCCGGCGTGGAGAACTTCGTCCGGGCCAGTTCCTCGGCCTTCGCCCGCTCCTCGGGCGTGACCTTGCCCTCGACCGTCCGGTACCGCGACCGGAAGTGGTCCTCGAACGCCCCGATGACGGCCTCGCGCGACATGCCCGTCTGCGAGCGCAGCGGGTCGACGCGCTTGTTCGCGCTCTTCGTCCCCTTGTCCGAGAGCTTCTCCCGGCCGATGCGCAGCACCTCGGTCATCTTGTCGGCGTCGATGTCGTACGCCATCGTCACGTGGTGCAGCACCGCTCCGCCGCGCAGCCGCTTCTGCGCGGCACCCGCGATCTTGCCCGCGGGCGACGCGATGTCGTTGAGGGGCTTGTACGTCGCCTCGATGCCGACGGAGGCGAGCGCGCCGAGCACCCAGTCGTCGAGGAACGCGTACGACCGCTCGAAGCTCAGCCCCTCGACGAGCGATGCGGGGACGTACAGCGAGTACGTGATCGTGTTGCCCGGCTCGACGAACATCGCCCCGCCGCCCGAGATACGACGCACGACCGTCACCCCGTGACGCTCGGCGCCCTCGGCGTCGACCTCGTTGCGCAGCGACTGGAACGACCCGATGATCACGGCCGGCGACGCCCACTCCCAGATGCGTAGCGTCGGCCCGCGGCGACCCGCGTCGAGCTCCTCGGTCAGCACCTGGTCGAGCGCCAGGTGCATCGCAGGGCTCTCCGGCCCCTCGTGGACCAGCTCGAACGTGTGGTCGTCCCACCCCGTCGCGTGCCCGAGCGCGCGACGCACCGCGATCGCGACGGCCTCGGGCGAGAAGCCGACCATCGTGACGTCGTCGCCGAGCGCACCCTGGACGGCGCTCGCGAGCTGCGTCACGGTCGCCGTCTCGGGCATGCCGGTCAGCGCGCCGTCGATGTCCTCGAGCGCGTCGTCCGGTTCGAGGAAGAAGTCGCCGCTCACCGCGACGCGGGCGAGCCGCCCGGCCTCCACCTCGACGTCGACCGCCACGAGCTTGCCACCGGGAACCTTGTACTCACCACGCACCCGTCCACCCTAAGCCCGCTGACGCTCCGCGGGGCTCCCTCGCCGCGCGAGGGTCCCGATCAGCGGGGGTCGACGCCCGCGTGGATCAGTCCGTAGATCGCGGAGTCGGTCAGCGCCTCCCACGCGGCCTCGATGAGGTTCGGCCCGACGCCGACCGTCGACCACGACGTCGAGCCGTCGGTCGTCTCGATGAGCACGCGCGTGATCGCGTCCGTCCCCTGCTCGGTGTCGAGGATGCGGACCTTGAAGTCGATGAGCTCGAACACGTCGATCTCGGGGTAGACGCGGCCGAGCGCGAGCCGGAGCGCGTGGTCGAGCGCGTTGACGGGCCCGTTGCCCTCGCCGGTCGTGACGATGCGCTCGCCCCCGGCGTGGAGCTTGACGGTCGCCTCCGCCGTCGCCTCGGTGCCGCGCGACCCCGCCCGCTCGACGATCGTGCGCCAGCTCTCGACCCGGAAGTACGGCGGGCGCTCGCCCGTCATCTCCTCGCGCAGCAGGAGCTCGAACGACGCGTCCGCGGCCTCGTACGTGTACCCGTTGGCCTCGTCGTCCTTGACGCGGTTCGTCACGCGCGTGAGGAGCTCGCCCTGGCCCGACAGGTCGAACCCGAGCTCGCGGCCCTTGAGCTCGATCGACGCGCGGCCGGCCATGTCGGAGACGAGCATCCGGATGTCGTTGCCGACCGCCGTGGGGTCGATGTGCTGGTAGAGGTCCGGGTCGACCTTGATCGCGCTCGCGTGCAGGCCGGCCTTGTGCGCGAACGCGCTCGCGCCGACGTACGGCTGGCGCGCGTACGGGGAGATGTTGGTGATCTCGCTGATCGCGTGGGAGATGCGGGTGACCTCCTCCAGCCCCTCCCCCGTCAGGGTGCGCAGCCCGTGCTTGAGCTGGAGGTTGGCCACGACCGTGAGCAGGTCGACGTTCCCCGTCCGCTCCCCGTACCCGTTGACCGTCCCCTGCACGTGGGCCGCGCCCGCCTCGACGGCGGCGAGCGTGTTCGCGACGGCGCACCCCGAGTCGTTGTGCGCGTGCATGCCGAGCAGCGCGTCGCCCGGCAGCGCGTCGCGTCCGTGCGGGAGCCCGACGGCGTCGCGCAGCTCCTCGACGATCTCGACGACCCAGGTGGGCAGCATCCCGCCGTTGGTGTCGCACAGGGCCACGACCTCGGCCCCCGCCTCGAACGCGGCCTGCACCGCGGAGCGGGTGAACGCGGGGTCGTACCGGTAGCCGTCGAAGAAGTGCTCCGCGTCGACCACGACCCGGCGGCCCTCGCCGACCAGGAACGACACCGTGTCGGCGATCATGGCCAGGCCCTCGTCCGGCGTCGTGCGCAGCGCACGCTCGACGTGCCGGACGTCCGACTTGGCGACGAGCGTCACGACCGGCGCCTCCGAGTCCACGAGCGCCCGCACCTGCAGGTCGTCCCAGGCCCGCAGGCCCGCCTTGCGCGTCGAACCGAACGCGGCCAGGACGGCGTGCCGGAGGTCGAGCTCCTTGGCGGCGCGACGGAAGAACTCGGTGTCCTTCGGCACGGCGCCCGGCCATCCCCCCTCGATGAACCCGACACCGAGCTCGTCGAGGAGCGGCGCGATCGCGAGCTTGTCGGCGACGGAGAGGTTCATGCCCTCCTGCTGCGCGCCGTCGCGCAGGGTCGTGTCGTAGACGTGGAAGACCCGTGGCTGGTGGGTGCCGGTCATGGGGGTCGTCGCCGAGGTCATGGTGCCTCTTCCTGCCGTTCGTCGTGTCGCGGACGCCGCAGCGTCCGTCCCTCTGGTCCGTCTCCCAGGACGCCGGGCGGGGCCCTCGTGAGGCGGGAGGCCCGGCATCCGTGCCGCCGGGCGGGGGTGGTGCCCAGCAACAAAAAAACCCCCCGAGGGTGCGGGAGGTCTGCGCGTCCGGTGAGTGCTACCGGGCGCGCTACTCGATAATGAGCTGGGAGACGAGGTGTGTCACAGGGCACATGGTGCCACAGGTTCCGCGAGGATGGACACGAGCGTCCATCCACTGAGCCGCCGCCCTCGGGCGCGTCGGCGACCGACCGAGGAGTGACGATGAGCGACCCGACCCCGGGCGGGTACGACCCGCAGAACCCCCCGACGCGCCGCTACGGGCAGCCGCCCGTGCCGCAGCAGTCCCCACCGCCCGCGATCCCACCCACCGACCCGCAGGGCGGGTTCCCCGAGCCGCGACCGCCCGTCAACCCCTCCGACCCGCGCCTCGCCGTCGAGGCCGGCCGCTTCTGGGCGGGCGCGGCCGCGACCGCGCTCGTCGCCGCGCTCATCGGGCTGCTCGGCGTGATCATCTTCGAGCGGATCTTCGCGATCACGCTCGTGCCCCCGCCCGACCTGTTCGGCACGGAGTCGCGTCAGGCCGCGTGGGCGATCGACGGCGCGATCCTCGCCGTCCTCGCCGCGGGCGTCCTGCACCTGCTGATCCTCAGCACGCCCCGGCCGCGCGCGTTCTTCGGCTGGATCATGGCGCTCGTCACGGTCGTGATCACGGTGCTCCCGTTCGCCTGGTCGAGCGACGTCACGGCGGCGGCCCTGTCCGGGCTCATCAACCTGCTCATCGGGATCGCCGTCTGGTCGCTGCTCGCCGGCGTCGCCGGGCGCACGATCGTCGTCCGGCCGGCGACCGTCTGACCCTCGGCGACGCCATCACGGCCGACCCACGACGACGGGGCGCCCTCCTCCAGGAGTGCGCCCCGTCGTCGTACCAGGTGCGGAGTCCGGCTCAGGCGAGACGGCGCAGCCAGCCGTGCCGGTCCGCGGCACGACCGGTCTGGATGTCGGTGAGCTCGGTACGGATCGTCATGGTGAGCGAGCCCGCCTCCCCGGTGCCGATCGTGTGGTCGAAGTCCGACCCGGCGAGGCGCCCGATCGGTGTGATCACGGCCGCCGTGCCGCACGCGAACACCTCGGTGACCGAGCCGTCCCGGATCCCGGCGAGCAGCTCGGTGAGCGGGATGCGGCGCTCGACCACGTCGTGCCCGCGGTCGGTGAGGAGGCGGATGATCGACGAGCGCGTGACGCCCTCGAGGATCGAGCCGCTGAGCTCCGGCGTCTCGACCGAGCCGTCCGCCTTGACGACGAACACGTTCATGCCGCCGAGCTCCTCGAGGAACGTGCGCGTCCCGGAGTCGAGGAAGCACACCTGCTCGCACCCGTGCTGCTGCGCGACCACCTGCGGCAGGAGGCTCGAGGCGTAGTTGCCGCCACACTTCGCGTCCCCGGTGCCCCCGGCGCCGGCGCGGCTGTACTCGCGGTCGACCCAGATCGACACGGGCTTCACGCCGCCCGAGAAGTAGGGCCCGACCGGCGAGGCGATGACCAGGTACTCGGCCTCGAGCGACGGGCGCACGCCGAGGAACGCCTCCGAGGCGTACATGAACGGACGCAGGTACAGGCTGGCCTCCTCGCCCGACGGGACCCAGTCCACGTCGGTGCGCACGAGCGCGGTGATCGAGCCGACGAAGTCGTCGACCGACAGCGCCGGCAGCGCGAGGCGGTGCGCCGAGCGGGCGAAACGGGCGGCGTTCGCCTCCGGGCGGAACGTCCACACCGACCCGTCGGCGTGGCGGTACGCCTTCATGCCCTCGAAGATCTCCTGCGCGTAGTGCAGGACGGCGGTCGCCGGGTCCAGCAGGAGGGGGCCGTACTTCTCGATGCGGCGGTCGACCCACCCGTCGGTCGAGTTCCAGCTGATCCGCGCCATGTGGTCGGTGAAGACCGTGCCGAACTTCGGGGCCGCGATCGCGGCCTCGCGCTCGGCGGGCGGCGTCGGTGCGTCCGTCGGGCGGACGTCGAACAGGGCGATGAGGTCCTCCTCCGAGGAGGACGGCTGGTGCTGCGCTGCGAGGGTGCTCATCATGAGGCCTTTCACCTGGCGACCCGGGTGGTCTCCGCCTAGTTTTCCACGACCGTACGACTCGTGCGGCGATCCGCGCGAGGGTGCGACGACGGCAGGGGCGTCACCGGGTCAGAACGGGAGGGATCCGGTCCTGGGGCGATGACGACCGAGGTGCGGGGACTGCGGGCGAACCGGTGCCGGGTCCGTGCGGGACCCGGGTCAAGGTGTCAGCCGGCGACGCGAGCGGCGAGCTCGCGGCCCACCTCGGCCGTCGAGCGTACTCGGCTCCCCCGCTCGGCGAGGTCGGCCGCGACGGTCGCCTCGACGCGCTTCGCCTCGTCGCCGAGGCCCAGGTGGTCGAGGAGGAGTGCGACCGACAGGACGGTCGCCGTCGGGTCGGCCTTGCCCTGCCCGGCGATGTCCGGCGCCGAGCCGTGCACCGGCTCGAACATCGACGGCGCCGTACGGTCGGGGTTGATGTTCGCGGACGCGGCGAGGCCGATCCCGCCCGTGATCGCGGCGGCCTGGTCCGTGAGGATGTCCCCGAACAGGTTGTCCGTGACGATGACGTCGAACCGCGACGGCTTCGTCGTGAGGAAGATGGTCGCCGCGTCGACGTGCAGGTAGTCGGTCGTGACGTCGGGGAACTCGGCGTTGACGGCCTCGACCGTGCGGCGCCACAGGTGGCCCGCGTGGACCAGCACGTTGTGCTTGTGCACCAGCGTCAGGTGCTTGCGCGGGCGCGCCTGGGCGCGGGCGAACGCGTCGCGCACGACGCGCTCGACGCCGAACGCCGTGTTGAGGGAGACCTCGGTCGCGATCTCGTGCGGCGTGCCGGTGCGCAGCGAGCCGCCGTTGCCGACGTACGGACCCTCGGTGCCCTCGCGGACCACGACGAAGTCGATCTCGCCCGGGTCGGCCAGGGGCGACGTGACGCCCGGGTAGAGCTTGCCGGGGCGGAGGTTCACGTAGTGGTCCAGCGCGAAGCGCAGCTTGAGCAGCAGGCCGCGCTCCAGCACGCCCGACGGGACGCTCGGGTCGCCGATCGCGCCCAGGAGGATCGCGTCGTGACCACGGATCGCGTCGAGGTCCGCGTCGGTGAGCGTCTCCCCCGTGGCGTGCCAGCGCCGCGCACCCAGGTCGAACGGCGTCGTGGAGACCTTCACGTCCGAGCCGGCCACGGCGGCCTCGAGCACGGCGAGCCCCTGCTCGACGACCTCGGTCCCGATGCCGTCCCCGGCCACGACTGCCAGATCAATGGTGCGCGTCATGCGGCGAGCCTACGCCGCCCGGCCACCCCTCGGGACGGCGGTCTCACGTCTCGGACGCGTCGCGCGACAGCCCGCGAGGGCCGTGGCGACGGGCGCCGCGCGAGGCGCACCGATCCCGGGTAGCGCACGGACATGACTTGCGTCAGGGCCGACATCCGTGCACTATTAGGAAACTTTCCTAAAATCGCTCCGAAGGACCGCCATGACCGCGCCCACCTCGTCGAGGATCCCCGGCACCCCCGGGCTCCTGCGCACGATCAACGATCGCGCCGCGCTGGAGCTCCTGCTCGACGCGGGCCCGCTCACGCGGTCCCAGATCGGCGACAGCACGGGCGTGTCGCGGCCGACCGCCTCGCAGATCGTCGCACGGCTCGAGGAGTCCGGGCTCATCGAGCCCACGGGATCGGTCCAGGGCGCCCGCGGTCCGCAGGCGACGCAGTACGCGGCGCGCACGGACGTCCTCGTCGGTCTCGCGCTCGACGTCGTGCCCGACGGCGTGCGCGCCAGCGTCGTCGACGCCCTCGGCCGGATCCTCGGCGAGACGACGGTCGCGGCCGGCCCCGACCGCACCGCCGCCACCGACGTGCGCACCGCACGGGACGAGGCGTGCACCGCCGCCGGCATCCCCGTCGCCCGCGTCGCCACCGCCGTCGTGGGTGTCCAGGCCGCCGTCGCGCCGCGCACGGGCGACATCGCCCTCGTCGGCGAGCTGCCGGGCTGGCCCCGTCGCGGGCTGCGCGGGCACCTCGAGGACGCGTTGGGCATCGACGTGCGCGTCGAGAACGACGTGAACCTCGCCGCGATCGCCGAGCGTGACGCGGGCCGCGACGAGCAGAGCTTCGCCCTCCTCTGGCTCGGCGAGGGCATCGGCATGGGCGCGTGGCTCGAGGGCAGGGTCCACCACGGCACGGCAGGCGGCGCCGGCGAGATCGGCTACCTCACCGTCCCCGCCGCCGACATCGACGACTCCGTCAACGTGCAGGACCTCGTCGGGGGCCTCCGCCTCGTCGAGATCGCCGCCCGTGCGGGCGTCCCGGGGGTGACCGAGTCGACACCGTACGCCGACGCGGTCGCCGCCGTCGCCGCGCACCACGGCACGAGCGCGGTGCACGACCTCGTCCAGGACCTCGCCCGCCGCGTCGCGATCGTCCTCCAGCCCGTCGTCGCGATCCTCGAGCCCGACGCGGTCGTGCTCGGGGGCCCCACGGGCGTCGCGCTCGGGGCGGAGCTCGCCGACTCCACGGCCGCCGTCCTGCGCGGCACGGTCCAGCCCACCGGTGCGGTCGTCGCGAGCGCCGTGCCCGAGCTCGCCGTCCTGCGTGGAGCCCGTTCCGTCGTCGCGCAGGACGTCCGCAACCTCCTGCTCGCCGCTGCGGGCCGGCCGGACCACCCGGTCGTCGCACCACCGGTCCCGGGGTAGCCCCTCTTCACCTACCCCGTGAGCGGTGGCCGGCCGAACGTGGCACGGCCGGCCACCGCTCGACCCCGCTCAGCGCGGGTAGCGCAGCTCGAACCGCTCGCACACGAGCGGCATGTCCGGCGCGAACTCGCGCGCCAGGACCCGCCTGAAGTACTTCTCGTGCTCAGCGCGCCACGACGCGAGCGAGCGGTCGTCCTCGCCCTCGGCCCGCGCGAAGTCGGCGTCGACGGCGTCGAACGCGACGACGTCCACCGACGTCGTGCGGATGAGCGCCCGCGGGTGCCCCTCCCCGTCGAGCAGGATCGACAGCTCGCCGACCTGCGGGACCGGCTCCCCCGACTCCTCGTACTCCCACAGGGCGGACGACGTCGCGGTCTTCTCCCCGCTGAGGACCGCCTCGAGCAGGCCGTCGGCGAGCGCGGGGTTGTCGCCGAACGACCACGCCGGCGGCGGCACCGTCTCGGCCACCGTGGTCCCCGTGACCACACCCACGCGCGCCATCCCTGCGCTCGGCCGGGCCAGCTCCCAGAAGGCGAGGATCTCCGCCGCCCGCTCGTCCAGCGCCACGTCGTCCGTCACCGAGTCCCCCTCGTTCGCCTGTCGGTTCATGCCCTTATCGTGGCGCACCAACGGGCGATCTGCCCGGTCTCCCGCGTTTCGTCCCGCCCGTGTCGCGCCCGACCACCCCTGACCTCCCCGGGTCGTCGACGCACCGGGCCGGCCGTGTCTGGAACCGACCCACGACCGAGGCGACCCGACAGGACGAGGAGGGGGCGGCGTCCTGCGCGATCGTGGCGGGCCTGGCGGGAGGCCGAGGCACGAGGCCGGATGGTAGATCGCGCACGACGCCGCCCCCTCCTCGAGGTGAGCGACGCGCGTCAGGTCAGCGAGCCGCAGAGCCCTCGGTGTAGTCGGTCGGGCAGACGCCTCCCGCCGACTCCGGCAAGGGCTCCTTCGTCGCCCTGCCTGCGTCAGCGTGCGGCGCTGCCCTCGGTGTAGTCGGCGTCCTGCTGCTTCCATGCGAACAGCGAGCGCAGCTCCTTGCCCACCTTCTCGATCGGGTGCTGCGCGGCCTTCTCGCGGAGCTCCTTGAACTCCGGCGCGCCGGCGTCCTGGTCGTCGATGAAGCGCTTGGCGAACGCACCCGACTGGATGTCCGCGAGGACGCCCTGCATGTTCTCCTTGACCTTCGCGTCGATGACGCGCGGGCCGGACACGTAGTCGCCGTACTCGGCGGTGTCGGAGACGGACCAGCGCTGCTTGGCGATCCCGCCCTCCCACATGAGGTCGACGATGAGCTTCAGCTCGTGCAGCACCTCGAAGTAGGCGATCTCCGGCTGGTAGCCGGCCTCGGTGAGGGTCTCGAAGCCGTACTGGACGAGCTGCGACACGCCACCGCACAGGACGGCCTGCTCGCCGAACAGGTCGGTCTCGGTCTCCTCCGTGAACGTCGTCTTGATGACGCCCGCCCGCGTGCCGCCGATCGCCTTCGCGTACGACAGCGCGACGTCCCACGCCTGGCCCGACGCGTCCTTCTCGACGGCGATGATGTCGGGGATGCCGCGGCCCGCGACGAACTCGCGGCGCACCGTGTGACCCGGGGCCTTCGGCGCGATGAGGATGACGTCGACGCCCTCGGGCGCCTCGATGTAGCCGAAGCGGATGTTGAAGCCGTGCGCGAACGCGAGCGTCTTGCCCGTGGCGAGGTTCGGCTTGATCTCGTCGTTGTAGATCGAGCGCTGGTGCTGGTCCGGCGCGAGGATCATGATCAGGTCGGCCCACGCCGCGGCGTCCGCGACGGACTTCACCTCGAAGCCCTCGTCCTGCGCCTTGGCGGTCGACTTCGAGCCCTCGCGGAGGGCGACGACGACCTCGACCCCGGAGTCGCGCAGGTTCTGGGCGTGCGCGTGGCCCTGGCTCCCGTAGCCGACGATCGCGACCTTCTTGGCCTGGATGATGGACAGGTCGGCGTCGTCGTCGTAGAACAGCTCAGCCACGATGGATCTCCTCGGTTCTTCGTTTGCGGTGCGGTGTCTTGGGTGATGAACGAGCTCTCGGGTGCGCACCGACGCCCGTGCGGGTCTCGGTGCGAGGGTAGGCGATGGTCAGGCGGAGCGGACCACGCGTTCCAGCGCGCGGTCGGTGATCGAGCGGGAGCCGCGCCCGACGGCGACCGCACCGGACTTCACGATCTCGCGCACGCCGTAGGGCTCGAGCGCCCCGAGCAGGGCGTTCAGCTTCTCGCCGGTGCCCGTAGCCTCGATCGTCACGGCGTCGGGCACGACGTCGACGACCTTCGCGCGGAACAGGTTGACGACCTCGAGCACGCCGGTGCGGTTCGCGCCGTCGGCGCGGACCTTGACGAGCAGGAGCTCGCGCTGCACGGACGCGGCGGCGTCGAGCTCGACGATCTTGATGACGTTGACGAGCTTGTTGAGCTGCTTCGTCACCTGCTCGAGCGGGCGCTCCTCGACGTCGACGACGACGGTGATGCGCGAGATCTCCTCGTGCTCCGTCGGGCCGACCGCGAGCGAGTGGATGTTGAACGCGCGACGGGCGAACAGGCCCGCGACGCGCGTGAGCACGCCGGGCTTGTTCTCGACGAGCACGGAGAGGGTGTGGCGGGACATGGCTGCGCGCTCCTCAGTCTTCACGGTCCCACGCGGGCGAGATGCCACGCGCGTACTGGATGTCGTCGTTGCTCACGCCGGCGGGGACCATCGGCCACACCATCGCGTCGCGGGAGACGTTGAAGTCGATGACCACGGGGCGGTCGTCGATCTCCATCGCGCGCTTGATCGCCGCGTCCACCTCGCCCATCGACTCGACGCGGATGCCCTCGCAGCCGTAGGCGTCGGCGAGCTTGACGAAGTCGGGGACGCGCGCCGTGCCGTGGCCCGTGTGCAGGTCGGTGTTCGAGTAGCGCTTGTCGTAGAACAGGGTCTGCCACTGGCGCACCATGCCGAGCGAGCTGTTGTTGATCAGCGCCACCTTGATGGGGATCTCGTTGATCGTGCAGGTCGCGAGCTCCTGGTTGGTCATCTGGAAGCAGCCGTCGCCGTCGATCGCCCACACCGTGGTGTCGGGGCGCCCGACCTTCGCACCCATGGCCGCGGGGATCGAGAAGCCCATGGTGCCGAGCCCGCCGGAGTTGATCCAGGTGCGCGGGTGCTCGTAGCGGATGAACTGCGCCGCCCACATCTGGTGCTGGCCGACGCCCGCGACGTAGATCGACTCGGGACCGGAGATCTCGCCGAGGCGGGAGATGACGTGCTGCGGGGCGAGGTGGCCGTCGTCCGGCTCGGAGTAGCCGAGCGGGTAGGTCTCGCGCCAGTCGTCGATCTGGCGCCACCACGCCTCGACGTCCGGCTTGCCCTTGGCCTCGTGCTCACGCTCGAGCTCGGGCAGCAGGTCGGCGATGACCTCCTTGAGGTCGCCGACGATCGGCACGTCGACGTCGCGGTTCTTGCCGATCTCCGCGGGGTCGATGTCCGCGTGCACGACCTGCGCGTGCGGCGCGAAGCTGGACAGCGCGCCCGTGACGCGGTCGTCGAAGCGCGCGCCGAGGGACACGACGAGGTCGGCCTTCTGCAGCGCGGCCACCGCCGGGACGGTGCCGTGCATGCCCGGCATGCCGAGGTTCTGCGGGTGCGTGTCGGGCACGGCGCCGCGTGCCATGAGCGTCGTCACGACCGGTGCGCCGGACAGGTCGACGAGGCGGCGCAGCTCGGCCGACGCGTTCGCGCGGACCACGCCGCCGCCCACGTACAGCACGGGCCGGCGGGCCGACGCGAGCAGGCGCGCGGCCTCCTTGATCTGCTTGCTGTGCGGCTTCGTCACCGGGTGGTAGCCCGGGAGCTGCACGTCCTGCGGCCAAGAGAACGTCGTGCGGGACTGCATCGCCGACTTCGCGATGTCCACGAGCACGGGACCGGGGCGCCCTGTCGACGCGATGTGGAACGCCTCCGCGATGGTGCGCGGGATGTCGTCGGGGTCGGTGACGAGGAAGTTGTGCTTGGTGATCGGCAGCGTGATGCCGACGATGTCCGCCTCCTGGAAGGCGTCCGTGCCGATCGACGCCGCACCGACCTGGCCCGTGATCGCGACGAGCGGGATCGAGTCCATGTTCGCGTCGGCGATGGGGGTGACGAGGTTCGTCGCGCCCGGGCCCGAGGTGGCCATCGTGACGCCGACCCGGCCGGTCGCGTGGGCGTAGCCCTGCGCCGCGTGGCCGCCGCCCTGCTCGTGCCGCACGAGGATGTGCCGCAGCCGCTGGGAGTCCATGAGCGGGTCGTACGTCGGGAGGATCGCGCCGCCCGGGATGCCGAAGACGACCTCGGCGCCGGCCTCCTCGAGCGAGCGGACGATCGACTGCGCGCCGGTCATCTCCTCGCCGGGCGAGGCGCCTGCGCCGGCCGGGCGGGCCGTGGCTGCGCGCCGGACGTCGCCGCGCGGGGCGACCGACGCGGGTGTCGGGGCGGGCTTCGGCGCCGGCGCCGCGGGCGTCGGGGCCCCCGGTCGCGGAGGTGCCGGGGTGGGACCCTGGGCCATGGTGTCTCCTGCGTGTCGTGGCCTCGGCCCGGCGGGCGCCCCTGGGGGCGCTCCGCCGGGTGCCGGAGCCGACCGTGGTGGTGCGGTCGTGCTGGTCGCGGTGTGCGGGGCCGGTCGTCGCGGGTCTCGCGGGTGCGGCGCTCGCGGGGCCGTGGTGGGGCCGTCCGCGCTTCTGTCTGGCGTTGTGGTGGCAACAAAAAACCCCTCGAACCCGGGATGCCGGGCTGAACGAGGGGTGAGCGCGCTGACGAAGCCTGGTGGCGTGGCCTCAGCCGGCGCGCTCAGGAAGTACTACAAGGAGAATCGTCTGCACGGCATGGGACTGTACGCCCATGTTTCGGGGATGTCACGTGTCGAGGCGCCCGTCTCACGCACTGGGACGCGGGGCGTGCTCACGCGCGCGGCGGAGCACCCACCCCTCCCAAGGCAGGAGGTGCCCGACGGCGCCCGGTCGGCCCTCGTCGTCGTCCCTTGACGGGTGCGTGGAGACGAGCACCACGGCCTCCTCCCACCCCGCGATCACCCCGGCGGGGACCTCCTGCGGGGTGCCGCTCACGTTGACCACGACGAGCAGCTCGTCGTGGACGGACCCACCGCCGGAGCCCGTCGTGTCGAGACCGCGCGTGAACGCGTAGAGAGCCTCGTGGTCGGGGAGGAGCATGCGGAAGTCGCCGAGCGCGACGACCGGCTCGTCGCGGCGCAGGGAGACGAGCCGGCGGTAGAAGTGCAGCACCGAGTCCTCGTCGGCCCACGCGGCCTCCGCGTTGATCGTGGTGTGGTTGGGGTTGACCTCGAGCCACGGCGTCCCGGCCGTGAACCCGGCGTTCACGGTCGCGTCCCACTGCACGGGCGTGCGGGCGTGGTCACGGCTCGCGTGCGCGAGCACGGCGAGCATCTCGCCGTCGGTGCGCAGTCGCGGGCCACCCGTGCGGCCGGTGAGCTCGCGGAAGTACCCGAGCGACTCGACGTCCTGGTACTGCTCGACGCGGGTGAACGGCGCGTTCGTCATGCCGAGCTCCTCGCCCTGGTAGACGTACGGCGTGCCGCGGTGCAGGTGCAGCAGGAGCGCGAGCGCCTTGGCCGAGGCCACGCGGTGCGCGGGGGAGTCGTCGCCGAAGCGCGAGACGACGCGCGGCTGGTCGTGGTTGTCCCAGTACAGGGCGTTCCAGCCGCGGTCGGCGAGGCCCGCCTGCCACCGGCCGAGGGTCGCCTTGAGGTCGGCGAGGTCCCACCGGACCGGGTCGTAGCGCGTCGCCCCGTGGTCGATGCCCATGTGCTCGAACTGGAACACCATGTCGACCTCGCGGCGGTCGGGGTCGGTGTACCGGACGCCGTGCTCGACGGTCACGCCCGGCGTCTCCCCCACCGTGAGGATCTCGCGGCCCTGCGCGAGGAAGGGCGCGAACACCTCGCGGTGCATCTCGGCGAGGAACTCGTGGACGCGCGGCCCGTCCGTGTAGTGCGGGCTCCCGTCGCCGTACGTCCCCCAGTGCACCTCGCCGTCGGGCAGCGAGCCGTCGGGGCCGACGTCCTTGGAGATCAGGTTGATGACGTCCATGCGGAACCCGTCGACACCACGGTCCAGCCACCGCCGCATCATGGCGTAGACCGCCTGGCGGACCTCCGGGTTCTCCCAGTTGAGGTCCGGCTGCTTGGTGTCGAACAGGTGCAGGTAGTACTCCCCCGACGCCTCGTCGAACCGCCACGCGCTCCCACCGAAGAAGGACCGCCAGTTGGTCGGCTCGGCGCCCGGCGCCCCGGGCTCCATGCCGGCGCGCGCGGGGCGCCACCAGTACCAGTCGCGTCGCGGGCTCTCGGCGGACGACCGCGACTGGACGAACCACGGGTGCTCGTCGCTCGTGTGGTTGACAACGAGGTCCATGACGAGCTTCATCCCCCGCGCGTGCAGACCCTCGATCAGCGCGTCGAGGTCCGCGAGCGACCCGAACAGCGGGTCGACGTCCTCGTAGTCGCTGATGTCGTACCCGTTGTCCGCCTGCGGCGAGCGGTACACCGGGGACAGCCACACGACGTCCACCCCCAGCCGCTCCAGGTGGTCGAGGCGCCGGGTGACCCCGGGGAGGTCGCCGACGCCGTCGCCGTCGGTGTCCTGGAAGGAACGCGGGTACACCTGGTACACGACCGAGCGCGTCCACCAGGGCGCGTCACCGGGCGTCTCGGCGCCGGGCCACCCGCCGCGGGGCAGGGCGTCCGGGGTAGGGGCGGACGAGGTCATCGCACGGCTTCCTCTCGGGTCACGGGGTCGTCGTCCCAGCCTGCCCGACGCCGCGCGCCGCGGCGACGCGACGGCCGGGGTCGGTGAGGACGTCGACGTCGTCGACCCACTGCTCGACCGTCCCGACGCCCGGTGGCAGCGCCTGCACCACCGGGTCCTGGATCGCGGCCGTCACCGCGTCGGCCACCGGCCCGAGCCCCCGGTACGGCCGGTCGAAGAACGGGACGACGACGTCGGCCACGGTCGGGAGCCGCACCTCGCCCTGGAGGTCGTGCAGGGTCTCCAGCGCCCGGCAGAGCGCTTCCTCGCGCGCCCGCCCGTCGGCGGCGGCGAGCGCCGCCGCGAGGTCGGGCCCGGCGACGGCGGCGCGCGGGAGCGCGGCGAACGCCGTCCCGAACCACTTCGCGTACGGAGGCCAGCGCCGCTCGAGCAGGAACCCGAGGTGCATCGCGACGCGCACGAGCCGGGCAGCGACGACGCGTGACCCGAGGTCGTCGCCGCGGTCCGCCGTCCGGCCGACGAACGGCAGCTCCTGGCCGATCCGCGCCCAGTCGACGGCGACCGCGTAGCGCCACAGGTCGTCCGGGTACCAGGCGAGGCGGTCGCGCGCCGCGGTCAGCGTCCCCTCGGTGTCCACGAAGACGGGACCTGCGGTGACCTCGAGCACCGCCTGACCGGTGAGCGCGAGCCAGTCGTCCACGGCGAGCGGGCGCGTCGCGTCGACGCCGAGGCGGGATCTGACGAAGCCCGACGGCGACGCGACCTCGACCTGGTGCGGACCGTGCGGGTTCCACGTGGTCGGGAAGCGGGTCGGGTGCCCGCGGAACATGTCCGGCAGCTCGGCGTCGAGCAGCGCGTCGACCTGGTCGACCATCGGGTCGTCGACCAGCAACGTCAGACGCAGGCCCCAGTCGTGGTCGCGCGACGTCGCGTCGTCGAGCCCGAGGACGTCGGACCCGCTCCCGAGACGTCCCGCCGCGTGCGGCAGCCCGGGCCAGCGGCGGAGCACGATCGGCCCCACGACCTCGTCGTAGTAGCGCCGCGCGAGGTCGGTCCCGGTCTCCACCCGGGCAACCTAGCCGGTCGTCGTCACCACACCCAGGGCTTTCGCCGCTACCACCGCTCGGCCCCGACGAAGCTCGTGGGAGCGGGCTCGACCCCGAGCACGTCGCGCAGGACCGTGAGGTCGTAGGTGCGCTCCATCGCGAGGTGGCTCAGCGCATACCGCGTGAGGCGCGGCGGCTCAGGGCGTCGCAGCCGCCGCGCGACCGTCTCGACCGCGCCCGCGAGCGCCCACGCGGGGCGGACCGGGACGGCGACGACCCGGACGTCGGTGCCGCGTCGGCGGAGCGCGTCGGTGAGCGCGTCGCGCAGGACAAGCGGCTCGGCGTCTGTGACGTTCGCGACGAGGAGCCCGGGGGTCGGTCCTTCCCCGCCGCCGGGCGCCCGGACCGTCTCGTCGGGCAGCGCGACGGCAGCACGCACCGCGGCGAGCAGCGTGTCGACGTGCGTCAGCGACTGGAGCGCCCGGCCCCCTCCGGGCAGCACGAGGCGTCTGTGCCGCACGGCGGCCTCGACGCGCGGGAGCAGCGTCGTGTCCCCCGGGCCGTAGACGGCGTGCGGGCGCAGCACCACGACGGCGCCTCGGTCTGGGTAGCGCGCGACGTCGCGCGCGAGCGCGCGCTCGGCCTCCGCCTTGGTCGTCCCGTAGGCGTCGAGGTACCGGTCGACAGGAGCCTCGTGCTCGCGGGCACGCACGCTCGGGCGGAACGGGTCGTACACGCTGCCGGACGAGACGTGCACGAACCGCGCACCGGGGAACGTCTCGCGGACCGCGAGCGTCCCGCCGACGTTGGTCGCGCGCGCGACGTCGAGCGCGCACCAGTCGGAGACGGCGGCACCCGCGTGCACGACGGCATCCACCGCGGGCGGGTCGGCGAGCGGACCGGCGGTGAGGTCCCACGCGAGGTGCCGGGCGCCGTCGACCGCCGGGTCGCGCCGGGAGGACGTCCAGACCTCGTGCCCGTCGGCGACCAGGCCGCGCGCGACCGCTCCTCCGACGAACCCCGACGCCCCGGTGACGACGACCCTCACGTGCGGGCGCCGTGGACGGCGGTCGCCGCGGCGGGCCCGGTCGTCTCGGTCTCGAGCGGCTCGGCGGGCACGGCCGGCTCCACCGTCGCGCGCGGCTCGGCGGGCACGAACGGGGCGGCGGCGCGGGAGAGCGCCGCGCGGTCGGGCTTGCGCGAGCGACCGGCGAGCGGGACGCAGTCGGCGTGCAGCACGACGTCGGGCAGCGCGTCGTGGTCGAGCACGCCCGGCAGCGCGGCACGCACCCGGTCGACGAGCGGGTGGAGCGGGTCGAGACGGCCCGCCGACCCGCCGTCGGACCGTGGACCGCGCCCTGCGGACCCTTCCAGCCGCTGGTGGCCCGTCGCCGGATCGCCCGTCGCCGAGGTGACGACCAGCGCGACCCGCTCGTCGCCGTCCACCTGGGGCACGCCGACGAGCAGCGCCTCGCCGACGCCGTCGAGCGCGGCGACGCGCGGCTCGAACAGGCCCGGGTAGATGTTCGTCGTGCCGCGGATGATCATGTCCCGCGTGCGACCGACGAGCAGGAGCCGGCCCGCGCCGTCGAGACGTGCGAGGTCGCCGGTGCGGTGCTCCGCGGCCCGTGCGCCCGCGCCGCGCGCGGGGGCGTCGAGGTCGTGCAGGTAGCCCGCCATGAGCGACGGCCCGGACAGCACGAGCTCTCCGACGACGTCGTCGCTCCCTGGTTCGCCGACGGCGTCCCGACCGTCCTGGGGCTCCTCGCCCTCGACCGGGTCGAGCCGCGCGACCGTGCCGGGCAGCGGCACGCCCACGAGGTCGCCGTCGCCCACGTACGCGAGCTTCTCGTGCGCCTCGACCACCGCGACGGGCAGGATCTCCGTCGTCCCGTACACCGCGACCCAGCGTGTGCCGGGCAGCGCGCGCGTCGCGCGCTCCAGCAACGCGCGGGTCACGGGAGCCCCGCCCACGAGCGCGACGCGCGGCCCGCGCGCGGGCACCGTCCCGGCCTCGACCGCGTCGAGCAGCGCGGTGACGTCGGCCGGCACGAGGTAGGTGCCCGCCGCGCCGTCGAGCTGGCGCGCGAACGTCGCGATGTCGCGGCCCGGCGGGTCGGCGGGCACGGACCACGTGGCGCCCGCGAGCAGCGCGGGGACGCCGAGCAGCATCTGGTCGGTGTGCACGACGTCGCCCGGCGCGAGCGCGAACACGTCGCGCAGCAGGTCGCACCCGGCGAGCAACGACCCCGCCGTGTGCACGACGGCCTTCGGCTGCGCCGTCGTGCCCGACGTGAAGACGGTCAGCGCTTCACGGTCCGGGTCGAGCGGCGGCAGCGCCGCGCGGTCGACCGGGCGCGCGGCGAGACGGCGCGCGGCGCGCGAGCCGCGCGGCACCCCGGGGAGCCACGGCCCCGCGTGCACGTGCCGCAGCGGCAGGCTCGCGTAGTCCGGCAGGAGCAGCCCGCGCGAGCGGGCCAGACGACGCAGCGGCCCGCGCGACACCGCGTACAGCAGCGACTCGGTGGTCGCGAGCGACGGCCCGGCCGCGCCCACGCGCGCCGTGAACAGCTCGGGGGTCGAGCCCGGGTCGACGAACACGATCGTGCCGCCCGCGCGGACGACCCCGAACGCGAGCACGACGCCCTCCGGCCGAGGACGCACCGAGAACAGCGCCCGGTCCCCGGGCGCGAGCCCGTCGGCCGCGAGCGCCGTCGCGGTCGCCTCGACGCGGCGCGCGAGGTCGGCGTACGTGACCTCCTCGCGCACGCGCGCACCCCGACGACCGGGGCGCGTCCAGCGCCGGAGCGCGACGGCGTCTGCGGACGCGTGCCCGGGGGCGCCCCGCTCGAGGATCGGGCCCAGCAGGTGGCGAGCCGCGTCGTCGGGCGCGGTCACGCCGCCTCCCCTGCCGACGACGCGGCTGATCCCGCGACCGGACGCGTGCCCGACGCTCGCATCCCGCCGGCGGCCGCCCGCACGACGAGCGAGCGGTAGGCGGGGATGAGCACCCCGCGCGCGACGGCGCGGTCGACGACCTCGACGTTCCGCCCCGCGGCGGCGACGGGGCGCAGGGCGTCCAGCACCGCGTCGACCTGGGCCATGGCGAGCGGCATGCCGAGGCAGAAGTGCGGGCCGGCACCGAACCACAGGTGCCGCACGGCCGGGTCGACGGGGGCGTCCGGGTCGAAGGGGCCCGCGTCCTTGCAGCAGGAGATCGTCGCGATCACGACCCGGTCCCCCGCGCCGACGCGGACGTCGCCCACGGTCGCGTCGGTGCGCACCGAGCGCAGCATCGCGGGGGTGGGCGCCGTGACCCGCAGCGCCTCCTCGACGACGCGGCCGCGCAGCGCGGCGACCTCCGGTCCGGCAGCGGGGTCGGCCACGAGGAGCCGGCCGAGCCAGCCCGTGTCCGCCGTGAGCGCGACGAGGCGTGGCACGAAGGACTGGATGGTCTCGGTCCCGGTGAGGACGAACGCGCCGACCGCACCCATCGCCTCGTCCTCCGAGAGCCCGAGCTCGCGCATGCGACCGGGCACGGTCGCGGGGTCGCCTGCGCGGTAGGCGTCGCGGGCCGGGGCCGAGAGCCGGGCGAGGACGGCGCGCGCGTGCCGCACCTGGGCGGGCGTGAGGCTGCGCCGGTGCAGCCGCACGAGCCCGACCACCGACTGCGCGGCCGTCATGGCCTCGCGGACGGCCGCGTCGGTGGGCGGCAGCCCGGTCATGGCACAGATGACGGTGCCCGCCATCGTGGCCGTCTCCGCGACGAGGTCGACGCGCTCGCCCGCGAGCAGGCGCGGGGCGAGGCCCGCGAGGACGTCGGGGACGCTCACCGCGACGAGCTCGCGCACCGCGCGCGGCGTGAACAGCCCGGACAGCGCCCGGCGCAGGCGCGCGTGGTCGGCGCCCTCCATGTTGAGCAGCACGGACGGGCCGAGCACGGGCGTCCACAGGTCCGACGGCGACCCCGGGCCCACCTTGGTGAAACGCTCGGTGTCGAGCAGCACGGCCCGCGCGGTCGCGGCGTCGGACACGACCACCCCGATGCCGGGGACGCGCACGACCGGGCCGCGGTGGCGCAGCGCCCGGATCGCCGGGTAGACGAGCGGGTGCGCGCCGCGCTGGACCCGATCCTCCCAGCGCATCGCCGCCGCGAGCGCCGCGGCCGGGGCGCGGACCGCCGTCGTCTGGCTCATCGGATGTCCACGACCTCGGGCCGGTAGCGGTGGTCCGCGTACCAGCCGAGCGTGCGCACCAGTCCCCACGCGTGCGCGCGGCGCGCCGACGCGAGCACGACGACCTCACGGTGCGCGCCGTAGCGGCGCGTGAGGCGGCGCACCGCGTTGACGAGCGCCCGGTCCTCGTGGACGTCCTCGATCGCCGTGCGCGGGAACCCGCCCGCAGCCTCGTAGAGCTCGGCCGTGATCGCCATGTTGCAGCCCGGCGCCATGACGTAGGGGCCGAGGTAGGACGGGTCCTGGTTGCCGGGCCGGAAGCGCCCGAACGTGCTCGCCACGCTCACCGCCGCGGACAGCACGCCCTGCTGGACGCGCGAGACCGGTCGGTCGTCGGTGCGTGCCACGAGCCTGCCCGCGACGAGGTCGTGCCCGCTCGCGAACGCCGCGCGCACGCGCCGGGTCCAGTCATGCAGCGGCACGCAGTCTGCGTCCGTGCGGGCGAGGTGCGTCGCCCCCTGCTCGATCGCCGCCCGCATCCCCGTGTCGGCCGCCGCGCCCGTGCCCTTCTGCGGCTCGTCGACCACGCGCCACCGCGCCATGCCCCACGCGGCCGCGGTCGCGCGGACGAGGTCGCCCGTGCCGTCCGACGACCCGTTGTCGACGACGACGAGGTCGAAGTCCGTGTCGTGCTGGTCGCGCAGCGCCTCCAGGGTCGTGACGATCCCGTGCGCCTCGTCGCGGGCGGGCACGACGACCGCGAGCCGCTGCGGGCTCGCGACGTGCCTCGTGAACCGGCGTGCCGTCACAGTCGCACCACCGTCGCGCCGATGCTGATGCCGCCCGCGAGCCCCACGAGCACGACGACGTCCCCCGGCCCGACGCGTCCCGTCTCGAGCGCGGTGGCGAGCTGCAACGGGAGCGTCGCGGACGCGACGTTGCCGTGGTCGGCGACGGTCACGAGCGTGCGGCCGGTCGGCAGGCCGAGCGCCGCGTGCACGTCGTCCAGGTACGCGACGGCGACCTGGTGGACCGCGACGAGCGCGACGTCGTCCCACGTGAGCGCGGCACGGTCCAGCGCGTCGAGGACGACGCCCGGCCCGAGCGCGAGGAACGCGTCGCGCAGCCGCGACCCGTCGATCTCGAAGTAGGTGCGCTCGAGGTCGCGCGGGTGCGCGGTGCCGCCGCCCGGGAGCATGCCGACGTCCCAGTGCGTCGACTCGGCGCCGAACGCGCTGGCCAGGATGCCGCGCGGAGCCGGCGCGCCGTCCGCGTCGCGCGCCTCGGCCTCCACGGCGGTGGCGCGACGCACGAGGACGGCCGCTCCGGCGTCGGACATCGTGTAGCCGGGCGCGGAGAGCAGGTAGGTCGCGCGGTCCGGCACGTCCCAGCGCACCGCGCGCGACGGCGCCTCGCCCGACGCGATCAGGACGGTCGCGTAGCGTCCGGTGCCGATGAGCGCCTCCGCGACCTCGATCGCGTTGAGCACCGAGTTGCACGCGTTCTTCACGTCCATCACCGGCGCCCGGACACCGAGCTTGGCGGCGACGATGTGGCACGTCGCGGGCTCGACCATGTCCTGGCTCGCCGAGGCGAAGAGCAGCAGGTCGACGTCGTCGGTCGCCAGCCCCTCGGCCGCGAGCAGCTTCTCGGCGGCCGCGACGGCGAGGTCGGACGCGTCCCAGTCGTCCGGGAGCACGTGGACCTGCCGCACGCCCGTGAGGCGCGAGACCATCGGCACGCGCGGCGCCGCGCCCGGGTTGCGCGCCGCGAGGGCACGCTCCGCCTCGCGGACGTCGACCGTGCGCTCGGGCAGGTGCACCCCGACCGCGGCGAGCACCGCGGTCGGGGGCGCGAGGGGCGGACGGGACGCCGTCCCGGCGGGGTTCTCTGGCACGCGCGACACAGTAGCCAAGCAGACCCGCTCCGACGGCGGTCGTCCACAGGATCCGATGGGGCGAAGTGCCCATCCCCAGATCGCGGCGCGCGGCCCCGGGCAGGCTCGGCGTGCGCCACACTGACCCGGTGACCGCCACCACGACCTCGCCGCCGGAGACCGCGCGCCGGCGCCGCGCCCTGCCCACGACCGGGCGCGAGCTGCAGGTGCTCGCCGCCGCAAGGCCCGCGATGGCCGGCGTCCTGCTCGCGGGCGGGGTGCTCGCCGGACCGCGCGAGGGCGGCGGACTGCGCAAGGTGCCTGGGCTCGGCTGGGTCACCGCCGACCCGACGGTCGGGCGCCGCGTCCTCACCGACCACCGGCACTTCACGATCGTCGGCGAGGGCGGGGTCGGGCACCTGTGGGCGCAGATCCTCGGCGACTGGGTCCTCGACCTGTTCGACGGACCGGGCCACCACGACCTGCGCACGCGCTCGCGCGAGCTCTTCACGGAGGCGAGCGCCGCGGCGCTCGTCGACGGCGCATGGTCCGTGGCGCTCGACGACGCGAGGCGGACCCTCGCGGCGGGCGGCACGGTCGACGTCGGCCGGCTCGCGCGCGTGCTCGTGGGGCGGATGATGATCTCCCTGCTCGGCATCCCGACGCTCGGCGGCGCGGCCGCCCCCGACGGCGGGTCCGCCGTCGTCCCCGGCGACGACGACGCGCTCGCGGCGTTCGCGACCGGCGAGCGCCTCGCGTCGATCGCGCTCGGCAGCGCGGGCTCGACGTACCTGTCGGCGGAGCAGGTCAGCGCGGCGCAGGCGATCGTCGCCGAGCTGACCCGGGGTGTACCCGACGGGTGGCGCCACGCCCCCGCCGACCGCCTGCTCGGCCGGTGCCGCGAGCTCGGCCTGGGGCTGGAGGAGACCACGGGGCTCGCGAGCCTGCTCATGGTCGCGGGCACGGAGACGTCGGCGTCCGCGATGGCCCGCACGACCGCGCTCCTCGTCGACACGGGTGAGCAGCACCGCCTGCTGCGGCTCATGGCCGACGAGCGCGCGCACCCCGTCGAGCGAGCCGCGGGCGAGCCCGACGCCGTGGAGAACGCCGTGCGCGAGGGCCTGCGCGTGACCAGCCCGGCGTCGGTCATCGGGCGCGGGGTCTCCGCGGACGTCGAGGTCGCGGGCCGCATGCTGCGCGCCGGCGAGCGGGTCATGATCCTCACGTGGGCCGCGAACGTCGCTGCGGGGCCGTTCCGGGCCGACCGCCCCTACGTGCGCGAGACCCGCCAGCTCTGGTTCGGCGCCGGCCGCCACCTGTGCCTCGGGGCGGCTCTCGCACGCGCCGAGATCGCCGCGCTGCTGCACACCCTGTTCGACGACGGCGCGCCCCTGCGTGTCGTGTCGCGCCGAGCGAAGCGCCGCGTGCTGGTGCCTGGCTACGACGAGCTCGTCGTCGCTCGGGCCTGAGCGGGCCGCCCGAGGAGGTCACCACCGTCCGAGCGGGAGCCTCCTCGCGCGCGCGTCAGTCGCGCGACTGCCAGGTGCACACGCACGCCTCGTTGCCCTCGGCGTCGGCCAGGACCCAGAAGGCCGGCGCGCGACGGTCGGAGACGAGGTGCCCGCCCGCGGCGATGGCCGCGGTGACGCGCGCCTCGGCGACGTCGTGCGGGACCGTCACGTCCACGTGGATGCGGTTGCGCTGCTCCCGCGGCGCGTCCATCTGCTGGAACCAGAACGCCGGGGCGTGGGTCGTCGGGTCGTGGAGATCGGGCGCGGGCACCTCCGGGGAGCCCTCGTCGAACCCGAGGACGGCGCGCCAGAACGGCTGGACCGCCGAGCCGACGAGCGTGTCGATCGCGATCTCAAGGTCCTGCACCGCCGTCGGGTCCGCGACGAGGTCGAGCTCGCGCGCCGCGGCGGAGATCTGCCGCGCGAGCGCGACGTCGCGCGCGCTCACGCCACCGACGTCGTGCGACGACAGCCGCACCGTCACGGTGGCGTAGCGCAGGTCCACGTCCGGGTGGTGGTTCGCGGCCTCGGCGAGCTCGCCGATCGCGTCGACCAGCTCCACCCCGGCGGTGAACGACCCCGTGCGGAACAGCGTCTGCACCGTGCCGAGGATGACCCGCCAGTCCTCGACGCCGTCGCTGTCGTGGAACTGCCGAGCGGTGATGCGGTCGTCGGCGGTCTCGGTCATGGCGGTCCTCCGGGTCGGCGTCGCTGCGGCGAGGTGTGACACCACGCTAGTGCGCGCCTCCCCCGCCCGCGCGCCCCGGGGTCACTCGAGGATCGCGCCGCGCGACGCGGACTGGACGAGCTTCGCGTACTTCGCGAGCACGCCGCGCGTGAACGTCGGGGGCAGCGGAGCCCACCCGTCACGCCGTGCCTCGAGCGTGTCGGCGTCGACGAGGAGGTCGAGGGTCTTGTTCGCGACGTCGAGCCGGATCGGGTCGCCGTCGCGCACGAACGCGATGGGGCCGCCGTCGACCGCCTCGGGCGCGACGTGACCCACGCACAGCCCGGTCGTCCCACCCGAGAAGCGCCCGTCGGTGAGCAGCAGGACGGTCTTGCCGAGGCCCGCGCCCTTGATCGCACCGGTGATGGCGAGCATCTCGCGCATGCCGGGCCCGCCCTTGGGCCCCTCGTACCGGATGACGACGACGTCGCCGTCCGTGATCGTCCCGTCCTCCAGGGCGTCGAGCGCCGCGCGCTCGCGCTCGAAGACCCGGGCCGTCCCCTCGAACACGTCCTCGTCGAACCCGGCGGACTTCACGACGGCACCCTCGGGCGCGAGCGACCCGTGCAGGATCGTGATGCCGCCCGTGTGGTGGATGGGGTTGTCCAGCGCGCGCAGGATCTTGCCGTCCGGGTCGGGCGGGTCGATGTCGGCGAGGTTCTCCGCGACCGTGCGGCCCGTGACGGTGAGCGCGTCGCCGTGCAGCAGCCCGGCGTCGAGCAGGGCCTTCATGACGACGGGCACGCCGCCGATGCGGTCCACGTCGTTCATCACGTAGCGGCCGAACGGCTTGAGGTCGCCGAGGTGCGGCACGCGGCTCGCGACGCGGTCGAAGTCGGCGAGCGTGAGGTCGACCTCGGCCTCGTGCGCGATGGCCAGCAGGTGCAGCACCGCGTTGGTCGACCCGCCGAACGCCATGACGACGGCGATAGCGTTCTCGAACGCCTCCTTGGTCATGATGTCGCGCGCGGTGATCCCGAGCCGCAACAGGTTGACCACCGCCTCGCCCGAGCGGTGCGCGAACGCGTCCCGACGCCGGTCCGCCGACGGCGGCGCCGCCGACCCCGGCAGCGACATGCCCATCGCCTCCGCGACCGACGCCATCGTGTTCGCCGTGTACATGCCGCCGCACGCGCCCTCGCCGGGGCAGATGGCGCGCTCGATGCGGTCCACGTCCTCGCGGCTCATGAGCCCGCGCGCGCACGCGCCGACCGCCTCGAACGCGTCGATGAGCGTGACGTCCTTCTCCGTGCCGTCGGAGAGCTTGACCCAGCCCGGCATGATCGAGCCCGCGTAGAGGAACACGCTCGCCAGGTCCAGCCGCGCGGCCGCCATGAGCATCCCGGGGAGGGACTTGTCGCACCCGGCGAGCAGCACGGTCCCGTCGAGGCGCTCCGCCTGGACGACCGTCTCGACCGAGTCCGCGATGATGTCGCGGCTCACGAGCGAGAAGTGCATCCCCTCGTGGCCCATCGAGATGCCGTCGGAGACGGAGATCGTCCCGAACTGCAGCGGGTACCCGCCGCCCGCGTGCACGCCCTCCTTGGCGCCCTGCGCGAGCCGGTCGAGCGACAGGTTGCACGGCGTGATCTCGTTCCACGAGCTCGCGATGCCGATCTGCGGCTTGGCGAAGTCCTCGTCGCCCATGCCGACGGCGCGCAGCATCCCGCGCGACGCCGTCGCCTCCAGACCGTCCGTGACCTGGCGGGAACGAGGCTTGAGGTCGGGTCCGGGGTCCGTGCGCGAGGTCTGCCCAGTCATGCCCCCACTCTAGGAACCCACCCGCGCCCCGGCGAGGTAGAACCGCAGTCCGCCGAAGTAGAACCCTGGTCACCCGAGGTAGAACGCTGGTCCGCCGAGGTAGAACTCTGGTCGGTCGAGGTAGAACCGTGGTTGCTTCCTGCCCGACGGCGTGTGGTTGCGTTGGGTGGGCGGGGTGGGTGGTGGTGCCGCGTCTACCATCCGCGCCGCTCGTTCCTCGCGTCGCTCCCGCCAGGCCCGCCACGACGCGGCACCACCACCCACCCCGCCCGGCGTCGTCTCACCCTGGTCTGTGCTCGCCTCGGCATACGAGCCCGCGGGGCTGGGTTGGTCTCGCGGCCCACCCTTTGCGGACCCTGGTGTTCCGCACCGTCGCGCGTCGCTGTCGCGGGGCTGGGCGTCGTGCCTCCTGGGTGACCCGACCGCCCCTGACGACCCGACCACGACAGGTGAGCGGACGCCGTCGCGCACGACCACGGTTCTACCTCGGCGGACCAGGGTTCTACTTCGGCCAGGCACGGTTCTACCTCGCGGGACCAGAGTTCTACCTCGGGCTGCCGGGCCCACCCCGGCGAGGCCGGAGACCCGGGGCAGCCGCCCCGCACGGCGGGACGACCGATCAGGTACGACGACCGCCCAGGACCCAGGTGTGACGACGGCCGAGCGGTGGGGGTGGGCTCGGATGCGAAGGGGCGTCAGAGCGGCGCTCCTAGAACCCACGGCCGAAGGACCCGAGGTGACGGCGCCGCAGCCCCGAGCACCGAGGCCACCCCCGCCGCGGACCCGACCACGCGGGCACAAAACCCGAGCCTGTGCCGCCGAGCCGCCCGCTGACCCCGACGACGACGGGCCCGCACCTCGCGAGGTGCGGGCCCGTCGTCGTCGGGTCAGCGGCTGCGCTTGATGAGCGACACGTCGCGGACGGCGCCGCGGTCGGCGGACGTTGCCATCGCGGCGTAGGCCTGGAGCGCGGGCGAGACGTAGCGGTCGCGGTCGACCGGCTGCCACGGGTCCTCGCGCGCCTCCATCTTGGCGCGACGCTCCGCGATCACCTCATCGGGCACGTTGAGGCGGATGAGGCGCGTGTCGACGTCGATCTCGATCTCGTCGCCGTCCTCGACGAGGCCGATGACGCCGCCCGCCGCGGCCTCGGGCGACACGTGCCCGACGGAGATGCCCGACGACCCGCCGGAGAAGCGCCCGTCGGTGATGAGCGCGGTCACCTTGCCGAGGCCGCGGCCCTTGATGAACGACGTCGGGTACAGCATCTCCTGCATGCCCGGCCCGCCCGCGGGGCCCTCGTAGCGCACGACGACGACGTGCCCCGGCTCGACCTGCTTGGTGAGGATCTTCTCGACCGCCTCGTCCTGCGACTCGCAGACGAGGGCCTTGCCGACGAAGTGGAAGACGTCGGGGTCGACGCCGGCGGTCTTGAAGACCGCGCCGTCCTCGGCGAGGTTGCCGCGGAGCACGGCGAGGCCGCCCTCGACGGTGTAGGCGTGCTCGAGGTCGCGGATGCAGCCGTCCGCGGCGTCGGTGTCGAGCGACTCCCAGCGGTTGGACGTGGAGAACGCCTGCGTGGTGCGCACTCCCCCGGGCGCCGCGTGGAACAGCTCGACCGCGCGGTCGGTCGCCTTGCCGCCGCGGACGTCCCAGTCGTCGAGCCACGCGCGCAGAGTCGGCGTGTGGACGCTGGTCACGTCGTGGTCGAGCAGGCCCGCACGGTCGAGCTCGCCCAGCAGGGCGGGGATGCCGCCGGCGCGGTGCACGTCCTCCATGTGGAAGTTCGGGTGGTTCGGCGCGACCTTGGACAGGCACGGCACCTGGCGGCTGATGCGCTCGATGTCGGTGAGGTCGAAGTCGACCTCACCCTCCTGCGCGGCGGCGAGGATGTGCAGCACGGTGTTGGTCGAGCCGCCCATCGCGACGTCGAGCGCCATGGCGTTGGAGAACGCGGCCTTGGTCGCGATCGAGCGCGGCGCGACGGAGTCGTCCTCGTCCTCGTAGTAGCGCTTGGCGAGGTCGACGATCGTGCGGCCGGCCTCGAGGAACAGCTCCTTGCGCGCGGCGTGCGTCGCGAGCGTCGAGCCGTTGCCCGGGAGCGACAGGCCGAGCGCCTCGGTGAGGCAGTTCATCGAGTTCGCCGTGAACATGCCGGAGCACGAGCCGCACGTGGGGCACGCGTTCTCCTCGACCTGCGCGAGCGCGGCGTCCGACACGTCGTCGTCCGCCGAGTAGTTGATCGCGTTGACGAGGTTGAGCGGGGTCTTCGCGACGCCGTCGGCGATCACCGCCTTGCCGGCCTCCATGGGACCACCGGACACGAAGATCACCGGGATGTCGAGCCGCAGCGCCGCGTTGAGCATGCCGGGCGTGATCTTGTCGCAGTTCGAGATGCACACGAGCGCGTCGGCGCAGTGCGCGTTGACCATGTACTCGACCGAGTCGGCGATGAGGTCGCGGCTCGGCAGCGAGTAGAGCATGCCACCGTGGCCCATCGCGATGCCGTCGTCGACGGCGATCGTGTTGAACTCCTTGGAGACGCCACCGGCCTCGCGGATCGCGGACGCGACGAGGTCGCCCATGTCCTTGAGGTGGACGTGGCCGGGTACGAACTGCGTGTACGAGTTGGCGATCGCGATGATCGGCTTGCCGAAGTCCTCCGCACCCATGCCGGTCGCGCGCCAGAGGGCGCGGGCGCCGGCCATGTTGCGGCCGTGGGTGGAAGTCCGAGAGCGCAGGGGGCGGCTCATTCCGGGTCAGCTCCTTCGACGGGGGGCTGCGACCGATCCTCCGGCCGCCGGGTCACATTACGCCTCTCCGGCGTGCTGCCGCGGCGGCGTCCGCAGCGTGGTCCGCGCGCTACCTACGTAGCTCCCGCACGCCTACGTGATGTCCACGCGATCCGGGCGTAAGGGTTGAACCGCCCCGACCCGTCCTGCCACGGTGGCGGAGCGCTCCATGCCGGACGCGCACCGCTCGGCGCCTTGACAGGGCCCGCCGACCGCGCCGTAGGTTAGGCAAGCCTCACCATAGCGACATCTGTCATCTCTCCGACATTCACCTCCCGAGGGGGCTCACCCATGTCCGCGTCCACCAGCACGTCCTCACCGCCCGACAGCCCGGCGCAGCCGACCACGCCGGCGCCGACCACGGCCGTCGCCGCGCCCGTCACCCAGGAGACCGTCGTCACCCGTGCGTCCGCACGGCGGGCGCTGGCGCTCGCACGCCTCGGTGGGGCCGTCGTCTTCCTGTGGCCGTTCACCGACAAGCTCCTCGGCCTCGGGTACGCGACGCCCGCCGAGCGCGCGTGGCTCGCGGGTGGCGCCCCGACCCAGGGCTACCTGCAGAACGGTGTCCAGGGACCGCTCGCGAGCACGTTCACCTCGATCGCCGGCCCGGTCACGGACTGGCTCTTCATGCTGGGACTGCTCGGCGTCGGGCTCGCGCTGCTGCTCGGGATCGGGCTGCGCGTCGCGGCCGTGAGCGGAGGCGTGCTCTTCGCGCTCCTGTGGCTGTCGCAGTGGCCTCTTGCGGCCGGGTCGACCAACCCGGTGGTGGACTCGCACCTTGTCGTCATCCTGCTGCTCGCCGTCCTCGCGACGACGCTCGCGGGCGACACGTGGGGCCTCGGCCGGCGCTGGGCGGCGCTCCCCTTCGTCCGTCGGGCCGCCTGGCTGCGCTGACGCCGTTCGAACCACCGGACCGCGCGGGCATGCGTTCTTCCCGCGCGGTCCGGTCCGTCGGGACGCGGTCAGGCCCCTGCCGTGTGCGCACCCTCGAGCTCGTCGGCGTGGCGGATGTGCCGCGTGACCCACGGCGCGAGCGCGAACAGCGCGAGCGCGAACACGAGGGTCACGGCGCCGATCCCGCCGAAGTACGCGGTGTCCGACGCGCCCTCGGTCACCTGGACGACCTGCGCCGTGATCGCCTGGCCCGCCGCGGGCGCGAGGAACCAGAGCGCCATGGCCTGGGAACGGAACGCCTTCGGCGCGAGCAGCGTCGTCGCGGCGAGGCCGACGGGCGACAGGCACAGCTCACCGAGCGTCTGGATGACGTACACGAGCACGAGCACCCACGACGGGGCCTTGCCGTCACCGACGACGGCCGAGGCGACGGCGAGGAAGAGGAACGACACCGACGCGAGCGCGAGACCGATCGCGAACTTGTTGGCCGTCGTCGGCCTGTCGCCGGTCTTCAGCCAGATCCACGCGAACACCGGCGCCAGGAGGATGATCGACAGCGGGTTGACCGACTGGAAGAACTCGGGGCTGATGCTCACGCCGAAGAACGAGAGCTCGGTCCGGTCCTTCGCGAACGCGGAGAGCGTCGTGGCCGCCTGCTCGAAGATCATCCAGAAGAGCATCGCGGCGACGAACAGCGGGATGTACGCGATGACGCGCGGTCGCTCGGCGTCGGTCACGCGCGGCGAGCGGTACATGACGACGAAGTACGCGATCGGCGCGAGGAACGCCAGGTAGGACATCGTGTCGATGAACGTCGAGATGCCGAACCCGCCCGCGACGAGCACGGCGACCAGCCCGACCACCACGACTCCCGCCGCGATGAGCAGGAAGATGCGGACGATCTTGCCCCGCTCCTCCGGGCGGACGGGGTTCGGCACGTGCGCACCCGCCTCGCCGAGGTAGCGCCTTCCCGCGACGAAGAACACGAGCGCGACGGCCATGCCGACCGCCGCCACCGCGAACCCCGCGTGGTACCCGCCCCAGGCACGCGCCGCCCCGACGAGGAACGGCGCGACGAACGAGCCGAGGTTGATGCCCATGTAGAAGATCGAGAACCCCGAGTCACGCCGCGGGTCGTCGCGCGCGTAGAGCTCGCCGACCATCGAGGACACGTTGGGCTTGAGCAGGCCGGTCCCGAGCGCGACCATCGCGATGCCCGCCATCGAGAAGCCCGTGCCGGGGATCGTCAGGCTGACGTGCCCGGCCGCGATGATGATCCCGCCGTACAGGACGGAGCGCCGCGAGCCGATCACCCGGTCCGCGAGCCACCCGCCCACGACCGAGAGCAGGTAGACGCTCGTGCCGTAGATCGAGACGAGCGCGAGCCCGGTCGTCTCGCCGATGCCCAGCCCGCCGTTCGCCACGGAGTCCGTGAGGTAGAACAGCAGGATCGCGCGCATCCCGTAGTAGCTGAACCGCTCCCACAGCTCCGTGGTGAAGAGCGTCAGCAGCCCGCGCGGGTGGCCGAAGAACGCGTGGTCCCCCTCGATCGCGCCTGCGGCGGGCACGGAGGCAGGCACGGAGTCAGGCGCAGGACCGGTCGCCGAGCCCGCCGAGCCTGCCGGGCGCGCCACGGCGCCCGGGCCGGGCGGTGCGCCCGGGTCCGGCTCGACCTCGAACTCGCGTTCGCCGCCGCCACCCTGCGTCGTCATGCGTTCGATGCTCCCACCGGCGTGCGCGACGGGCGACCGTTAGCGTGGCCGGATGCCGACGCTCTGGTGGTGCCGCCGCGACCTGCGCCTCGCCGACAACCCGGCCCTCGTGGCGGCCGTGGAGGCGGCCCGGGAGGCCGGCGACGACGTCGTCGCGCTCTACGTGCTCGACCCGCGCCTCTGGGGCGCCGCCGGAGATCCCCGCCGGTCCTACCTCGCCCGGAGCCTCGCCGCGCTCGACGAGGCGACGGGCGGGCGGCTCGTCGTGCGGCACGGCGACCCGCGCGACGTCGTGCCCACGCTCGTGCGCGAGGTGGGCGCCGAGGAGGTGCACGTCGCGGCGTCGTCCGAGCCGTACGGCGTCGCGCGGGACGAGGCGGTGGAACGGTCGCTGCCCGACGGCGGGGCGCGCCTCGTGCGGACCGGCTCGCCCTACGCCGTCGCGCCCGGGCGCGTGCTCACGCGCACCGGGACCCCCTTCCAGGTCTTCACGCCGTTCCGTGAGGCGTGGGTCGCGCACGGGTGGCGCGACCCGGCACCCCGGCCGCGTGACGTGCCGTGGGCGGCCGTGCGATCGGACGGCGTCCCGGACGACCCGGGGACGGACGCCCGTCTCCCCGCCGCGGGCGAGGCGGCCGCGCGACGCCGGTGGCGCACGTTCCTCACCGACCACCTCGCGGGCTACGCGACCGAGCGCGACCGTCCGGACCGGGCCGCGACGTCGGGCATGTCGATCCCGCTCAAGTGGGGCGAGCTGCACCCCCGCACGCTGCTCGCGGACGTGCGCGCAGCCCTTCAGGACGGCGCGCCCTCCGACGACGCGCTCGCCTACCGGTCCGAGCTCGCGTGGCGCGAGTTCCACGCGGACGTCCTGTTCCACCACCCGGGCGCGGCGCGGCGGTCCCTCCGGGCTGTCGTGCCCGACGACGCGTGGGCGACCGGCGCGGACGAGGACCGGTACCTCGCGGCCTGGGTGGCCGGGCGCACCGGGTACCCCCTCGTCGACGCCGGCATGCGCCAGCTCCTCGGCGAGGGGTGGATGCACAACCGCGTGCGGATGGTCGTCGCGTCGTTCCTCGTCAAGGACCTGCACGTGCGCTGGCAGCGCGGCGCGGCACACTTCCTGGCGCACCTCGCGGACGGCGACGTGTCGCAGAACCAGCTCAACTGGCAGTGGGTCGCCGGGACGGGGCGCGACGCCGCGCCGTACTTCCGCATCTTCAACCCCGTCACGCAGGGCAAGAAGTTCGACCCCGACGGGACCTACGTGCGCCGCTGGGTGCCGGAGCTGCGGGGCGTCGAGGGCCGGGCGGTCCACGAGCCGTGGAGGCTGCACGAGCAGCCCGCCGGGTACCCCGAGCGGATCGTCGACCACGCCGTCGAGCGGAAGGTCGCGCTCGACGACTTCGAGCGGGCGCGACGCGCCTGACGCGTTTTTCAACCAGAGGGTTGACGATCCTCGCGACGCGGCGTAGCGTCATTATCAACCGAACAGTTGACGACAGGCGCCGCTCGCGGTGCCCGACGAGGAGGTTCCGTGACGGCCGACCCGCTCTCGCGCGTGTTCTCGGCGCTCGCCGACCCCACGCGTCGCGACATGGTGGCCCGGCTCGCGTCGGGCGACGCCAGCGTGGGCGAGCTCGCCCGGCCGTACGACATGTCCGTCCAGGCGGTGTCCAAGCACCTGCGCGTGCTGGAGGACTCCGGCCTGGTGACCCGCACGACGGACGCCCGACGCGCCCCCGTGCACCTCGAGGCGGAGGTCTTCGACCTCATGACGAAGTGGATCGAGCGCTACCGGCGCGAGGCGGAGGACCGCTACCGCCGCCTCGACGACGTCCTGCGCGACCTGCCCGACCCGGAGGCCGCGCCCCCGAACGACCCGACGACAGGAGCACGATCATGACCACCACCGGCACCCACGAGACCGAGATCGCCGTCCCGAAGGACCTCCCGATCGTCCGCATCGTGCGCGAGTTCGACGCGCCCGCGGCGAAGGTCTTCCGCGCCCACCTCGACCCGGAGCTGTTCGCGCGCTGGAACGGCCCGCGCTACCTCACCCAGCGCAACGAGCACTGGGACGTGCGCACGGGCGGCGCGTACCGCTACGTCCAGGTCGACCCCGACGGCAACGAGTACGCGTTCTTCGGCAGCGTGCACGAGGTGCGTCCGGACGAGCTCATCGTCCAGACGTTCACCTACGAGGGCTTCCCCGACGGCGTCTCGCTGGACCGCCTCGTGTTCGAGGACCTGCCCGACGGCCGCAGCCGGCTCACCGCGACGTCGCTCGTCGACTCGTTCGAGGGTCGCGACGGCTTCGTCGCGAGCGGCATGGAGGTCGGCGTCCGCGAGGGCTACGAGCAGCTCGACGAGCTCCTCGCGGAGTCCTGACCCGCACGCCGCCGAGGTAGAACCCTGGTGGGTCGAGGTAGAACCCTGGTACGCCGAGGTAGAACCGTGGTCACGACCAGGGTTCTACCTCGCGGGACCAGGGTTCTATCTCGCGGGACCAGGGTTCTACCTCGCGAGATCGGGGGCGGCGCCCACCAGCGGCGCCGCCCCGGGTCCCTGTGAGCCGGGTCCCGTGGTTCCCCGTGCCCGGCCCCCGCGGCCGGGCACGGGAGTCTTCAGCCTCCTCACGCCTCGCCTCGGGAGAGGAGGCGACCCGTCGGGCGGTCGTACGTGATCTCCTCGCCCCGCAGGTACGTCGCGACGACGGCGCCAGAGAGGGCACGGTCGGCGTAGGGAGTGATGGGGTTCTTGTGGTGCAGGGCCTTCGGGTCGACGACGAACGCCGTGTCCGGCTCGACGACCGCGAGGTCCGCGTCGTGGCCGAGCGCGATGGATCCCTTGCGCTCCAGGCCCGCGATCGCCGCGGGCCGTGCCGACATCCACTCGACGACGCGCGCGAACGGCACGCCCCGCGTCCGGGCCTCGGTCCACACGATCGCGAGCCCGAGCTGGAGCGAGGAGACGCCGCCCCACGCCGTCCCGAAGTCGCCCGTGTCGAGGTCCTTGAGGTCGGGCGTGCTCGGCGAGTGGTCGGAGACGATGCAGTCGATCGTCCCGTCGAGGAGCCCCTCCCAGAGCAGCTCGCGGTTGTCGATCTCCCGGATGGGCGGGCAGCACTTGAACTGCGTCGCGCCGTCGGGGATCTCCTCGGCCGCGAGCGCCAGGTAGTGCGGGCAGGTCTCGACCGTGAGGCGCACGCCCTCGCGCTTCGCGCTGCGGATCATGGCCAGCGCGTCGGAGCTCGACAGGTGCAGCACGTGGGCACGCGCGCCCGTCCAGCGGGCCGCCTCGATCACCGCGGCGATCGCGACGTTCTCCGCGCCGCGCGGACGTGACGCGAGGAAGGTGTCGTAGTGGTCGCCGTGCGGCGTGGGCGCGTGCTCGATGGCGCGCGAGTCCTCCGCGTGCACGAGCATGAGCCCGTCGAAGTCGGCGAGGACGCGCAGGTCGGCCTCGAGCTCGTCGGGCTCGAGGTACCCGAACTCCTCGACGCCCGAGTGCAGCAGGAAGCACTTGAACCCGAACACGCCCGCGTCCCACAGGGGCCGCAGCTCGTCGCCGTTGCCGGGCACGGCGCCGCCCCAGAACCCGACGTCGACGAACGCCTGGTCGCGGGCGACCTTCTGCTTGGTCTCGAGCGCCTCGACGTCGACCGTCGGCGGGATCGAGTTGAGCGGCATGTCGACGATCGTCGTCACACCCCCCGCAGCCGCGGCCCGTGTCGCGGACGCGAACCCCTCCCACTCGGTGCGGCCCGGCTCGTTGACGTGCACGTGCGTGTCGACCAGACCCGGGATCAGCACCTGGTGCGGCGCGAGCTCGACGACGCGTGCGCCGTCGAGCCCCGCGCCCAGGGGCTCGATCGCGCGGACCACTCCCCCGCTGACCCCCACCTCGCGGGGCTGCTCGCCGGACGCGACGAGCACGCGCTCGCCGCGCACGACGAGGTCGTACTCGTGCTCCTGCGGGACCGTCGTGCTCATCCCACCCTCCTTCGCTCCGGGTCGTGACCAGGGTTCTACTTCGCGGTACCAGGGTTCTACCTCGCGGTACCAGGGGGACGCTTCAGTCGAGCAGCGCGACGGCGGTCGGCGCGTCGTCGGAAGAGATCGCGAGGTCCTCGAACTCGTTGACGCCCGTGAGCTCGACGCCCATCGCGATGTTCGTCACGCGCTCCAGGATCACCTCGACCACGACCGGCACGCGGAACTCGGCGGCCATGCCCTGCGCCTTGGCGAACGCGTCGCCGAGCTCGTCGGGGTCGGTCACGCGGATCGCCTTGCAGCCGAGGCCCTCGGCGACCTTGACGTGGTCGACGCCGTAGCCGCCCACCTCAGGCGAGTTGATGTTCTCGAACGACAGCTGGACGTGGTAGTCCATGTCGAACGCCCGCTGCGACTGGCGGATGAGGCCGAGGTAGGAGTTGTTCACGACGACGTGCACGTACGGCAGGTTGAACTGCGCGCCGACGGCGAGCTCCTCGATCATGAACTGGAAGTCGTAGTCGCCCGAGAGCGCGACGACCGGCTCGTCCGGCACGGCCTTCGCGACGCCGAGCGCCGCCGGTCCGGTCCAGCCGAGCGGCCCGGCCTGGCCCGCGTTGATCCAGTGCCGCGGCTTGTACACGTGGAGGAACTGCGCGCCGGCGATCTGCGAGAGCCCGATCGTCGTGACGTATCGCGTCTCGGGCCCGAACGCCTTGTTCATCTCCTCGTACACGCGCTGCGGCTTGATCGGGATCTCGGTGAAGTGCGTCTTGCGCTGGAGCGTGCGCTTGCGCTCGGCGCACTCGGCGGCCCAGCCGGAGTAGTCGCGCGTCTGTCCCGCGTCGCGGCGCTCGCGTGCGACCTCGACGAACAGCTCGAGGGCGGCCCTCGCGTCGGAGACGATGCCGTAGTCGGGCGCGAACACGCGCCCGATCTGCGTCGGCTCGATGTCGACGTGGACGAACGTGCGGCCCGCGCGGTACGTGTCGAGGCCGCCCGTGTGACGGTTGGCCCATCGGTTGCCGATCCCGAGCACGAAGTCCGAGGCGAGCAGGTTCGCGTTACCGTAACGGTGCGACGTCTGGAGCCCGGCCATGCCCGCCATGAGCGCGTGGTCGTCGGGGATGACGCCCCAGCCCATGAGCGTCGGGATCACCGGCACGCCCAGCGTCTCGGCGAGCTCGACGAGCAGGTCCTCGCCGCCCGCGTTGACGATGCCGCCGCCCGCGATCAGCAGGGGGCGCTCGGCCGCGAGCAGCAGGTCGATCGCCTTCTCCGCCTGCGCGCGCGTCGCCGTCGGGCGGTGCACGGGCAACGGCTGGTACGTCGCCGGGTCGAACTCGATCTCCGCGAGCTGCACGTCGATCGGCAGGTCGATGAGCACCGGGCCCGGGCGGCCCGAGCGCATGAGGTGGAACGCCTGCTGGAAGACCTGCGGCACCTGCCCGGCCTCGAGGACGGTCTTGGCCAGCTTGGTCACCGGAGCGGCGATGCTCGCGATGTCGACGGCCTGGAAGTCCTCCTTGTCGAGCTTGGCGACCGGCGCCTGGCCCGTGATGCAGAGCATCGGGATCGAGTCGGCCCACGCGGCGTAGAGGCCGGTGATCATGTCGGTGCCCGCGGGGCCCGACGTGCCGATGCAGATGCCGATGTTCCCCGGCTTCGCACGCGAGTAGCCGTCGGCCATGTGCGACGCGCCCTCGACGTGGCGGGCGAGCACGTGGCTGATGCCGCCGTGGGCGCGCATCGCGGAGTAGAAGGGGTTGATGGCGGCGCCGGGCAGGCCGAACGCCTGGGTCGCGCCCTCGATCTCGAGGATCGCCACTGCGGCGTCCACCGCACGCATACGAGGCATGGTTTCTCTCCTTGCTGGAGGTGACGTCGTCGTCAGGGGAAGGTCAGGAGCCGTCGCGGCCGGACAGGCGCTCGACGCCGCGGAAGAGGCCGGAGTGGTCGAGGCCGCCGTCGCCGTTGGCGCGGGCGGAGGCCATGAGCTGGGCGACGAGGCCGCCGAGCGGCGCGACGACGCCCGCCTCGCGGGCCGCGGCGGTGACGATGCCGAGGTCCTTGTGGTGCAGCTCGATGCGGAAGCCGGGGCCGAAGTCGCGGTCGAGCATCTTGCGCGCCTTCTGGTTCAGCACGGCCGAGCCCGCGAGCCCGCCGCCGAGCACCTCGATCGCGGCGTCGGTGTCGACGCCGTACGCCTCGAGGAACACGACCGCCTCGGCGAGCGCCTGGATGTTCGCGGCGACGATCAGCTGGTTGGCTGCCTTGACGGTCTGGCCGGAGCCGTTCGGGCCCACGTGCACGACCGTCTTGCCGACGACGTCGAGGAACGGCTTGGCCGCCTCGAAGTCCTCGGGTGTCCCGCCGACCATGATCGACAGCGCGGCGTTGATCGCGCCCGGCTCGCCGCCCGAGACGGGGGCGTCGACGATGCGCAGCCCGGCGTCCTTGGCCTGCTGCGCGAGGGCGACGGAGACGTCAGGGCGGATCGAGGAGAAGTCGACGACGAGCGCGCCGGGCTTCGCGTTCGCGAGGACGCCGTCGTCGCCGGTGAGGACGGCCTCGACGTCGGGCGAGTCGGGGACCATGATCGCGACGACGTCGGCGCCCGAGACCGCGTCCGCGACCGAGGACGCCGCGCGCCCGCCCGCCTCGACGAGCGGCGCGGTCTTCTCGGGGCTGCGGTTGTAGCCCGCGACGTCGTGGCCGGCGTTCTGCAGGTGGACGGCCATGGGGCTGCCCATGATGCCGAGTCCGATGAAGGCGATGGAGGCCATGGTGTGCTCCTCTGGTGAGTCAGGTCGTGTGGTCCGGGTGGCGACCGGCGCGCGGCCGCGGGGGGTCAGCGCTCGGTGGCCGGGAGCCACGCGAACGGGTCGGCGGCGTCCGTCTTGTACTCGAGGCCGATCCAGCCGTCGAAGCCGCCCGCGCGCAGGTCCTTGGTCCAGCGGTCGATCGGCAGGTCGCCCGTGCCGGGCTCGCCGCGGCCGGGGGCGTCGGCGACCTGCACGTGGGCGATGCGCCCGCGGTAGGTCGAGAGCGCCGCGTCGACGTCGTCGCCGTTGACGGACAGGTGGTAGACGTCGAACAGGAGACCCAGGTTCGTCTCGCCGTGGTCGGTCGCGACGCGGTCGATGACGCGCACGGCGTCGGCGGCGGTCTTGAGCGGGTAGGCCGGGGCGCCGCTCACGGGCTCGACGAGCACCGTGCCCCCGATGCGCCCGACGGCCCGGGCGGCGAGCGCGAGGTTCTCGGCCCCCAGCGCGTCCTGCGCCTCGGGCGTCTCGCCCTCCTGGCGGTTGCCGTAGAGGGCGTTGAACGCGCGGCAGCCGGTGCGCTCGCCGATCGTGGTGACGACGTCCAGGTTCGCGCGCAGGTCGGCCGAGCGCGCGGGCCACGACACGAGGCCGCGGTCGCCGCCGGGCATGTTGCCGGCGTCGAAGTTGAGGCCCGTGAGCTGGACGCCCGCCGCCTCGATCGCGCCGACGAACGCGTCGACCTCGTCCTGCGCCGGCATGGGCGACGCGAACGGCCACCAGAACTCGACACCGCGGAAGCCCGCGGCAGCCGCGGCGGCCGGCCGCTCGAGCAGCGGCAGGTCCGTGAGCAGGATCGAGCAGTTGACGGTGTACGTCGGTGCGGGGCTCATCGTCGTCTCCCTGGGTCCGTCCGCGTCTCGCTACCTTGCGATTCCATGCTGCGGAACTTTTCTTCTGCTGTATGGAAGTGTAGGCACGCCCACGGCGGAGCGTCAACAGCCGGCGCGGCACTCCGTCCGGTTGTGGGCAGGGAAAGGGCCCGGTTCCGCGTGCGGAACCGGGCCCTTTCCTGCCCACAACCGGGTGCTGCGTCAGCGGCGGCGGTCGAGCTTGACCTGCCGGTTCACGTCCTTGTAGAGCAGGTAGCGGAACGGCTTGGGTCCACCCGCGTAGCAGGCCTGCGGGCAGAACGCCCGGAGCCACATGAAGTCGCCCTCCTGGACCTCGACCCAGTCGCCGTTGAGGCGGTAGACCGCCTTGCCCTCGAGCACGTAGAGGCCGTGCTCCATGATGTGCGTCTCCGCGAACGGGATGGACCCGCCGGGCTGGAACGTCACGATGTTGACGTGCATGTCGTGCGCGAGGTCGTCGGGGTCGACGAACCGCGTGGTCACCCAGACGCCGTCGGTGTCCGGCATCGCGCGCGGCTCGACGTCCTGCTCCCGCGTGACGAACGACGTCGCGGTGTGTCCCGGGATCGGCTCGTACACCTTGCGGATCCACTGGAACGCGGCCTTGGCGTCCGACCGGTTGTGCAGCGCCCACCGCTCCCCCGCCGCCAGGTACGCGTACCCGCCGGGCTCCAGCACGTGCTCGACCCCCGCGAGGGTCAGCACGAGCGTCCCCTCGGTGACGAAGACGACGGACTGCACCGTCTCCTCGTCCTCGCCCTGGTCGGACCCGCCGCCGGGCGAGACCTCCATGACGTACTGCGCGAACGTCGTCGCGAACCCCTCGATCGGCCGGGCGAGCACCCACAGCCGGGTCTTGTCCCAGCCGGGCAGGTTGCTCGTGACGATGTCGCGCAGCACGCCGCGCGGGATCACCGTGTACGCCTCGGTGACGATCGCGCGGTCGGTGAGCAGCTCGGTCTGGCCGGGCAGGCCACCCTGCGGGGTGTAGTAGGGGGTGGTCTGGGTCATGGGTTCACTCCTCGGGATGATCGCCCGGGCCGACGGCGGTCGGTCGCGGCGGGCTGGACGGGGGTGGCGGGTGGACGGGAGGGTGCGCGGGCGGGGGTCAGCCCGCGACGGGCTGGGGGGCGTGCCCCGAGACGCGGACGGCGTCGAGCCCGGCGCGGTCGAGGCCGGTCGCGGCGCGGACCTCGGCCTCGGTGAGCGCGCCGCAGTCGACGCCGCGCCCGAGGAACCAGGCCATCGCCTTGGCCGTGGCGGGCTCGTCGAGCACGCCGCCGGCGTCGGGCACGAAACCGACGTACGCCGCGAGGCGCGCGAGCGCCGAGACCGCGTCCTCGCGGTAGAACGCGTACGTCGCCGCGAACCGGCTCGGGAGCTGCGCGGGGTGCAGGTCCCAGCCCTGGTAGTAGCCGCGCTCGAGCGATCGGCGCACGAGCCGCCCGTGCAGGCGCCAGGCCGCGTCGACGGCCTGCCGGTCGCCGACGGGGAGCACGTTGGTCGACCCGTCCGAGAGGCGCACGCCCGTGCCCGCGACCGCGAGCTGCATGACCGACTTCGCGTGGTCCGCCGCGGGGTGCTCCATCGACTGGTACGCCGCGGCGATGCCGAGCGACGCCGAGTAGTCGTACGTGCCGTAGTGCAGCGCGGTGACGCGGCCGGGCGCCGCGTGGACGAGCCGCGCGACGGTCGCCGTGCCGTCGGCTGCGAGCAGCGCCTGCGGCGTCTCGACCTGCACCTCGAACCGCAGGTTGCCCGGCTCGAGACCGTTCGCCTCCTCGACGCGCTCGCACGCGAGCGCCATCGCCTCGACCTGCTCCGGCGCGGTGACCTTGGCGAGCGTGACGACGAAGCCGTCGGGCAGCCCCGGGTGCCCCCGGGCGGCGCGCGCGGCGACGAGCTCCGCGACGAACAGCGCGAGCGTGCGCACGCCCCGCCGCCGCGTCGCGGCCTCGAGGCACTTGATGCGGATCCCGCTGAACGGCGTCGCGGTGCCCTGCGCCTCGGCCCGGGCGAGCTCGCGCGCGGCCGCCGCGACCGCGGCGTCCTCGGCCGCGTCGCCGCGGTCGCCGAACCCGTCCTCGAAGTCGATGCGCAGGTCCTCGATCGCCTCGACCGCGAGCTTGGCGCGCACGCGCTCGGCGACGGCGTCGGCGAGGCCGTCCCCGGAACCCGCGCCGATCCCGAGCAGGTCGACGAGCCGGCCCACGCCTCCCGACGCGTCGACGGCCTCGCGTGCCCGCGCCGCCCACTCGGGCACGAGGCCCGCGGTGTACCGGTCACCCGGCACGTAGACGGTGTGCACAGGCTGGCGCGAGCCGTCGTCGCCCGGGTAGCGCGCCTCGAGCTCGGCGTCCCACGGCGCGAGCAGGCCGTCGAGCGTCGCGTGCATCGCGGCGACACCCTGCTCGCTGAAGCCCGTCCCCGACGCCGAGCCCGATCCCTCCGGGAACCCCGCCGGCATCAGGAGGCGTCCTGCTCGTGAGCCACGACGTCCTCGTACGCCGGGAGCGTGAGGAAGTCGACGTAGTGCTCGTTGAGCGCGATGTCCTCCACGAGCGCCGCGGCCCGGTCGTAGGGGCCGACGTCGTACGCCTCGTGCCCGACGTCGTCGCGCAGCCGCGCGGTCTCCTCGCGCAGGAGCGCGCGGACCAGGTCGGCGGTGACCGTCGTGCCGGCGCTCTCGCCCGCGGTGAACGACGCGCCGGAGCGCACCCACTGCCAGACCTGCGAGCGCGAGATCTCCGCGGTCGCGGCATCCTCCATGAGGTTGTGGATCGCGACCGCGCCGTTGCCCGCGAGCCACGCCGCGACGTAGGCGACGGACACGTAGAGGTTGTTGCGCAGCCCAGCCTCGGTGATGTCGCCCCCGGCGGTCGAGACGTCGAGGAGCTGCTCGGCCGTGACGTGGACCTCGGGACGCTGCCTGTCGAGCTGGTTGGGCCGCTCGCCCAGCACGCCGTCGAAGACCTCGCGGCACACGGGCACGAGGTCGGGGTGCGCGACCCACGACCCGTCGAACCCGTCACCCGCCTCGCGCTGCTTGTCGGCGCGCACCTTGTCGAACGCCTGGGCCGTGACCTCGGGCTCGCGGCGGTTCGGGATGACCGCGGCCATGCCGCCCATCGCGAAGGCCCCGCGCTTGTGGCACGTCTGGACGAGCAGCTCGGTGTACGCGCGCATGAAGGGTGCGGTCATGGTGATGGCACCGCGGTCGGGCAGCGTGAACGACGGGCCTGAGTCGCGGAAGTACTTGATGACCGAGAACAGGTAGTCCCAGCGCCCGGCGTTGAGCCCCGACGCGTGGTCGCGCAGCTCGTAGAGGATCTCGTCCATCTCGAACGCGGCCGGGATGGTCTCGATGAGGACGGTCGCGCGGATCGTCCCGTGCGGGATGCCCAGCGACTCCTCGGCGTGCGTGAAGACGTCGTCCCACAGCCGCGCCTCGAGGTGCGACTCCATCTTCGGCAGGTAGTAGTACGGGCCCGACCCGCGCGCGAGGAGCTCGGCGGCGTTGTGGAAGAAGTGCAGCCCGAAGTCCACGAGCGCGCCGACGGCGGGCGTGCCGTCCACCGTGAGGTGCACCTCGTCGAAGTGCCAGCCGCGCGGGCGCACGACCATGACGGCGAGCGGGTCGCCGTCGGCCTCGGGGCGCAGCGCGTACTGCTTGCCCTCCGGCGAGGTGAACGCGAGCGTGCGCCGCGTGGCGTCGTGCAGCGCGACCTGACCCCCGACGACGTTGCTCCAGTGCGGCGTCGACGCGTCCTCGAGGTCGGCGAGCCAGACCTTCGCGCCCGAGTTGAGGGCGTTGATCGCCATCTTCGGCGTCGGCGGGCCGGTGATCTCGACGCGGCGGTCGACCAGGTCGGCGGGCGCACCCGCGACCGTCCAGTCGCCTGCGCGCACGTCGGCGGTCTCGGCGAGGAAGTCGAGGCGCCCGGTGCGGGAGACCTCGTCGCGACGCGCCGCTCGCGCGGCGAGCAGCTCGTCGCGGCGGGCGCCGAACCTGCGCTGGAGCTCCGCGACGAAGTCGAGGGCCTCGGGCGTGAGGATCTCGTCCGACTGCTCGACGGCGGGTCCGTGGACGGTGACGGCCGTGGTGGTGGTCATGGTGGTGTCCTTTCTGCGGGCGGGCAGGGCTGACGACGGTGCGTCAGGCCCGGGGCGCCGACCCGGCGTGGTGACCCGACGTGGTGCTCTCCTGAGCCTGCTCCGCACGGGCGCGCTCCGCGACCTCGGCGACGGCGCGCGCGACGGCCTTGGAGACCGCGGGCTCGAAGACGCTCGGCACGATGTAGCTCGCGGAGAGCTCCTCGGGCGCGACGGCGTCCGCGATCGCGACGGCCGCGGCGCGCAGCATCTCGTCCGAGATCTCGCTCGCGCCGACGTCGAGCAGGCCGCGGAAGAGACCGGGGAACGCGAGCACGTTGTTGATCTGGTTCGGGTAGTCGCTGCGCCCCGTCGCGACGACGGTCGCGTGCTGCGCCGCGGCGATGGGGTCGACCTCGGGCGTCGGGTTCGCGAGCGCGAAGACGATCGCGTCGTCGGCCATCGTCGCGATGTCGTCGCCCGTGAGGATGTTCGGGCCGGAGACGCCGATGAACACGTCCGCTCCCGCGAGGCCCTCGCGCAGCGTGCCGGTGAAGCCCTCGGCGTTGGTCGTCTCGGCGAGGCGACGGCGGTGGTCGTCGGTGAGGTTGGCCCCCGCGTGGATCGCGCCGTGGCGGTCGAACGCGACGATGCGTCGCGCGCCCTGGCCCTGGAGCAGGGAGATGATCGCGTTGCCCGCGGCTCCGACGCCGGAGACGACGATGCGCACGTCCTCGATCGTCTTGCCGACGACGCGCAGCGCGTTCGTCAGTGCGGCGAGGACGACGATCGCCGTGCCGTGCTGGTCGTCGTGGAACACGGGGATGTCGAGCTCCTCGCGCAGCCGACGCTCGATCTCGAAGCAGCGCGGCGCCGAGATGTCTTCGAGGTTGATGCCGCCGTACACGGGGGCGATCGCCTTGACCGTACGGATGATCTCCTCGGTGTCGGTCGTGTCGAGGCACACCGGCCAGGCGTCGACGCCCGCGAACTGCTTGAACAGCGCGGCCTTGCCCTCCATCACCGGCAGCGCGGCGGCCGGGCCGATGTCTCCGAGGCCGAGGACGGCGGTGCCGTCCGTCACGACCGCGACGGTGTTGCGCTTGACCGTCAGGCGGCGCGCGTCCTCGGGCCGCTCGGCGATGGCGAGGCACACGCGCGCGACGCCGGGCGTGTAGGCGCGGGCGAGGTCGGCGCGGTGGCGCAGCGGCACCTTCGGGTTGACCTCGAGCTTGCCGCCGAGGTGCATGAGGAACGTCGCGTCGCTCACGTGGCGCACGGTGATGCCGTCGAGCGCGCTCAGCGCGTCGCGGATCTGCTCCACGTGCGCGGCGTCGACGGTGTCCGCCGTGACGTCCACGACCAGGCGGTCCGCGCCCGACTCCGAGACGTCGACGCCCGTGATCGCGGCGCCCGTCGCGCTCACCGCGGCGACGAGGTCGCTCGCGGTGCGGTGCCCGCTCGGGGCCTCGACGCGCAGCGTGATGGAGTAGCTCGGGCTGGTCGCGGTGGCCTTCGCCGTCGGGGCCTGCATCTCCGGAGCCTTCGTCTCGGACGTCATGTTCGTTCCTTCTTCTCGTATGCTGATGCGTATCTTCCGTGATGCGGAAGGGAGTGCGGGACGGTCCCGCGCTGCTCAGGCGAGGTGCACCCGTCGTCGGGCGGCACCAGGTGGACAGGAGATCGTGAGATGGCCGAGATCTCGACGGCGACGGAGCCGGCGGAGCCGACCGAGACCCAGCCGGGCACGCGGCCGGCGAAGCCCGCCGGGGGTGTGCAGTCGGTGGACCGGGCGATCGAGCTGCTCGAGCTGCTCGCTGACTTCGGCGGAGAGTCGGGCCTCAGCGAGCTCGCGCAGCACGCCGGGCTCCCCCTGCCGACGATCCACCGCCTGCTGCGCACGCTGCTCGCGCAGGGCTACGTGCGTCAGACGCCGTCGCGCCGGTACACCCTCGGCCCCCGGCTCATCCGCCTCGGCGAGTCCGCCGGGCGTCAGCTCGGCGCCGGCGCCCGCCCCTACCTCGAGCGGCTCGCGCACGACCTCGGCGAGTCGGCGAACCTCGCGATGATCGACCGCGACATGGCCGTCTACGTCGCCCAGGCGTCGTCGAGCCACTCGATGCGGATGTTCACCGAGGTCGGCCGGCGCGTCTACACGCACTGCACGGGCGTCGGCAAGGCGGTGCTCGCCCAGCTCCCCGACCAGACGGTGCGCGAGATCATGGGACGCGTCGGCATGCCGCCCGCGACCGACCAGTCGATCACCGACGTCGACGCGCTCCTCACGGAGCTCGCCGCGACGCGTGAGCGCGGGTACGCGATCGACGACGGCGAGCAGGAGCTCGGCGTCCGGTGCTTCGCGGTCGCGGTACCCGACGCCCCGACCCCCACCGCCCTGTCCGTCTCGGGCCCCGCGGCCCGTGTGACGTACGAGTTCGGGGACCGGGCCGTGCCGGTGCTCCACCGCGTCGCGAGCGAGCTCACGCGCGAGCTCATCACCGCGGCGCCCTGACGTCCCGCCGGGGGCCGGCCGGACCGGCGCCGACGTCGCGAGGGCGGGCGCGCCCTGCCGGACCGCGGAGCCTCCGCGGTCGGGCAGGGCGCGTCCGTCCGTCACGGTCGGCTCAGCAGAACCCGGTGACGGTCGCCCAGGCGCGCGGCTCGGCCGGGGCGCCCTCGCGCTGGACCGTCGCCTCGATGAGCCCGTACGGGCGGTCGGCCGCGTAGAAGACCTCGTTCGGGTTGTCGAGGCCGAACGGCGCGAGGTCCACGAGGAAGTGGTGCTTGTTCGGCATCGAGAACTTGATCTCGGCGATCTCCGGGACGGCCTCGAGGACGGCCTTGCCCATCGCGAACAGCGTCTGCTGCAGCGCGAGCGAGTGCGTCGTCGCGAACGCCTCGAGCTGGATCGCGCGGACCTTCGCGTAGACGGCGTCGAAGTCGACGTCCGTCGTCGTGTAGCGCCAGCGCGAGGTGACCGACGTCGCGAGGATGCGGTCGTTCGTCTCGACGAGCGTCGTGTACCGGTCGCGCGGGAACCCGTGGAACTCCGAGCCCGTCGACTTGAGCACGACGAGGTCCGTGAGGCCCGAGACCACGAAGACCTCGTCGCCGTCGCGCTGGACGACCGTCGTGCGCGTCTCCTGGTTGTTCCGCACGAACGCGTGGTCGTGCTCGCCGTCCGCGGTCGCGATGCGGTTCCAGGAGTACTGCTCGATCTCCCAGCGCCCGCCCTCGATCCACTCGAAGTCCTCGACGAAGTGCCGGCCGAGGCGGATCGCGAAGTCCTCGATCGCGCCGACGCCGTCGCGGGCGAACGCGTAGATCGTGTTCTTCTGGGTGTCGGTGGCGACGCACCTGGAGTTGTCGCCCTCCAGGTGCGTGGCCTCCTGCCCGCCCCGCAGCTGCGAGGAGACGTTCACGTCGGTGATCTCGTGGCGAGGCGCGGCGCGGTCGACGCGCACGAGGCGCACCTCCGCCTTGCCCCACTGGTTGTCACCCAGGACGATGGCCCCGCTGCTCCGCGTGGCCGCCGTCTGCTCGGCGCTCGTGGTGGTGGTGCTCATGTCAGCTCCCTCGATAGGTCGAGTAGGCGAACGGGCTGAGTAGGACGGGGACGTGGTAGTGCTGCTCAGCGCTCGCCACCCGGAAGACGATGACGACCTCCGGGTAGAAGGACACGGTGTCTCGCCGGTCGAAGTACTCGGCCGTGTCGAACACGAGCCGGTACGTACCGGGGACGAGGGTCTCGGGCCCGAGCTCGGGCACGCGACCGTCGTCGTTCGTGCGGGAGGACGCCACCAGGGACCAGCCCTGCCCCGTCGTCCTGTCCGCGATCTCCGGAGCCGCCTCCAGGCGGACGGTGATCCCCTCGGCGGGCCTACCGCTGGCCGCGTCGAGTACGTGCGTGGTGATGTGGCTGGCGTGGGTGCTCATGCGACCAGCATTCCCTTCAGTCGCAGCGCGGCGATCTCGCGCAGGTTGCGGGCGGCGTTCGCCCGCTCGGTGCCGGCGTCGTTGCCGAGACGCTCGGTGAGCTGCTCGAGGATCTCCTCGGCGCTGCGCCCGGCGGCCCGGATGAGGAACACGTGCCCGAACCGCTCCTCATACGCCCGGTTGCCCGCGGCGAGCCGGCGCTGGACGTCGTCGTCGGAGGTGACGACGCCGGACTGCTCGGACCGCGACATGCTCGCGTCCGCCGCGTCCCCCTGCGCGCGCTCGCCGATCCGGGGGTGGCGGGACAGCGCCGAGTCGACCTCCTCGTCCGTCCAGGGGTCGGCCGCGGCGAGGGCGGCGTCGGCAGCCGCGTCGACGCTCGCGTACGGGCGCCCGGCAGCGACCGCGTCGGCCCAGCGCGTCACGTGCGCGCACGCGAGGAGCGCGTCGCGCGCCTCCGACGGCGACAACCGGTTGAACTCGTCCAGCGTCATCGCTGCGTGTCCCTCTCGACGTCCGGCCGGTCGGCACGTGTCCGACGCGACCTGGCCTACGTTGTGATTCCACATCTCGGAAGTTTGTTTCCGTCTTATGAATGTACGTCGTGCCCCGCGGTGATGTCAACCACGGTCCCGCGTCGACGACATCACCGCACGTCGCGCCGACCGCCAGGACGGCGACGCGGGCCCCGCGCCGCGCCGACGCCTGGGGCCGCGCCCGGCGGAGCGTGCGGTCCGACGTCGAGCGTCCCCTCGGGCTGCGGGAACGACGAAGGGCCCGGCAGCAGCAGCTGCCGGGCCCTCCCGTGTCGGTCGACGCGAGACCTCCCGCGCTCAGGACGCGCCCAGTCCCGCCCGGAACTCGTCCTCGAGGATGCTCATGACCGTCGCGTCCGCCCAGCCGTCACCGTCGCGGTACACGTCGCGCAGCCGGCCCTCCTCGCGGAAGCCCAGCGACTCGTAGAGCATCCGGGCGCGCGGGTTGATGCTCAGCACGTCGAGGCTCACCCGGTGCAGCCGCGGACCCTCGTGGCGGACCCCCTCGACGTCGGTCGCGCCCTCGAACGCGAACCGCAGCACCTCGAAGATCGCCTCACGGCCGTAGCCGCGACCCCGGTAGTTCGGGAGCAGCGCGAGGCGCAGGTTCGCCGAGCGGGCGTCCTCGTCGAGGTCGTTCAGCACGATCTCGCCGATCATCTCGTCGCTCACGAGCTGACCGTCACGCACCGCGCCCGCGGTGATCGCCCAGTCGTACCGGCCGTCGCGGTCGCTGATCGTCGCCGACCACTCGTCGATCTGGTCGCGCGTGAAGGCCGCCGTCGTCCCCGTGAGCCTGTTCGACTCCGGGTCCTGCAGCGACTCCCACATGCGGTCGGCGTCCCGCGCCTCGATCGGGCGCAGGCGCACCATCTCCCCGAGCAGGACCGGTCCGCGCGTCACGCCGTCAGCCGATCCGCTCGAGGATGAGCTCGCGCACGCGGCCGGCGTCCGCCTGACCGCGCGTCGCCTTCATGACGGCGCCGATGATCGCACCGACCGGGCCGAGGTTGCCACCCCGGACCTTCTCGACGACGTCCGGCTGCGCGGCGAGCGCCTCGTCGATCGCGGCGACGAGCGCGCCGTCGTCGGACACGACCTCGAGGCCGCGCGCCGTGACGACCGCCTCCGGGTCACCCTCGCCGGCGAGGACGCCGTCGAGGACCTGGCGGGCGAGCTTGTCGTTGATGCGACCGGCGTCGACGAGCCCCTGGAGCGCGGCGACCTGCGCCGGCGTGACAGGGAGCGCCTCGAGCGCGACCTCGTCCTGCTTGGCGCGCCGGGCGAGCTCGCCCATCCACCACTTGCGGGCCCCGGCGGCGCTGGTCCCCGCAGCGACGGTCGCCTCGATGAGGTCGATCGCCCCCGCGTTGACGACGTCGCGCATCTCCGCGTCGGCGTAGCCCCACTCCCCCTGGAGACGGCGACGACGCGCGACCGGGAGCTCCGGCAGCCCGGCGCGGATCTCCTCGACCCACTCGCGCGGCGGCGCGACCGGGACCAGGTCAGGCTCCGGGAAGTAGCGGTAGTCCTCCGCGTCGGACTTCACGCGCCCCGACGTCGTGATGCCGGTGTCCTCGTGCCAGTGCCGCGTCTCCTGGATCACGGTTCCACCGGCGTCGAGCACGGCCGCCTGACGCGAGACCTCGTACCGGACCGCCCGCTCCACGGAACGGAAGGAGTTGACGTTCTTCGTCTCCGTCCGCGTTCCCAGCGGCGACTCGGGCGTCGGGCGCAGCGAGAGGTTCACGTCCGCGCGCACGTTGCCGCGCTCCATGCGTGCCTCCGACACGTCGAGAGCCCGGAAGATGTCGCGCAGCGTCTGGACGTAGGCGCGCGCCACCTCGGGAGCGCGGTCGCCCGCGCCCGTGATGGGACGCGTGACGATCTCGACGAGCGGGATGCCGGCACGGTTGTAGTCGACGAGCGAGTACTCGGCACCGTGGATGCGGCCCGTGGCACCGCCGACGTGCGTGTTCTTGCCGGCGTCCTCCTCCATGTGCGCGCGCTCGATCTCGACACGGAACACGGTCCCGTCCTCGAGCTCGACGTCGATCCACCCGTCGTACGCGATGGGCTCGTCGTACTGCGACGTCTGGAAGTTCTTCGGGACGTCCGGGTAGAAGTAGTTCTTCCGCGCGAACCGGCAGGTCTCGGCGATCTGGCAGTTGAGCGCGAGCCCGATGCGGATCGCGTACTCGACGGCCTTGCCGTTGACGACCGGCAGCGCCCCCGGCAGCCCGAGCGAGACCGGGGTGACCTGGGTGTTCGGCTCGGCGCCGAAACTCACCTCCGCCGGGCAGAACATCTTGGTCAGCGTGCCGAGCTCGACGTGCACCTCGATCCCGATGACGGGGTCGTAGCGGCGCGTGGCGTCGGCGTAGTCGACGAGGTCGACGGTCGTGGCGGTCATCCGACCTGGCCTTCCTTCTCGATGGTGGCCGTGGGCAGCGCCGGCGCGCGGTCGAGCAGCGGCCCGCCCCACGCACTGAGGAGCGCGGACTCGAGCGCGGCGCCCACCCGGTACATGCGGTCGTCGGCCTTGGCCGGCGCGAGGATCTGGAACCCGACGGGCAGCCCGTCGTCCGACAGCCCCGCCGGGACCGACATCCCCGGGACGCCCGCGAGGTTCGCGGGGATCGTCGCGACGTCGTTGAGATACATCGCCAGCGGGTCGTCGAGCTTCTCGCCGAACCGGAACGCCGTGGTCGGCGCCGTCGGGGAGACGAGCACGTCCGCCTGCTCGAACGCAGCGGCGAAGTCACGCTGGATGAGCGTGCGGACCTTCTGCGCGCTCCCGTAGTAGGCGTCGTAGTAGCCCGCCGACAGCGCGTACGTGCCGAGGATGATGCGACGCTTCACCTCGTCGCCGAAGCCCGCCCCGCGCGTGGCGGCCATGACGCGCTCCGCGGTCACGGGGCCCTCCTCGGGCTCCACGCGCAGGCCGAAGCGCATGCCGTCGAACTTCGCGAGGTTGCTCGACGCCTCCGACGGCATGATGAGGTAGTACGCGCCGAGGGCGTACTCGAAGTGCGGACACGAGACCTCGACGATCTCCGCGCCCAGCCCCCGCAGCAGGTCGAGCGACTGCGCGAACCGCGCGCTGACACCCTCCTGGTAGCCCTCGCCGTTCAGCTCTTTGACGACGCCGACGCGCAGGCCCGTGAGGTCGCCCGTGGCGCCCTGCACGGCGGCGTCGACGAGCGCAGGCGCCCGGCCGGGGATCGACGTCGAGTCGCGCGCGTCGTAGCCGCCGATCAGCTCGTGCAGCAACGCGGAGTCGAGCACCGTACGGGTCACGGGGCCCGCCTGGTCGAGCGACGAAGCCATGGCGATGAGGCCGTAGCGCGAGACTCCGCCGTACGTCGGCTTCACACCGACGGTGCCCGTCACGGCACCCGGCTGACGGATCGAGCCGCCGGTGTCCGTGCCGATCGCCAGCGGCGCCTCGAACGCGGCCACCGCCGCGGCGGAACCGCCGCCAGAGCCGCCGGGGATCCGGTCGAGGTCCCACGGGTTGCGCGTGTTGCCGAACGCCGAGTGCTCGGTCGACGACCCCATGGCGAACTCGTCCATGTTCGTCTTGCCGAGGATCGGCAGCCCCGCGGCACGGATCTTCTCGACGAGGGTCGCGTCGTACGGCGGGACCCACCCCTCGAGGATCTTGGAACCGGCAGTAGTCGGCATGCCCTGGGTCACGACGACGTCCTTGACGGCGATCGGCACGCCGGCCAGCGGGTGCAGCTCCTCGCCGGCCACGCGGCGCTCGTCGACCGCGCGCGCCGTGGCGAGCGCCTCCTCGGCGTTCACGTGCAGGAACGCGTTCACGGCACCGTCGACGGCGGCGATCCGGTCCAGGTGCGCCTGGGTCGCGTCGACGCTCGAGAAGTCGCGTGCGGTCAGCCCCTCCGCCAGCTCGGCGGCGGACAGTCGGGTCAGGTCCTCGCTCATCTCACTCCTCCCCGAGGATCTGCGGGACGGCGAAGCGCCCGTCCTCGGCCGACGGCGCCGCGGCGAGGACGTCCTCGACCGGCAGCGGCGGCTCGGGGATGTCGTCCCGGAAGACGTTGGTCATCGGGAGCGGGTGGCTCGTCGCAGGGACGTCGGGCGTCGCGACCTCGCTGACCTTGGCGATGGCGTCGACGATCACGTCGAGCTCGCCGGAGAGCCGGTCCAGCTCCTCAGGTCGCAGATCGATGCGGGCCAGCGCGGCGACGCGCGCGACCTCGTCACGGGAGATGGTGGACATGCTGGCCATTCTAGTGGCGACCGACGCCGTACCCACCGCGGCGCCGACCTCCGAGCACGCGGATGTGACTGAGACCGTGCTGCCGAAGAGTGAACCCAGCCGCGCGCGGTAGAACCGCGGTCACGCGAGGTGGAACCGTGGTCGCACGAGGTAGAACCGTGGTCGCACGAGATAGAACCGTGGTTCGGCAAGGTGGGCGCGGTCCGGCTTCAAGCCCGCGGGGTCGGGTCCGCGGTGCGGGTGGCCTCGGTGCTCGGGGCTGCGGCGCCGTCACCCGGGTTCTTCGGCCGTGGGTTCTTGGAGCGCCGCTCTGACGCCCCTTCGCATCCGAGCCCACCCGCGACGCTCTGCCGTCGGCCGACCATGGTCTGGGGACGGGCCGACCTGCCGGGCCTGGCAGGACGAACGGGCGACAAGCCTCGGCACGCATCCAGAGCAGCCGAAACCACCTGGTCGACACGATGCCGCCCCCACGAGCGCGAGTCGCGACGGCGACCCGCTCAGCGACTCACGTACCGCGGCGCAGCAGTGCGGAAGGCGGTGGGCACCGATTCACGGCGACCGGATGCAGCGGCGGGAGGTCCGCTCGCGAAGCCGACAACGCGGGCGGACACCCGGGGTGAGCGACAGTGACGCGACCCGCGCCCCAGCTGCAGCGGCGCGATACGGCCGCGGAAATGTACCAGCGAGACCGACACCGCGGGCAGTCGCCCGGGCAACCAGCGACCAGGGTGAGACGAGGTGGGGCGGGGTGGGTGGCGGTGCCGCGTCGTGGTTGGGTCTGGCGGGAGCCGCGAGGAACGAGCGGCGGATGGTAGACGCGGCACCACCACCTACCCCGCCCACCCACGCGACCACGGTTCTACCTCGCGCGACCACGGTTCTGTCTCGCGTGGCCGCGGTTCTGTCTCGCGAACTGCGGGTCGGTCTCGGCCGGCCGGGGGGCTGTGAAAAGGGGTCTGGATATGCCGAAGGCCCACCCCGTGTGGGGTGGGCCTTCGGTGAAGGGTTGTCCGGCGGCGTCCTACTCTCCCACCCCGTCTCCAGGGCAGTACCATCGGCGCTGAAGGGCTTAGCTTCCGGGTTCGGTATGGGACCGGGCGTTTCCCCTTCGCTGTGACCGCCGTAACTCTGTGAACCTGTCAACACTCGGGCACCCCGTGGGGGTGTGGTGTTGGTGGTTCGGGAACCGCACAGTGGACGCGTAGCACAAGAGTGTGTTGGTGTTGAAGTTGTCGGCTGATTAGTACCGGTCAGCTGCACGGGTCTTTCGTCCCCGCTTCCACGTCCGGCCTATCGACCCAGTGTTCTGCTGGGTGCCTCTCACCCCGTAGGGTATGGAAACCTCATCTTGAAGCAGGCTTCCCGCTTAGATGCTTTCAGCGGTTATCCCTTCCGAACGTAGCCAACCAGCGGTGCTCCTGGCGGAACAACTGGCACACCAGAGGTTCGTCCGTCCCGGTCCTCTCGTACTAGGGACAGCCCTTCTCAAGTTTCCTGCGCGCGCAGCGGATAGGGACCGAACTGTCTCACGACGTTCTAAACCCAGCTCGCGTACCGCTTTAATGGGCGAACAGCCCAACCCTTGGGACCTACTCCAGCCCCAGGATGCGACGAGCCGACATCGAGGTGCCAAACCATGCCGTCGATATGGACTCTTGGGCAAGATCAGCCTGTTATCCCCGGGGTACCTTTTATCCGTTGAGCGACGGCGCTTCCACAAGCCACCGCCGGATCACTAGTTCCGACTTTCGTCCCTGCTCGACCTGTCAGTCTCACAGTCAAGCTCCCTTGTGCACTTGCACTCGACACCTGATTGCCAACCAGGCTGAGGGAACCTTTGAGCGCCTCCGTTACATTTTAGGAGGCAACCGCCCCAGTTAAACTACCCACCAGGCACTGTCCCTGGTCCGGATCACGGACCGAGGTTAGACATCCGAAGCGGCCAGAGTGGTATTTCAACGTTGACTCCACCCGCACTGGCGTACGGGCTTCACAGTCTCCCACCTATCCTACACAAGCCGCACCGAACACCAATACCAAGCTATAGTAAAGGTCCCGGGGTCTTTCCGTCCTGCTGCGCGTAACGAGCATCTTTACTCGTAGTGCAATTTCGCCGAGTTCGCGGTTGAGACAGCGGAGAAGTCGTTACGCCATTCGTGCAGGTCGGAACTTACCCGACAAGGAATTTCGCTACCTTAGGATGGTTATAGTTACCACCGCCGTTTACTGGGGCTTAAATTCTGAGCTTCACCCCGAGGGGTTGACCCGTCCTCTTAACCTTCCAGCACCGGGCAGGCGTCAGTCCGTATACATCGTCTTGCGACTTCGCACGGACCTGTGTTTTTAGTAAACAGTCGCTTCTCCCTGGTCTCTGCGGCCGTCCACGCTCCCACCGCGAGGGTGTTCACGCTTCGGGCCCCCCTTCTCCCGAAGTTACGGGGGCATTTTGCCGAGTTCCTTAACCACGATTCTCTCGATCGCCTTAGTATTCTCTACCTGACCACCTGAGTCGGTTTGGGGTACGGGCGGCTAGAACCTCGCGTCGAGGCTTTTCTTGGCAGCATAGGATCACCCAGTTCGCGCTTGTGCGCTCACCGTCAGCTCTCAGCCTGTATGCCTGGCGGATTTGCCTACCAGACGGCCTACAGCCTTGGACGTGGTCTACCATCGCCACGCCGGGCTACCTTCCTGCGTCACCCCTGTTAATACGCTTACCTACTACCGGTTCGGGTCCCGCGCGCCCCTGCCCATGGCCCCGAAGGGCCGGCGGACAGGTTTGGACGGTTAGCATCACCGGGCTCGGTATGGGCGGTTCTTCGCCGGTAGGAGAATATCAACTCCTTGTCCATCGACTACGCCTGTCGGCCTCGCCTTAGGTCCCGACTTACCCAGGGCGGATTAACCTGGCCCTGGAACCCTTGGTCATTCGGCGGACGGGTTTCTCACCCGTCTTTCGCTACTCATGCCTGCATTCTCACTCGTGTGGGCTCCACCACTGGGTTCCCCCGCGGCTTCACTGCCCACACGACGCTCCCCTACCCACCTGCGCCTCTGGACCACGAAGGCCTGAGTTGAGCGCAGATGCCACGGCTTCGGCGGTGTACTTGAGCCCCGCTACATTGTCGGCGCGGAATCACTTGACCAGTGAGCTATTACGCACTCTTTCAAGGGTGGCTGCTTCTAAGCCAACCTCCTGGTTGTCTGTGCAACTCCACATCCTTTCCCACTTAGCACACGCTTAGGGGCCTTAGCCGGTGGTCTGGGCTGTTTCCCTCTCGACTACGGAGCTTATCCCCCGCAGTCTCACTGCCACGCTTCCACTTACCGGCATTCGGAGTTTGGCTGACGTCAGTAACCTTGTAGGGCCCATCGGCCATCCAGTAGCTCTACCTCCGGCAAGAAACACGTGACGCTGCACCTAAATGCATTTCGGGGAGAACCAGCTATCACGAAGTTTGATTGGCCTTTCACCCCTAACCACAGGTCATCCCCCAGGTTTTCAACCCTGGTGGGTTCGGTCCTCCACGCGGTCTTACCCGCGCTTCAACCTGCCCATGGCTAGATCACTTCGCTTCGGGTCTAGACCCAGCGACTATGGGCGCCCTGTTCGGACTCGCTTTCGCTACGGCTTCCCCACACGGGTTAACCTCGCCACTGAGCACTAACTCGCAGGCTCATTCTTCAAAAGGCACGCTGTCACCCCAGCCAAGGAGGCTCCAACGGATTGTAGGCACACGGTTTCAGGTACTATTTCACTCCCCTCCCGGGGTACTTTTCACCTTTCCCTCACGGTACTGGTCCGCTATCGGTCACTAGGTAGTATTTAGGCTTAGCAAGTGGTCTTGCCAGATTCACACGAGATTTCTCGGGCCCCGTGCTACTTGGGATCCCCTTCGGGAGGCCGCACCATTTCGTCTACCGGACTCGCACCGTCTGTGGTCCGCCTTTCAATGCGGTTCGACTATGACACGACTTTCTGACTCCCCGGCGGACTGTCAGATCCACCAGAAGGGTCCCACAACCCCGAACACGCAACGCCTGACAGCTTTAACACGCGCCCGGTTTGGCCTCATCCGCTTTCGCTCGCCACTACTCACGGAATATCTCTTCCTGTCGGTACTGAGATGTTTCACTTCCCGACGTTCCCTCCACACACCCTATATATTCAGGTGCGGGTCACACGACATGACTCGTGCGGGGTTCCCCCATTCGGAAACCCTCGGATCACAGCTCGTTTGCCAGCTCCCCGAGGCTTATCGCAGGCTACAACGTCCTTCTTCGGCTCCTAGTGCCAAGGCATCCACCCTGTGCCCTTAAAAACTTCAACAAAAACAACAAAACTGCAGAGAACCAAGAACCACACCCCAAGAGGTGTGTCTTGATCTTTACAAAGATGCTCGCGTCCACTGTGCAGTTCTCAAACAACCAACGACCCCGACCCCCACCAGGACCCGCCTACCCCACCAGCTCCCCAAGGGAAGCAGACGAAGCGGTTCGTGATCCGAGGACCGGCCCGTACCAGGCACCCCACCAACCGGTGGCCGGTGACCTGAGGACCCAACAGTGTGCTCGACAAGCCCCCCACCCCTCACCAGCGATGTTCCACCACCCACCACCCACCCCGAAGGACAGGAGGCCGGCAGGTACTGACACCAGCGAAGACCAGGACGCTCTTTCGTCAATGTTCCACCCATGAGCAACCACCCACCACACGTACGGCGATGGCGTGGCACCTGAACACCCCCCACCAGCAAAGCCGGCCAGGGAAGTGTTGGTAGCTCCTTAGAAAGGAGGTGATCCAGCCGCACCTTCCGGTACGGCTACCTTGTTACGACTTAGTCCCAATCGCCAGTCCCACCTTCGACCACTCCCCCCGCGAACGGTTGGGCCATGGGCTTCGGGTGTTACCGACTTTCGTGACTTGACGGGCGGTGTGTACAAGGCCCGGGAACGTATTCACCGCAGCGTTGCTGATCTGCGATTACTAGCGACTCCGACTTCATGGGGTCGAGTTGCAGACCCCAATCCGAACTGAGACCGGCTTTTTGGGATTCGCTCCACCTTACGGTATCGCAGCCCTTTGTACCGGCCATTGTAGCATGCGTGAAGCCCAAGACATAAGGGGCATGATGATTTGACGTCATCCCCACCTTCCTCCGAGTTGACCCCGGCAGTCTCCCATGAGTCCCCGGCATAACCCGCTGGCAACATGGGACGAGGGTTGCGCTCGTTGCGGGACTTAACCCAACATCTCACGACACGAGCTGACGACAACCATGCACCACCTGTGCACGAGTGTCCAAAGAGACCACCATCTCTGGTGGCTTCCCGTGCATGTCAAGCCTTGGTAAGGTTCTTCGCGTTGCATCGAATTAATCCGCATGCTCCGCCGCTTGTGCGGGCCCCCGTCAATTCCTTTGAGTTTTAGCCTTGCGGCCGTACTCCCCAGGCGGGGCACTTAATGCGTTTGCTGCGGCACGGAACTCGTGGAATGAGCCCCACACCTAGTGCCCAACGTTTACGGCATGGACTACCAGGGTATCTAATCCTGTTCGCTCCCCATGCTTTCGCTCCTCAGCGTCAGTTGCGGCCCAGAGACCTGCCTTCGCCATCGGTGTTCCTCCTGATATCTGCGCATTCCACCGCTACACCAGGAATTCCAGTCTCCCCTACCGCACTCTAGTCTGCCCGTACCCGATGCAAGCCCATGGTTGAGCCATGGGTTTTCACACCAGACGCGACAAACCGCCTACGAGCTCTTTACGCCCAATAATTCCGGACAACGCTTGCGCCCTACGTATTACCGCGGCTGCTGGCACGTAGTTAGCCGGCGCTTCTTCTGCAGGTACCGTCACTTGCGCTTCTTCCCTGCTGAAAGAGGTTTACAACCCGAAGGCCTTCATCCCTCACGCGGCGTCGCTGCATCAGGCTTGCGCCCATTGTGCAATATTCCCCACTGCTGCCTCCCGTAGGAGTCTGGGCCGTGTCTCAGTCCCAGTGTGGCCGGTCGCCCTCTCAGGCCGGCTACCCGTCGTCGCCTTGGTAGGCCATCACCCCACCAACAAGCTGATAGGCCGCGAGCCCATCCCTGACCGAAAAACTTTCCAACCACCCCCATGCGAGGGTAGCTCATATCCGGTATTAGCCCCGGTTTCCCGGAGTTATCCCGAAGTCAAGGGCAGGTTACTCACGTGTTACTCACCCGTTCGCCACTAATCAACCCAGCAAGCTGGGCATCATCGTTCGACTTGCATGTGTTAAGCACGCCGCCAGCGTTCGTCCTGAGCCAGGATCAAACTCTCCGTAAATGAACAACGCCCACCACCAGGACAAACCCGATGATGAACAATCCATACGAAGCGAACCCCAACAGGGTTCACAAAAACTGGCATCAACACGAAAGATGACATCATCTTCCGAAATCAACCAAAGGAATCCCAGACACGACCAACCACCCCACCCGGACGGGCAAGACGACCAGACATGCCACAGGGACAAAAATTGGCATTGACTAACAAGCACACTGTTGAGTTCTCAAACAACCGACACACACCAACTCAGCACCACCCGACCGGGCAGAACCTCGCTTGGGGCAACCCTTCAACCTTACCAGGTCTTCCTCGGCTACTCAACCCCGGCTGTTCGCCGGGATCCTGTCACCGTGGTCTTCCTCGTTGCGGGCAGGAGAGCATCCTACTCCATGCAGTGGAAGGGTTTCGACCCCGGGACCAGCCACCCTCGATCGTTCGAGGCGGTGTCTGTTCCTCCCTGTCGGGCCGACATCCAGAACACTACGTGGCCCGTTGCTCCAGGGTCAAGCCGGGTCCGGGTGAGCCGGCACACACGCCGCGACCGGCCCTGTCCCGGTCTCGCTCCAGGTCAGCAGTCCACCGTCGCCGGTCCTGTGCCGGGCCGCGACGCTCGGCCGTCGAGGCCGGGGAGCGCCCCGCGAGGCGTCTCCGCGTCACGACGACCACGCCGCCCGGAGCACCACCCGGTCGCCCGGTCGGAGCTGCGCCGCGCGATCGACGTCGTCCTCGCGCAGCACCCCGATGACGGGGTAGCCGCCCGTGACGGGTCGGTCCGCCAGGAACACGACCGGCCGGCCGTCGGGCGGGATCTGCACCGCCCCTCGGACCAGCCCTTCGGACGCGAGCTCGCCCGCGCGACGCGGGACCGCCTGCCCGTCCAGCCGGAGCGCGACGCGATCGCTGTCCGCGCTCACGGTGCGCAACGCCCGCAGCGCGTGCCACGCCCCCGGGAGGAACCAGTCGCCCCGGGGGCCCGGGATCACCTCCAGCACGGCGCCCGCCCGTTCACCGGGACGCAGGACTCCCGGGACGTGCCGCACCGGCGCGACGGCGACGGGAGGCCACGAGCCCGAGGGTGGCGCACCGACCGGCAGCACCACCCCCGGGACGAGCGGGTCGGGTCCGAGCCCGGCGAGGACGTCGCGGGACCGCGAGCCGGCCACCGCGTCCGGGACGACCCCGCCGCGGACCGCGACGTAGGTTCGCAGCCCGTGCACCGCCTGGCCCAGCCGCAGCACCGCCCCGTCGGGCACCCGTACGGGTGCGTTCATGCCCACGGGAGCTCCGTCGACCGCCGCCGGGACCGCCGCGCCGGCGAGCGCGACGACGGCGGTCCCCCGGAACCGGAGCGCGAGCCCGCCGAGGGTGACCTCGAGGGTCGCGGCATCTTCCGGGTTCCCGACGAGACGGTTCGCGAGCGCGTGGGACGAGCGGTCGGCCGCCCCTGACGGCCCGACGCCGATCGCTGCGAGTCCGGGGCGGCCGTCGTCCTCGACCAGGACGAGGGGACCCGTCGCGAGCACCTCGACCGCGGGCCTCGCCCCGGTTGCCTCTCCCTGCCGCAGGACCGTGGGGCCCTCCCCCGGCATGGCGTCCGACACCGCGGACGTCGGTTCGCCGCCCGGCGTCGGACGCCCCGCCGAGGCGCCTGCCCGCACCGGCACGAACCGGACGCGCGCCCCGGGCGCGACGAGAGCGGGCGGGTCGCGGTCGACGTCGAACATCCGCGCGTCCGTGCGTCCGAGCAGGCGCCACCCACCTGGCGACTCGCCGGGATAGACGGCCGTGAGCTCCCCGGCGAGGGCGACGGACCCCGCCGGGACGCGCGTGCGCGGCGTCGCGAGGCGTGGGGCCGCGATGACGGGGTCGACGCCCGCGAGGTACGTGAAGCCCGGCGCGAAGCCGCCGAACGCGGCCTCGTACTCGCGCCCGGAGTGCCGGGCGACGACGTCCTCGGTGCTCACCCCCGCCCAGCGGGCGACGTCGTCCAGGTCGGGACCGTCGTAGCGCACGGGAATCTCGACCACGGCACCGACCGGCGGAGGCGCGACGTCGGACGCCGAACGCAGCAGGGCCTCCTGGACCCAGGCCCGCGCTGCGGCGACGTCGCCCGGCGCCGCGCACCGCACCAGGACGGTGCGCGCGGCCGGGACCACGTCCACGACCCCGGTCGGGACGTCGGCCGCGAGCACGCGGTGCAGCGAACGCACGGCCGCCAGGTCGGGCAGGTCGACGAGGAGCGCCGTCCCGCCGTACCCGTGCACGGCGCCGGCCGGACCCGTCACGGCACCGCGCCCTCGGGCGGGCGCCCGGCTGGTCCGGCGTCGACGAACGGACGCACCTCGACCCCGGCGCCCTCGAGGGCGGCGCGCACGGCACCCAGGAGCTCGACGGCGCCCGGAGTGTCGGAGTGGACGCACACCGAGTCGGCCTCGACGCGGAGCGTCGAGCCGTCCGCGGCCACCACCGTGCCCACGGTGACGAGCTCCACGACGCGCCGGGCGACCTGCTCGCGGTCGTGGACGACGGCGCCCGGTCGCCCGCGCGGGACCAGCGCGCCCGTCGGGAGGTAGCCGCGGTCGGCGAACGCCTCGCGCACCGTCGGGAGCCCGACGGCCTCGGCGAGGCGCAGGACCGCGGAACCCGGCAGGCCGACGACGGGGAGGGCGGGGTCGTAGGCGCGGACCGCGTCGACGACCGCGCGAGCCTGCGTCTCGTGGTGGACGATCGCGTTGTAGAGGGCCCCGTGCGGCTTGACGTAGCGCACCCGGTCGCCCGCGAGCCGGGCGAGGCCGTCGAGCGCGGCGAGCTGGTAGAGGACGTCGTCGGCAAGCTCGACGGGGTCGACCTCCATGAACCGGCGCCCGAAGCCCGCGAGGTCGCGGTAGCTCACGTGCGCGCCGACGCGCACGCCCCGGGCGACGGCGTCCCGCGTGACGGTCCGCATCGTCGTCGGGTCGCCCGCGTGGAACCCGCACGCGACGTTCGCGCTGGTCACGAGGCCGAGCAGCGCCTCGTCGTCGGCGAGGGTCCAGCGGCCGAAGCCCTCGCCGAGGTCGGCGTTCAGGTCGATGCGCGTCACCCGACCATCATGCCCGGAACACGTCGGCGCCCGGGCGGAGACCGACCGTGCCCTCGGTGTCGGGGCGTAGATTCGCGGCATGCCCGACGACCGCTCCCCCGTCCCCGCGACCGTGCGCGTGCGCAGCGCGACGGCCGACGACGCCCCCGCCCTCGCCGGGCTGGCGGCCCTCACGTTCCCGCTCGCGTGCCCGCCGGGCACGTCGCCCGAGGCGATCGCCGAGCACGTCGCGTCGCAGCTCTCGCCCGAGCGGTTCCGGGCGTGGGCCGCGAGCGCCGCGCACGCGCTCCTGCTCGTCGAGCCGGTGCGGGAGGGCGTCGCGGACGCGGTCGGCGACGTCGACGGCAGCGGCGACGGCGGGGCGCTCGGCGCCGCGGGACCCCTCGGGTACGCGCTCCTCGTCCGCGGCGAGCCGGACGACCCCGACGTCGCGGCAGCGGTCGGTCCGGGCGAGGCGGTCGAGCTCTCGAAGATCTACGTGCACCCCGCGGCCCAGGGCACGGGCGTGGCGGGCGTGCTCATGACGGCGGCGGCCGAGGCGGCGGCGCGGCTCGGGCCCGGCCTCCCCGTGTGGCTCGGCACGAACGGGCTCAACGCGCGGGCGCAGGCGTTCTACCGCAAGCACCGGTTCGCCGTCGTCGGCGGGCGGACGTACGTGGTCGGCGGCGAGACGCACTCCGACGTCGTCATGGCGCTCGCGAGGAGCTGACACGAAGCGCCCGCGCGGCGTCGCGCGGGGCGCTCCGGTCAGGTCCCGGTCGGGCTCGGCCTGCACCCCGGAGGGCGCCCGACCGGGAGGTCGGTGGGGCGGCCCCGGCACGGAGCCGCCGTTCGGTCAGTGGTCGTGGTCCGCGTGCGCGTCCTCGTCGTCCGCTGGACCGCCTTCGTGCCCGAGGTCCATGCCGCCGTCGAGCGAGTCGTCGGGGTGCACGGGCAGGAAGACGTGGACGTGCCCCTGTCCCCCGGTGGTCGACCGCAGGTCGAGCTGGATCGCGGCGAGGCCCCACGTGTCGACGGCACGGGTGCGCAGCTCGCCGGCGAGGGCGTAGAGGTCGGGGGCGGCGGTCGGGTCGCTCGTGTCCGCGGCGGCCGCGAGGTCGACGGCGTCGAGCGTGTCGCCGACGAGCTGGAGCGAGGTGAGCATCCCGTTGCGGACGATGTTGTGCTCGGAGGAGCCGCTCTGGAGCGCCTCCGTCTCGGCGACGAGGCCGTCGACCGTCGCTCGCCACTCCGCGACGTCCGCCGGGTCGGCGGGGACGGCGCTCGACCCGTCGACGGGGAGCACCGCGTGGAGTCCGTGCAGGACCGGGACGAGCTCGGCCTGGACGTGCCGCGCGTGATCGATCGACGCGACGAGGTTCTCCGCGTCGCGCGCCTCCTCCGCGGCCTCGAGCTCGGCGATGCGCGCGGGGTCGACGGCGAACCCGTCGTCGGTCGCGGCCGGCGTCTCGCGGGTCAGCACCACGACGAGCGCGACCACCACCGCCACGACGGCGAGCGCGGCGAGGACCAGGAGCACCCGGCGCCAGGGGTCGAGGCCCACGAACCACCGGCGCGCGCGGACGCGCGCCGGTGGCCGGGGTTCGGGACGGCCGGCACCGCCCCGGTCTGCGGGACCGGAGCGCGGGGACGTCGTCGTACCGCCCGTACGGCCCGAGCCCTTCCGGGCTCCTCCCGCCGGTGTCCGTGTCGTCGGCGTCCCTGCCGAGGTGCGCTGTGCCACCTGTCGCTCCTGTCCCTGGTCGTCCCGCTCGGTGTGCCGGCCCGGCCGCGAGGCCGGGCCGGCGGGGGTGGCCGGTGACGAGAGCGGGTCGCCCGTCACCGGCCCGCCGTCAGCCGCAGCTCAGGGCGTCGTACGGCACCTCGATCTCGGTCGTGACGTCGCCGAGCGTCGCCGTGACCGTGGCCGTTCCCGCGTCGAACGACGTCGCGCGCGACGCGAACGACTGGTAGGCGTTGCCGCCCACCTCGACCGCGCCGAACTCCTTGGCGCCGAACGGCGTGGTCAGGGTGATCGCGACGGGCGCCTCGTCGGCGTTCGTCGCGCGCACCGCGAGGTACGCCTTGCCCGCGAGGCAGCGGGCGGAGGCGGTGGCCTCGACGTCGACCGTGGGCTCCGGCTCGGACTCCGTCGTGAGACGGAACCAGTCGAACGCCACGGTGACCGGCGTCTCCTGCTCCGGGCCGATGGCCATGAGGCCGACCGTGGTCAGCGCTGCGTCGTTGGTGACCGGGGCGCCGAGCGGCGTCCAGTTCACCCCGCCGTCGCTGACCCAGCCCTGGTACGTGGTCCCCACCTTCTCGAGGCGCACGTACCAGTAGCCCGACTCGGTCGAGTCGGCGAGCTCGAGCTGGCGGTTGCCGCCGTTGCCGAACTGGCCGCCCTTCTCCGAGACGAGCTCGGCGCCGAGGTTCAGCGCCGCGCCCGGTGCGTTCTTCGCGAGCACGTCGGCCTTGACGTAGTTGTCGTCGTCGCCGTACGCGATGAGGCCCGCGAGCTGCCACCGGTGCACGAGCGGCGCCTTGAACCGCGTCTCGACGACCCAGTCACCCTCCGGGACGTTCTGGAGGACGAAGTTGCGCGGGTCGCCGTTGTTGCCGGCGTTGATGTCGCCCGGCTGGGTCGTGATGCGCAGCTCGCCGTCGGCGACGGCGACCTTCGACCCGTCGTAGCGCACGACCGCGTCCCAGCGGCAGCCGTCGAGGGCGTCGCCCTCGAACTCGTCGCTCGGCTCGCGCACGCCGTCGTCGGGCTCGGCACCCGTGACGTGGACGTAGTCGACCTTCGCGACCGTGTTCGCGGTCGCCGTGTCGCCGCCCGCCATGACGCCGAACGTCGCGTCGGGCTTGACGGGCGCGGAGCCGGCGAGCGCCGTCCACGCCTGGCCGTCGGCCGAGTACGCCGCCGTGATCGCGGACCCGTCCGAGACGAGGCGCAGGTGGATCGTCGACGGGAAGTCCGCCGCGACGTCCGTCTGGCCGTGCCACGTCCGGGACCCGGCGGTCTCGGTCTGGAACTCGAGGAAGCGGGCGCCGCTCTGGTTCTTGGTGAACGCGAGCTTGGTGTACTCGTCGTCGTTCACGTGGACCAGGAGGCCGGCGTGCTGCCAGTGCCGGGCGAGCGGGACGTCGAGCTTGGTCTCGAGCGTCCACGCCCCGGCGGGGGCGGGCTGACCGAGGTAGCTGATCGGCCCGGTCACGGCCTCGTTGATGTCGCCCTGCACGACCGGCAGGACGGCGTGGCCGTCGGCGACGGTGATCGGCTGGCCCTCGGCCTGGCGGACGACCGTCCACCGCGGGTCGAGCGCGTCGCCGTCGAACTCGTCCGACGCCTTCGCGAGGCACTGCGGCGGGGTCTCCTCGCCGGGCTCCTCGGTCTGGGGGTCGTCGTCGAAGACGAAGTCCTGGAACTCGACGGCGCTCGTGGCCGAGGAGCTGTGCGCGGTGACGAAGAGGCCCACGTCCTGCACGGACGCCGCACCCGGGAGGGCCTGCGGCTCCCCGATCTGCGTGAAGTTCTCGCCGTCCTTGCTCCAGTACGCCGTGTAGAGGTCGCCGTCCCGGACGAGACGCACCCACGCGGGGTAGCTCGTCGAGCTGGCGGCCGTCGACGTCGCGAGCTGGCCGCTCGCGTTGCCCCGGAGCCACTCGAACCCGTTGGCCGGGCGGATGCCGAGGGCCGCGTAGCCCTGGGAGTTCGCCGTCTGCGTGACGTCGTTGCGGACGAAGATGCCCGCCTTGGCGCCCCCGTTCGAGTTGCCCTGGCTGTTGACCTTGACGGTCGCCGACCAGTTCTCGTCGGCGCCCTGCTCGCGGTAGATGGTCGAGTACTCGTTGGTGCCCTGCCACATGTTCGCGCCGCCCGACGTGATGAGGTACTTGCCCTCGGCGAGCTGCTCGAACGTCCCGTTCGCGTTGGTGAAGGTCTTCATCCCCGCGAAGAGGTCACCGACCTGGGCCAGGACGACGCGCGAGCGCGTGTACAGGCCCTTGTCGTTCGTCGCTACGGCGGTGATCTCGTAGTAGTTGTCCGCCGTCGGGTTCCACGTGGCCTCGTACGGGGCCGACTCGTCGACGCCGATCGACTCGCCGTCGACGAAGAACTCGACCTGGGTCACGGTGTTCTCCGTGTCGTCCGCCTCCGCGGTGACCGTCATCTCGCCCTGCTCGAGGCGGACGCCCGCCTCCGGGGACGTGACGCGCACCTTCGGACGGGTCGTGCCGGAGACACCCTTGCCGTCGGCCTCGATGAAGTTGAGGCGACGCTCGCCCTCACCGGGGAAGACCACGTAGAGCGTGAACGGCTCCATGGGGTCCGTGACGTCGAGGGTCACGTCCGTGAACGTGCCGAGACCGGTCTGCGGGATCTCCGCGGTCCCGAGGAGCTCGCCGTCGGCGGCGTCGCGACGCAGCTCGATCGTGCCCTCCGCCGCCGCCGCGACCCGCAGGGTCAGGGCGTCGACGCCGTAGAGGCTCACCGGGTCGTAGGACGCCCAGGACCCGTTGGACCCCGTGATGACGGACCCGCCGCCCTCGACGTCCCGGCTGGGGACCGTCGTGGTGCCGTCGGACGCAGCGTGGAACTCGGCCTCGCGCTTCTTCGGGAAGATGAGCGTGGTGTCCGAGCCGGTCAGCGCGGGCACGTCGCCCTCGCCGCCGCGGTCCGTGTAGCGCGCGTCGATCACGTAGAAGACGTTCATGTCCTCGCCGTGGCCGCCGCCGAGGCTCGTCGCGACGGTGCCCGTGCGGCCGTGCAGCGGCTCGGACGGGTGCGCGTGCGCGTCGTGGCCCAGCGCCGGCTGGATGATGACCTGCTCGTCGTCGATCGTGTCGCCGTCCGGGGAGTCCTCCGCGTCCGTCACGGACACGTCCCACGTGATGTCGTCACCGAAGTTGAAGAACGAGCCGGTGGGCGGCAGGCCGAAGTCGACCTCGGGCCGCGTGTTGCCCACCGTGATCGGGACCGTGGCCGTCCCCACCTTGCCGGCGGGGTCGGTCACCGTGAGGCGCGCGTCGAAGACGCCGTTCTCGGTGTAGGTGTGGCTGGGCGCGGCGGACGTCGAGTCCGTCGTGCCGTCACCGTCGAAGTCCCACGCGTACGTGAGCTCCTCGCCCTCGGGGTCGGTGCTCGCGGTCCCGTCGAACGTCACCTCGAGCGGCGCGATGCCGGAGTCCGGCGTCGCGACCGGCTTCGACACCGGCGAGCGCGAGCCCGACAGGTAGTCGATGCGGTGCAGGCCCGAGTTCGGGTTGTCGCGGCCGAAGCCGCCGCCCCAGTCGAGGACGTACATCGAGCCGTCGGGGCCGAACTTGGAGTCGATCGGCGCGAGGAACTGCTCCTGCGGGAGGAACGGGTTGACCTTCTCGACGTCCGTCACGCCGGCCGCGGCGCCCGGGTCCTTGAGGTCGATCGAGTACATCTTGTTGCGCGCCCACTCGTAGAAGAAGGGCTTGCCGTCGTAGTACTCGGGGAACTTCGTGTCGGAGTCGAGCTCCGGGTCGAACTGGTAGAACGGTCCGCCCATCGGCGCGAGACCGCCGCCGGCGTTGATGACGCCGGGCACGGACGAGCGCTGGTAGCCGTACCAGAGGTCGGCCGGCTGGGCGGCCGGCAGCTCCGTGAGGCCCGTGTTGCGCACGGAGTCGTTGACCGGTGCGTCGCAGTCGAAGAAGTCTCCGACCGTCACCGGGTTCGTGCGGTAGTCGACGTCGCGGAACGGCTCGTTGTTCCCCATGCACAGGGGCCAGCCGAAGAAGCCCGGCTCCTTGATGAGGTTCCACTCGGCGATGCCCGCGGGGCCGCGGTTGTTCGGGTTGTCCGACCCGTTGTCCGGCGAGTAGTCGGCCACGCCGAGGTTGCCCGTGGCCGGGTCGATCGTGAACCGGAACGGGTTGCGGAAGCCCATCGCGTAGATCTCGGGGAGCGTCTTGTCGCCCGCGTCCGCGGCCTCGTCGAAGAGGTTGCCCTCGGGGATCGAGTACGTGCCGTCCGCCTCGGGGTGGACGCGCAGCACCTTCCCGCGCAGGTCGTTGGTGTTGGCCGAGGTCTCGCGCGCGTCGTGGAACGTCCCGTCCCGCTCGGAGAGCGGGGCGTAGCCGCCCGACGGCTCCGAGTGCGGGTTCACGTCGTCGCCCACACCGATGTAGAGGTCACCGGTCGTGTGGTCGACGATGAGGCCGCCGCCCGTGTGCCCCGGCTCGTCCGGCAGGCGGCGCGCGGGGATCTCGATGAGGACCTTCTCCGACGCGGGGTCGATGACCGTCGCGCCCGGGCCCTCCGAGGTGACCGTGAAGCGCGAGACGCGGCTGAAGAAGTTCGCCGGGTCGGAGTCGTTCGAGCTCGCGGGCGCGTAGTACTGGTACAGGTACCCGTTCGTCGCGAAGTCCTTGTCGAGCGCGATGCCGAGGAGGCCGTCCTCACCGCCCGAGTACACCGGGATGGTGATGGCGGTCGTCGTGTTCTGGGTCCGCGGGTCGTACACGCGGATCTGCCCGCGCACGAGCTCGGTGTAGAAGACGCGGCCGTCGGGCGCGACGTCCATGCCGAAGGGAGCGCTCGTGTTGGAGTCGAGCGCGATCTTCTCGAACGAGCCCCAGTCGGTGCCGCCGCAGTCGCCCTCGACCAGGCCGGCGGCCCACTGCACACCGCCCACGATGTGCTGCACGAAGTCGGGCTCCTGGGTGTAGTGCGCCCCGAAGTGGCCCATCCCCGTCATCCAGGCGCGTCCGCCGTCGTAGGGCTTGCACCACGAGATCGGGTGGTCGTAGCCCATCTTGTTGCCGCCCGCGTCGTACGTGGACTCGTCCATCGTCGCGAGCACGTGCGCGCTGCCGCGGACGTTGGCCGAGAAGTTGTACCACTCGTCCGCGCGCGTCCAGCGCTGGTCCAGGTGCTCGGTCGACGGGTGCGTGCGGTCCTCCACACGGACCGTGCCGGGCAGGCCGGGGCTGTTGCCCGTGGCGGCGTGACCGGGCATGAGCGCCCCGATCATGTCGTCCCACCACGTGTAGCTGCCGCGCATGTCGGTGGCGTTGTGGATGGCGACGATGCCGCCGCCCGCCTGCTGGTAGCGCTCCAGCGCGCTCTTCTGCTCCGCGTTCCAGGGGTCGCCCGAGGTCTGGAACATGACCAGGGCGTCGTACTGGGCGAGGTTCTCGTCGGTGAAGACCGTCGAGTCCTCCGTGTGGTCGGACGCGATGCCGACCTCGGCGAACGCCGCCTCGAGCACCGGGGTGCCCTGCGTGATCGCCTCGGTGTGCCGGAACTGCGTGGTCTTGGTGAAGATGAGCACCTTGTGCTCTTCGTCCGCGGGGACGGGATCGTCGGCGGCGCTGGCCATCGTGACGGGCGCGAGCGTGAACGCGAGCGCTCCGATGGTCAGAGCCGCGACGGACCTCGCCCTGCGTGGGCGTCGTGCGGTCATCGTGGTGCCTCCAGGGGCATGACGTGCGGACCCGGACGTCCTCGTCCGGGAAGGATGATCGTCATCCCGCGGCGTGCCGGCGCTGCGGTCGTGGATCGACTACGGCTACGGGTGCTCCGGCGTGGGCATCAGTCCCTTCAGGTAGGCGAGGCCATCGAGGGCGATGGCGTCCTGGGTCGGTGCCAGCGGCCGCCAGATCGAGGCCGCCGTGGCGATCGTCGCGTTCTCGGCCGTGAAGGACTCGATGACGAGCGGTCCGTCGTAGCCGGTCGCGTCGAGCGCCGCGAGGAGGGCGGGCCAGTCGAGGTGGTCCGTGCCGGGTGCGCCACGGTCGTTGCCGCACACCTGGACGTGCGCGATGCGCTCGCCCGCCCGGGCGATCGCCGCGGGCAGGTCCGTCTCCTCGATGTTCATGTGGTAGACGTCGAGCATGAGCCCGATGCCTGCCGCGGGCAGGCGCCGCACGACCTCCAGGCCCTGGTCGACCGTGTTGACGAGGCTCGTCTCGTAGCGGTTCAGCGGCTCGAGCCCGACGACGACGCCCGCGGCGATCGCGTGCTCGACGACCGGTGCGAGGTTCTCGGCGAGCTCCGCGTACGCCGCCTCGCGCTCTGCCGGGGCGAGGCGCCACGTGCGCCCGACCGACGCGTACGCCGGGCCGCCGATGACGGGCGCGCCCACGGTGCGGGCCACGTCGACGACGTGCCGCAGGTAGTCCTGCGTCGCGCGGACCGTCGCGGTGTCGGTCGCGACGAGCTCGCGGCCCTCCCCCATGACGAGCGACACGCTCGCGCGGAGCCCGTGGTCGGCGAGGACGGTCGCGGCCGTCGCGGGGTCCCAGTCGCCCGGGTTCTCCACGGGCAGCTCGAGCACGTCGAACCCCCACCCGGCGACGCGCGGGGCGATGCCGCGCAGCGCGTCGTCGGTGAGGGGGGAGGTCCAGACCCAGGTGTTGACGCCGAGCGCGCGGTGGCGCAGCGGCGGGGTCGGGGAAGGAAGAGCCACGTCGCTCTCTCTCGTCAGGTCCGAGCGCCTGGCCTCCCGCCCGCGTGCCCGACGCCGCGGGGCACCTCCGCACGGGAGGTGCGCCGCGTCGTCGGGCGGGCGGGCGGGGCGCCCGGCCGGTCGGACGGCGACCGGGCGGCCCCTGGGTGGTCCGGCCTCTGGGCCGGTCCGGGTGGTTCGTCGGACCGTCAGGTCCGGGTGGTGCCGGCCGTCACCGGTCGGTCACCGGTCGGTCAGCGGTCGGTCCATGCCTCGGGGAACCCGGGCAGGTCCTCGCCGCCGAACTTCGCGTAGTGCAGGGACGGCATGTCCTTGTTCGCCTCGAGGTACGCGTCCAGCTCCTCGGCCTCGATCGGCGCCTGCGGCAGGACCCACTCCGACGGCACCTGCTCGCCGGCCCAGATCATCTGCGCCGCGAGGATCGGGGTGCGCCACTGGAAGTTCGAGTACACGGCGCCGATGGCGGTCATGTCCGTGTCCTGCCACTTGCGCAGGAAGCTCATCTCGTCCTCACCCATGAAGACCGGGTAGGGCTTGCCGGCGTCCTCGAACGCCTCGACCGCCGCGACGGCCCCGTCGCCCGCGTCCATCCAGATACCGTCCACGTCGCCGCGCTGCAGGTACTGCGTGACGATGTCCTTGATCTTCGCGCCGTCACCACCGGTGAACTCCGCGCCCACGACCTCGAGCTCGGACTCCGAGAAGATCTTGTCGGCCGCGGCCCAGCGGTTCTCCAGCACGTCCACGCCGGGCAGGATGCGCAGCGCGAGGACCTTCGAGCCCGGGTCGAGGTTCTCGACGAGGAACTCGGCGCCGTCGGCGCCGTAGGCGTAGCCGCCGATCGGGTGGATGAACGTGACCATGCAGTCGGTGTTCACGCCGCGGTCGAACACGATGACCGGCTTGCCCGACTCGCACGCGGCCTCGACCGCCGGCGTCAGGGTCGCCGTCGTCGACGGCGAGATGATGATCGCGTCGCAGTCGCCCGCCTCGACGAACGCCTGGATGTCGGAGATCTGCTTGTTGTCGTCGTCCGCCGCGTCCGAGACACGGAACTCGCCGATCACGCCCTCCGCCGTGAGCACGTCGACCTGCTGCTGCATCGTGATCCAGCCGGTCACGCGCCACGGGTTGGACACCGACGCGTTCGAGAAGCACAGCGTGTTGCCACCCTCCGCGCTCGCGAACTCGGCCGTGTCCACGTACTCCGGCTCGATGGCCTGCAGCCACGGCTGGTCGGCCGGGCCCTCGGGCACGATCTCGCGCTGGGCGAGCTGACGGTCGTAGTCCGCCTGCACGAACCACTCGGAGTCGGCACCGCCGGACTCCTCGCTCGCGGGGCTCTCCTCGGCCGAGGTCTCGCCGCCCTCGCCGGAGTCGGTGGGGGTGTCGGTCGTGCAGGCGGCCGTGAGGAACAGCGTGGCCACCGCCGCGCCGGCCAGGAGTGCTCGTGTACGTCGCATGTCCTTCTCTCCTTGGGGTGAGACGTCGTCGTCCCGCAGCGTGCGGGGGAAGGGGGTACAGCTCGGAAGGGGTCTTTCGGGCGTGGTCGAGGTCGCGCGGGCGGAGGTCCGCCGGGGCGCCGGTGCTCAGGCGTTGGCGGGTGCGGGCTCCTTCGGTGCGGTGGTCGGGCCCGCGGCAGGCGGGGCGTCGGGGGTCGCGGCGCGGCGGCGGGACCGTCGCGGCAGGGCTGCGTAGGCGACCGCCGCGATGATGATCACACCCTGCACGGCCGGCCGGATGGTCGACGGGAGGCTGAGCTGGTTGAAGAGCGTGAACAGCGCCTCGAGGGTGAGCGCACCGGCCATCGCGGCGATCACGGTCCCCCGGCCGCCGCCGAGCACCACGCCACCGAGCACGACGGCGGTGATCGCCATGAACTCCAGTCCCTGGCCCACCTGGGCGGTGACGCCCGCGTACCCGCCGATGAGGATCGCGGCGACGGTCGCCATGAAGCCCGAGAGGAGGAAGGCACGCGTGCGCACCCACCACACGGACCCGCCGGCGTAGCCCGCCGCGACGTCGTTGTCACCGGTGGCGACGAGGGTGCGGCCGAACGGGCGGCGCATGAGCAGCGCGGCGAGCACGCCGAGCACGACCACGATCATGAGGGCGAACGGCACCTGGAACTGGCCGGGCGTGTCGGGGATACCCCCGCGCCCCCACTGGCGGAAGCCGTCCGTGAGCGCTCCGGTCGGGGCGCCGCCGGTCCAGAGCCGGATCGCACCGTAGAGCACGAGCATCATGCCGAGCGTCGTGATGAACGACGGCACCTTGAGCAGGGTCGTGACGAGGCCGTTGACGAGACCGACGGCGAGGCCGAAGAGGATCATGAGCGCCATGACGGGCCAGGTCATCGAGTCCTCGCCGTCCATGAGCTTCGCCGCGATGACGACCTGGGCGCCGACCAGGGAGCCGACCGAGAGGTCGAACTCGCCCGAGACGATGACGAAGTACTGGCCGATCGCGAGGATGACGAGCGGCGCCGCCTTCTTGACGAAGGCCATGAGCGACATGGGCTCGCCGAACGACGGGTTCATCACGAGGATGACGGCGAAGACGAGCACGAGGAGGGCGAACACGGTCCAGCTGCCGCCCGCCGTGAGGCGCTCGAGCCAGCCGGCCCGCGGGGCGCGCGCCGGGATCGTCCGGCGCGTGGTGTCGGTGGTCATGCGGACGCACCTCCGGTGCGGGTCGGGCGGAACCGGGCCCGGCTGCTCGCCGGGTCGATCTGGCGCCGGGCGTACAGGGCGACGGCGGCGATGATGATGACGCCGCGCAGGACGTCCTTGAAGAACGGGTCGACGTCGAGGACGTTGAACACCGTGTCGAGCACCGCGAGGATGAGGACGCCGCCCACGGTCCCGACGATCGAGCCGCGCCCGCCCATGAGGAGCGTGCCGCCCAGCACGACGGCGGCGATCGAGTCGAGGTCGAGCCCGTAGGAGTACACGAGCGCGTTGCCGGTGCCGAAGCGCGCGGCGATGAGCAGCCCCGCCACGCCCGCGCAGACCGAGCACAGCACGTGCGCGAGGATCAGCGTCCGGTCGGTGCGGATCCCGGAGAGCCGGGCGACGTCGGTGTTCCCGCCGACGGCGAACATGTGGTACCCGGGCCGGGTGCGCGTGAGGAGCACGACACCGACCGCGGCCACGAGCAGCATGACGATCGTGGAGACCGGCACCGGGCCGACGCGCGTGTACCCGAACATCTGGAACGAGGCGGGCACCTCCCCCGCCGGGCCCTTGAACTGCGTGTCGAGGTAGCCCTTGATGATGAGCCCGACGCCGAGCGTCGCGATGAACGCGTTGACGCGCAGCTTCGCGATGACGAGGCCGTTCACCAGGCCGACGACCGCCGCGACGCCCACCGCCGCGAGGACGCCGAGCCAGACGCGCGACGGGTCTCCCGCCATGGTCGTCGCGCCGACGATCGAGCTGAGCGCGACGACGTAGCCGACGGACAGGTCGAGCGACTTGCACAGGATCGCGAAGGTCTGCCCGATCGCGACGAAGCCGAGGAGGCTCGTCTGCGTGAGCATGTACGCGGTGTTCGCGGTGCTGAACAGGTTGCCGCCGCCGACGGCGACGAGGACGCCGGCGATCACGAGGATCCCGACGAGGGCCAGGTAGACGATCTCCGTCGACCCCAGGCGCCGGTGGCGCGAGGGCGCGCGCCGCGCGGTGGGGGCGGCGGTCGCGACCGTGGTGCTCATCGGTCCTCCTTCGGGCCGTCGTGGTCGTGCGGGGTGCCGGCAGAGCCCGGATCGGCCCCCGGAAGGTCGTCGGTCTCGGCGAGCGCGGTGAGGTCGACCTGGACGTGCTCGCCGGAGGTGTCGTCCCCGGCACCGGTCGCGAGCGCCATCACGGTCTCCTCGTCGCTGCCGGCGGGCAGCTCGCCCGCGAGGCGCCCGTCGCGCATGACCAGCACGCGGTCGGCCATCGCGACCACCTCGGGCAGCTCGGACGAGATGAACAGGACGGCGACGCCGCTCGCCGTGAGCTCGCGCATGAGGTCGTAGACCGCGCGCTTGGCGCCCACGTCGATGCCGCGCGTCGGCTCGTCGAGCACGATCACCTGGGGGTCGGTGACCAGCCACTTCGCGAGGACGACCTTCTGCTGGTTGCCGCCGGACAGGTACTGGACCTCCGCCTCCTGCGAGCTCGCGACGAGCTCGAGCGAGGAGAGGATGCCGGGGATGCGCTTCGCGCGCCGGTCCGCCTGGCCGGGCACGACGGCGTCGAGGACGAGCCGCGCGTTCGCGAGGATCGACTGCCCGAGCGCGAGGCCCTCGGCCTTGCGGTCCTCGGTCACGAGCGCGAGCCCGGCACGCACGGCCTGGCGCGGCGAGCGGACGTCGGCCTCCTTGCCGCCCACGAGGACGCGACCGCGCGTGAAGCCCGCGATGCCGAAGATGCCGTGCGCGATCTCGGTGCGGCCGGAGCCCTGGAGACCGGCGAGCGCGACGATCTCGCCCGCGCGCACCTCGAAGGAGACGTCGTCGACCTGCGTGTTGCCCGCACCCTCGAGAGCGAGCCGCACCTCGCCGGGGACGATCGCCGGGTCCTTGTCCGGGAAGTACCCGGCGAAGTCGCGACCCACCATCGTCCGCACGAGGCGGTCGGGGTCGATGTCGGCGGTCGGGGTCGTCAGGACGTGGTTGCCGTCCTTGAGCACCGTGATGGTGTCGCAGAGGTCGAAGATCTCCTTGAGCCGGTGCGACACGTACAGGATCGCGACGCCGCGCTCCTTGAGCCGGTGCACGAGCTCGTACAGGAGCTCGACCTCCTGGTCGGCGAGCGCCGCGGTCGGCTCGTCCATCGAGATGATGCGCGCGTCGTAGGAGACCGCCTTGACGATCTCGACGATCTGCTGCTGCGCCACGGAGAGCGAGCCGACGCGCGTCCAGGACGTGAGGCCCGTCAGGCCCAGGTCGGCGAGGAGCGCCGTCGTGTCCGCGTGCATGCGCCGCCGGTCGACGAGACCCGCGCGGCGCGGCTCGCGGCCGAGGTAGACGTTCTCCGCGACGGACCGCTCGGGCAGGAGGTTGAACTCCTGGAAGACCGTCGAGACGCCTGCGTGCTGCGCGGCCAGCGGCGACGCGAACATCGTCGTCTCGCCGTCGAGCTCGAGCGTGCCGGCGTCGGGCCGGTGGACGCCCGCGATGATCTTCATGAGCGTCGACTTGCCCGCGCCGTTCTCGCCGACGAGCGCGTGCACCTCACCGGGGCGCACGTCGAGGTCGATGTCGCGCAGCACGGAGTTGCCGAAGAACTCCTTGCCGATGCCCCGCAGGCGCAGGATCGGCTCGTCGCCGCCCTCGCCCGCGGCCGGCGGTCGGGGCTCGCGCGTCGTCGTCGCCGTCATGCCGTCACCTCCACCCAGACGCCCGAACGCACCGACTCGCCGACGGCCGCGGCGAGCCGGGCGGCGCGCAGGCCGTCCTCGAACGTGGGCAGGCCGTCCGGGACGCTCCCGCGGATCGCCGTGGCCGTGTCGGCGACGAGCGCGTCGAAGCAGTCCTGGTAGCCCTGCGCGTGCCCGGCGGGCAGGCGCGAGTAGCGCGCGGCGGCGGCGGAGAGCGCCTCCGGGTCGCGCACGAGGAGCCGCGACGCGTCGCGCCGCCCCTCCCACAGCGTCTCGGGCTGCTCCTGGTCGAACGACAGCGTCGACTCCGTGCCGGAGATCTCCAGGTACAGGCGGTTCTTGCGCCCGGCCGACACCTGCGAGATGACGGCCGTGCCGAGCGCGCCGCCGTCCGTCGCGTACTGGAGCGTCACGGCGTCCTCGGTCGCGACCTCGTGCACGACGCCGTCCGCGCCCCGGCGGTGCGGGTTGACCGTCGCCGACTGGGCCACGAGCCGCACGATGCGGTGGCCGGTCGTGAACTCGAGCAGGTCGCAGAAGTGGGAGCCGATGTCGCCGAACGCGCGGCTGGCGCCGCCGAGCGCCGGGTCGACGCGCCAGTTGTCGTCGGAGTCGCGCAGGAGCCAGTCCTGGAGGTACGAGCCGTGCACGAGCGAGACGGTGCCCACCTCTCCGCGGCGCACGCGCTCGCGCGCCTCGCGCACCATCGCGTGGAACCGGTAGGTGAACGGCACGACGGCGACCCGGCCGTCCGCGGCCCGTGCCTCGGCGGCCAGCCGCGCGAGCTCGACCGCGCCCTCGACGTCGGTCGCGAGCGGCTTCTCGCACACCACGTGCTTGCCCGCCGCGAGCGCGGCCCGGGCGAGGGGGACGTGTAGGTGGTTGGGCGTGCACACGTGCACGACGTCGACCTCGGGGTCCGCGAGCAGCTCCTCGGCCGAGGCGACCGCGCGCTCGGCGCCGAGACCCGGCGCGGCCGCGCGGGCGATCTCGAGGTCCGCGGCCGCGACGCTCACGACGCGCCCTCCCCCGGTCCGCACGGCACGCGCGTGCACGCCGCCCATGAAGCCGGCGCCGAGGATGCCGGCGCGGTAGCCGGCGGCAGGCAGCCCGCCCTGGTCGGGGGCGCTGGCGGGGAAGGTCGTCCGGGCGGTGGTGGCCCCTGTGGTGGTCGCTCCGGGGACGCGGACACCCGGCTCCAGCACCGGGGTACGCAGGTCCTGCGCGACGTCGTCGGCTCGCATGGATCACAACGTAGGGGCACTTCTGTCGAGCGTCAAGCAAAAGGCGAACATTGATCGTCACGGTTATATAACCCAAACCGCAAAACAAAATGTGAAGGCTCACATGTCCATGGCCAGCGCGGACGTGCCTGTGCGCACGGGCTGCGGCTCGGCACGCACGGGAGAGGGCACGCCACCGCCCCCGGCCGTCGAGCGGCCGGGGGCGGTGGCGTGTCGGACTGTCCTCCCCCACCCGTCGGCCGGTGGAGCCGGCCGACGGGGAGACTGCGCGTGCTACTTGGTCGAGAACGCGGCGTCGAACGCCGCGTCCGGGGCGTCGAAGGCGTACTTCTTGACGAACTCGAGGGCCTCCGGCGCGCCGACCAGGCGGTCCATGCCGGCGTCCTCCCACTCCACCGAGATGGGGCCCTCGTAGCCGATGGTGTTGAGCATGCGGAACGCGTCCTCCCACGGCACGTCGCCGTGGCCCGTGGAGATGAAGTCCCAGCCGCGGCGCGGGTCGGCCCACGCCAGGTGCGACCCCATGCGGCCGTTGCGGCCGTTGTGCATCCGCTTCTTCGTGTCCTTGCAGTCCACGTGGTAGATGCGGTCCTTGAAGTCCCAGAGGAAGCTCACCGGGTCGAGGTCCTGCCACACCATGTGGCTCGGGTCCCAGTTGAGGCCGAACGCCTCACGGTGCCCGATCGCCTCGAGCGTGCGGACCGTCGTCCAGTAGTCGTACGCGATCTCGCTCGGGTGCACCTCGTGCGCGAACCGCACGCCGACCTCGTCGAAGACGTCGAGGATCGGGTTCCACCGGTCGGCGAAGTCCTGGTACCCGGCGTCGATCGCCTCCTGCGAGACCGGCGGGAACATCGCGACGTACTTCCAGATCGCCGAGCCCGTGAAGCCCACGACCGTCTTCACGCCCAGCTTCGCGGCGAGGCGCGCCGTGTGCTTCATCTCCTCCGCGGCGCGCTGGCGCACGCCCTCGGGGTCGCCGTCGCCCCACACGACGTCCGGCAGGATGTCGCGGTGACGCTGGTCGATCGGGTCGTCGCAGACGGCCTGGCCCTTGAGGTGGTTCGAGATCGCGTAGACCTTGAGGTCGTACTTGGCGAGGAGGTCGAGCTTGCCCTGGACGTACTCGTCGTCGTCCCAGCGCCACGGGTCGAGGTGGTCCCCCCAGCAGGCGATCTCCAGGCCGTCGTAGCCCCAGCCGGACGCGAGCCGCGCCACCTCCTCGAACGGCAGGTCGGCCCACTGCCCGGTGAAGAGGGTGATCGGTCGTGCCATGGTCGTGTCTCCTTCGGTCGTTCTCGGTATCGCGCCCGGGGTCACCGGGCGGAGGTGCTGGTCAGGGAGCGGGGCTTGCCGTCCGACGACTCGTCGGCGGCGGCAGCGCGCGAGCGGCGGCGGAGGACGACGTAGCCCGCCGCGAGCAGGAGCGCGGCGACGACGGCGATCGCGACCCAGACGCCCGCGCCACCCCCTGTCGACTGCTCGTCCGCGGTGCCGGACCCGTCCGCCGCGGCGGTCTCGTCCTCGGCGGTCGCGTCCGCCGCGCCGTCCGACCCGTCCTCGGCACCGGCTTCGTCGTCCGCCCGGGGGGCGGGCTCCGGCAGGGGCACCACGTCGACCTGCGCGGTCGCGGTCGCCTCGGACGGCTCCGTGATCGTGGCGGTGATCGTCCAGTTGCCCTCGGCGAGGACGCCCGGCTCGGACGTGTACCAGCCGACGCCCTCCGACGCCGAGGAGAGGGTGAGCGGACCGACGGTCTCGCCGTCGGCGGACTGTGCGGTCACGGAGACGTCGGCGGCCTCCTCGACCGGGTGGCCGTCGATCTTCCAGGTCAGGTTGGCGGAGACGCCGCCCTCCCCGTCGGTGCCGAGGGAGATGACGACGTCGCCGCCGTGCGCGGCCGCGGGGGCCGCGACACCCACCAGCGCCACGACGGCGCCGAGCAGCATCCCGAGCACCGCGGTGAGCAGGGCGCGCGGGCCGAGCCGGCCGCCGTCCGTCGACCTGGTGCGCGGGCGGGGCTGGGCCGCGCCCGGGGCACGGGGGCTCCGGTGCAGCAGGGACGTACGGGACATCGGGTCATCACCTCGTCGTGGTCCGTGGGTGGCACCGGGGCCGACGGTCGTCGTCGGTCCCCGGGGTGCCCCGGCGCCGGGCCGGAGCGCCCGTTCCCGGGCGCCGGGGCCGGAGACCCGGAGGTCCCCGTCGTGCTCGTCGTGCGGGCAGCGTACGGTCGGCCCGGCCGATGGGCCGCCCGTCCGCCGGACGCCCGCACGCCGAGCGCGGTGCCCGGCGGGCCGGTGCTCAGGGCACCGGCCCGCCGGAACCTGTCAGGAGCAGGCCCGGGCGGCGTAGTCCGCCGTCCCGGAGAACGTCCTCCCCTCGGCGTCGGTCGCGGTCACCGTCACGGTGCCGGCGTCGATCCCCGCGGCGCGCGAGGCGAACGACTGGTAGGCGTTCGCACCCGGCGCCACGTCCGCGAACTCCTTCGACCCGTACGGGGTCTCGAGAGTGATCGCGAGCGGGACCGCGTCGTCGTTCGCCGCGCGGACCGCGACGAACACCTTGCCGGCCATGCAGCGCGTCTCCGCGGTGATGGTCACCGCGATCGGCTCGACCTCGTCGCCGACCACCCGGAAGTGGCCGAACGACGCCGGCGCACCGGTGTCGGCCGAAGCCCCGAGGGCGAAGAGCCCGACCTGGGCGCCCGACGCGGGAGCGTTCGTCACGCTCTGGTCGAACGTGGTCCAGGTCTCGCCGTCGGCGCTGTACGCGCCGGTGAACGTGTCACCGGAGCGGGTCAGACGCAGGTGCCACACGTCGCCCGTGAGGCTCGACGACTGGGGCTGCGGGTTCTGCACGACCCCGCCGACCTCGCTGCGCAGCTCAATCCGGGCGTTCTTGGCCTGGCCCGCCTGGTTGTCGACCACATAGTCGAGCTTGACGTAGTTGTCGTCGTCGCCGTACACGATCAGACCGCCCTGCTGGTACTGACGGTCGAACGCCGACCCGTCCACGACGGTCTCGACGGTCCACTCGTCGCCCGGCTGGTCCTGCAGCACGATGTTCGGCACGGGGCGGTTGTCCGTCCCGTAGATGTCAGTCGGCGTCGTGTCGATCTGCAGGGAGCCGTCCGCCACGCGGTAGCCGGTCGGGTCCTCGCGGACGATCGACCAGCGGCACGCGTCGAGGGCGGTGCCGTCGAACTCGTCGTCCGGCCCGGGGGCGGACGCCGTGTCGTCGGGCGTGATGGAGAACCAGTCGAACTCCGCGTCGATCACCGGCGCGGCGGTGTTGTTCCCCTTGAGCGACACGAGGCCGATCTTCGCGTTCTCCAGGTCCGCGATCGACTTGGTCTCCGACATCGTCGTGAAGTCGACGCCGTCGGCCGAGTACGCCGCCTGGAGGTTCTCGCCGTTGCTGACGAACCGGACGTAGACCGTGTCCGGGTAGGCAGCGCCGAGGGCCGCCGTGTTGGAGGCACCGACCTCGTTGGGCTGGGCGTTCTCCTCACGGATGAACTGGAAGATCCGCGTCGCCGGGTCTGCGGGGTTGGAGCGTCCCTGCAGCACCATCTTCGCGTAGTTGTCCTGGTCCTCCCAGATGAGCAGGCCCGCCTGCTGGTACTGCTGGCGAGCCGGCAGCGTGAGCTTGGCCGTGGCCGTGAACGGCCCGTCCGGCAGGTCCTGGAGCACCAGGTTCGGCACCGTGGTGTTGTCCGTGCCGTAGAAGTCGGTCGCCGTCGTCGGGATGACGAGGTGGCCGTCGCGCACGGCGAGGTTCTGGTCGCGGTTCGTCACCGTCCAGCGGTCCTCGTCGAGGTCCGTGCCGAGGAAGTCGTCCGAGCGGCCCGAGAAGCACATCCCCGGTCCCGTCTGCGTCTCCTTCACCGTCACGGTCGTGTACTCCACCGAGTACGCCCCGCGCGCGTCCGTGGCCCGCACCTGCAGCCGGTACGTGCCCGGCTGGTCGTACGTGACCTCGAACGAGTCGGTCCCGTCGACGAACCCGTCACCGAGCCCCGCGTCCCACGCGAACGTGATCGCGTCGTCCTCGGGGTCGGAGGCCGTCGCCGTCGCCGTCACCGTCAGCGGGGCGGTGCCCGTCGTCGGGGTGACGTCGAACGTGTCGATCGTCGGCCGGACGTTGTCCGTCACGCCGCGCCCGTTGACGACCATCCAGTTGACGTTCGACTGGCCGGCGGTCTGGACGAAGTACAGCGTGCCGCTGCCCGACGGGACGTCGTGCAGCTCGGCCGTGACGTCGGTGTAGACCTGCCAGTCGCCCGTCGCCGGGACGGTGACGCTCCCGATCTCCGGACCCTCGGGGTCGTCCCACCGCAGCGAGATCGGACCGCCGCCGCTCGGCGACGCCGCACGCAGCGTGATGGAGTCGACGTTGGCCAGCGAGACCGGCTCGTGCGCCCACCAGTCGTCCGGCTCGATGTAGCCGATGTTCAGGCCGCCGCCGGCGGAGTCGCCGGTCGTCTCGGTCTGGACGCCCGGGTCGCCTGCGCTCGTGGAGCCGGCGAGGCGCCCCGTCGAGGTGAAGAACTCCGACTGGAGCAGCTTCGGCTGCAGGATCTGCAGGTCGTTCGCCGTGAGCGGCACGCCCACCTCACCGCCGTCGTCGGTGTACATCGCCTCGACCACCCAGAAGATGTTCGACTCGATGCCGTGACCCTCGTCGCGCGCCGTCTGGAGCGTGCCCTCGCAGCCCGTGAGCTCCTCCATGGGGTGGGCGTGCGAGTCGTGGCCGAGCGACGTGAAGAGCGTGACGTTCTCGCACGTGACCTCCCCGTCGGGGTCGTCCACGGCGATCTCGTACTTCACCTGGTCGCCCCACTCGAAGAAGCCGCCGTTCTCGGGGAACGTGATCGAGACCGTCGGGGCCTGGTTGCCCACGACGACCGACACGTTCGCCACGCCCACGGCGCCGCTCTCGTCGGTCGCGACGAGCTGGGCGGTGTAGCTGCCGTTCTCGGTGTACGTGTGCACCGGGTTGGCCTCGGTCGACGGCGCAGAGCCGTCGCCGAAGGTCCACTGCAGCGTGATCGGGTCGCCCGCCGGGTGGCGCGTGCCCTCGGAGGAGAACTGCACCGTCAGCGGTGCGGCACCGCTCGTCACGTCCGCGCTCGCGCGGGCGATCGGGGCGGGGTCGCCCTGGACGTAGTTGACCTTGTAGATGCCGCTCGAGTCGTTGTTGCCGCCGAAGCCGGCGCCCCAGTCGACGACGTACAGCGAGCCGTCCGGACCGAAGTCGAAGTCCATCGGACGGTCGAAACCGGCCGACGGGTCGAAGATCTTCGGCAGGACACGGTTGATGTCGACGAGGTCGTCACGCTTCTCGCCGTCGAGCTGGAACGAGTACATCCGGCCCTGGTTCCACTCACCGAACAGGGCCTTGCCGTCCCAGTACTCGGGCCACTTGACGTCCGAGTCGAGCTCCGGGTCGTACTGGTAGACCGGGCCGCCCATGGGAGCGCCACCGCCACCGATCTCCGGGAAGTCGGGGTTGCCGCCACCCGTGTACCAGACCTCGGCCTCGATCGCCGGGGGCAGCTGCTGCACGCCCGTGTTGTTCGGCGAGCTGTTGACGACGCCCGCGGCGCAGTCGAACGCCGCACCGGACTGGCCGGTCGCGAAGTTGTAGTCGACGTAGGCGTTGTTCGACCCCGTGCAGTACGGCCAGCCGTAGAAGCCCGGGTCGCTCACGACGTTCCACTCCACGGCGCCGCGCGGGCCGCGGGCCGGGTCGGCCGCACCCGAGTCGGGACCGTAGTCGGCGACGAGCGCGTTGCCGGTCGTCGGGTCGACCCCGATGCGGAACGGGTTGCGGAAGCCCATCGCGTAGACCTCGGGCTTCGTCTGCGCGGTGCCCGGCGCGAACAGGTTCCCCTCGGGGATCGTGTACGTGCCGTCGTCCTCCGGGTGGATCCGCAGGACCTTGCCGCGCAGGTCGTTCGAGTTCGCCGACGTGCCCTGGGCGTCGAAGTTCTGGCGGCCCGCGCGCTCGTCGATCGGCGTGAAGCCGCCCGACTCGAACGGGTTGGTGTTGTCACCCGTCACGACGAAGAGGTTGCCGTCCGCGTCGAAGACCATGTCGCCACCCGCGTGGCAGCACGTCTCGCGCTGCGTCGGGATCTTGAGGACCGCCTTCTCCGAGGCGAGCGAGACGGTCTTCGTCGTCGCGTCGTAGTCGAACCGCGAGACCCGGTTGTGCGGGCCGTCCGTCCCGACGTCCTGCGGCGACCAGAAGAGGTACACCCAGCTGTTGGTGGCGAAGTCCGGGTCGAGCACGATGCCCGTGAGGCCGTCCTCGTTGGCCTGCGTGACCGAGAGCGTCGCCGCGGTGGTGGTCTGGTTCGTCGCCGGGTCGATGACGCGCACGCGCCCGTCGCGCTCGACGTAGAAGACCGTCCCGTCCGGGGCGACGTCGAGCATCATCGGGTTCGCGGTGTTCTCGTCGAGCGGCACCATCTCGTAGCTGTCGGACTGCGTCGCGTTGCAGTCGGACGGCACGACGCCCGCGGCGGTCTGGATGCCGCCGAGCAGGTGCTGGAGGAACTCCGGCTCCTGGAAGGACTCGTCGGTGTGGCCGCCACCCGTGTACCAGGACCGCCCGCCGTCGTAGACCTGGCACCAGGCCGTCGGGTGGTCGGCGCCCATCGCGCCCGAGCCGGCCGAGTACGACGTCTCGTCGAGGCTCGCGAGCACGTGCACGGTGTCACGCGGGTTGGTGCGGAAGTTGTACCACTCGTCGTAGCGCTCCCAGCGCGAGGGCAGGTGCGCCGTCGACTCGTGCGCGTGGTCCTCGACCTTGATGGTCGCGTCCTGGTTCTGGGGGTGGGCGCTGAAGTACGCGCCGACCAGCCCGCCGTACCAGGGCCAGTCGTACTCGGTGTCGGACGCCGCGTGGATGCCCGCGTACCCGCCCCCGTTCTGGATGTAGCGCTCGAACGCGGCCTGCTGGTCGTCGTTGAGGACGTCACCGGTCGTGGACAGCCACACGACGGCGTCGTACTGCGCGAGGTTCTCGTCCGTGAACGCTCCCGCGTCCTCGGTCGCGGTGACCTCGAAGTCGTTCTCGGTACCGAGCTGCTGGATCGCCGCGATGCCCGCGGGGATCGACCCGTGGCGGAAGCCACCGGTCTTGCTGAAGACGAGCACGTCGAACGGGACGGTGTCCGCGGCGGCCGCGAGCGGGGCCGTGGCCTGGCCCGCCTGGACGCTCGCGGGGGCCGGTGCGGCCGTGGCCGCCACCGCCGTCGCGATGGTCAGGGGGAGAGCGACCGCTGCCGCGGCGGCTGCCGCGACCGTGCGCCTGACGGCGAGCGATCCTCCTAGCACGTTTCTCACAAGGTCTCCTCGTCGAGATGGGGAACTGTGCTGCGCTCCGCCGGGTCGGCGCCATCGGCCTGCCGTCCGTCCCGGGCTCGTCGGCGGAAGTTCGTCGGTGCTCCGCCGGGCACCTGCCGCGCGTGCGGCGGTCCTACCTCCTCTCGTGGTCCCGGTCGTCGGCCGCGCGTCTGCGCGCGACCGACGACCGGACACTGCTGTCCGGAGGGCCGGTCTTCGCCTAGGGCGCGACCCAGCCGCCCGACGCCGCGCTCCGCTCGACCGCGTCGAGCACGCGCTGCACCACCAGGCCGTCCGCGAAGGTCGGCGCCGGGTGCGTGCCCGCGGCGATCCCCTCGACGAGGTCGACCGCCTGGTGCGTGAACGCGTGCTCGTACCCGAGCCCGTGGCCCGCGGGCCACCAGTGCGCGACGTACGCGTGCTCCGGCTCCGTCACGACGATGCGGCGGAAGCCGGCGACGGCCGCGTCGTCCGCGGCGTCGAAGAAGTGCAGGACGTTCATGTCCTCGAAGTCGAACGCGACCGAGCCCTTGGAGCCGTTGATCTCGAGGCGGATCGCGTTCTTGCGGCCGTAGGCGAAGCGCGTCGCCTCGAACGTCCCGATGCCCCCGCCGGAGAGCCGCGCGAGGAAGACCGCCGCGTCGTCCACCGTGACGGGGCCGCGCTCGGTGCCGCCCTGGCCGGACAACCCGGCGAACTCCGTCGCGACCGGGCGCTCCTTCACGAAGGTCTCGAGGAGTCCCGAGACGTCCGTGATGCGCTCGCCCGTGATGAACTGCGCGAGGTCGATGACGTGGGCGCCGATGTCGCCGAGGGCCCCGCTGCCGGCCTTCGACTTGTCGAGCCGCCACGACAGCGGCGCGTTCTCGTCCGCGATCCAGTCCTGGAGGTACTGCGCGCGGACGTGGCGCACGGTCCCGATGCGTCCGTCGTCGACGAGCTGGCGCGCGAGCTGGATGGCCGGCACGCGGCGGTAGGTGAAGCCCACCATCGCGACCTGCCCGCGGGCGGCCGCGGCCTCGGCCACCGCGACCATCTTCTCGGCCTCGGCGACCGTGTTCGCGAGCGGCTTCTCGCACAGCACGTGCTTGCCCGCCTCGAGCGCCGCGATCGCGATCTCGGCGTGCGTGTCGCCGGGCGTGCACACGTCGACGAGGTCGACGTCGTCGCGCGCGACGAGCGCCTGCCAGCTCGTCTCGGTGGACTCCCAGCCGAGCCGCTGGGCGGCGGCGGCGAGCGCCTCCGGGTTGCGGCCGCCGAGGACCCGCATGCGCGGGTCGAGAGGGAGGTCGAAGAACCGGGGGGCGGTCCGCCATGCCTGCGAGTGCGCTGCCCCCATGAACGAGTACCCGACCATGCCGACGCCGAGCTGCGCGCCGTCGTTTCCTGCCATGACGTTCCTTCCGTGCTCCTCACGAAGCACGCCCACGGTCCGGCCGGGGTGAGCCCGGGCGGACCGTGGGCGTGGTCCGCGTGCCTGTGCTACCTGCGGGACCGGTCCGTCAGGACTGGAACGCCGTCGGCAGGTACTGCTCGACGTTCTCCTCCGTCACGACCGGAGCGAAGAGCTGGACGGTGCGCGGCACGCCGGACGACGCGAGGTCGCTCATGTTCTTCTCGTGGGCGACGAGGCGGGCGAGCTTGATGCCGTCCGCGGCCTGCGTCGAGGGGTAGACGACCGTGGCCTGGAGGACCGAGTCGCCGGCCTGGATGTGCTCCATGACCTGCTGCGAGCCGGCGCCGCCGACCATGAAGAACTCGTCGCGGCCCGCGTTCTCGATCGCGGAGAGGACGCCGACGCCCTGGTCGTCGTCGTGGTTCCAGATGGCGTCGATCTGCGGCGCGGCCTGGAGCAGGTTGGCCGTCGCGGCCTCGCCGCCCTGGACGGTGAAGTCGGCCGCGACGCGGTTGTCGACGTCGAGGCCGCAGTCGGACAGCGCGTCCTCGAAGCCCTGGCTGCGGTCCTGCGTGAGGGGCAGCGAGTCGATGCCCGCGATCTCGGCGACGACGGCGTCGGGGTTGTCCCCGAGCTGCTCGCAGATGTACTGGCCGGCGCTCACGCCCATGCCGTAGTTGTCGCCGAGCACCGTCGAGCGTGCCGCGAACGGGCTGGAGAACTCGCGGTCGACGTTGATGACCGGGATGCCGGCCTCCATCGCCTTGGTCGCGACCTCGGTGAGCGCGGCACCGTCGAACGGCAGCAGCACGATCGCGTCGACGCCGTCGTTGATGAAGCCCTCGATCTGGCTGATCTGGACGTTGACGTCGTTCGTGCCGTCGGCGACGCGCAGCTCGACGTCCTCGTACTCCGCGGCCTCGGCCTCGGCGGCGCTCGTGATGGCGCCCATCCAGCCGTGGTCGGCCGCGGGGGCCGAGAAGCCGATGACGATCGGGTCGCCGGGGGCGTCGTTGTCGGAGACGGCCTGGTTGGCGCTGCCCCCGCCGTCGCCCTCGGCCGTGCCCTCGTCCTGCGGCGTGTTGGAGGTGCACGCCGTCGCGATCAGGGCGATCGAGGCGGCCGAGACCGTCGCGAGCGTGATGCGGCGGCGGAGGGTGGTACGTGCGGACATGGGATCTCCTTCGATGCTGTCCTGCGGGTGGAACCTCAGGGGAACTGGCGGGGTGGGGTGGTGCGAGGGCTGGACCGGGCCGTCCGCCGGGTCGACGACAGCCGCGGGGCTCGGGTCGCTAGGTGGTGCGCCGGGAGAGACGCTGCTGGAGCAGCACGGCGCCGACGATGATCGCGCCCTTGGCGATCTGCTGGACCGAGCTGTCGACGTTGTTGATGATGAAGACGTTGGTGAGCGTCGTGAAGATCAGGACGCCCAGGACGGTGCCGACGATCGTGCCCCGGCCACCCACGAGGAGCGTGCCGCCGACGACCACCGCGGCGATGGCGTCGAGCTCGATCAGCAGGCCGTTGGTCGAGGACCCAGCGCTCGTCCGGGCGAGGAACATGACGGCAGCGATGCCCGCGGTGAGCCCGGACAGCGCGTACACGTACATGAGGTGGCGCTTGACCTTGATGCCCGCGAGGCGAGCGGCCTCGGGGTTGCCGCCGACGGCGACCGTCCGGCGGCCGAACGTCGTGCGGTTGAACAGGAACCAGCCGAGCACGGCGACGACCGCGAAGATCCACACGATCTTCGGCACCCCGAGGAGGTTGCCCCGGAAGATGTCGTTGAACGCCGCGACGTCGACGATCTGCGTGCGCTTCTGCGCGATGAGCTCGGCCAGGCCGCGGGCGGCGACGAGCATCGCGAGGGTCGCGATGAACGCGACGACCCTCCCGTAGGCGATGATCAGGCCGTTGATGAGCCCGGCGCCGACGCCGACCGCGAGCGCGCAGATCACCATGACGACCCAGCCGTACGACTGGGTCGCGAGCGTGGTGGCCCACACGGAGGCGAGCCCGACCACGGAGCCGACCGACAGGTCGATGCCGCCCGTCGTGATGACGAACGTCATCCCGATTGCCAGGACGCCGAGGATCGATCCGAGGCTGAGGATGGTCATGAGGTTGCTGAGGCTCGCAAACCGCTCGCCCCCCGTGGCGAAGCCCACGACGCACAGGAGCAGGAGCGCGACGACGAGGCCGACGTTCCGACCTGCCGCCCCGGACAGGAACCCGCCCGTCCGGCGCTCGCTCGCGGCCTTCTCGACCCGGGCCGACTCGTCGGCGTCCGGCTTACCCGTCGGCATCGACGCCGACACCTGCTGCTCGCTCACGCGACACTTCCTTCCATGACCATGTCGAGCACCTGGTGCTCGTCGATGGAGCTCGAGGGCCCCTCGTGCACGACGCGACCCTCGGAGACGACGAGGACGCGGTCGGCGAGGCCGAGGACTTCGGGGATCTCGCTGGACACGACGACGACGGCGGCGCCCTCGTCGGCGAGCCTGCGGATGAGGGCGTAGATCTCGGCGCGCGCCCCGACGTCGACACCGCGCGTTGGCTCGTCGAGGAGCAGGACGCGGCAGCCGTGGACGAGCCAGCGGGCGAGCATCGCCTTCTGCTGGTTGCCGCCCGAGAGGGTGCGGATCGCGCGGTCGACGCCGGCGGGCCGCAGCTCGAGGGAGTCGGCCTGCTCCTTGGCGGCCTTGCGCTCGGCGGCCTCGTCGAGGAAGCCGCCGCGCGCGAAGCGGGCGAAGGTCGAGAGGGTGACGTTGCGGTAGACGGGCTCGTCGAGGAGCAGGCCCTGGCTCTTGCGCTCCTCGGGCGCGAGCCCGATCCCGGCGTCCACGGCGGACGCGACCGACCCGGCGCGCAGCTTCTTGGAGTCGACCGTCACGGTGCCCGCGGTCGCGCGCCGTGCGCCGTAGATCGTCTCGATGATCTCGGAGCGACCCGCGCCGACGAGGCCGGCGAGACCGACGATCTCCCCCGCTCGCACCTGGAGCGAGACGTCCTCGAACACGCCCCGCAGGGCCAGACCCGCGACGTCGAGCACGACGGGCGCGTCGTCCGCGAGGTCCTGTGAGTCGGGGAAGACGTACTCGACCGAGCGCCCGGTCATGAGGGTGATGAGCTTCTGCGTCGGCGTCTCGGAGACGGCGAGGTTCTGCGCGACGGTCCGGCCGTCCTTGAGGACGGTGATGCGGTCGCCGATCTCGCGGATCTCCTCGAGCCGGTGCGAGATGTAGACGACGGCGACGCCCGCCTTCGTCAGCTCCTTGACCACGCGGAAGAGGTTGCCCACCTCCTCGGAGTCGAGCACGGCGGACGGCTCGTCCATGATGATGACACGCGCGTCGTGGGACAACGCCCGCGCCATGGAGACGATCTGCTTGCCCGCGGCCGACAGGTGCTCGACCTCCTTGGTCGGCGAGATCTCCGAGTGCCCGAGCCGCTTGAGCAGGTCGCGCGTCTTGCGCACGGCCTCGCGGCGCTGGGAGAAGCCGAGCGTCGAGAGCTCGTGGCCGAGGTAGACGTTCTCCGCGACGGTCAGGCCGTCGACGACGTCGAGCTCCTGGTACATCGTCGCGACGCCGTGCCGCAGCGCGGCGACGGGGTCAGAGATGGTGATGGGCTCGCCGTCGAGCAGGATCTGCCCTTCCGTCGGCTGGTGGGCGCCGGCGAGCACCTTGATGAGGGTGGACTTGCCGGCGCCGTTCTGCCCGAGCAGGCAGTGGACCTCGCCCGGGAGGATCTCGAGATCGACGCCGTCGAGCGCGCGAGCCCCGGGGAAGACCTTGACGATGCCCTGCATCTGCAGGAGCGGCTGGGGAGGGTCTGCGGTGACCATGCGGTGAACCTAGCGGACCTTTTGACGACGGTCAATCATAAGGTCTCGGTCTTTTGCTGCTGTTACAACTTCGTTACCAGCAAAAGTGGGCAACCCTCGGATGCCCGGTGGGAACGCTCCCCCAGGGTCGGCGGGCCGGGAGGAGTACGTACCGGGGTTGCGCCGCGACGGGGCGGTGACGAGCCACGACGGGCGAGGATTCGGCCTGCGGTCGGGTCTGCACGAGGGATCGAGGGGCGGTGTCCGCCCGGACGAGAGGCCCTTCCTCGGACCTCCACACCTTCCGACGACGTCCATGTCGCCTTGGGAGGGGACAGTAGGGTACCTTTTGGCGATCGTCAAGCAAAAGCCGATGACTCGTCCGGCATGTACGGACGACCGACGAGAGGCCCCGTGATTCACTGTGCCCATGGAGGAACTGCTGAAGTTCGCGCCGCGCCCGACCGGCGCCGGCGACATGTTCCAGCTGCTCCGGGACGGTCAGCCGCGCACGCGCGCGGACCTTGCAGCGATCACGGGGCAGGCGCGATCCACCATCGCCGCCCGGATCGACCTCCTCATGTCGGCGGGCCTCATCGCCCCCGCGGGAGAGGCGAGCTCGACGGGCGGTCGACCGCCCGTGACCTTCGCCTTCAGCCCTGAGGCGCGCATCGTGCTCGCCGTCGACCTCGGCGCGACGCACGCACGCCTCGCGGTGACCGACCTCGCGTCCAACGTGATCGCGGAGACCGACGCGGCGCTCGCGATCGCGGACGGCCCGGAGGTCGTGCTGTCGTGGGTCGCGGACACGGGCGAGAAGCTCGTCGCGACGACGGGGCGCAGCCTCGACGACCTCGTGAGCGTCGGCGTCGGCCTGCCCGGACCCGTCGAGCACTCGTCCGGCCGCCCCATCAACCCGCCGATCATGCCCGCGTGGGACGACGTCGACGTCCCCGGGATCCTGCAGAAGCGGTTCAACGCGTCCGTCCTGGTGGACAACGACGTGAACATCATGGCGCTCGGCGAGCACCGCACCGCGTGGCCGGCCGTCACCGACATGCTCTTCGTCAAGGTCGCCACCGGGATCGGCTCCGGCATCATCGCCGACGGCGAGCTGCGGCGCGGAGCGCAGGGTGCCGCCGGGGACATCGGGCACGTCGCCGTCCCGAGCGCGGCCGACGTCCCGTGCCGCTGCGGCAACGTCGGGTGCCTCGAGGCCGTCGCGAGCGGTCAGGCCGTCGCCGCCGCGCTCGCCGCCGCAGGCCTCGACGCGGCGAACAGCGCCGACGTCGTCACGCTCGTCCGTGGCGGCGACCTCGCCGCGAGCCAGGCCGTGCGCCAGGCCGGACGCGACATCGGCTCCGTGCTCGCGGCATGCGTGAGCCTCCTCAACCCCTCGCTCATCGTCATCGGCGGCATCGTCGCCGAGGCGGGCGAGCACCTCATCGCGGGCATCCGCGAGATCGTCTACCAGCGGTCGCTCCCCCTCGCGACGCAGCACCTGCGCATCGTCACCTCGCAGGCACGGGGCCAGGCCGGCGTGCTCGGTGCGAGCGCCATGGCCGTGGATCACGTACTCTCGCCCGCAGCGATCGACGCGCTCATCGCCTGAGCGCGGTCGCCGGGGGCCGCTGCCCGCGACACGCGGGCGTGACGAGTGTGACGAGGCACGAGGAGGAGTCATGACCGAGCGGGACCGTCGAGCGCTCGTGGTCCGGGGCGGTTGGCCCGGGCACGCACCCGAGGAGGCGGCGGAGCTGTTCGTCCCGTTCCTGGAGGCGTCCGGGTACGACGTGACGCTCGAGGGATCGTTGGAGTCGTACGCCGACGAAGAGTTCATGGCGAGCCTGGACCTCGTCGTGCAGTGCTGGACGATGGGCGAGATCCTCCCCGACGAGATGCGCGGGCTGCGCACCGCGATCGCGAACGGCACGGGCTTCGCAGGCTGGCACGGCGGGATCGTGGACTCGTTCCGCCTCGCGACCGACTACCTGCAGATGGTGGGCGGGCAGTTCGCCGCGCACGCGCACGACCTCATCGACCACACGATCGAGATCGTCCCCGAGCACGCGGACCACCCGATCGTCGCGGGCATCGACTCGATCACCCTGCGCTCCGAGCAGTACTGGGTTCTCGCGGACTCGTACAACGAGGTCCTCGCGACCACGACCATCGTCCCGCGCGACGGCGACCCGTGGCACGAGCCCGTGGTCTCCCCCGCCGTGTGGACGCGCCGCTGGGGTGCGGGCCGCATCTTCGTGTGCGCGGCGGGCCACCAGCTCGCCGACCTCGAGGTCCCGCCCGTCCGCACGATCGTGGAGCGCGGCATCCTCTGGGCAAGCCGCTGACGCTCGGGCGCGCCCCACGGCCCGTTCCCTACACTCGGCGCGTGACGTCCTTCCACGGCCTCCTCGCCTACCCGATCACGCCCCTCACCCCCGACGACGCACCCGACCTGGACGCGCTCGCCGGCGTCGTGGGCCGCGCCGTGCGAGCAGGCGTCGACGGCGTCGTCGTCCTCGCGTCCTCGGGCGCCGGGGTGACGTTCACGCCCGACGAGCGCGACACCGTCGTGCGCGCGGCCGTCGGTTCGGCCTCCGCGGTGGGCGCCACGGCGGGATCGCCGCGCGTCCCCGTGCACGTCGCGGTGAGCGGCACGTCGACGCGCGACGTCGTCGCCCACGCCCGCGCCGCGCGGGACGGCGGCGCCGACGGCCTGGTCCTCGCGCCATTCTCGTACCTCCCGCTCGACGAGGAGGAGGTGGTCGCGGTCTTCGAGGCCGTGGCGTCCGCCGTCGACCTGCCGGTCTGCTACTACAACCGGAGCGTGCAGACCGCCTACGACGTCACGCCCGACGCGCTCGCCCGACTCGCGCGCACCGCGACCGTCTCCGCGGTCAAGGACCCCGCGTCCACGCCCGCCCGGCCGACCGGCCGGGTCGCGACGCTCCGGGCGGCGACCGAGGGCCTCGGCGTGAGCGTCGGGCTGAGCGGCGACGCGGCGATCGTCGGCGGAGCGGAGGCGGCCGACGCCTGGCACACCGGCCTCGCCGCGCTCGTCCCCGAGGAGTACGTCGCGCTCCGGCGCGCGCGGTCCGCCGGCACGGATCCCGGCACGCAGGTCGCCACCTGGCTGCGCGACCTCACGGCCGCGCTGGCGTCGCTGCGCCCGGTGAGCGGGTTCCACGCGCTCGCGAACCTGATCGGCGTGCCGACCGCTCCCCCGCGCGGCCCGTCGCTGCCCGTCCCGCCCGACGGCGTCGCGCGGCTCCGTGAGGTCATGTCGCGGCGCCCGGGACGCTCGAACGCGGGATGACCGCGCGCGAGCAGGTCGTCCGGACCGTCGCGGACGCGCCGTGGCTCCCGCCCGGCGGGCGCGCCGACGTCGTGCGGGCCGAGGGCGGGAGCTGTCCCGATCCGGCGAGCCTCGTCCGGCTCCTCGTCGAGCGCGACGACGCCGTGTTCTGCGTCCCCCGCGACGGCACCGGGAGACCGGACCTCCCGACGACGCAGGTCGCGCCCGGCGAGACGGGGTGGGGTGCGGCGCGGCGGTTGGCCGACGACGTGCTCGGCACGCACCGCGACCTCACGGTCGTCGGCTACGTCCGCAACACGGTGCGCGCCGGTCCCGGCTATCCCTGGCCGACCCCGCACGCGCACTTCGTCGTCTTCGGCACCGGCACCGCCGGCGTGCGGGTCCCGGGTGACTGGGTACCCCTGGCCGCACCGGGCGCCCTCGTCGATCGACACTGGTGGCCGCTCGTCGGGTAGGGAGGCTCGCTGCGCGCGTCGCGCCCGGCCGATGGAGCGCCCCGCCTGGTCGTGCTGCTCAGCCGTCGGTCGTGCGGGTCAGCAGTCGGTCGTGCGGATCAGCCGTCCGCGCCCGCCGGCTCCTCGTCGGGAGCGTCGCCGGTGCGCACGCGATCGGCCACCGCGTCCGGGCCTCCGGCGAGCAGCGCGACGAAACCCTCCTCGTCGAGGATCGGCAGGCCGAGCTCGCGGGCCTTCGTCTCCTTCGAGCCCGCGTTCGCGCCGACGACCACGTAGTCCGTCTTCTTCGAGACCGAACCCGACGACTTGCCGCCCGCCGCGATCACGGCCTCCTTGGCGCCGTCGCGGCTGAAGCCGTCGAGCGACCCCGTGACGACGACGGTGAGCCCCGCGAGCGGGCCGGTGGGCGCCTGCCGCGCACCCGGGCCCGGGTGCCCGGGGATGGAGAACCGCACCCCGTCCCGCTCCCACTGCTCGACGATCTCCTGGTGCCAGTCGACCTCGAGCCACGCGATCACCTCGTCCGCGATGACCGGCCCGACGCCCTCGACGGCCGCGAGCGCGTCGCGGCCCTCGTCGCGGATCGCCGCCCTGATGGCGTCCAGCGAACCGAACCAGTCCGCGAGCGCGCGGGCCGCGACCGGGCCTACGTGCCGGATGTTGAGGCTGACCAGGACGCGCCACAGGTCCTTCGTCCTGGCGAGCCGGAGCTCGTCGACGAGGGTCTGCGCCGTGCTCGACGGACCGTACACGGGGTAGTCCTTGCGCACTCCCGCGGCACGGCGCTCGGCCGGGGTCGCGTCCTCGAACCCGGGCGGGTAGGTGCGTGCGGCGACCTTCTGGAACGGCCGGACGACCTTGGCCAGGAGCACGGAGCCGTCGGACATCTCGACCTCGCCCGACTCCCCCACGCCCTCGTACGGCCGCGGCAGGCCCGTCTCCGGGTCGCGGACCACGACCTTGATCGGGGCGAGCTGCTCGACCGTGAGCCCGAAGAGGTTCTTCTCGGTGCGCAGCGGGGGCTCGGCCGGCTCGTAGGGCTGGGTGAGCGCGGCGGCGGTGACCTCGCCGAGCGCCTCCACGTCGAGGCCCCCGCGCGAGCCGATGTGCTCGACACGGCCACGCACCTGGGCGGGGCACGACTCGGCGTTGGGGCAGCGCAGGTCGACGTCGCCCTCCTTCATGGGGCGCAGCGGCGTGCCGCACTCCGGGCACTCGGCGGGCATGACGAAGTCCTCGCGCGGGTAGCCGTCGTCCGCGAGCGCCGCGACGGGACCGAGGATCTCGGGGATCACGTCGCCGGCCTTGCGCAGCACGACCATGTCGCCGATGCGCACGCCCTTGGCCCGGACGACGTCCTGGTTGTGCAGCGTCGCCTGGCGCACGGTGCTGCCGGCGACCTTGACCGGCTCCATGACGGCGTACGGGGTCGCGCGGCCCGTGCGCCCCACACCGACCTGGATCGCGAGGAGACGCGTGTTGACCTCCTCGGGCGGGTACTTGTACGCGATGGCCCAGCGCGGAGCACGGCTCGTGGCGCCGAGCCGGCGCTGGAGCGCGAGCTCGTCGACCTTGACGACGATCCCGTCGAGCTCGTGCTCGATGTCGTGGCGGTGCTCGCCGAAGTAGGCGATGCGTTCCATGACCTCGTCGAGGCCCCGCACCACCCGGTTGTGCGGCGAGACCGGCACGCCCCACTGCTCGAACAGCGCGTACGCGGCGGACTGGCGTTCGAGCTCGGCATGGGTGCCGGCCTCCCACTGGAGCGCGCCGACGCCGTGCGCGTACATGCGCAGGTTGCGGCTCGCGGTGACGGCCGGGTCCTTCTGCCGCAACGACCCCGCCGCGGTGTTGCGCGGGTTGGCGTACGGGTCCTGCCCCGCGGCGACGAGCTTCTCGTTGAGCGCGGCGAAGTCCGCGACACCCATGAAGACCTCGCCGCGGATCTCGATGACGTCCGGGTGCGTGGCCGGGTCGCCCGCGAGCTGCTGCGGGATGCTCGTGATGGTGCGGACGTTGGCCGTGACGTCCTCACCCGTGCGCCCGTCGCCGCGCGTGGCCGCCCGCACGAGCCGGCCCTTCTCGTAGAGCAGGGCGATGGCGAGGCCGTCGATCTTCACCTCGCACAGGTAGCCCACCTCCGCGTCGGCGGCCACGCCGAGGTCGCGGTGCGCGCGCGCCGCCCACGCCGCGAGGTCCTCCTCGCTGAACGCGTTGTCGAGCGACAGCATCGGCTCGAGGTGCTGCACCGTCGCGAAGCCCGCCGCGGCCCGGCCCCCGACGCGCTGCGTCGGCGACTCGGGCGACTGGAGGGCGGGGTGCGCGGCCTCGAGCGCCTGGAGCTCGTGCATCCGGGCGTCGTACTCGGCGTCCGAGGAGACGGGCTGGTCCTCCTCGTAGTACGCGCGCTGGTCGGCCTCGACCTGCGCGACGAGCTCGGCCCACCGCTTCTGCGCGGCGGCCTCGTCGAGCTCGGCGGCGGACGCGGCCGTGGGGACCTCCTCGTCCGTCACGGTCGGGGTGGTCGGGGCGGACGTCGCGGGGGTGCTCTCGCTCACCCGCACATCATCGCGCGGACCGCCGACATCCGCCGCCCTCCGCGCCGGGCGCGGCCACCGCGAGGTCGTCGTGAGTCGTCGCGCTCAGGGCCGACGCCGGTGCGCGAGGTGCGAGGCGAGACGTCCGACGGCGTCCGCGAGGTCGTCGGGCTCGACCACGCGCACGGGGGCGCCGAGAGCGAGACGTGCGACCGTCATGGCGAGCCGCCCGACGTCCTCGCCACGGATCCGGACCACCACGGCCCCCGGCGCCGCGTCGACCACGTCGTGGTCCACCCACCGGAGCACCTCGGTGAGGTCGTCGGGCTCGGCGTCCAGGACGAGGGTGGCGACCCGCTCTCGGGGGATCGCGCCGAGAGCGTGGGCGACGAACGCGGCCGCACCCCCACGGGGGATCTCGCGGGGTGCGAATCGGCCCCCGGTCGCCGTCGGGCGCGCGAGCCGGTCGAGTCGGAAGCTGCGCCAGTCCTCGCGGTCCCGGTCCCACGCGACGAGGTACCAGCGGCGCTCGGCCGTGACGAGCCGGTGCGGCTCGACCAGGCGTCGGGTGTGGGTGCCGTCGCCGGCGCGGTACGGGAAGCGGACGGTCTCGTGGTCGCGGCACGCGGCCGCGAGCACGCTGAGCGACTCCGGGTCGACCATGTCCTGCTCGGTCGGCGACGGCACGGGCACGACGCTGGAGCGCAGGGCCGCCACTCGCCTGCGCAGTCGGTGCGGCAGCAGGCTCTCGACCTTGGCGAGGGCGCGCAGTGCCGTCTCCTCCATGCCGCCGACGGCGGCGACCGCCGCACCGCCGAGCCCGACGGCGATCGCGACGGCCTCCTCGTCGTCGACCACGAGCGGCGGCATGTAGGCCCCTGACTCGAGGCGATAGCCCCCGTACCTGCCCGAGGTGGCGGCGACCTGATAGCCGAGCCCCCGGAGACGGTCCACGTCGCGGCGCACCGTCCGCTCGGTCACGTCGAGGCGTCCGGCGAGCTCGGCGCAGGGCCGGTACCGGTGGGTCTGGAGCAGCGAGAGCAGCGTGAGCGCACGGCCGGTGGGGTCGGTCGACATGTTCTCAGCCTCCCGGGCATCGAGGACAACATCTGTCCGCGAAGGTCTCTACGGTCGCACCGATCGATCGCCGCACCGGCGGATCGGCACGTCGCTGAAGGGACCACACCGTGTCACACACCACCGACTTTCCCGAGCCGAGCATGGTCGCCGTCGACGGCATCGAGCTCGAGGTCTTCGAGGCGGGGCAGGCGAACGCCGGCAGACCCGTCGTCCTGTGCCACGGCTGGCCGGAGCTGGCCTTCTCGTGGCGTCATCAGATGGCCGCGCTCGCCGACGCGGGCTACCACGTCATCGCCCCCAACCAGCGCGGCTTCGGCAGGTCGTCCCGCCCCGCCGAGGTGTCCGACTACGACGTCGTGCACCTGACCGGCGACCTCGTCGGCCTCCTGGACCACTACGGGTACGAGGACGCCACGTTCGTGGGCCACGACTGGGGCGCGAACGTGGTGTGGAGCGCTGCGGTGCTGCACCCGACCCGCGTGCACGAGGTGGTCGCGCTCAGCGTGCCCTACATGGAACGCGGTGAGGTGCCGCCCCTCGCGTTCATCGAGGCGGTGGTCGGCAGCGACTCGCACTTCGTCCACTTCAACCGCCGGCCCGGCGTGGCGGACGCCGTGTTCGACGCGAACGCCCGCCGGTTCCTGCGCAACCTGTACCGCACGAACGAGCCCGCGGCCGAGCCGGAGCCGGGCATGTGGCTCCTGAACCTCGCCCAGGCCGCGGCCCCGCGCGGCGAGCCCGTGATGAGCGAGACCGAGCTGGCGGTGTTCGTCGACGCGTTCGAGGCGTCGGGCTTCACCCCGAGCGTGAACTGGTACCGCAACGTGGACCGCAACTGGGAGCTGATGAAGGAGGTCGACCCGATCGTCCGCCAGCGCGCGCTGATGATCTACGGGGCCCGCGACACCGTCATGAGGGCGCCGCACCTCGAGGCGTTCGTCCCGCGCGTCGAGGTCGCGGAGCTGGACTGCGGCCACTGGATCCAGCAGGAGCTGCCGGAGGAGACCACCCGGCTGATCCTCGACTGGCTCCGTCGGACGGACGTCGCGGCCGGGCGATGACCGGGGGCCCCGGGCCGTCTCGGCGCGACCGCGGTCACCCCCAGCCGTGCGACGCGTCCTCGTGCATCGGCGGGCACGTCCCTCCGGGCTCGACCGCGGCCTCGAAGTGCCACAGCTCGTTCGCGTACGTGCGGCACAGCCCGAACGCCGCGCCGTGCTGCTCGAGCCACAGCGCGCCGTCCGTCGGCCCGACGTCGATCGCCAGGCCGGCGACGTGCTCGGACGTCTCGGGCGGCAGCACCCACCGGTGCGCTTCCTCGGCCGACCCGTAGCGCTCCAGGGCTGCGTCGACGAGCTCCTGCTGCTCCGCCGCGGTGCGCCACCCGGACGTGAGCGTGAGCTCGACGCCGTCGGCGTCCGCGGCGGCGCGGGCCGCGTCGAACCGGCGCTCGAGCTCCGGGTCGAGCCCCGTGGCCGGCCGCAGCGTCGGGTGTGGGTCCGCGACGGCCGCGGGCACGCCGTCCGGTCGGGCCAGCACGTGGGCCGCCGCCGCCAGGGTCGCCGCCGCACCGACGACGAGGGCGAAGGTCACGAGGCGGCGCACGCCGCGCGGCCTGCCGCGGCGCGGTGCGTGCCGGGCGGGACCCGCGTCGGGGCGGGGTACCGGGGGGAAGGGTGTCGTCGTCATGCACCGAGGCTCTCCGCGAGCCGTGGTGCGCCGCATCGACCCGACGGCTGCTCCTCCCCCCGCCGCGCGGTGCACCCCGACGACCCGCGTCCGCCCTGGGGCGGACAGGGTCCGGCTCCGGCCCCGCCCTGAGGTCGGTGCCGCGGGCGAGCGCCCCCGGCTACCGTGGGCGCGTGCACCGGATCTCCCGCCTGCCCGTGTGGGCGCAGGACCTCACGACCGCGCTCGGCGCGGGGCTCGTGTGGTTCACCGTCATCACGGTGATGGAGGGCGGTGACTACTGGTACCCGCGCCACCCGGACTCCTACCGCGTCGCCGGGCTGTGGATCGTGCTGACGCTCGCGCTGCGGCGCGTCGCGCCCGGTCCGCTCTTCTGGGTGACGACCATGCTCTACCCGCTCGCCCAGCCGTTGGCCGTGCAGACGCCGTTCGAGCTCATCCCCCTCGTCGTCGCGGGCTTCGCGGCGACCCGCTCGGGCGCCGTGCCGTGGGCGCTCGCCGGCCTCGCCGGCGGTCTGTCCGCCTTCGCGATGCAGCTCTGGGAGCGCCCGCACCTGACGCTCCCCCCGCGCCCGTTCTCCCCGCTCTGGCTCGGGATCGGACGGTCGCCGTCGGACGTGCTCCTCGCGCTCGCGCTCGTGCTGGGCGCGGTGGCGGCGGGATACTTCTTCCGCCGTCTGGCCGTGACGTCCGAACGGCTGCGCGAGCGCAACGCCGAGCTCCAGGCGCTCCAGGCCGAGCTGGCCGAGCGCGCCGTGCTCGCCGAGCGCACGCGCATCGCGCGCGAGCTGCACGACGTCGTCGCGCACCACATGTCCGCGATCGTGGTACGGGCGCAGGCCGCCGACCGCGTCGCGGCGAACCAGCCCGAGGCCCCCGCCGAGGCCGTGCGCTGGATCGGCGACGAGGGCAAGCAGGCGCTGGCCGCGATGCGCTCGGTCGTCCAGGTGCTGCGCCGCGGCACCGACGCCGACGGCGGGACGGCGGCCCTCGCCCCCACGCCGGACGGCACCCGCACCCCCGACGAGCTCCGCGCGGCCGCGCGACGCCTGCGCGACGCGGGACGCGCCGTCGAGCTCGTGCTCCCCCGCCCGTGGCCGACGACGAGCGCCGAGTCCGGGCTCGCCGTCGTCCGTATCGCCCAGGAGGCCCTGACCAACGTGCTGCTCCACTCCCTCGCCCGCGGCGTCGCCGTGACCGTGTCCGACGACGCCGCAGGACTGCACCTGCGCGTCCACGACCCGGGCCCACCCCTGCCGACCGCCGAGGGGCGGCAGGGGCACGGGCTGACCTCCATGCGCGAGCGCGCGCTCGCCGCCGGCGGTGCCCTGTCCGCCGGGCCGGACGGGCACGGCGGCTGGACCGTCGAGGCCCGCATCCCCCGGGAGGCGGTGTGAGCACGACGCGTCCCGTCACGGCCGAGGAGGAGCACGCCCTCGCGCCGGTGCGCGTCGTCGTCGTCGACGACCAGTCGACCATCCGGCTCGGCCTGCGCATGATCCTCGACAACGAGCCGGACCTGACCGTCGTCGGCGAGGCCGGGGACGGGGAGACCGCGGTGGCGATGGCCCGCGCGCTGCGCCCTGACGTCGTGCTCATGGACGTGCGCATGCCGCGCCTCGACGGCATCGAGGCGACGGCGCGCATCGTCTCCGACCCGGACCTCGCCGCCGTGCGCACGCTCGTCCTCACGACGTTCGACGACGACGAGTACGTGTACGGCGCGCTGCGCGCGGGCGCGGCCGGCTTCCTGCTCAAGGACGCCGACCCGCAGACCCTCGTGGACGCGGTGCGCCGCGTGCGCGCGGGCGACTCGCTCCTCGACCCGGCCGTCACCGGTCGCATCATCTCGACCTACGTCGAGCTCGCGCGGCACGCGCCGCTCGGGGCGCCCGGGGCGGGGACCTCCGAGCCCGGCCCGCCCGCGAGGCTGGACGCGGCCACTCCCCGCGAGCGCGAGGTGCTGCTCGCGGTCGCACGCGGGCTGTCGAACCGCGAGATCGGCGCGGAGCTGCACCTCACCGAGGCGACCGTGAAGAGCCACGTGCGCTCGCTGCTGACCAAGGTCGGGCTGACCAACCGCGTGCAGCTCGTGATCCTCGCCTACGAGGCGGGCGTCGTGCGTCCGGAACGCGACGATCACCCGGCCGGGACGAGCTGAGCGACGTCGCGCACGCGCCATGCGCGCACACCCCCGACCCCGGTGATCGTCACGACGGCGTCGGACCCGTCCGGGTGCACCGTCCCCCAGGAGCCCGGTTCCGGGGTCGGCAGCGGGAGCTGATGCCACTCCTGCGCATCTGCGGACCACCACAGGACCCGCCGTTCCACGCCTGTCGCGACGACCGTGCCGACGGCGAGGTACGTTCCGTCCACACGGACGACGCGGCCGAAGGTCTCGCCCTGTCCGGTACCACCGACGAGGTCGAAGGTCGTGCCGTCCGTGGTCCCGCGCAGCTCGGTGCGGCCGTCGACCTGCACCTGGAGCACGGGCCGAGCGGCGTCGTCGCCCTCGACGCACCCGTCGACCTCGAACGACTCCTCCGCATCGACCACCGTGCGCTCCCAACCCGCGCCCGCACCGACCCAGGTCGTGTCGACCTCCCGGCCGCCCTCGACGACCGTGCCGAGCACCCACGGCCGGCCGTCGCCGAGGAGGCACACGTGGCGGGCTGTGGATCGCCCCTCACCACCCTCGAACCCCTCGTCGAGGGTCCAGGTGCGGCCGTCCTCGGACCGCCAGGCCGCCGCCCTCCGCACGCTCGCACCCTCAGGGCTCTCGGCCCGCACCCCGACGGCGACCCATCCACCGTCGACAGCGCGGACGTCGTGGACCTCCGTGAGCCCGGACGACGGCCAGCCGGAGCCCTCAGCCCACTCGCCGTCCGCGGGACGGAACCACGACCGCGCCCTCACGGCGTCCTCGCCGTCCACCCAGCCGACGGTGATCATCACCTCGCTCCCGTCCGCAGCCGCCGACCGGACCAGCGCGAGATCCTCACCCGTCCACGGCTCGTCCGCCGAGCCCTCAACCAGGGTGCCCCCGTCCGCGGTGTACGCAGCGGAGGACATCCACCTCCGCCACCCGTCCCCCGCGGTCGAGACCTCCGTCCGTCTCGCGACGAACCCACCGTCACCCGCGTCGACCTCGGTCGGCAGGAACCAGCGCTGCGGCATCGCCAGGGTCGCGAGCCGGCGCCAACGCCCGTCGCGCAGCTCGCTCACGTACGCGCCGCCGTCCCCGGCGAGGACGGCACGCACCGCGTGCTCGTCCGGGACCCAGGCCGACGGACCGCGGAAGCCGATCCCGCCGTTGTCGTCGGACATGCCCTGGGTCCGGACGCGCCCCGACGCGTCCTCGACCACGAGGCTGCTCACGCTGATCTCGTTCCCCCAGTAGACGGCCGCGAGCCCTTCGCCGCCGACGGCCGGAGCCGAGAGCCCCGTCGACTGGTCGTCCGTCCCGGCGTCGTCCCGACGGAAGTCGGCGTACTCCCATGTCTCACCGTCGCCCGGTTCCCAGAACCACGCGGCTGCGTCCGAGACCGGACCGCCTAGCCCGGGCTCTCGAACGGAGCCCGCGAGGACGAACCCCGTCCCGGTCGCGGCGGCGCCGGCGACGTGCGGCGCGTCGCCGGGCACCTCGGACGTGGTCCAGGAGGCGCCCGAGTCCGCGGACCGGTAGGTCAGTACGACGTCGTCCCCCACCTCGTCGTCCCAAGACACCGCGACGACCACCGTCGCCTCACGTCCCGCCACTCCCTGGACCGTCGGCCGGCCCTCCCCTTCCGGGAGCACCAACGGCACGGGTTCGCCCGTCGTCGGGACGAACACGCCCCGCACGGCCCTTGCGTCCGCGTCGACGCCGAGAGCGACGGCCGTCCCTCCGGTCTCGCTGACGTGCGTCAGCGGGACACCCGCGAGCTCCGGAGGGAGCCGCACAGGTGCCCACGTCGCACGGTCCGCCGAGGCCAGCAGGAATCCGCTAGTCCGCCCCTCGTCCCACGTGCTCCCCGCGAGGAAGGTGCGGGCCGCGCCACCGGCGGCCGCCAGGCCACGCACCGCCCCCGGGAGGTCGAGGGCCACTGGGTCTCCCGTGACCGCGCCGTCCTCGCCGAGGGTCCAGACCACGCCCTCGGGCACGCCTCCCGGCTCCGTCCGCACGCCGCTCACGATCCACGGCAAGCCGACCGTTGCAGGCACGATACCGACGCGGTCGACGACGGCCTCCTGCGGAGCGAGCTCGGACGGGACGTCGATCTCGACGATCGCGGCGGGTTCGGGTCGCTCGGGCTCCGCGCCGGGTGTGCACGCCGCGAGCGCCACCACGAGCGCCCCCGCCTGAAGCGCGGCGAGCAACCTCGCCGCGCGTCGTCCTGATCCGTGCACCATGAGGGCCCCCTGCCGTCGTCATGACCCGCGTCGCCGCGAGCCGCGAGGCCGTCGGCCCGCGATCGGAGAACGTACCGGGGCCGGGGCACCCTCCGAGGGTTTTCCACAGGCTCGCGCACGACGGAGCCCGACGGCGGAAGGGGACTCGCGCCGTCGGGCTCCGGGTTTCGTGGGGGCCGGGAGGGGTCAGCCGGCCGCCACGGTCTCGGCAGGCGGGGTCGCCGCCTGCCCGTCCTCGGCGCTCGCGGTCTCGTGGGCCGCGAGGCGCTCCGCCCGCACGACCTCGCGGCTGCTGCCGCGGTAGGCCGCGACGAGGATGTCGCGCATGTCCTCCAGGACCGGCATCCGCGGGTTCGCCGGGGCGCACTGGTCCTCGAACGACCTCAGGGCGAGGTCCTCGAGACGGCCCATGAACGCCCGCTCGTCGACGCCCTGCGCCGCGAACGTCGCCTCGATGCCCACCTTGGCGCGCAGCTCCTCGACCGCCTTCGCGTACGACTCGACGCCCTCCTCCGGGGTGGAGGCCGGGAGGCCGAGGTGCTTCGCGATCTCCTGGAAACGCTCGGGAGCCACGTAGCGCTCGTACTTGGGCCAGCTCGTGAGCTTGGTGGGCACCTGGCCGTTGTAGCGGATCACGTGCGGCAGGAGCACCGCGTTGGTGCGCCCGTGCACGAGGTGGAACGTCGAGCCCACGGTGTGCGCCATGGCGTGCACGATGCCGAGCATCGCCGAGCCGAACGCCATGCCCGCGATCGTCGCCGCGTTGTGCATCTTCTCGCGCGCCTTCGGGGCCGCCGCGCCCTGCGTGACCGAGTCCTCGATGTGCTCGAAGACCATCTTGATCGCCTGCAGGCACAGCCCGTCGGTGAAGTCGTTCGCGTAGACGGAGACGAACGCCTCGGTCGCGTGCGTGAGGGCGTCGAAGCCCGAGTCGGCCGCGAGCTTCGCCGGCATGGTGTCCGTGAGCACGGGGTCGACGATCGCGACGGTCGGGGTGAGCGCGTAGTCCGCGAGCGGGTACTTGAAGCCCGTCTCCGGGTCGGTGATGACCGCGAACGGCGTCACCTCCGCGCCGGTGCCCGACGACGTCGGGATGCACACGAGCTTGGCCCTGCCGCCCAGCTCGGGGAACTTGTACGCGCGCTTGCGCACGTCGAAGAACTTCTCGCGCATGTCGGAGAACTCGATCTCCGGGTGCTCGTAGCGCAGCCACATGACCTTCGCCGCGTCCATGGGCGAGCCGCCGCCGATCGCGATGATCGTGTCGGGCTCGAAGTCGCGCATCGACTCGGCGCCGCGGTTGACCGTGCCGACGCTCGGCTCGGGCTCGACCGAGTCGATGATCTGGATCGCGACCTTCTCCTCGCGGCGGGCGAGGACGTCGAGCAGGCGGTCCACGACGCCGATGCGGCTCATGACCTTGTCGGTGACGATCGTGACCCGGTGCACGTCGCGCATCTGCGCGAGGTACTGGATCGAGTTCGGCTCGAAGTACGTCTTGGCGGGCACCTTGAACCACTGCATGTTGTTGTTGCGCCGCCCGATCCGCTTGACGTTGATGAGGTTGACCGCGGACACGTTGTTCGACACCGAGTTCGCGCCGTAGCTGCCGCACCCGAGCGTGAGCGACGGGAGCAGCGCGTTGTAGATGTCGCCGATGCCGCCGAGCGACGTCGGGCTGTTCCACAGCACGCGCACGGCCTTGACCCGCGAGCCGTAGCGTTCGACGAGGTCCGCGTCCGCCGTGTGGATGGCCGCAGAGTGGCCGAGGCCGTCGAGCTCGACCATGCGCTCCGCGAGGCGGACACCGTGCTCGGTGTCGCGCGCGCGCAGCACCGCGAGGACCGGGGTGAGCTTCTCGCGGCTCAGCGGCTCCTGCGGACCGACGTCGTCGATCTCCGCGAGGATGATCGACGTGTCGTCGGGGACCTCGAACCCGGCCTCGCGCGCGATCCACACGGGCGACTTGCCGACGACCTTCGGGTTGAGCTTCGCGCCGGCGCAGTTCGCCCCGGTCGCCTCGACGCCGAAGATGAGCCGCTCGAGCATCGCCTTCTCGGCAGGCGTCGCGCGGTAGGCGTGCAGGCGGTCCAGCTCGCGCATCGCGTCGTCGTAGATCACGTCGTCGAGGATGAGCGCCTGCTCCGACGCGCAGACCATGCCGTTGTCGAACGACTTCGACATGACCACGTCGTTGATCGCGCGGCCGAGGTCGGCGCTCTTCTCGACGTAGGCGGGGACGTTGCCCGCCCCGACGCCGAGCGCGGGCTTCCCGGCCGAGTAGGCCGCGCGGACCATGCCGTTGCCGCCCGTGGCGAGGATGAGCGCGACGCCCGGGTGGTGCATGAGCGAGCTGGTCGCCTCGATCGACGGGTGCTCGACCCACTGGATGCAGTCGTCGGGCGCGCCGGCCGCCACCGCGGCGTCGCGCACGATGCGGGCCGCCTCGACCGACGAGCGCTGGGCGCTCGGGTGGAAGGCGAACACGACGGGGTTGCGCGTCTTGAGCGCGATGAGCGACTTGAAGATCGTGGTCGACGTCGGGTTGGTCACCGGCGTGACGGCGCACACCACGCCGACCGGCTCGGCGATCTCCACGACGCCCGTGAGCTCGTCGCGGCCGATGACGCCCACCGTCTTGAGGTTCGCCATCGAGTTGGGCACGTGCTCGCACGCGAAGATGTTCTTGGTCGCCTTGTCCTCGAAGACGCCGCGCCCGGTCTCGGCGACGGCCATCTGGGCGAGGTGGCCGTGCTGGTGCAGGCCCGCGACGGACGCCTTGAGGACGATCCGGTCGACGTCTTCCTGCGTGAGGCTCATGTACTGGTCGAGCGCCTTGCGCGCTCGCTCGACGAGGACGTCGATCTCCTGCGTGGTGCGGGTGTCCTCGGTGCGGTTCTCGACCTTCGTGCCGGCGCTCTTCGCGCTCATGCGTCCCCTCCGGTGCCCGGTCGGGGCCGGGCGTCGGGCCGCGGGTGCTGCCGGGGCCGGATTGCCCCGGCTCCTTCAGCGGTCTCTCTAATTGTGAATGTTTTCACAAGCCTCGCCCGGCCACAAGGGCGGACGCCGGACGCGGGCCCTAGGTCCCGGTGCACTCATGACCTCCGCACCACCGACCACGCCACCGTAGGGTGGGTGACCATGACCGCCGAGCAGACGAGCACCCCCCTCGCGCCCGCGAGCGCCACCAGCACGACCACCCCGACGGACGCCGCCCCCCACGACCCGTACCTCTGGCTCGAGGACGTCGAGGGTGACGAGGCGCTCACGTGGGTCCGCGCCCGCAACGCCGAGGTCGCCGACACGCTCGAGGTCGCCGACGAGTTCGCCGCGACGGAGCGCGCGATCCGCGAGGTGCTCGACTCCGACGCCAAGATTCCCGAGGTCTCCAAGATCGGGGACCGCTACTACAACTTCTGGCGCGACGCGCAGCACGAGCGCGGCCTGTGGCGCCGCACAACGCTCGAGTCCTACCGCACGGACGACCCCGAGTGGGAGACCGTGCTCGACCTCGACGCTCTCGCCGCGTCCGAGGACGAGTCGTGGGTGTGGCACGGCGCGAGCGTCCTGCGCCCGACGCCCGAGCAGCTCGCCGCGGGCGAGCCGTGGCGCCACGCGCTCGTCGAGCTCTCCCCCGGCGGCTCGGACGCCGACGTGACCCGCGAGTTCGACCTCGTCGAGAAGCGGTTCGTCGCCCCCGAGGACGGCGGGTTCCACCGCGCCGAGGCCAAGGGCTCGCTCGGCTGGATCGACGCCGACACCGTCTACGTCTTCACCGACTTCGGCGAGGGCACGCTCACGCCGTCCGGGTACCCGCGCGTCGTCAAGCGCTGGACGCGCGGCACGCCGCTCGACGCCGCGGTGACCGTCTACGAGGGCACCGACGAGGACATGTACATCTCCGCCTGGCGCTCGCACACGCCCGGCTTCGAGCGCGATTTCGTGCACCGCTCCAAGGCCTTCTACTCCGACGAGCTCTACCTCGCCGAGCGCACCGGCACGCCCGAGCAGCGCCTCACGAAGATCGACGTGCCCGACTCGGCCGAGGTCGGGGTGCGGCGCGAGTGGATGCTCGTCGAGCTGCGCGACGACTGGTCGGTCGCCGGCGCGACGTACCGCGCGGGGTCGCTGCTCGTCGCCCGGTTCGACGACTTCCTCGCGGGCGACCGCGGCTTCACCGTGCTGTTCGAGCCCACCGCGACGACGTCGCTCGCGGGCGCCACGTGGACGCGCCACCACCTCGTGGTCAACGTCCTCGACGACGTCAAGAACCGCCTGCACGTGCTGACGCCGCCCGACACCGCGGCTCCCGGGACCGCCGTCGGGCAGGAGACCGCGGATGCGCCGTGGGTGCGCTCCGAGATCCCGGGCCTGCCGGAGCTCGGCACCGTCGCCGTGGGCGCGGTCGACCCCGTCGACACCGACGAGCTCTGGCTCGTCACCACCGACTACCTCACCCCGACGACCCTCTCGCTCCTGTCGCTCGGCGGGCGTCCCGGCGACGCCGGGACGCCCGAGGTCGTCAAGTCCAACCCGGCGTTCTTCGACGCCGAGGGCATGACCGTCGCCCAGCACTTCGCGACGTCCGACGACGGCACGCGCGTCCCGTACTTCGTGGTGGGCCGGGCAGACCTCGTCGCCGGTGCGGCCGACGGTGCCGGGACGGGCACCGCGCCGACGCTGCTCTACGGGTACGGCGGCTTCGAGATCTCGCTGACCCCCGCCTACTCCGGCGCGCTGGGGCGGGCGTGGCTCTCGCGCGGCGGCGTCTACGTCGTCGCGAACATCCGCGGCGGCGGCGAGTACGGCCCGGCCTGGCACCAGGCCGCGCTCAAGGCGAACCGGCACCGCGCGTACGAGGACTTCGCCGCCGTCGCGCGCGACCTCGTGGCTCGCGGCATCACGACGCACGAGCACCTCGGCATGGAGGGCCGCTCCAACGGGGGCCTGCTCGCCGGCAACATGCTCACGCAGTACCCCGAGCTCTTCGGCGCGGTGATCGTCGGCGTGCCCCTGCTCGACATGCGCCGGTACACGAAGCTCCTCGCCGGGGCGTCGTGGGCCGCGGAGTACGGCGACCCGGACGACCCCGAGCAGTGGGAGTTCATCCGCACGTTCTCGCCATACCACCTGTTCGACGCCGAGCGCGAGTACCCGCCCGTGCTGTTCACGACGTCGACCAAGGACGACCGCGTCCACCCCGGCCACGCGCGCAAGCTCGCCGCGAAGATGCTCGGCGAGGGCAAGGACGTCACGTACTACGAGAACATCGAGGGCGGCCACGGCGGCGCCGCGAACAACGCCCAGGCCGCGCACATGGCCGCGGTCCACTACCGCTTCCTCGCGGAGCGCCTCGGCTGACGCCGCTCAGGAGTCGTCGTCCGCGACGGCGGGGACCAGCACCACCTCGTCGTCGTGGACCAGGATCTTCTCGTCCGGGCACACCCTGGTTCCGCGAGGTAGAACCGTGGTCGGGCTCTCAGGCTCGCTGGGTCGGGTCCGCGGTGGGGGTGGTTTCGGTGCTCGGGGCTGCCGCGCCGTCACCATCGGTCTTTCGGGCGTGGGTTCTCGGAGCGCGGCTCTGACGCCCCTTCGCATCCGAGCCCACCCCCACCGCTCGTCCGTCGTCGCACCGTGGTCCGTCGTCGCACGGTGGTCCGTCGTCGCACCGTGTTCTGTGTTCGACCTCGACCCGTGGCGGGTCATCGCTCCTGGGCGGCCGTCTCCCCCTGCGGGTGCTCCCGGGCGCGCCGAGGTAGAACCCTGGTCGGCCGAGGTAGAACGTTGGTCACCGTGCCCGAAGGCAGCAAGACACCGCCGAGAGCGGGTCGCCAGCGCGCCTGGTTCTCGCACGTCGGCACGCCTGGCCGACCAGGCGATCCCGGCAGACCGAACAGGTGACCATGGCTCGTCCACCACCCAGGACCAGCCAGAACCACCTGCTCGGCGCGATGCGGCGCTGGCGAATCCGACACCGCGGCGGTCGCCCGACGCGAGCGAGGACCAGGGTGAGACGACGCCGGTCGGGGTGGGTGGTGGTGCCGCGTCGTGGTCGGGCCTGGCGGGAGCCGCGAGGAACGAGCGGCGGATGGTAGACGCGGCACCACCACCCACCCCGACCACCCAAGCAACCACACGCCGTCGGGCACAAGAACCAGCGTTCTACCTCGGCCACCCACGGTTCTATCTCGGTCAACCAGGGTTCTACTTCGGCGGACTGCGGTGCTACCTCGGCGGGGTCGGGGGCCCGCCGAGGTAGAGCTCGGGCTCAGGAGTGCGGGACCGTCGCGGTGATGAGGGTGCCGTCGTCGCGGCGGTTGCCGGAGAGCGCGCGCAGGCTCGGGCGGCCGGGCTTCACCGGGCCCTGGCCGTCGAGCGCGATGCGCGCGACCTCGCCCGGGACGACCTTGACCTGCTCACCCCGCACGGTGACCTGCGCGCCCTCGCCGGTCTCGGCGTCGAGCTCGATCGCGTCGGGCAGCACGGTGACGCGCAGCCGCGACCCGTGCCACTGGACGCGGAACGTCAGCGACTCCCACTCCTGCGGCAGGCGCGGGTCGAACGACAGCTCGCCGTCCGAGTCGCGCATGCCGCCGAACCCGCAGGCCAGCGCGGACCACGTCCCGCCCGCGGAGGCGACGTGGACGCCGTCGGACGCGTTGGCGTGGAGGTTCGCGAGGTCGACGAAGAGCGACGAGACGAAGTACTCGAGCGCGAGCTCGTGGTAGCCGACCTCGGCCGCGACGATCGACTGCACGACGCCGGACAGCGTCGAGTCGCCCGTGGTCAGCGGGTCGTAGTACTCGAAGTCGGCGAGCTTCTCCTCCGCCGTGAAGTGCTGGCCCTGGAGGAACAGGGCGAGCACGACGTCGGCCTGCTTGAGCACCTGGTAGCGGTAGATGACGAGCGGGTGATAGTGCAGCAGGAGGGGCCGCTTGTCCGCGGGGGTGTGCGCGAGGTCCCAGATCTCGCGCTCGAGGAAGTGCGAGTCCTGCGGGTGGATCCCGATGCTCTCCGCGTAGGGGATCGACATGTGGTCGGCGGCACGGACCCACTCCGCCGCCTCGTACGCACCGAGCCCGAGCCGGTCGACGAGGAGCGCGTAGTCCTCGGGGTGGTCGGCCTTCATCCGGTCCACGACGTACGCCGCGGCGCGCAGGTTGAACCGCGCCATGACGTTGGTGAAGAGGTTGTCGTTGACGACGGTCGTGTACTCGTCGGGCCCCGTGACGCCGTGGATGTGGAAGTTGTCGTCGCCGTTGGCGCGCCAGAACCCGAGGTCCTCCCACATGCGCGCGGTCTCGACGAGGACGTCGACGCCCTCGCGGCGCAGGAAGTCCACGTCGTTCGTCGCGCGCACGTACTGCACGAGCGCGTAGCTCACGTCGGCGTCGATGTGGTACTGCGCGGTGCCCGCCGCGTAGTAGGCCGAGGCCTCCTCGCCGTTGATCGTGCGCCAGGGGAAGAGCGCACCCTTCTGCGACAGCTCCGCCGCACGCCGCCGGGCGGCGTCGAGCATCTGGTAGCGGAAGCGCAGCGCGTTGCGCGCGTACCGGGGGCTCGTGTACGTGAGGAACGGCAGGACGTAGATCTCGGTGTCCCAGAAGTAGTGCCCGCTGTACCCGGACCCGGTGAGGCCCTTCGCGGGGACCCCGTTGCCCTCGGCCCGCGCCGTGGCCTGCGCGAGCTGGAACAGGTTCCAGCGCACGGCCTGCTGCACCCCGGGCTGGCCCGGGATCTCGACGTCGGAGCGCGCCCAGAAGTCGTCGAGCCACCCACGCTGCAGCGCGAGCTGCGCGTCGATGCCGCCGTCGTGCACGCGGTCGAGCGTGCGGCGGCAGCGGTCGACGAGCTCGCGCGACGGAACCCCGCGCGACGTGTGGTACGCGACGACCTTCGTGAGCCGGATCGGCCGGCCCGGTTCCGCGTGCACGCGGAACACGTGCTTGGCGAGGTCCTCGTCGACCTGCGTGCGCACGTCCCACTCGTTCTCGGTCTCGAGCAGGTCGTCGGCCGCGACCGCGAGCGTCATGCCGGAGTTGGTGCATCGGTAGGAGAGCACGACCCGCTCGTCGTCGCCCCACTGGGTCTGGGGCTGCAGCACCCGGCCGGAGAACTGGTTCGTCTTGCGCGGGTCGAACCCCTCGCCGAGCGACGCCGCCCGCACGTGGTACTCGTCCTGGCCGTCCTGGCGGTTGAGGACCTGCGACGAGATCGCGACGGGCGCGGCGGCGTCGAGCAGCGTGACCTCGAACGTCATGATCGCGAGGTGCCGCTCGACGAACGACACCATGCGCTGCGAGCGGATCTGCACGCGCTTGCCCGACGGGGTGCGCCACAGCAGCTCGCGCCGCAGGACGCCGTCGCGCAGGTCGAGCGAGCGCTCGTAGTCGATGAGGTCGGCGACGGGCAGGAGCAGCGGCTCGTCGTCGACGTAGAGCCGGATCACCTTGGCGTCGGGGACGTTGACGATCGTCTGCCCGACCTTCGCGAACCCGTACGCCTCCTCGGCGTGCCGGATCGGCCAGGTCTCGTGGAACCCGTTGACGAACGTGCCGTGCGTGTGGGACTCGCGCCCCTCCTCGACGTTGCCGCGCATCCCGAGGTAGCCGTTGGCGACGGCGAAGAGGGTCTCGGTCACCCCGAGGTCCTCCGCGGAGAACTGGGACTCGACGAGCCGCCAGGGCTCGGCCGGGAAGCGCAGCCGGTCCACGGTGCTGCGCTCGTCGGCGGTCTTGCGGATCACGCGCTCTCCTCGGCGGGTCGTACGGGCTGGGCAGGGGTCGCGGCGGCACGCGGGCGGTCCAGGACCGTCGCGTCGAGCTCGCCCAGGTCGGCCACGACGACGTCGGCCCCGTGCGCGCGCAGCGCGTCGGCACCCACGCCGCGGTCGACGCCCAGGACGAGCCCGAAGTCCCCCGCGGCACCCGCCTGCACGCCCGAGAGCGCGTCCTCCACCACGACCGCCTCCGCGGCGGGGACGCCGAGGAGCTCAGCGGCCCGCAGGTAGGTGTCGGGCGCGGGCTTGCCCGCGATGTGGTCGCGGGCCGCGACGTTCCCGTCGACGACGACCTCGAACCGGTCCGCGAGCCCCGCCGCCGCGAGCACCGCGGGAGTGTTGCGCGACGACGACACGACGGCGACCCCGGCACCCGCGGCGGTCACGGCGTCGAGGAAGCGCACCGACCCGGGGTAGGGCGCGATGCCCTCCTCGGCGAACATCCGGTTGACGATCTCGTCCTTGCGGTTGCCGAGCGCCGCCACGGTCGTCTCCCCCGGGGCGTCGGTCGCCTCGCCCCGCGGCAGCTCGACGCCACGCGACGCGAGGAACGTCGCGACACCGTCGTAGCGCGGCTTGCCGTCGATCGACGCGAAGTAGTCCGCGGCGGTGTACGGGGCGAGACCGTGCGCGGCGCACCAGGGCGCGAACAGCCGTTCCCAGGCGCGCATGTGGATCTCGGCCGTCGGCGTCAGGACGCCGTCGAGGTCGAACAGCACGGCTCGCAGAGCGGGCATGTGGGTCCTTCGCGGTGGGGGGACGGGGACGGCGCCGGGTCGTGCCCGCGTCGTCCGGGCAGCCGCGGCGCGGCCGTCCGCACGTCGCCGTCGTGACCGCCGCGCGGGGTCAAGCCTACGCATGCGGGGCCGCGCGCGGGAAGCGTCGAGCGCGTGTCCGGGCGACGTTCAGGCGTGCGCGCGCTCGGCCAGCACGTCGGCGACGCGGCCGAGGTTCGCGAGCAGCGCGCGGTGCTCGTCGGGGGTGCCCGCGACGCCGCCGCCCGGCCCTCCCCCGGCGCCGCGCGCGGCACCCAGGAGCGTGACGTCGTCGAGCGCCGCGAGCGGGAGCCCGATCCGCCGCCAGGGAACGCTCACGAGGTCGGCGAGCTCGCCCAGGGCAGGCCCGGCGCACTGCGACACCTTCGCGGGCGGCAGCGCCGCCCACAGTCCCACGCCGCGCTCGAGCGCCCGCGCGACGGTCTCCCACAACCGCTCGTCCCACGCCCCGAGCGTGAGCCCGACGGCGTCTGCGCCCGCCAGCACGACGGGCGCCACACCCACCCAGCCCGCACCCACGTGGACCACGCTCGACCCGCCCGCCGCGCGGACGGCGTCGAGCACGGGCCGGAGCCCGTCCACGAGGTCCGGGCCGGGCACCGCGCGCAGGCGCGAGTAGCCGGAGAACGACGGGAGCACGCCCGCCCCGACCTGGGCGAGGAGCGGCTCGTCGAGCTGCACGACGACGTCCGCCCCCGGGACCTGCCGGCGCACCTGGGCGACGTGCTCGCCCACGGCGACGGCGAGCGCCTGCCCGACCTCGCGGACCGCGCCCCGGTCGGACAGCACGCGGTCGCCGCGCGCGAGGTACAGGTCCGCGGCGAGCGTCCAGGGCCCGGTGACCGTCACGGCGAGCGGCCCGGACCACCCGGCCGCCGCGATCGCGAGCGCCTCGACGTCCTGGCGGAGGAACGCCTCGGCACGACGCAGGTCGGCGCCGCCGTGGTCCGCGAGCTTCCACCCGTGGGGCCCCAGCTCGACGGGGAGCCCGGGCAGCAGCGCGGCGGTCCGTCCGACCGCGTCCGCGCCGGGTCCTCGCCCCGGGAGCTGGACGAGGAACGGCACGCCGCGCACGCCGGACGGGACCTCGGCGAGGTCGCCGAGCACCGTGAGCTGCGCCTCCAGCACGTCCGAGCCCTCGCCGCCGGGCCACGGGCCGAGCCCGCTCACCGCGGTCACGCCGCACCCCCGCGGGAGCCTTCGCACCGGGCGCCGACCGCCCTCTCGTCACGAACCACGTGCCGACCACCTCTCTCCAGGAGCACACTGGGAAACCGAGCCGTGCCGCGACCCCGCCGGGGTCCGGGGGCCGCGCGGCCGCCTGGCGGAAGGGCTCCGGCATGGGCACGCACGAGAACAAGGCCACGGCGATCGCCGTGCACACGCAGGCGATCCCCGGCAACCACCGCGACGCGCTCGCGGCGCTGCTCGCGCCCGGGTTCCGCAACCACGACGTGTCGCCCGGCAGCGAGGGCGGCGCCGAGGCGCTGCTCGCGACGATGCACTGGTACGACGAGGCGTTCGAGGACCAGAGCGTCGAGGTCCTGCACGCGGTCGCGGAGGGCGATCTCGTCGCCCTGCACGTCGAGCTCAGCGCGCGGCACACCGGGTTCTTCCGTGGTGTCGCGCCGACCGGTCGGCGCTTCCGGGTGCGTGAGATGCACGTGCTGCGGTTCGCCGAGGGCCAGGAGGCCGAGCACTGGTGCGTGCGCGACGAGTCCGCGCTCATACGCGCGCTCGCTCACCCCGCGCCCGTCGCGGTCGGCTGAGCGGTCGGGAGCGCGCCCACCCGTGCGGCCGAGCGGTACGCCCGGTCCACCGTGGCCTGGCCGAGCACGCGCGCGCCGTCGTACACGACGAGCGACTGCCCGGCCGCGACGCCCCGGAGCGGCGTGCCCGTGAGAGCGACCTCCATGCCTTCCGCGCCGGTGTCCGACGTGCCGTCCGACGACGCCCCGGACACCGCCCGGACGCGTGCCGGGACCGGGGTCCCGTGCGCGCGGACCTGCACCTCGACGTCGGTCCACTCCCCCGCCGCCGGGCGCGCGTCCTCGAACCAGACGGCCGCGCCCGCCTCGACCCGGTCGACGCTGAGCAGCTCGGCGGGCCCGACGACCACGCGGTTGCGCGCGGGCTGCACGTCGAGCACGTACCGCGGTCGGCCGTCCGGTGCGGGGCGGTCGATGCCCAGGCCCTTGCGCTGGCCGACGGTGTACGCGTACGCGCCGTCGTGCTCGCCGAGCACCGTCCCCTCGGCATCGACGATCTCGCCGCGCCGAGCGCCGAGCCGGTCGCGCAGGAAGCCCGGCGTGTCGCCGTCGGCGACGAAGCAGATGTCGTACGAGTCCGGCTTCGCGGAGACCGACAGCCCGCGCCGTGCCGCCTCGGCCCGGACCTCGTCCTTCGACGCGTAGTCACCGAGGGGGAAGATCGCGCGTGCCAGCCGCTCCGGCCCCATGACCGCGAGCACGTAGGACTGGTCCTTCGCCGTGTTGGGCGAGCGGTGCAGCTCGCGGACCGTCCGCACCGCGCCCGGGACGGTCGCGTCGGGCACCTCGCGCGTCACGACGCGCGCGTAGTGGCCGGTCGCGACGGCGTCGAAGCCGAGCGCGGTCGCCTTGTCGAGCAGGGCCTCGAACTTGATGTGCTCGTTGCAGCGCACGCACGGGTTGGGGGTGCGGCCCGCCTCGTACTCCGCGAGGAAGTCGGCGACGACCGTGTCCTCGAACCGCTCCGAGAGGTCCCAGACGTAGTACGGGATGCCGAGCACGTCGGCCGCGCGCCGCGCGTCGCCCGCGTCCTCGATCGAGCAGCACCCGCGCGAGCCGGTGCGGAACTGGTCCCGGTTGCGCGACAGCGCCATGTGGACGCCCACGACCTCGTGCCCCGCCTCGACCGCGAGCGCCGCGGCGACCGCGGAGTCGACGCCGCCCGACATGGCGGCGAGCACCCTCACGCGGCACCTCCCGCGCGGCTCGGGACGGCGGTGCGGGTCGGGCCGGACGCGAGCCCGGCGGCCCGCGCGCGCTCGACCGTGGGCGGCAGGACGTCGAGCAGGCGCGCCACGTCGGCGGGCGTGGAGGTGGCCCCGAGCGTGAAGCGCAGCGCTCCCCGCGCGTCCTGCTCCGGCACGCCCATCGCGAGCAGCACGTGCGACGGCTGCGGCACGCCGGCCTGGCACGCCGAGCCGGTCGAGGCCTGCACCCCGGCGGAGTCGAGCAGGTAGAGCAGCGAGTCGCCCTCGGCCCCGGGGAACGTGAAGTGCGCGTTGCCGGGCAGCCGCGCGGCGTGGGCTCCGGGCCCCGGCTCCGGCCCGCTGAGGACGGCGTCCGGGACCCGCTCGCGCACGCCGGCGACGAGCGCGTCGCGCAGGGCCGTCAGGTGGGCGGCGCGCTCCTCGCGTCGTGCGACGGCCTCGACGACGGCGACGCCGAACGCGCGGATCGCGGGCGCGTCGAGCGTCCCGGAGCGCACCCCGCGCTCCTGGCCGCCGCCGTGCAGCACCGGGGTGAGCGGGGCGTCGCGGCGCGCGACGAGCGCGCCGACGCCGACGGGGCCGCCGAGCTTGTGCCCGGACACCGTCATCGCGTCGAGGCCGCTCGCCGCGAAGTCGACGGGGACCTGCCCGACCGCCTGGACCGCGTCGGAGTGCACCGGGATGCCGTGCGGGCGCGCGAGCTGCACGACCTCCTGCACGGGCTGGAGCGTGCCCACCTCGTTGTTGGCCCACATGACCGAGATCAGCGCGATCTCGTCCGCGTGCTCCGCGATCTCCGCGCGCAGCGCCGCGACGTCCACGCGGCCGTCGCCGTCGACGGGCAGCAGGACGATCTCCGCACCCGCGTGCTCCGCCATCCAGAACGCGGGGTCGAGCACCGCGTGGTGCTCGACGGCCGAGACGACGATGCGCCGCCGGCGGGGGTCGGTCGTGCGCCGCCCCCAGAACAGGCCCTTGATCGCGAGGTTGTCCGCCTCGGTGCCCCCCGCGGTGAGCACGACCTCGCTCGGGCGCGCGCCGAGCGACGCGGCGATCGACTCGCGCGCCTCCTCGACCGTGCGGCGGGCGGCGCGGCCCGCGGCGTGCAGCGACGACGGGTTGCCGGTGCGCGACAGCTCGTCGACGAACGCCTCGCGCGCCGCCGCGGACAACGGCGTGGTCGCGGCGTGGTCGAGGTACGCGGCCGCCGCGGGGACAGGGCCGGAAGGGTGGGTCACGGTCACCCAGTCTACGAACCGTCACGGCGCTCGCGGTCCGAGGAGTGGGCGGCGCTGGACTTCCCGGCGAGAAGCGCTAGGTTGTGGGAGGTCTGCGCCCGGCCGTCGCCGGGCGCTCGTCCCGGTCGCAGGACCGCCGTCGCGCGCCACACGTCGCCGCGGGACGGAAACGTGCCGAGGACGAGACCGTCCAGCCACCGACAGGGGAAGTGGCATCTCGATGCCCGACGACGCCGCACCGCCCGCCGTCGAGGCCGCCGGGGACGTCCCGGTCGCCTCGGGCGGCGGCCGCCTGCTCTGGGGCGACCTGCCGCCCGCGCTGCGCGACGAGCTCGAGGCGGTCGCCGGAGGCCGGGTCGTGGCGGAGCGGTCGGTCTCGACCGGGTTCAGCCCGGGCCTCGCCTCCGTCCTCACGTTCGACGACGGCGACCGCCTCTTCGTCAAGGCCGCACGCACCGCCGACGAGCCCGTGGCCGCCAACCTGCACCGCGCCGAGGCGAAGGTCGCGACGCGGCTGCCGCGCGCGATCCCGGCGCCGCGCTTCGCCTGGGGGCACGGCGACGGCGACTGGATCGCCCTCGCGTTCGAGGTGGTCGACGGGCGCGTGCCGGCCACGCCGTGGGACCCCGACGAGCTCGACCGCGTCCTGGAGACCCTCGTCGGCGTCGCGGCCGTGCCGGGTGCTCGCACGATGCGCCTGCCGCCGACCGGGCCCGACTTCGCGAACATGGCGACCGGGTGGCGTGCGCTGCGCGACGACCCCGACCCGCGCCTGCCCGCCGTCGCACCCTGGGCGGCCGCTCACCTCGACGCGCTCGCCGAGGCCGAGCGGGGCGCGCTCGTGGCGTGCGAGGGCGAGTCGTTCGTGCACGGCGACCTGCGGGCCGACAACGTGCTCCTCACGCCGCAGAAGGTCTACCTCGTCGACTGGCCGCACGCGTCGCGCGGCGCGGCCTGGCTCGATCTCGCGATGTTCCTGCCCAGCGTCGCCATGCAGGGCGTCGACGGCGTGAGCGAGCCGGTCACCATGAGCGCCGACGCGGCGCGGCGCGCCCGGGGCGGCGCGTGGGCGGCCTCCACGTTCGCCGCCCACCCCCTCGGACGCGACGTGCACCCCGCCGACCTGCGGTCGGTCGTCGCCGGGATCGCCGGGTACTTCCTGCACTCCGCACGCAAGCCCGCCGTCCCGACGATCCCCCGCCTGCGCGCGTTCCAGCGCGCCCAGGGCGTCGCGGCCGTCGCCTGGCTGGAGCACCTGGGGCTCTGAGGCTCCGACGGGCCTCCGCGCGGTGCGGAGCGGACGAGAGAGGGGTCCGGCGCCGTCGTGGCACCGGACCCCTCCCTCACGGCCGGGGCGTCAGTCGCGCCAGACCTGGACGACGGACGGCCGCGGGCCGGCGAACGCACCCGTCGGGACCGGGGTGCCCGGGGTCAGGTAGTCGGGGAAGAACGAGGCCTGCGCGTCGAACGACCCGTCCTCTCCCGGGTGCTGGACGGCCACGTAGACCATGCGGTCCGTGGAGTCCACGAGCGGCCCGCACGTCTCCGCGCCGCGCGGCACCGAGAGGAACTGCTCGACGCGACCGCGCTCGCGGCCGTCGAGCGTGACCTTGAACAGCCCGTCGCACTTCTGGATCGTGCTCGGCTGGCCGTCGGTCGAGATCCAGAGGTTGCCCTCGGCGTCGAACGCGAGGTTGTCCGGGCAGGAGATCGGGGAGACCTTCTCCTTGGGGTAGCCCGAGAAGTACGTGGAGGCGTTCGTGGCCGGGTCGCCCGCGACGAGCAGCAGGTTCCACCGGAACGTCAGGGACGCGGCGTCGTCGCGGTCCTCGACGATCTCCACGACGTGCCCGTCGCGGTTGGTGTGGCGCGGGTTCGGCTCGGTCGCGGCCTCGACCGCCGCGGGCCCGCGCGACGTGTTGTTGGTGCACGCGACGTAGACGCGGCCCGTGACGGGGTTGGGCTCGACGTCCTCGGGGCGGTCCATCTTCGTGGCCCCGACCTGGTCGGCCGCGACACGCGTGAAGACGAGCACCTCCTCCAGGCTCATGCCCGGGACGGCGCTGCGCCCGTCCACGACGAGCGGGACCCACTCACCGCGGCCGTCGAACGCGCCGTCGGACGGGACCGCGCCCGAGCCGTCGATCTCGGCCGCGGGCGAGTCGCCCGTGAAGCGCGCGACGTACAGCGAGCCCTCGGTGAGCAGCGTCTTGTTGTGCCGTCGCGCGCCGTCGCTGTTCCCCTGCCGCATCGTGCGCGACGAGACGAACTTGTAGACGTAGTCGAAGCGCTCGTCGTCGCCCATGTACGCGACCGCGTTGCCGCGGCGCGAGAGGATGACGTTGGCGCCCTCGTGCTTGAAGCGACCGAGCGCGGTGTGCTTCACCGGCGGCTCGTCGGGCGCGTACGGGTCGATCTCGACGATCCAGCCGAACCGGTTGGGCTCGTTCTCGTACCCGGGGTTGCGGGCGTCGAACCGCGGGTCGTCGAGCTCCCAGCCGTACCCCGTCGCGGCGTCGCGCAGCCCGTAGCGCGCGTCGTGGCCCGCGCCCGACGTGCGGAAGTAGCCGTTGTAGTTCTCCTCGCCCGACAGCACGGTGCCCCACGGGGTCGTGCCGCCCGCGCAGTTGTTCAGCGTGCCCAGCACGCGCGTCCCCGACGGGTCGGCGACGGTCCGGACGAGGTCCGAGCCGGCCGCCGGACCGGTGAGGCGGAACTCGGTCGTCATGTGCACGCGGCGGTTGTACCGGCTGTCGGCCACGTAGTCCCACGGCGTGCCCGTCCGGCGGCGGCGCACCTCGACCACGGACAGGCCGTGGGCGGCACGCTCGATCGCACGGCGGGTCGCGGCGTCGTACGAGGCGTCGAACATGATCGCCGGGTTCGTGTACTCGTGGTTGGCGACGAGCAGCCCGCGCGTGCCGCGACCGGGACCCTTGCCCCGGCCCTGCGCGCCGGCGAGGGCGTGCTGGCGCTCGAACGGCAGGATGTCGAGGTAGTCGTTGTTGTAACCGAACTGCCGGGCCTGGGCCTCGGGGGTCTGGCGCGCGACGTCGAACGGCTGCGCACCGCGCAGGATCGGGTCGCCCCAGCGGATCACCGGGCGCCACCGGTAGCCGTCGGGCACGACGAACGCGTCGCGCGCGGCGGGCTGGGGCGAGATCGCGCCGAACGCCAGACCCTTCTGCGGGCGGCCCGGCCCGTGCCCGCCGCCGTGGGCGGGCAGCGCCTGCGCCGACGCGGGCGGGGCGCCGACGGTCTGCGCGCCGAGCACGACGGCGGCGGCACCGACAGCCAGACCGCCGAGCAGCGCACGGCGCGACATCGCGCCCGCGACGACGTCGCGGAACGTCTCGTTGGCGCTCTCGTTGGGGACCGGGTGCGAGCACGCGTCCGCGCACTTCAGCCGGCAGGTGACGGGGCTGCGCTTGCCGCGCGCGTGCGGCGCGACGGAGAGCAGGGGGCGATGCTCGGGGGCAGGCGTGATCGTCATCGGTCGTCTCCACAGGTCGGGGGGCTTCCCCGTCACCGGGGAGTCGGCCCGACGCTAGGAACGGTCGATGACCGGCCGGCCACCACCCGGAGGACGCCGGGTGAATTCTCGGCACCGGCTGTCCGCCACCTGAGCGGGAGCGTGCGGACGTACCGGTGCTCGCGCACCGGTGGGCGGCGCCATCAGGTGCGCGCGACCGTGCCGGCGACGACCGTCACGACGGCTCCCACGACGAAGACCGCGATGCACAGACCCCCGACGACCCGCGCGCCGCGCAGGGCCGCCGGCGAGGGTCCCTCGCCGGGGTCCAGGAGCCCGATGGACGCGGAGCCGGAGTACGAGCGACGGAACGGCACGTGGAACTGCCGCACGTCGTGGTCGGTCAGGGCGGGCGGCGGCTCGTGCGCGAGCGCGGCCGCGACGCGCCGGTCCCGCAGGCGACCGGCCTGGAGCGCGTAGAAGGCCAGGACCCCGTACTGGCTGAGGTAGAAGATCCCCAGTGCGAGGACGGTCGCGCCGAAGCTCGTCCCCGCGAGCGTGCCGGCGAGCCGGAGCACCACGACACCGGCGGCCGTGACCGCCGCTCCGAGCAGCAGCCACCACGGCAGGGCCGCCCACGCGCCCGAGCGGTCGCCCTCGTAGGGCGACGCCGACCGTACGGGCCGGCTCGAGTCCGCGAGCTGGTCGGCGAGGTTCGACCGCTCGTCCTCCCACCAGGCCATCGGGCCCCTAGCCCTGGGACGACCGGTGCTCGCGCAGCACCTCGGCCGCCTGGGGCAGCACGTCCGCGAGGTCGCCGACGACCGCGAAGTCCGAGATCTCGAACAGCGGGCACTCGGGGTCGTTGTTCACCGCGACGATGACCTGCGACGCCTGCATGCCGCCGCGGTGGTGCGGGGCGCCGGAGACGCCCGCGCCGATGTACAGGCGGGGTGCGACGGTCACGCCCGTCTGCCCGACGAACTGGTCGTGCCAGCCCTCGTAGACGGCGTCGCGCGTCGCGCCCACGGCCGCGCCGAGCGCGTCGGCGAGCTCGGTGACGGGGCCGAAGTCGCCGTTGGTGCCGCGGCCCCCGGCGACGACGATCGCGGCCTCGCCGAGCGCCGGGCGACCCGCGCCGGCCGACTCGTCGACCGTGCGGGACACGACGCGCGTCGCGGTCGCGGCGGGCGAGAGCTCGAGGCGCAGCGCGCCGACCTCGGTCGCCACGGCGACCTCTGCGGGCTGCGGCACGACGGAGTTCGCCCGCAGCGTGAGCACGGCGGGGTCGGTGACGATCTCGCTGCGCACGTCCCAGGACCCCGCGAAGACGCGCTTGTCCGCGACGAGGTGCGTGCCGCCGTCGGTCAGCGCGGACGCGTCGATGACGAGGCCGGCCTCGGTGAGGAACGCGAGGCGCGCGGCGGCCTCCTTGTTCGGGAACGACGACGTGAGCAGGACGGCGTCCGCGTCGGACGCGCGCGTCGCGGCGGCGAGGACCTCGGCCACGACGGGCGTCAGGTGCAGGGCGTCACCCGTGACGACCTCGCCGCCCGACGACGGCTCGGCCTGGCGCACGAGTGCGACGCCGTAGGCGCCGAGCTGGGCGAGCACGTCGACGCTCGGCGCCTCCAGGGCGACGGCCTCGACGCGCCCGAGCGAGCGGCCGACGGTGATCAGCTCCAGCACGGGCGAGCGCAGCTCGGTGCCGGCGGAGTCGAGGAGGACGAGGACGGTACGGGTCCCGGGGGTGCTCATGTGCGGACGCCTCTCAGACCAGGTCGTTGCGGATGAGGAACTCGGCCAGGGCGCGCCCGCCCTCGCCCTTGTCGACGACGATCTCGGCGTCGGGGCGCGGCGGGCGGGGCGACGCGTCGGTCACGCGCGAGCGTGCGCCGGTCTCCCCGACGAGCGCCGGGTCGACGCCGAGGTCGGCGAGGCTCCACGCCTCCACCGGCCGGGTGCGCGCCGCCATGATGAGCTTGAAGTTGGGCATGCGCGGGTCGTTCGCGTGGTCCGTCACGGACACCACGGCGGGGAGCGGCGCCTCGAGGACCTCCTCGACGCCGTCGAGCTCGCGCGTGACGCGCGCGGTGCGCGCGCCCGGCTCGCCGTCGACCTCGAGCTTGCCGGCGAGCGTGAGCTGCGGCAGGTCGAGCTCGGCGGACAGGAGCGCCGGGACGACCGAGCCGAGCCCGTCGAGCGCGGCCATGCCGGTGACGACGAGGTCCACCGGGGCCTCGTCCGCAAGGCGGCGCACCGCGGCGGCGAGCACGCGCGCTGTGCCGAAGTAGTCGGAGCCCGCGATCGCGTCGTCGCTCACGCGCACGCCGCGGTCCGCACCGAGCTGGTACGAGCGACGCACCGCGCCGTCGGCGTCGGGGCCGGCCACCGTGAGGACGATCACCTCGCTGGTCTCGCGCTCCGCCTCCGGCAGCGCCTCCTTGAGGCGCAGCGCGGCCTCGACCGCGTTCTCGTCGAGCTCGTTGAGCGTCCCCTCGTCGGCCCGGCGCACGACGCGCCCGCCCTCGAAGCCCCGGTCCGCATGGATGTCCGGGACGTACTTCACGGCGACGACGATCCGCATCGGCTGCTCTCCCTGTGCGCTGGGCGGTCGGCCGGAGAGGTTCCCGGCCCGCTCCGGGAAGCCTACCGGCGGGCGGCGGGAGGGGTCGGTGACACCCGCCACAATGGACGGGTGCACGTGCCCCGCCCCTCCGCCGTCCCCGAACCGACCCCCGGCACCGTCCCGGCAGCGCTCCCGCTCCCGACGGGGCCCGTCGACCGGCACGCTCTCGTGCCGCCGCTCGGCGTCCGCGTCGCGGGCGACGGCGTGGACGTGGCCGTCCTCGCGTCGCACGCGACCGCCGTCGAGCTGTGCCTCGTGGACGTGGTCGACGCGTCGCTGCCCGCCCACGACCCGGCCCGCTACCGCGAGCGCCGCGTCCCGCTCGCCGGGCCGGCGTACGGCGTCTGGCACGCCCACGTCCCCGGCGTCCGGCCGGGGCAGCGCTACGGGTTCCGCGCGCACGGGCCGTGGGAGCCCGCGGCCGGGCTGCGGCACAACCCCGCGAAGCTGCTCGTCGACCCGTACGCGCGCGGCCTCGTGGGCGAGCTGGTCGACGACCCGGCGGTCCACGGCCAGGTCGGGAGCGACCCGTACGGCCCGGCGGACGCGACCGACTCGCTGCCGTTCGTGCCGCACGCGGTCGTCGTCGCCGAGCCGACCGGGACCCTGGCGCCCCGGCCGCGCGTCCCGTGGCGCGACACCGTGATCTACGAGGCGCACGTGCGCGGCCTCACGCAGCGGCTCGAGGCCCTGCCCGAGCACCTGCGCGGCACGTACGCGGGCGTCGCGCACCCGGTGACGATCGAGCACCTGCGGTCGCTCGGCGTGACGACGGTCGAGCTCCTGCCGGTGCACGCGAACGTGCCGGAGCCGCACCTGCTCGCGAGCGGCCGCACCAACTACTGGGGCTACTCGACGCTCGGGTTCTTCGCGCCCCACGCCGCGTACGCGACGCGCGCGGCGCGGGAGGCCGGGCCGGGCGCCGTCCTCGACGAGGTCCGCGGCATGGTCCACCTGCTGCACGAGGCGGGGATCGAGGTGCTGCTCGACGTCGTGCACAACCACACGTGCGAAGGCGGCGCCGACGGGTACCACCTGTCGTGGCGCGGGCTGGACAACGCCGGCTACTACCTGCACGACGGCGGCTCGCCCGCCCGGCTCGCCGACGTCACCGGGACGGGCAACTCGCTCGACTTCCGGCGCCCGGCCGTGGTGCGCGCCGCCCTGGACTCACTGCGGTACTGGGCGGAGGTCGTGGGGGTCGACGGGTTCCGGTTCGACCTCGCGGTCACGCTCGGGCGCGGAGCGGCCGGGTTCGACCCCGACCACCCGTTCCTCGTCGCCCTGCAGACGGACCCGGTGCTGTGCGGGCTCAAGCTCGTCGCGGAGCCGTGGGACGTGGGACCCGGCGGCTGGCGGACCGGCCAGTTCCCGCCGCCGCTCGCCGAGTGGAACGACCGGTTCCGCGACGCGGCGCGGCAGTTCTGGCTCGCCGACGCGCGCGAGGCGTCCCACGGGCGGCCCGGCCACGGCGTGCGCGACCTCGCGACCCGCCTCGCGGGGTCGGCGGACCTGTTCGGCCACTCCGACCCGCCGCTGCTGCGCGGACCCGTCGCGTCGGTGAGCTACGTGACCGCGCACGACGGGTTCACGCTCGCCGACCTCGTCGCGTACGACCACAAGCACAACTTCGCGAACGGCGAGGACAACCGCGACGGGACGGACGACAACCGTTCCTGGAACCACGGTCTCGAGGGCCCGGTCGCGGCACCCGACGCGCGGGCGGGCGGGGGGCCGGGCGCGGGAATCGACGCGCTCGGGATCGGAGTGGAGATCGCGCCCCTGCGCCGCCGGTCGATCCGCAACCTCCTCGCGACCCTCGTCCTCGCCGCCGGCACCCCCATGCTCACCGCGGGCGACGAGATGGGGCGGACGCAGCGCGGCAACAACAACGCCTACGTGCAGGACGACGAGACGTCCTGGGTGTCGTGGGACCTCTCGCCGTGGCGCAAGGACCTGCTCGCGACGGCGCGGTACCTGCTCGCCCTGCGGCGCGAGCACCCCGCGCTGCGCCCCGACACGTTCTACACCGGCCGCCCGCGGCCCAGCGACTCCTCGGGCGGGGGTGCCGGCGCACGGGGACCGGGGAGCGACGTGGGCGTGCCCGACCTCGTGTGGTTCGACGCCGACGGCGAGCTCCTCGACCACTCCGCCTGGCACGACCCCGCCGTCCGGACGCTGCAGATGCTGCGCACCGCCCCGGAGCCCGGCGACGCCGACGTGCTCATGGTGCTCGCGGGCGGGCTCGACCCGGTCGACGTCACGCTGCCGGGCGTGCGCGCCGCCTCGGACGCGGACGCCGAGCGCTGGGACCTCGCGTGGGACTCGGACTGGGAGCACCCCGAGGACCGGGACCGTGCGAACGGTGACGGCACCGCCCGCGCGGGAGACGTCGTCGCGCTCGAGGCCCTGAGCCTGCGCGTCTACGTCTCCACCCCGCCGAGGTAGAGGCTCGGTCGCACGAGGTAGAGGCGTGGTGGCACGAGGTAGAGGCGTGGTCGCGCACGACTACCCGGGCCTGCCGGTGGCTGGACACGTGCTCTACTCTTCCCGCATGAGTGACAGCGCGGTCGACTCCTCCGTCAGCTCCCCAACGATCGAGAACCCCGAGGTCGTCGTCGTGGGGGCCGGCCTCGCCGGGCTCGTCGCGGCGACCGAGCTCACCGCGGCCGGGCGGCGCGTCGTCCTGCTGGACCAGGAGCCCGCCGCGAGCCTCGGCGGGCAGGCGTGGTGGTCGTTCGGCGGCCTGTTCCTCGTCGGCTCGCCCGAGCAGCGGCGCATGGGCGTCACCGACTCCGCCGAGCTCGCGTTCGACGACTGGCTCGGGTCCGCGCGGTTCGCGCCCGGCGCCGACCGCGGTGAGGGCCCCGACCGCCACGGGTACGCCTGGGCGCGCGGCTTCGTCGACTTCGCCGCGGGCGAGATGCGCGGCTGGCTGCACGACAAGGGCGTGCGGTGGTTCCCGCTCGTGCAGTGGGCCGAGCGCGGCGGGTACCCGGTGACCTCGGGGGCCGACGGGACGGCCGCGGGAGGGCACGGCAACTCCGTCCCGCGCTTCCACGTCACCTGGGGCACCGGTCCCGCGATCCTCGAGCCGTTCGTGCGCGCCGCGCTCGACGCCCGCGCCGCCGGGCTGCTCGACCTGCGGTTCCGCCACCGCGTCACGTCGCTCGTCGTGACCGACGGCGCGGTGACGGGCGTGCGCGCGGAGGTCCTCGCGCCGTCGGACGTCGAGCGCGGCGCACCGTCGTCGCGCGAGGTCGTCGGCGAGGTCGAGATCGCGGCGAGCGCCGTCGTCGTGACGTCGGGCGGGATCGGCGCGAACCACGAGCTCGTGCGCTCGCGGTGGCCCCAGACGGCGGGCCGGCTGCCCGCGCGCATGCTCTCCGGCGTCCCCGACTCGACCGACGGGCTCATGATCGGCGTCGCCGCCGACGCGGGCGCCGCGCTCGTGCACGAGGACCGCATGTGGCACTACCCCGAGGGCATCGCGAACCACTCCCCCGTCTGGACCGACCACGGCATCCGCATCCTGCCCGGCCCGAGCTCGCTGTGGCTCGACGCCGACGGCAACCGGCTGCCCGCGCCCCTATTCCCCGGGTTCGACGCGCTCGGCGCGCTGCAGCACGTCGCCGAGCGCGGCGACGACCACTCCTGGTTCGTGCTCAACAAGGCGATCATGGAGTCCGAGTTCGCGCTGTCCGGCTCGGAGCAGAACCCCGACCTCACCGGCAAGGACGTCAGGCTGCTCGCCCAGCGCGTCCTGCCGCGCGCCGTCGGCCCCGTCGCGCGGTTCGCGGAGCAGTCGCCCGAGTTCGTCTGGGCCGACACGCCCGAGGAGCTCGCCGCGGGGATGAACGCGCTCGTCGACTCGACGCCGGGCTCGCGCGGCCACGTGGACGGCGCCGCCCTCGCCCGGCTGATCCACCTGCGCGACGAGCAGGTCCGCACCGGCCTCGGCAAGGACCCCCAGGTCGTCGCGACCGCGATGGCACGGCGCTACCGTGTCGACCGGCTCATCCGGGTGTCGCCGCCGCGGCCGATCACGACGCCCAAGGACGGCCCGCTGCTCGCCGTCCGCCTCTCGGTGCTCACGCGCAAGACGCTCGGCGGGCTCTGGACCGACACGTCCGCGCGCGTGCTGCGCGCGGACGGATCCGTGCTGCCGGGCCTCTGGGCCGCGGGCGAGGCCGCCGGGTTCGGCGGCGGCGGCGTGCACGGCCACCGCGCGCTGGAGGGCACGTTCCTCGGCGGCTGCCTCTACTCGGGCCGCGTGGCGGGCCGCGCCCTCGCTGCGGAGCTCGCCTGAGCCCCGGCCGCACGAAGGAGACCCCCTGGCCCGCCGAGCAAGCCCTGGTCGCGCGAGGTTGAACCTTGGTCGCGTGAGACAGAAGCCTGGTCGCGCGGGTAGAACCTTGGTCTCGGAGAACCGGCCGTCAGGGTCCGTCGGGCGTGGCACCTCGGCCGGTAGGGTCACCGAGCATGAGCGCGCACGACGACGCGTCCCGACCCGGGCCGTCCGGCCCCACCTCGGGCACGGGACCGGTCGAGCCCGACGGGCCGGCCGGTCCGGGCGTCGTCGAGCAGCCCGGCCCGGAGCCGGACCCCGCACTGCCCGACATCGCCGGGTGCGAGCGCGTCTTCCGCCGCAACGGGCTGCCCCTCCTCGTCGAGGGCCACTCGCTCGACCGTGACGTGTTCGGCCGATCCGCGCCGTTCCTGCTCGTCGTGCTGCTCGCCGAGCTCACCGGGGCGGTCCGGTCCGGCTGGCCCGCCTGGGCGAACGCGCTCGCGCTCCTCGGGGGCGCCGCGATCGTCGCAGGGGCGTACGCGGGGCTCAACGTGCTGCGCGCGCGGCCGTGGTCGACCCTCCCCCAGTCGGTCGGCGTCCCCGAGCTCGCGTTCTTCGTGCTCGTCCCGGCGCTCCTGCCGCTCGTGTTCGGCGGCCAGTGGGGCGACGCGCTGCTCACCGTCGTCGGCAACCTCGTCCTGCTCGCGGTGGTGCGCGTCGTCGTCGGGTACGGCGTGCTGTCGTCGCTGTGGTGGGGTCTGGCGCGCGTCACCGACGAGCTCGGGGCCGCGCTCCTGCGGCTCGTCCGGCTGCTCCCGCTGCTCCTCGTGTTCTCGCTCGTCCTGTTCTACAACGCCGAGGTGTGGCAGGTGTTCGACCGCACGCACGGCGTCGCGGACCTCGTGCTCGGCGCGTTCTTCGCCCTCCTCGTCGTGCTGTTCGTCGGCCTGCGCTCCCCCGCCGAGGCGCGCGAGGCGCTCGCCGAGACGGCCGCACGGCTGCCCGGTCACGAGCGCGCGACGCGCTTCAGCCGGGGCCAGACGGCGAACCTCGCGACGATGATCGCGAGCAGCCAGCTCCTCCAGGTCCTCGTCGTGAGCCTCGGCATGGGCGTGTTCTTCATGGCGCTCGGGACGCTCACCGTCACACCCGAGGTCATGGCGCTCTGGGACGTCGACGGCGGCACGTGGCGCCAGACGGTGTCGCTCGCCGGCGGTGGCGGGGTCGGCGGGGCCGACCTGGTGGTGACGCAGACCCTCCTGCGCGTCTCGGTCGCGATCGCGACCTTCACCGGCCTGTACTACGCGATCTCCGTCCAGGTCGATGCCGTCTACCGCGAGGAGTTCGTCGACGGCATCGAGACCCAGCTCGCCGACGTCGTCCGCACCCGCTCCCGCTACCTCACCCTCCTGGACAGCCGCGAGGTAGAGCCTCCGGTCGCGAGGTAGAGCGCGCGGAGCTCTACGTCGCGACGGGAGCCTCTATCTCGCGGAGCGTCGCGCGAGCGCTGCCCGGATGCGACGGAGAAGCACGTCAGGTTCGGCGAGGTCGTTCCACGTCACCCGCAGGACGAGCCAACCGGCCTCCACCAGCGCGTCGTGCCGAGCCTTCTCCGCGAGCAGCCGTCCCCGCGGATCGCCGTACTCGCCGCCGGAGTACTTGACCGCTCCGTCGAACTCCACCGCGACGCGGTGCGTCGTCCACGCGAGGTCCAACCGGTACGAGCCTCGCCATGTGGTCACCGCGAGGTTCGGCTCGGGGCGCGGGAGGCCGGCGTCGACCACCAACCAGCGGACCAGGCTCTCGCCCGGCGACTCCGAGCGCGCATCTGCCTCGGCGAGCACTTGACGCGCACGCCGCACGCCACGTCCACCGGCGGCCGCCGCCAGGGCCGCCTCGACCCGACGGACGTCAGCGCCTGCGCGGAGCCCCGAGTCCGCGACCACGATGCCCGCCACCGGGCTGAGAGAGCGCGCGCAGTCGACGATCGTGCGCTCTAACGAGGTGACCGGGAGGGCGTCGAGCTCGCCACGGTCGCTCTCGGGCAGCGACGTCCAGTGCCTGCGGAGCCCCGGGTCGGTCCGGCGCACGGACGGGTTCCCGAGCTGCGTCACGTGGACCTCGTCCGCGAGCCGCCAGGTCCACAGGCCGTGCAGGACGGCGGCGGTCGAGTGGCTGAACCAGTAGTCCGTCGTCAACCGTCCCGAGAGCGCCACGGCGCGCGCGACGACGGCCTCGCGCCGACGCTGTGCCGGCGAGACCGCCGGGTCCGGCGGGGCCGCGTAGACGCCCTGACGCACCCGAACGAGCGTGCCGCGGCGGACTCCTGCCACGATCTCCGCGCGCCGCTCCGTCGAGAACCGGACCACCGACGGCAACGGCGCGGAGGCGCGCGAGTCGTCGTGACGCCCTGGCGTACGTCGCGCGTCCCGGGGACGGCTCACCGTCCGACGCGCCTGCTCGACCTCGTGCTCGTCCGTGCTCATGGGCACAGACTGTCCGAGCACGCCGGCCACAGCCAGGGCTGGGCAGGGGCCTGTGGAAAACCGCTAGCGGTATGCGCCAGTCTCGTCACCGGCCGCGTCCCGCGAGATAGAGCCTCCGGTCGCGAGGTAGAACACACGGGGTTCTACCTCGCGACCGGAGGCTCTACTTCGCGCGAGGGGTCAGGCGTTGGCGACGAGGCCGAGCTCGGCGACGCTGGGGAGGCCGGTGTGCGTCGGGACGACGCGCACGGTGTAGCCGAACGGGCCGGACGCGTCGAGCACGACGTCGCCGGCGAACGCGTGGCGGCCGGCCTCGTACGTCTCGGCGAGCGCGAGCGGCTCGGCGGTGAACTCCTCGATGACGTCGGCCTCGCTGACGCGGCCGTGCACGACCTGCACCTGCACGTCCTCGGGGCGCAGGTCGCCCAGCGACACGTACGCGCGCACGGTGAGGCGGTCCCCGACCTGCGGGACCTCGCCGATGCCGGACGAGTCGACGTGGTCGACGCGCACCCGCGACCACCCGGACCGCACGGACTCCTTCCAGTGCGCGAGCTCGCGCGCCGGGGCGAGCCCGTCGGCGGCGAGCGTCCGCCCGGCCGCGGCGGCGGGCGCGTACAGGCGCGTGACGTACTCGCCGACCATGCGCGTCGCCTGGACCTTGGGCCCGAGCGTCGCGAGCGTGTGGCGCACCATCTCGAGCCATCGGCCGGGCACGCCGTCGGTGTCGCGGTCGTAGAAGCGGGGCGCGACCTGCTGCTCCACGAGGTCGTAGAGCGCGGCGGCCTCGAGGTCGTCACGACGGTCCGCGTCCTCCACGCCGTCCGCGGTGGGGATGGCCCAGCCGTTCTCGCCGTCGAACCACTCGTCCCACCACCCGTCGAGGATCGACAGGTTGAGACCGCCGTTGAGCGCCGACTTCATGCCCGACGTCCCCGACGCCTCGAGCGGCCGCAGCGGGTTGTTGAGCCAGACGTCGCAGCCCGGGTAGAGCGACTGCGCCATGGCGATGTCGTAGTTGGGCAGGAAGACGATGCGGTGGCGCACCTCGGGGTCGTCGGTGAAGCGCACGAGCTGCTGGATGAGCCGCTTGCCCTGGTCGTCCGCGGGGTGCGACTTGCCGGCCACGACGAGCTGGACCGGACGCTCGGGGTGCAGCAGCAGCGCCTTGAGCCGCTCGGGGTCGCGCAGCATGAGCGTGAGCCGCTTGTACGTGGGCACGCGGCGCGCGAAGCCGATGGTGAGCACGTCGGGCGACAGGACGTCGTCGACCCAGCCGAGCTCGGCCGGGGTCGCGCCGCGCTCGCGCCACGACTTGCGCACGCGGCGGCGTGCCTCGTCGACGAGGCGGCCCCGCATCTCGCGGCGGATCGCCCACAGCTCGCCGTCGCTCACGCCGCCGTCCCCGGCACCGCGCAGCCAGCCCGACGACGCGGCGTCGGCCGTGAGCTCGTCGAGCCCGAGCCGGTCGGCCTCGAGGGCCGCGAACGCCGGGTCCACCCAGGTGGGCGAGTGCACGCCGTTCGTCACGGACGTGATGGGGACCTCGCGCGCGTCGAAGCCCGGCCACAGCCCCTCGAACATGCCGCGCGAGACCTCGCCGTGCAGCAGCGAGACGCCGTTGGCGCGACCGCCCAGGCGCAGGCCCATGACGGCCATGTTGAAGACGGTCGGGTCGCCGCCGTCGTAGTCCTCGGCCCCGAGCGCGAGGACCCGCTCCACGGGCAGCCCGTCGACGGCCATGTCGCCGCCGAAGTACTGCGTGACGAGGTCGCGGCCGAACCGGTCGATGCCGGCCGGGACGGGCGTGTGGGTCGTGAACACGGTCGCGGCGCGCACCGCCTCGAGCGCCTCGTCGAACGTGAGGCCCTGCTCCACGAGCTCGCGGATGCGCTCGACACCGAGGAACCCGGCGTGGCCCTCGTTCGTGTGGTAGACCTCCGGCTCGGGCGCGCCGGTGAGGCGCGACCACAGGCGCAGCGCGCGCACGCCGCCCACGCCGAGCAGGAGCTCCTGCTGGAGGCGGTGCTCGCCGCCGCCGCCGTAGAGGCGGTCGGTGACCTTGCGCGCGGCCTCGTCGTTGCCGGGCACGTTCGAGTCGAGCAGGAGCAGGGGCACGCGCCCGACGGCCGCGACCCACACGTGCGCGTGCAGCGTGCGCCCGCCCGGGAGGGCGAGAGACACGCGCGCGGGCGTGCCGTCGTCGTCGCGCAGCAACGTCAGGGGCAGGCCGTCCGGGTCGAGCAGCGGGTAGGTCTCGACCTGCCAGCCGTCGCGCGTGAGGGACTGCTTGAAGTACCCGGCGCCGTACAGGAGCCCGACGCCGACGATCGGCACGCCGAGGTCGCTCGCGCTCTTGAGATGGTCGCCCGCGAGGATGCCGAGGCCGCCCGAGTACTGCGGCAGCACCGACGTGATGCCGAACTCGGGCGAGAAGTACGCGATCGCGGCCGGGAGCGAGTCGCTCCCCTCGTCCGAGGCCGCCCGCTGCTGGTACCAAAGCGCGTCGTCGAGGTAGTGCCGCAGGTCGGCAGCCGCCGCGCGCACGCGCTCGACGAACGCGCCGTCCGCGGCGAGCTCCGCGAGACGCTCCGGGCCGAGCGCGCCCAGCAGCGCGACGGGGTCGCCGTGCGTCGACGCCCACGCCTCGGGGTCGATGCCGGCGAACAGGTCGCGTGTCGGGGCGTGCCAGGACCAGCGCAGGTTGTGCGCCAGCTCGTCCAGGTCGCGCAGCTCGGCGGGCAGCAGGGTGCGGACGGTGAACCGTCGGATCGCTCTCACGGGGACGAGACTACGGGGGCGCGGGCCGCTGCACACCCTCGCGCTGTCGCTCGCACGTAACGCTTGCATGAACTTTCACCCGGGTGCGCGCCGCCTGCGCGCACGGACGTGCGACGCGCCGACCCCCGCTCCCAGGTGCCTGGCCCCCGGCGGCCTCGATACGTTGTGCGTGTGACGACGACCCCTCCGGCCCGCGCGCCGCACCGCTCGCCCGCCCCCGCCCCCGCCGCCCCGATCGGCCGCATCCCCGTGCTGGACGTCTCGCCCGTCGTCGAGGGCGGCCGGTGGCCCGCGAAGGCGGTCGTCGGCGAGATGGTGCCGGTCGAGGCGACCGTGTTCCGCGAGGGGCACGACGCCGTCGCGGCGACCGCCGTCCTCGTCGCCCCCGACGGGACCGAGCGCACCGCGCCGATGGTCGACGTCGCGCCCGGCCTCGACCGGTTCCGCGGCACGCTGCACCCCGACGCGGTCGGTGACTGGTCGCTGCGCGTCGAGGCGTGGAGCGACCCGTACGGCACGTGGTCCCACGACGCGACGATCAAGATCGAGGCGGGCGTCGACGTCGACCTCATGCTGGCCGAGGGCGTCCGGCTCTTCGAGCGCGTCCTGGCCGACGCCGTCCCCCTGCCGGGCGCGGACGGCACCCCGGGAGCCCGCTCCCCCGAGGACGCGCGCACGCTCGCCGACGCGGCCGCCGCGCTCGCCGACGCGAGCCGGCCCGCGCAGGCCCGGCTCGCCGCCGCGACGTCGCCCGAGGTGCGCGACGTCCTGCGTCGCGCGCCCCTGCGCGACCACGTGACGGCGTCGGCCACGTACGCCCTGCGCGTGGAGCGGCCGCTGGCGCTCGCGGGCGCGTGGTACGAGATGTTCCCGCGCTCCGAGGGCGCGCGGCGGCTCAAGGACGGACGCTGGCGCTCCGGGACGTTCACTGCCGCTGCCCGCCGCCTGCCGGCGATCGCCGCGATGGGCTTCGACGTCGTCTACCTCACGCCCGTCCACCCCATCGGCACGACCCACCGCAAGGGCCGCAACAACTCCCTCACCGCGCTCCCGGGCGACCCGGGCAGCCCGTACGCGATCGGCTCGAAGGACGGCGGCCACGACGCGATCCACCCCGAGCTCGGCAGCGACCGCACGTTCCGCGCGTTCGTCAAGGAGGCCCGGCGCCACGGGCTCGAGGTCGCGATCGACCTCGCGCTCCAGTGCTCGCCCGACCACCCGTGGGTCGCCGAGCACCCCGAGTGGTTCACGACCCGCGTCGACGGCTCGATCGCGTACGCCGAGAACCCGCCCAAGAAGTACCAGGACATCTACCCGCTCAACTTCGACAACGACCCCGAGGGCATCTACGCCGAGGTCCTGCGCGTGGTCCGCGTGTGGATCGACCGGGGCGTCACGGCGTTCCGCGTCGACAACCCGCACACCAAGCCGCTCGACTTCTGGGAGTGGCTGCTCGCCGAGGTGCGCGCGACGAACCCCGAGGTCGTGTTCCTCTCGGAGGCGTTCACCAAGCCCGCGATGATGCACACGCTCGCGCGCATCGGGTTCCACCAGTCGTACACGTACTTCACGTGGCGCAACACCCGCGACGAGCTCGCCGAGTACCTCGAGGAGGTCTCGGGCGAGGCCGGAGCGTACATGCGGCCGAGCTTCTGGCCGACGACGCACGACATCCTCCCGCCGTACCTCCAGCACGGCGGGGTGGCCGGGTTCGCGGTGCGCGCGGTGCTCGCCGCGACCGGGTCGCCCACGTGGGGGATCTACTCGGGGTACGAGCTCGTCGAGAACGTGCCCCGCCCGGGCGTCGAGGAGCAGATCGACAACGAGAAGTACGAGTACAAGCCGCGCGACTGGGCGCTCGCGGAGGAGATCGGGATCTCCACGCTCCTCACGCGGCTCAACGAGGTCCGGCGCGACCACCCCGCGCTGCGCCAGCTCCGCAACCTCACCGTCCACCCGACGACGAACGACCAGGTGCTCGCGTTCTCGCGGCACCTGCCCGCCGAGCACTCCCCGACCGGCGAGGCCGACACCGTCGTCGTCGTCGTGAACCTCGACCCCCACTCCCCGCAGGAGTCGAACGTGCACCTCGACCTCGAGGCCCTCGGCCTCCCGGCGCTCCCGGACGGCCACGACCCCTGGGCGCCGTCGTTCGTCGCGCACGACGAGCTGTCCGGAGAGAGCTACGGCTGGGGACAGGACGTGTACGTGCGGCTCGAGCCGATGCGCCAGGTCGCGCACGTCGTGCACGTGAGGCCCGCATGACGTTCCCCCGCGACGCTCGTCCGGTCCAGATCCCGAACCCCGTCCGGGGGCCGGCTGCCGGCCCCGCCCCCGTGCCGCCCATCACCGCGCCGGTCCCCGTCGCGGCGCTCCCGCCGCGCCGCCAGCCGGCCGCGCCCGTCGACGCGCGCCCCGGCCTGTCCGACGACCCGGACTGGTACCGCACCGCGGTGTTCTACGAGGTGATCGTCCGCGCGTTCTCCGACTCGGACGGCAGCGGGACGGGCGACCTGCGCGGCCTCATCGACCGCCTCGACTACCTCCAGTGGCTCGGGATCGACGCGCTGTGGCTACCGCCGTTCTACCCGTCGCCCCTGCGCGACGGCGGCTACGACGTCTCCGACTACACCGCGATCGCCCCGCAGTACGGCTCCACGTCCGACTTCGCGGAGCTCGTGAGCGAGGCGCACGCGCGCGGCATGCGCGTCGTCATCGACCTCGTCATGAACCACACGAGCGACCAGCACCCGTGGTTCCAGGCGTCGCGCGCCGACCCCGAGGGCCCGTACGGCGACTTCTACGTGTGGAGCGACGACGACACGCGCTACCAGGACGCGCGCATCATCTTCGTCGACACCGAGACGTCCAACTGGACGTTCGACCCCGTGCGGCGCCAGTTCTTCTGGCACCGGTTCTTCTCCCACCAGCCCGACCTCAACTTCGAGAACCCCCGCGTCGCCGACGCGATGCTCGACGTCGCGCGGTTCTGGCTCCAGATGGGCGTCGACGGGTTCCGGCTCGACGCGGTGCCCTACCTCTACGAGGCCGAGGGCACCAACTGCGAGAACCTGCCGCAGACGCACGAGTTCCTGCGGCGCGTGCGGCGCATGGTCGACGCCGAGTTCCCGGGGCGCATCCTGCTCGCCGAGGCGAACCAGTGGCCGCGCGAGGTCGTGGACTACTTCGGCACCGAGGACGAGCCCGAGTGCCACATGTGCTTCCACTTCCCCGTGATGCCCCGCATCTACTACGCGATCAGGGACCAGCGCGCGAACCAGGTCCTCGAGATCCTCGCCGACACGCCCGACATCCCGCCCGGCGCGCAGTGGAGCACGTTCCTGCGCAACCACGACGAGCTCACGCTCGAGATGGTCTCCACCGAGGAGCGCGCGTCCATGTACGGGTGGTACGCGCCCGACCCGCGCATGCGCGCGAACGTCGGCATCCGCCGTCGGCTCGCGCCCCTGCTCGACAACTCACGCAAGGAGGTCGAGCTCGCGCACGCCCTCCTGCTCTCCCTCCCGGGCAGCCCGTGCCTCTACTACGGCGACGAGATCGGGATGGGCGACAACATCTGGCTGCCCGACCGCGACTCGGTGCGCACCCCCATGCAGTGGACGCCCGACCGCAACGCCGGGTTCTCGACGGCCGACCCCGGCAAGGTGTACCTGCCGCTCGTGCAGTCGCTCGTGCACCACTACGGCTACGTCAACGTCGAGGCGCAGCTCGAGCAGTCGACGTCCCTGCTGCACTGGGTGCACGGGATGCTCAAGGTCCGGCGACGGCACAAGGCGTTCGGCACGGGCGACTTCGTCGCGCTCGAGTGCGACAACGAGTCGATCCTCGCGTTCCTGCGCCGCACCGACACCGAGACGATCCTGTGCGTCGCGAACCTGTCCGCGACCGCGCGCTCGGCCTCGGTGCACCTGCCCGGGCACGCCGGCGCGACGCTCACCGACGTGTTCGGCGGGGCCCACTTCCCCGCCGTCGACGACGACGAGCGTGTCGTCATGACGTGGGGGTCGCGCGACTTCTACTGGCTCGTGGTGAGCGACCCCGCCTGACCGTGCGGCTCACCCGCGGTCCAGGAACATCTCCGTCCGGGTGACCACCGCGGCGCGCTCCCCGCACGCGTCGCACGTGAACCAGTGCACGACCGAGACGCAGTGGCTCAGTCGCACCGGCTCCTCCGTGAGCGTGACGGCCGGGTGCGGACAGTCCATCGGTATCCCTCCTCAGCGCCCGTGGGCGTGTCCGGACAGTGTGCGCGCCGCCACCCACAGCGCCTCGTGCGGCGGGCGAGGCGCTCGCGTGATGGCATGTAGGCGACCTGGACCCGGGAGGCACGTGTGACGGTACGGCGGACGGACCCGCCCTCGGCGGAGCTCATGGAGCTCCTGGACGCCTGGCTGCCCGCGCGGCGGTGGTACCCCGTCAAGGGAGTCGCCGTGCGCCACGTGCCGTGGCTGTCTTTCGCGCTCGACGTCCCGGCGTCCGCCGCGACGCCCGGACCGCCCGACGACGCGTGGCCGGGGACGCACGTCGAGCTCCACCTGCTGCGGCTCGTCGGCGACGGCGTGGACCTCGTCGTGCAGGTGCCCCTCGTGCTCGAGCCAGTGTCGCTGCCGACCGGCGCGACGCCGGGCAGCGAGAGCCAAGGCAGCGCGACGCCGGGCGGCGCGGCGCCGATCGGGACGCTCGCCCCGGGCGGTGCCGACGACGGCGGGTGGGTCGTGCACGACGGCGCCGCGCACCCCGCGTGCTGGGCGGCCCTCCTGGCCGTGGCGGAGTGGGAGAACCCGGGCACGGCACCGGACGGGGCGAGTCCCCGCGGCGGAGGCCCCGACGCCGACACCGACCTCACCGGTGGACGCGCGCTGAGCGTCGAGCAGTCGAACAGCTCGGTGCTGCTGCCGCGGGTCGCCGGCGGGAGCATGCTCAAGGTCCTGCGCGCCATCGCGATCGGACCCAACCCCGACGTCACCATCCCCCGCGCGCTGGCGGCCCAGGGCTGGGCCGGGGTTCCCCGGCCGCTCGCG